>NZ_CADCWQ010000001.1:1299840-1949760 GCF_902806455.1 Virgibacillus doumboii | reverse complement strand
CCATTAAAACTGGAAATAAATAATGAACCCAAGTTTTTGGTACAGCCCGGCAAAATTAAAAATAAGATGTCGGTGCAGGTACTCGAGGAAATAAAAGGGGGCGACAATAATGAATGACGGCATGCTTTCCCAGGATGAAATTGATGCACTATTAAAAATAGGTGAAAAAGATGATGATATGGAAAATGATGCAGGTTCTACCAAAGTAGCCGATTTTTTATCAACTATTGAGGAAGATACATTGGGTGAAATAGGTAACATTTCTTTTGGGAGTTCGGCGACAACATTGTCAACTTTATTAAATCAGAAAGTTGATATTACAACACCAGAAGTTTCTATTATCACTAAAAATGAAATATTAAATGAATTTGAGTTTGAACACGTTACCATTCAAGTTAACTATGTGGATGGTTTTAACGGACAAAATGTTCTCGTTATGAAATCAGAAGATGCTGCTGTCATTGCAGATATTATGCTTGGTGGAGATGGTACATCACCAGAGAGTGATTTGAACGAAATACATTTGAGTACTGTCCAGGAAGCAATGAATCAAATGATGGGGACGGCCGCAACCAGTATGTCGACAGTTTTTGGAAAGCGTGTTGATATTTCACCACCATCCATCAGTTTGGAGAAACCAGGGGATGAACAAGGAAATGAGTCATTAACCGATGAAAATTACTTTGTAAAGGTTTCTTTTCAATTAAAGGTTGGTAACTTAATAGATTCAAAGATTATGCAGCTCATACCGGTTCAATTTGCCAAGGAATTAGTCGATCAGCTTTTGAATACTGAAGGTGAGAAAGAAGCAGCGGTTACAGCAGAATTGGACAAACCATCGAATCAAATGGAAGAAGAATCGCCAGCAACTGAAACAGGAAATCCGCAGTATCTTGGTGACAACATAGATAAAAATAACGCTTCCATACATCAGGCATCATTCTCAGATCTTGAACAAGTGACAAACAATAAAAATAAGCAACGTAATCTTGATATGTTACTCGATATTCCTTTGAAGGTCTCAGTAGAGCTTGGACGTACGAAAAGAAGTATAAAGGATATTCTGGATTTATCATCCGGATCGGTAATTGAATTGGATAAATTAGCCGGGGAACCGGTTGATATTTTGGTTAACGGGAAACTGATTGCCAGAGGAGAGGTAGTTGTTATCGATGAAAACTTTGGTGTCAGGGTAACAGATATCATAAGCCAATCAGACCGTTTAATGAAGCTTAAATAATTATTTGTATAGGGGATGAAAGTATGGCACAACAAATTTTAATTGTAGATGATGCAGCGTTTATGCGAATGATGATAAAGGACATCTTGACTAAAAATGGTTTTGAGGTAGTTGGCGAAGCACAGGATGGTGCACAAGCGGTTGAAAAATTCAAGGAACTGACTCCTGACCTTGTGACTTTGGATATTACGATGCCGGAAATGGATGGGCTGACTGCATTAAAAGAAATAAAAAAAGTAAATGCTGATGCAAATGTCATTATGTGTTCAGCAATGGGACAACAAGCAATGGTTATTGACGCAATTCAGGCCGGGGCCAAAGACTTTATTGTCAAACCTTTTCAGGCAGACCGAGTTGTTGAAGCAATACAGAAAGCGCTGGATTAAAGAAACGGGTGGATAATGTGATACGAAGAAACATATTGGGTATTTGTCTGACAGCACTCATTATTACTACCTGCAGTTTTACGGTTGTTCAAGCAGCATCAACGAATGTAAAGGATTGTCTTGAAGGAAATGCGGACTGTTTTGATACAAATGGAACTCCTGCAAATGAAACAGAAGATGGAAATAGTGAATCGACCGGTGGAGAAAGCGGAGGTTCATTGCTTTTTACCTTAATTAAAATGGTCTTTGCATTGCTTTTAGTACTCGGACTTATTTATTTGCTCTTAAAGTTTTTAAAAAACCGGAACAAACTATTTAACCAGGTACAAGCATTGGAAAATCTGGGTGGTATATCGGTTGGCCCTAATAAGTCGGTACAATTGGTGCGAATAGGTTCCAAGGTATATGTCATTGGTGTCGGTGAAAACGTTGAAATGCTTCAGGAAATCAAAGATGAAGAGGTCAAGAGAGAAATTTTACATAATAACGATTCCAATGAAATACAACAAGCATCATTATTGACATCATTGTTTCAGAAAAACACAGATACAGATGAAAAAAATCAATCCAAAAAGGATTTCAAAAACATGTTTTCAACCGAGCTTGAAAAATTGAAGCAAAGCAGAAGTAAACTAATCAATCAACGCAAAAATAAGGAAGATAAACATGAATGAATTTATCAATATGTTTTCCAGTTCTGATCCTTCATCTATATCAACGTCTGTTAAATTATTACTTCTGCTTACCGTATTATCACTGGCACCAAGTATTTTAATATTAATGACGTGTTTTACACGGATTGTAATTGTTCTGTCTTTTGTCAGGACATCACTGGCAACACAGCAAATGCCACCAAATCAGGTGCTGATTGGATTGGCTTTATTTCTGACATTTTTCATTATGGCTCCAACGTTTAGTGAAGTATATGATGAAGCGTTGCAGCCGCTCTTTGAAGAAGAGATTACATTGGATGAGGCATATGACCGGGCAAGTGAACCGATGAAAGATTTTATGGCTAAGCATACACGTCAGAAAGACCTGGCATTGTTTTTGAATTATGCCGAAATTGAAAAGCCGGAATCGGTTCAGGATATACCGCTAACTACATTAATTCCTGCTTTTGCAATCAGTGAACTGAAAACAGCCTTCCAGATGGGCTTTATGATTTTTGTTCCATTTTTAATTATTGATATGGCAGTTGCAAGTGTGCTTATGTCAATGGGGATGATGATGCTTCCGCCAGTAATGATCTCATTACCTTTTAAAATTCTACTATTTGTTCTAGTCGATGGCTGGTATTTAATTACGCAATCACTATTACAAGGTTTCTAAGGCAGGTGTGTTTGTTTGGATAGTCAATTTGTTTTAACGTTAGCCGAAAGAGGCGTTTATGTCATTTTGCTCATTTCGGGTCCATTACTTATATTGGCATTGGCAGTTGGGCTTTTAGTCAGTATATTTCAGGCAACAACACAAATTCAGGAACAGACACTGGCCTTTATACCGAAAATTGTTGCTGTCCTGGTGGGGATCGTAGTTTTTGGACCATGGATGCTGACAAAAGTCGTTGAGTTCACCGTAGATTTATATCAAAATCTGAACCAGTTTGTAGGGTAATGTATGTTAGAACTTATTAATCTTTCAAGTATACCTGTTTTCTTACTTATATTTATACGGGTTGCAGCATTTTTTGTAACGCTGCCATTGTTTTCATATGCAACCATACCAACACCATTCAAGATTGGATTTACGTTTTTTCTGGCATTAATAATGTACTATACAGTTGATTCATCAAATGTTTCTATCGATGAAATGTATTTATTCCTTCTTCTTAAGGAAGCAATTGTCGGGCTTTTAATAGGATTACTTGCATATATCATACTTTCAGCTATCCAGATTGCCGGTGGATTTATTGATTTTCAGATGGGTTTTGCCATTGCGAATGTTATTGATCCGCAAACAGGAGCACAGAGCCCATTGACAGGACAATATTTTTATATAATTGCGCTATTATTTTTATTATCGGTTAATGGTCATCATTTATTAATAGATGGAATTTTTTATAGCTATCAACTTATTCCGATGGATGCTTTTATACCTTTTCAGGATGGCAATATAGCAGATTTTGTTATACGTACGTTTAATGAAATGTTTTTGATTGCTTTTCAGATGGCGATACCAATTGTCGGCTGTTTATTCCTGGTCGATGTAGCACTCGGGATAATAGCCAGAACGGTTCCACAATTAAACGTTTTTGTTGTCGGGCTGCCGTTAAAAATATTTGTAAGTTTTGTTGCTATCCTGTTTTTCCTGAGTTTATATATTGTTTTGGTGAAAACTCTTTTTGAAACGATGTTTGATGCGCTGCATGGATTAATGCAATTATTCGGGGGTGCTTAGCTTGCAATTAAAACTTGATTTACAATTCTTTGCAGGTTCCGAAGAGAAGACAGAAAAAGCGACCCCTAAAAAACGGCAGGATGAACGTAAAAAAGGTAAGGTAGCAAAAAGTCAGGATATCAATACTGCATTTTTATTATTCTTCTGTTTCATGTGTTTAGTTGTATTTGGCGGTTATATGAAAAATGGTTTACTTACTCTTTATCAACATACATTTAATGAATTCATTCATTGGGATGTTACCATAGAATCCGTAAGTCAGGTTTTTTTTGAGACATCTGTCGAAATGGCGAAGATACTCGCTCCTATTATGGTGATTGCAATGGTTGCCGGATTGGCTGCAAACTTTACGCAAATTGGATTTTTATTTACAACAGAACCGTTGAAGCTTGATCTGAAAAAAATTGACCCGATTCAGGGGGCAAAGAAGATATTTTCTGCAAGGGCATTAGTCGAGTTGCTGAAATCGTTATTAAAAATAGTGTTTATTGGTGTTATTACTTTTTTTGTTATTTGGATTTATAAAGATGAAATGATGATGCTTGGGTTTAAGACAGCAGAAAATGCGCTTGGTTTCTTTGGCAGAATAACGATTATTATGGGATTTGCATCAGCATTAGCATTATTATTTTTATCTGTTTTTGATTATGCATACCAAAAATATGACTTTGAAAAAAGTATAAAAATGTCAAAGAAAGATGTAAAAGATGAACATAAAAACATCGAAGGGGATCCACAAATAAAATCCAAGATTAAAGAAAAGCAGCGCCAAATGGCAACACAGCGAATGATGAGCGAGGTACCATCAGCAGATGTTGTTATTACAAACCCAACTCACTTTGCGGTCGCAATCAAATATGACGAAGATAAAGCATCCGCTCCATATGTTGTAGCTAAAGGTGCTGACCAGATAGCATTTAAAATCAGAGAAGTTGCAAAGTCAAATGATGTGGCAACCGTTGAGAACAGACAACTGGCAAGATCTTTATACGATTCGATTGAAATTGGCGACATTATACCGGAACAATTTTATCAGGCAGTAGCCGAAGTACTGGCATATGTATACAGACTGGAGAAAAAAGCAGGACAATAAGGGGAGACAACGATGAAAGCACGTGATCTATCCGTACTTTTAGGAGTAATTTTAATCATTATCATGCTGGTTATCCCATTACCGGGATGGCTGTTAAGTGTACTCATTTTATGTAATATATCGCTTGCACTTGTCGTTATTCTCGTTTCGATGAATACACAGGAAGCATTGCAGTTTTCTATTTTTCCTTCGCTCTTATTGTTATTGACTTTATTCAGACTGGCTTTGAATGTTTCCACTACAAGATCAATATTATCTGAAGCTGATGCAGGTGGCGTGATTGATACCTTTGGGTCGTTTGTAATTGGTGATAATGCACTTGTAGGGTTTGTTGTATTTGTCATTCTGGTAATCATTCAATTTCTGGTTATTACAAAAGGTGCGGAACGTGTATCTGAAGTTGCTGCAAGATTTACGCTTGATGCGATGCCGGGTAAGCAAATGAGTATCGATGCCGATTTAAATGCGGGATTAATTTCCGAACAACAGGCAAAAGAACGACGCGAAAAAGTGGAAAATGAGGCGGATTTCCATGGCGCTATGGATGGTGCCAGTAAATTTGTTAAAGGTGACGCGATTGCCGGTATTATCATTGTGTTAATCAATATCATCTTTGGCTTAATAATTGGCATGGTTCAGATGGATTTTACGTTTACCGAAGCAATAAATACATATATGCGATTGACTGTTGGTGACGGCTTGGTCAGTCAAATACCTGCTTTATTAATCGCAACTGCAACAGGAATCGTCGTTACTCGTACTACATCAGAGGGGAATCTGGGCAGTGATGTAACCGGGCAGCTCCTCCAATATCCGAAACTGCTGTTCATTGCTGCGGGAACAATATTCTTATTGGGGCTAACTCCAATCAATTTCTTCCTGACTACTACAATAGCTGGATTATTGACACTGGGTGGCTATGCACTCCTGAGACAGGCGGATGTAAAAGAAGAACCGGATATAGAACAGGAGGAGCAGACCGAGTCATTGGCAATGAAATCGCCTGAGAATGTAGTGAATCTATTAAATATGGATCCGATAGAATTTGAGTTTGGGTACGCACTCATTCCGCTTGTTGATGCCAGTCAGGGTGGAGATTTACTTGATCGAGTCGTAATGATACGCAGGCAGCTGGCAATTGAACTCGGTATAGTAGTTCCTGTGGTGCGTATTCGTGATAATATCCAACTCAATCCGAACGAATATCGATTAAAAATTAAAGGGAATGAAGTTGCTGAAGGTGAGCTGCTGCTGGATCACTACTTGGCTATGACGCCTGACATAGATGATGAAGAAATAGATGGCATCGATACGAAAGAGCCTGCATTTGGGCTGCCGGCAAAATGGATAAGTGAAGAAAATAAAGATGATGCAGAGCTTTCCGGATATACGGTTGTGGATCCGCCATCCGTTGTATCCACACATATTACCGAAGTGATTAAACAACACGCTCATGCACTGCTGGGACGTCAGGAAACGAAACAGCTAATCGATCACTTGAAAGAAAGCTATCCAATTCTGGTCGAGGAAGTTACACCGGAACCATTGGCAGTCGGGGATGTTCAAAAAGTCCTTGCAAAGTTGCTTAGAGAGAATGTCTCCATTCGTAATTTGCCTATTATATTTGAAACATTGGCTGACTTTGGCAAAATGACAAATGATACAGACCTCCTGACTGAGTATGTAAGGCAATCATTATCATCACAGCTGACGAAACAGTATGCAACTGAAGACATGTCGATGAAAGTAATAACAGTTTCCGGAAAAGTGGAAAAAATGATTGCTGAAAACATTCAACAGACGGAACATGGTAATTTTCTGGCATTGGATCCAGCATCACAGGAAGAAATTATTAAAACAATCCATGAAGAAGTGGAAAAACTTACGCTACAGGAAGAGACAGCTGTTGTTCTATGTTCACCGGCTATCAGAATGTATCTGAAGCAGCTGCTGGAGCGATTTATGCCACAGGTTGTTGTTTTATCATATAACGAGTTGGAACCAAATGTTCAAGTACAAAGTGTTGGGGTGGTGAACGTTGCATGAAGGTGAAAAAGTATATAGCACCAACGATGCCAGAGGCAATGAGCCGAATTCGTAAAGAACTTGGCTCAGAAGCAGTAATATTAAATTCCAAGGAAGTTTTCCAGGGCGGTTTTTTAGGTTTTTTTAAAAAACGAAATATCGAGGTTATTGCTGCACTGGATCCAGAGCCCAAGCCACCAAAAAAACAGGAAACCAGGCAAAAGATTTCAGCTCCTGTCCAGAACGAAAAACCAAAGGATTATGATGTACTGAATGAACTAAGGCACCTGAAGCGAATGGTTGAATTGCAGACTACCGGTACAACTAACGAATATCCCGCCGAATATCAAGTCATATACAATTATTTAATTGACCAGGAAACAGATGATGATTTGGCAAATAGCATTATCGATTCCGTAGTGGATAGACACAAGGAAAAAGAGGGAGTCACACCAACTCAGGAAGATATTTTGAATGATACAAAACTTGAAATTGAAAACAGACTGAGTGAGTTGACTTATGAAGGATTAACCTATGAAAAGAAAATCATTCAATTTGTCGGACCAACTGGAGTAGGAAAAACGACAACGATAGCCAAAGCTGCTGCGGCCAGTAAACTGAAAGATAATAAGAAGGTGGCGCTTATTACAGCTGATACATACCGTATCGCTGCTATTGAACAGTTAAAAACATATTCAAAAATTTTGGATATACCAATTGAGGTCGCGTATAACATTGATGATTATAGTGCTGCAGTTAAAAAGTTTGAATCTTATGATTTAATCCTTGTTGACACAGCGGGGCGCAATTACCGGGATGAAAAATATGTTAAGGAACTGCAGAATAATATTGAAATAAATGCAAATGTCGAAACCTATTTAGTATTAGCAATGACTGCAAAATCAAAAGATGTCACAGAAATATACGATCAATTTCGCCACTTGTCCATTAGAGAGGTTATTTTTACTAAAATTGATGAAACACGGCAATATGGCAGCATCTTAAACATTGCATTAAAAAAGAATGTGGGTGTGGCCTATGTAACCAATGGCCAGGATGTTCCCGATGACATTATTCAACCAACACCAAAATTAATAAGTGATTATATAGTGGGTGAATATGGTGGTGCATGATCAGGCTGAAAGTTTGAGACGGCAGGTGGAACATACCAGAGAACCCGGACAGGCGAAAACGATAGCAGTTGTAAGCGGTAAGGGTGGAGTAGGCAAGTCAAATGTAGCACTGAATTTTGCGTTGGAGTTACTGAGGCATGATAATAAAGTTCTTTTGTTTGATTTGGATGTTGGAATGGGAAATATTGATATTTTGCTGGGGTTACATGCTGAGAAATCAATTGTAGATATGTTTAATAATCAGTTAACGGTTCATGACATTATAGAAACTGGCCCGCGCGGCATATCTTACGTAGCCGCAGGATCAGGATTAACGGACTTTTTTACGATGAACCAGGAGAAAAGGGATTATTTTTTCCGGCAATACGATGAACTTATAACTATTTATGATTATATTATTTTCGATATGGGTGCCGGAGTTACAAATGATAGTCTTTCATTTATTGTAGCATCTGATGAATGTATTGTTGTAACAACCCCGGAGCCAACATCCATAACAGACGCATACGGAATGATCAAACATATTATCAATAGACAGCAAAGTATGCCGGTATCGGTTATTATGAATCGTTCATCCATAAAAAATGGAAGTCAGACAATGGAACGTTTTCGGCTGATAGTTGAACAATTTTTAAATATAAAAATCCGTAAGCTGGGAATTCTCCCAGACGATAAAACAGTTTCTGCAGCCGTTGTCCGACAAATTCCATATGTACTGTTAAATGAAAAAGCGGCTGTTTCAAGAGCAATAAAAGACATCACTATTGATTACTTGCAAAACGGTTCAGAGGCTAAAAATCAAAAATCTGCTTCGTTTGTTCAACGATTAAAAGCATTTGTGATGGAGAGATAATTACAATGGATTCTATTCGAGTTGTAGTAGTTGATGATTCCGCGTTTATGCGCAAAATGATTACTGATATACTTTCGAGTGATAATCGGATAGAGGTAGTTGCCACGGCAAAAAATGGTGAGGATGGACTTCAGAAAATAGCTGATTTCAAACCGGATGTTGTGACACTTGATGTTGAGATGCCAATTATGGATGGAATCACTGCACTACGAAAGCTTATGCAATCTGATCCATTGCCTGTAGTTATGCTTTCCAGCGTCACAGAAGAAGGGGCGACTAAGACAGTTCAAGCAATATCAATTGGGGCAGTTGACTTTGTAGCAAAGCCATCTGGAGCGATTTCATTAGATCTCAATAAGATTAGCGAAGAGATACTTACAAAAGTGTTAACAGCTGCACAGGCTAATATTTCCAAATCCCAGCCAGTTTCAACAACGAGAAAAATAACTGGTACCGATACCAAAGAATATGACAAAACGATTGTTGGCATTGGTTCATCAACAGGTGGACCAAAAGCATTGCAAAATGTTTTGTCTGATATGCCAGATGACTTCCAAGCAGCCGTTTTAATCGTTCAGCATATGCCAGCAGGATTTACCAAATCACTAGCTAAACGACTGGATGCATTGGTGCCGATTAAAGTTAAAGAAGCAGTACATGGTGAAATTATTCAGAAAAGTACTGCCTATATAGCACCAGGCAATTATCATATGAAGGTGCGAGCAGTTGGTACAGCATATGCGATTGAGTTAACCCGGGAAAAACCTGTATTTGGTCACAGACCTGCAGTCGATACGCTTTTTGAATCGATTGCTAATGTTCAAAAGGTTAATAAGATTGCTGTTGTACTAACCGGAATGGGATCCGATGGAGCTGAAGGAATAAATATTTTAAAGGAAAAAGACCCTGGAGCAATTATTGTAGCGGAGTCGGAAAAATCCTCTGTTGTATATGGAATGCCTAAAGCAGCTGTTAAAACAAACCATGTCGATCACATTGTTCATTTGCATCAGGTTGAGGATACCATTACTAAGTTAGTAAATCGATCAAGGGGGATGTAATGTGGATACTTCACAATATTTAGATGTTTTTATTGATGAGAGTACGGAACATATGGATGTGTTATACAATCAATTACTTGAACTGGAGAAAAATCCGGCTGACAAATCAATTATAGATGAGATTTTCAGGGCAGCTCATACACTAAAGGGCATGTCAGCAACAATGGGCTATACTGAAGTAGCAAATCTGACACATAAATTGGAGAACATTTTCGATGGTATCAGATACGATAAAATTACTGTACATACCGACATGATCGATATACTTTTCGATACGGTTGATCATCTTAATGCAATGGTTGAAGATATCGGCAACGGGGGAGATGGCATACGTGACGTAAGTCAAATTGTTGCCTATATGGATAAAATAGAAAATGGCAGCGGTGAAATAGCAAGTACCAAAACGTTATCAGAAAATGATGCATCGGAAACAAATGATACATTAAATTCGGTATCCGATCTTGATGAATTTGAAATTTCTATTTTAAAAGAATCATCTGAACGGGGTTTCACTAATTATGAGATTACCGTAGAGCTTCGAGAGGATTGTCTGTTAAAAGGTGCACGTGTATTTATGGTATTTGAAGTTTTGGAAAAGCTCGGGGAAGTCATTAAATCAGAACCATCCGTGAATGAATTGGAAGAAGAGAATTTCGAATATTCTTTTGCGGTACTGCTTATATCGCAATATACAGAAGATGAAATTCAATCCAGAATAAATAAAGTTTCCGAAATTGAAAATGTGATTGTAAATCCCTTTTCAGTAGAAGCATATACAACAATGCAACAGGAAAAAGAAGCGGCTGCAGCCCAGCAAAATACGGAAATATCTTCCCAGGAAAGTAAAAACGAAAATAAAAATGAATCAACAAGCTCCGGAAAGGCACCGGTAAGCAAAACAATTCGCGTGAATATTGACAGGCTGGACATTCTGATGAATTTATTCGAGGAACTTGTGATTGACCGCGGGCGGCTGGAGCAAATCTCAAAGGAACTTGGCAATAATGACTTACAGGATACAGTGGAACGAATGTCACGTGTTTCTGGTGATTTGCAGGATATTATTTTGACGATGCGAATGGTTCCAATTGATCAGGTATTTAACCGTTTTCCACGAATGATTCGCCAGCTTGCACGGGATTTAAACAAAAGTGTGGATATTGACATTATTGGTGCCGAAACAGAGTTGGATCGAACTGTTATTGATGAAATAGGCGATCCGTTGGTTCATTTAATCCGAAATGCAATGGACCATGGCATCGAATCACCACAGGAACGAAAACGAAAAGGTAAACCTGAGCAAGGAACAATAAAACTGCAGGCATATCATAGTGGAAATCATGTGTTTATTGAGATATCTGATGATGGGGCAGGAATTAATAAAGAGAAAGTAATTGATAAGGCAATCAAGAATGAGGTCATAGACAGTAAACAGCTTGAATCACTATCTGACCGGCAAATTAATGAATTGATAATGGAAAGCGGATTCTCCACCGCAGAGAATATATCCGACATTTCCGGCCGCGGTGTCGGTCTGGATGTTGTCAAAAATACGATCGAGTCACTGGGTGGCAGTATAACAATCGATGCAGTACCCGACGAAGGGTCAATGTTTTCGATACAATTACCATTAACATTATCTATCATTTCCGTCCTGTTGGTTGAATTGCAGGATGAAAAGTATGCAGTTCCATTATCATCAATTATTGAAACTGCAATCATTCATAAAGAACAGATAATGTATGCTCATAATAAAAGTGTTATAGATTTCAGGGGTAAAGTAGTTCCACTCGTATTCTTAAATGATATTTTTACCGTTCCAGAGGCGGAAGAAACAGTTGATGATGAATATGTGTCAGTTGTTATTGTTAAGAAAGGCGACAAAATGGCGGGACTGGTTGTAGATTCATTCATTGGTCAGCAGGAAGTTGTATTAAAGTCACTGGGTAACTATTTATCTGACACGTTCGCTATTTCGGGCGCAACGATTCTTGGTGATGGACAAGTAGCGTTAATTATAGATGGTAATGCATTGATTAAATAAGGCCGTTTTCTGAAATATTGGGATTGCGGTTAGATGTTCTATCGAAAAGGTTTACTGTTTTTACACAAAAGATATAAATTGCGAGGTAACTTTTAAAAAAAGATTGAGTGCTATAACACCGCTGCGGAAATACACTTCGCTTTCCGTGGGCGGCTGATGAACCTCCTTGCCCCTACGTCGCTGCGGAGTCTCATCTAGGCCTCTGCTCCCACAGGAGTCTACGTGTATTTCCTCCGCTAGTTTTACGTTTATGAACTATTAGTTGGAGTAGGAAGAGTACGCAAGACACCACATCACTAGTCTGGGTGAGCAGAGGGTGGTAACTCCTGCGGGAATAGCACGTATCCGAAGCCCCGCAGATTGACGAGCGAAACATCCACCGAATAAACTACGAGCATTCAACCCGAGGCGCCTTGGTACCCGGAGGTCTGAAAGCATCCGCCCGAAACAATCCCGGACGGCGGAGAGAGAATTAGACGTCTTATAGAAAACATTCCAGCAGTTACGTCGCTGTTTATATCAACCGTCGAGATTAAAGGGCAACAAAATCTATGAGGTCAGGCTAAAATAAAAATTCAAATTGGAGGAGTTACTATGAGTAATGAGACAGTTGCAGATCGTAAAGTGATTGTTTTTCGACTGAATGATGAAGAATATGCGGTTTCAGTACAGCAGGTTGGTTCAATTGAACGAATACAACCAATTACAAGAGTTCCGCAGACTGCTGACTTTGTTAAAGGAGTTATTAACCTTCGTGGAGTTGTTACCCCAATTATAGATTTACGAATCCGCTTTGGTTTGGAAGAGACTGATTTTACTGAATCCAGTCGCATTATTATTATTTATCTTGATGACATTGAGGTGGGTTTGATCGTTGATTCGGCAAACGACGTTATTGATATTCCTGAAAATGTGATTGAGCCGGCGCCTGAAGTAGTGGGGACTGCTGATGTTGACTATATTGATGGTGTAGCAAAGCTTGATAACCGGTTGTTAATTTTGCTTAACATGCGAGAAGTGCTTTCCAAGGAAGAAATAAATGAGTTAAAGTCCGTGGAAGGCTGAGCGTATGAATGATATAAAAAATCTAACAAATGTGCAAATGGATGTTTTGCGTGAGGTAGGAAATATTGGTGCTGGAAATGCAGCAACTTCCATGTCAAAACTAATCAATAAGAAAATAGATATGCAAATACCTTCCGTTAATATAGTGTCCTTCAACGAAGCAATTGAAATGATAGGTGGATCTGAGACGCCAATTGCGGGTATAATGATACACATTTTTGGGGACGTTCCCGGGAAAGTCTATTTTATTTTGACCATTGAAGAAGCAGAGTTTTTAGTTAAAAGTATTACTGGGCAATCGAATTTCAAACTGTTAAGTGAAGAAGAACTGAATGAGTTTGCGATTTCGGCATTAAAGGAATCAGGAAATATTTTAACCGGGTCATATATTTCAGCTCTATCAGATTTCACTCGTCTTAATATGCAGCCATCCGTTCCCTTTTTGAGTGTTGATATGGCTGGGGCGGTTTTATCTGAAAGTTTGATAGAAGTTTCTCAGGTTACAGACTATGCAATAATTATCGATACGAAAATAAATGATGGTGAATCAGTTAACGGTATACATGGGAATTTCCTGTTTTTGCCGAATCCGGAATCATTCGCAAAAATATTTGAAGCACTGGGAATTAAAGAAAATGAATAATACACAGTCAGTCGTAAAAGTTGGTATCGCCGATTTAAATACTGTCAAGGCACCGCAAATTATCCGGACATCCGGTCTTGGATCCTGTGTAGGCGCAGTGTTGTATGACTTATCCAACAAGGTTGCTGGGCTGGCACATGTAATGCTGCCGGACTCCAGTCTCGCAAAGCGGGATAATCTAAACCAATATAAATATGCGGATACAGCTATTGACATACTGATAGATAAATTACGTGAAAATGGTGCAAGAAAACCATTACTGAAAGCGAAATTGGCTGGAGGTGCGCAAATGTTCCAATTCGCCCCGTCGAATGAATTAATGCGGATTGGTCCCAGAAATGTAGAAGCTATCGAAGAAAAACTTGAACAATATCGTATACCTGTTGTTGCCATGGATGTTGGCGGTAATTGTGGCAGAACAATCGAATTTGATCCTGCAACAGGCAACCTGAAGATACGAACAGTTACAAAAGGTGAATCGGTTATTTGAACAAATAAAAGTAACGTCTTATTACATTTACTGCAAAATATCATTTCCCTGAGAACTAATCGGGAGGAGGGAAACATAATGAAAACGAATAAATCTCCTCTAGAGCAAAAATTGTGGAATAACTGGCTGGAAAATAAAGATAGCGAAGCAGCAAATGCTTTAATTGAAAATTATATGTATCTGGTAACCTTTCATGTCGATAGAATTTCCAGTCATCTTCCAGGTAATGTTAGTAAAGATGACTTGAAAAGCTTTGGATTAATGGGTTTATTTGATGCGCTAAATAAATTTGAGCACAGCCGTGACCTGAAATTTGATACTTATGCATCATTTCGTATTCGTGGTACGATTATTGATGGTTTAAGAAAAGAAGACTGGTTACCAAGATCTATAAGAGAAAAAACAAAAAAAGTGGAAATCATTTCACAGGAACTTGAGCAAACCTTTCAGCGCGAACCGACCGCAGAGGAAATTGCAAAAAAAATGGAGATTCCTGTGAGTGAAGTGGAGTCTCTTGTCCGGGATTCACTTTATGCAAATGTTTTGTCCATTGAAGAGAAAAAGTCCAAGGAAAGCGGAAAAGAGCACAAAGAAGGTATTGGATACACAATACCTGATGAATCTGCTGTTTTGCCGGATGATCACATGCTGCAATCGGAAATAAAGCAGGAACTTATTAACAGTATAAAATTATTGAATGATAATGAACAAATGGTAATCAGTTTATTTTATGATCAGGAGCTGACACTGACAGAGATAGGTCAAGTTCTGGAATTGACGACATCCCGTATATCCCAAATTCATCGAAAAGCTATTTTCAAATTGAGAAATATACTCAGTAAAGTCCAGGCTAATTATGAATAGAGAAAAAACAGAGGGGAATCAGCATGCGTCAAATACAGGATTACATTGTTTTAACCACAACCAATGATAACATGTTTGCCATGATCGATGTTGCAAAGGAATATAATCATACTGAATTAGAAGTAGATAAAGAGGCTATTATTCAGTTTCTGCAAGATAATAAAATTATTTATGGAATTGATGATAATGCAATTGAGACATTCATTTCAGCGAAGGATGACTCTAATTTTCCTTTAACAATTGCTGAAGGTCAGCCTGCTGAGAATGGTGTTGATGGATATATTCATTATGAAATAAGTTTTGAAGATAATGAAATCAGGAAAACTCCTGAATGGAATTTTCGTGATGTAATGCGTATACCATCCGTGACAAAAGGACAATTACTTGCTGCATTAAAGCTGCCTACCGAAGGAAAAGACGGCATAAATGTTTTTGGAAAAACAGTACAAGCACGCCCTGGAAAACCTTGTAAAATAAAAGCCGGCAAAAATGTAGTTTTTCATGAAGAAGAACTTTCATTTTATGCTGAAGCAGAAGGACAGTTTAGTGCTACAGACAGAATGATACAAGTATTCGATGTATTCGAAGTTAATGAGGACCTTTCTATGAAAAACGGCAACCTTGATTTTGTCGGATCTATTATGATTAATGGTGATGTACCAACCGGGTATACAGTGAAAGCAAAAGGCGACATTCGAATTTTCGGAATGGTGGAAGCTGCAACGATTGCTGCAGACGGATCTGTATATATTTCAGAAGGTATGTCCGGCCTGCAAAAAGGTCTTATAAAAGCAGGGGAAAATGTGCATATAGGATATATTAATCAGGGGACAGTATACGCTGGCAACGATATTAATGTGGAAAATTCAGTTTTACATAGTGAAATCACCGCAAGACATCAAGTATTCTGCCAACGAGGAAATATTATCGGTGGTTCCGTTTCAGCAGGGGAACGCATTGAAGCGAAAGATACTGGTAATCGACTGAATACCAAAACGGAAATTATCCTTGGATTTAATAAAGCGACAGCTGAGAAAGAGAAAATAATATTGGCAAAAAAAGAGGAATTGCTGAGTACTATGACGAAACTTAAAACAATCAGTGATAAAATGGAAGGTGAGCCAAACCAGGATGACCCGAAATTAAAAGTCACAATGTTACGGATTAAAAACTCATACAACAAAACAATGAAGCAGTTACAGGAAATCGAGGATACATTAAAACAACTAAATCCTTACCTTGGCAGTGAGCGGGATGCCCAATTAATAGTAAGAGGACATCTTTATCCAAATGTGCTCATAGCCTTTGGCAAGTATAAACGTAAGATTGAAACGAACCATCAATACGTTAAAATAAAGTTGGATTATAATGAAGTAACTGTCAGGAATATTAACTAATTTGCTCTTTTAAGCTGTACGGTTGATATTAGATTAAGATGACTGGTACATGAATTAATCAATTGAATAGTTGATATAAAATGCGCAGTAACTGTTGGAATATAAATAAAGACTTCTCGCCCCTCCGTCCGGAATCGCTCCGGGCGGATGCTTTCACACCTCCGGGTACCAAGGCGACATCTGCTCAAAAATTTTTTTTTCGCAGTGTCTTCTTAGCCGCGGGCACGGCCTCAGCCTCCTCGAGAAGGGTGCTCGTCGTGTTGCGAGTGTTTTCAGAGAAGCAGCACTCCTCGCAACTCGTAGCATATTCGGTGGATGTTTCGCTCGTCACTCTACGGGGTCTTCGGACTCGTGCTATTCCCGCAGGAGTCACCGCCCTCCGCTCACCCGGACTAGTGAAGTGTTTTCCTGTGTGTTTTATCCCGTTTCCTACTCCAACCAATAGTTCATAGACGTAGAACCTAGCGGAGGAAATACACGGAGACTCCTGTGGGAGCAGAGGCCTAGATGAGACTCCGCAGCGACGAAGGAGCAAGGAGGCTCATCAGCCGCCCACGGAAAGCGAAGTGTATTTCCGGAGCGGTGGTCTAACACTCATCTAAAGTTACTGCGCATTATATATCAACTGCACAGCTCTGGCAATACAAAATTTCAAACGAAATACTCATTAAGGAAGTGATTCTGTTGAGCTGGAAATCAATAGAAATGCAGGTGGCACTTCCAAGAACACAAGATGCAGGAAAACTTCAAGAACAAATGCTGAAACAAAATCAGCATTTCCAGGAGTCGCTTGCGCAAAGTCAAATGAAAGAAGCTGAACAAAAACGTAAACGCGTACAGGAGTTTGAAAGCATCAATGACGTTAAAATTAAAGATGAGGACCGCGATAACCCTAGTTCAGAAGATCAGCAAAGCGGTGCGCGTGATCACAATAATGAAGAATCAATTGAGCACCCCTACCTGGGCAAAAGAATTGATTTTAGTGGATAGAGGGATGTTATGAATTCAATGCTATTAATAATCAGCTTTTTGCTGCACATCGTTGCCTTAACAGCAATTTATCAACTGTTTAAGCAGGTACAATCGTACAAAAAAGGAAATGCCCAGGATATAATCGAGCTGCTGGACACGTATTTAGAAGAAATTAAAGAAGAGAATCGACTTTTAGAAGAGAAAATTGATAAACAAAACCCTCAAGCCCCTAAAGTCGCACCGGTAAACAATCATATTAGACAGGATATAGAAGAGGAACATGAATATACACCCCCTCAGGCCTCAGAGGATGCAGATGATTTCGAAGCTTCTTTACAGGCACAGATAATGCACCTTCATGATAAAGGTTTGACAGTTGATGAAATTGCCAGGAAGTTAAATTGCGGAAAGACCGAAGCGGAATTAATTATAAAAATGGGAAATAAAAACAATAATAAAACTTGATTGCGAATAATTGATGTGATATATTTATTTTTGGTGTAAATGCTATGCTTATCTGTCGAAAGTAAGCAGGCTAAATAACACACGTTCAGTAATTTGGATATTGGGTGCCGCAGCAGAAGTCAGAGGTAAGATGTCGGAGGTCAGAAACTCAGCCGAATTTCTTTGATGCGGTCTTTATGCAAAAATGATCTGAGCGGAGGATAAAAACCATTAGGAGGAATTTATTATGTCAGTAATTTCGATGAAGCAACTGCTTGAAGCTGGTGTGCATTTCGGTCACCAGACTCGCCGTTGGAATCCGAAGATGAAGAAATATATTTTCACGGAACGTAACGGCATTTATATCATTGACCTTCAAAAAACAGTTAAGAAGGTTGATGAAGCTTACAATTATGTTAAGGATATCGCAGCAAATGGCGGTTCCATTCTTTTTGTAGGTACAAAAAAACAAGCACAGGAATCTGTTCGTGATGAAGCAACACGTTCTGGCATGTTCTATGTAAACCAGCGTTGGCTGGGCGGAACATTAACTAACTTCCAAACAATCCGTAAACGTATCAATCGCCTTAAAGATATTGAACGTATGGAAGAGGATGGTACCTTTGATGTACTTCCTAAAAAAGAAGTAGTTGATTTACTGAAAGAAAAAGATCGTTTAGTTAAATTCTTAGGTGGAATTAAAGAAATGAACAAGCTTCCAGATGCTATGTTCGTAATTGATCCACGAAAAGAGCGCATTGCAATCGCTGAGGCACATAAATTAAACATTCCAATTATCGGAATTGTTGATACAAACTGTGACCCGGACGAAATTGACTATGTTATCCCGGCAAATGACGATGCAATTCGTGCTGTCAAACTTTTAACATCTAAAATGGCTGATGCTGTCCTTGAAGTAAAACAAGGTGAAGAAACAGAAGAAGTACAGGCCGAAGAAGAGGCAGTTGCCGCAGATAACGCTGAATCTGATAACGAGTAGTATCGCAGGAGGACAGGTGATAAGGGGATGAGAGCCTTTTATCACCTTTTTTAAAGAAAATTTAACATATTGAAAAGTCTGAAGGAGGATTTGTAATGGCAATTACAGCACAAATGGTTAAAGACCTTCGTGAAAAAACTGGTGCCGGTATGATGGATTGTAAAAAGGCACTTCAGGAAACTGATGGAGACATCGAAAAAGCAATTGATTTTCTGCGTGAGAAAGGTATGGCAAAAGCAGCGAAAAAGGCTGACCGTATCGCTGCAGAAGGTTCAACATACATTGAAGTGGACAATAATTCAGCAGTACTGTTGGAAGTGAACTGTGAAACAGATTTTGTTACAAAAAATGATCAATTTAAACAATTACTTGCTGAACTTGGTAAACATCTGGTGAAGCAACAACCTGAAACAGTTGAAGAGGCACTTCAGCAAAATCTTCATGGTGATGGCGACAAGGTTGAGAATTATATTAATTCCATTGTTGCTAAAATTGGAGAAAAAATATCATTACGCCGTTTTACAGTTGTAAATAAAACAGATAACGATGCATTTGGCGCTTATCTTCATATGGGCGGAAGCATTGGTGTGCTTTCTTTGATTGAAGGAACTACTGATGAATCGGTTGCAAAAGATATAGCAATGCACGTTGCAGCGGTTAACCCGCGCTATGTATCACGTGACGAGGTAGCTGAAGAAGAAGTTAGCCGCGAACGTGACGTATTGAAGACGCAGGCATTGAATGAAGGTAAACCTGAGCATATAGTTGAAAAAATGGTTGAAGGTCGTCTGGGCAAATACTTTGAAGAAATTTGTCTGCTGGAGCAAAACTTTGTTAAAGACCCTGATCAAAAGGTGAAAAAATATGTAGCTGCTAAAGGTGCTGCTGTAAAATCATTTACTCGTTATGAAGTTGGCGAAGGGATGGAAAAACGTGAGGAAAACTTTGCCGATGAAGTAATGAGTCAAATGAAAAAATAATGAATACTGGAATAGGGAACAGCTATGTTGTTCCCTATTTCACTAGTACAATATAATTGTAATGGTTCAGAACTTTATTTATACTTAACAAAACATTATATATAATATTTCTATGGAGGTAATTATGACAACAGCTCGATACCGTAGAATTGTGTTAAAATTAAGTGGTGAAGCATTAAGCGGAGAGCAAGGATATGGAATCGAACCAAAAGTTATCCAATCTGTTGCAGCGCAGGTAAAGGAAGTCGCAGAGCTGGGAGTTGAAGTAGCCATAGTAGTTGGCGGCGGAAACATCTGGCGCGGAAAAGTTGGAAGTGAAATGGGAATGGATCGTGCAACAGCTGATTACATGGGAATGCTTGCAACCATTATGAATTCCCTGGCACTTCAGGACAGTTTGGAGAACAATGGTATTCCAACCCGTGTACAGACATCAATTGAAATGCGACAAGTTGCTGAACCTTACATAAGGAGAAAGGCTATCCGTCACCTGGAAAAGAAACGTGTAGTTATTTTTGCTGCCGGGACTGGAAATCCTTATTTTTCAACAGATACTACTGCAGCATTACGCGCAGCAGAAATTGAAGCAGAAGTTATTTTGATGGCTAAAAATAATGTTGATGGCGTATATTCCGACGACCCGAAAGTCAATAAGGAAGCAGAAAAATATACGGAAATATCCTATATGGAAATGCTGAATGAGGGTCTGGGTGTTATGGATTCCACGGCATCATCGTTATGTATGGATAATGATATTCAGTTAATCGTATTTTCGATTACAGAAGAAGGTAATATTAAACGGGTTATCCAGGGCGAAACGATAGGAACAACAATAAGGGGGAATTAATCATGTCAGATGGTATACTGAAGGAAATGCGCAGTAAAATGGAGCAGGCTACCCAGGCATTTTCCAAAAACCTGGCAACAGTTAGAGCAGGACGTGCAAATCCATCTCTATTGGACAGTATTTATGTTGATTACTATGGTGCTTCAACACCGTTAAATCAATTATCAAATGTGTCTGCTCCGGAAGCACGATTGCTGGTGATTACACCATTTGATAAATCATCAGTGGGGGATATTGAGAAAGCAATCCAAAAAGCTGACTTGGGTTTATCACCATCAAGTGATGGCAATGTCATTCGCATTAATATTCCTGCTCTTACAGAGGAACGCCGCAAAGAACTGGTTAAAGTTGTAGGAAAGTATTCCGAAGAGGCAAAAGTACAGGTCAGAAACATTCGACGTGATGCAAATGATCGGTTGAAAAAAGATGAAAAAAGTGGTGACTTAACGGAAGATGACTTAAGAAGTGCTCAAGATGATGTGCAAAAAGAAACCGATACTTACATCAACAAAATTGATCAGCTGGCAAAAGGAAAAGAAAAAGAAATTATGGAAGTTTAAGTGTATAATTGAAGTGAAATAAGAAGCTCTGGCCCTCTTGTTTAAGAGGGCTTTTGTTTCCATTAAGAAAATGGTTTTCTTTGAAGTATTAGAAATGCTATCCTTTATACTGCGTTGAAAAAGGTCGGTTTTTCTAATATTTTAATAAAATCATTATAAAAATTTGTGTATTATAGTGATATAATGGTGTTTCATCCTAATAGGATAGTAAGGTCATATAATAATTTTTTAACTGTGGTAATCTAGATTTTTCTTATCCTTCAGATTGATTATATTTAAAAGGATTGTATAAGGATAATCAACCATATCGGAGGACAAATTATGTCAATGAAACTTCCTTTTTTTAAGAATAAACAAAAAGATAAACAAAATAACTTTGATAATACGCCAAAACACGTTGCCATTATTATGGATGGCAACGGGAGATGGGCAAAGAAACGTGGTTTGCCACGAATAGCGGGGCATAAAGAGGGTATGAATGTTGTTAAAGAAATTGTAAGAGCAGCGAGAAATTGTGATGTAAAAATCCTCACCTTATATGCTTTTTCCACAGAAAACTGGAAACGGCCGAAACCGGAAGTTGAGTACATAATGAAACTGCCCAAGGAATTTCTACATATTTATTTGCCTGAGCTTATCGAGAAAAATGTTCGGATAGAAACATTTGGTGATTTTGATGCACTGCCATATCATACAAAAGAAGCAGTTGAATATGCAAAAGAGAAAACAAAGAATAATGATGGATTATTATTAAATTTTGCTTTAAACTATGGTAGTAGATTTGAAATTATGAATGCTATTAAGGAAATTATCTCAGATATTGACAACTCCAACCTGACGTTGGAAACACTTGATGAAAATAAATTCTCTGAGTATCTTTACACCAAGGGTTTAACCGATCCTGATCTGTTAATACGGACAAGTGGTGAGCAGCGTTTAAGCAACTTTTTATTATGGCAGGCCGCTTATTCCGAACTCTGGTTTACGGATGTACTCTGGCCTGATTTTTCAGAGGAAATATTTAAAGAGGCCCTCTATGATTATCAGCAGCGCAAAAGACGGTATGGGGGTATTTAAGGTGTTGAAATATACATGAAGCAACGGATTCAGACAGCAGTTTTAGCATTTATTATATTTATACCATTTGTAATATTTGGCGGACTGTCATTTACAATATTTGTTTATGCTCTGGCAACAATAGGATTAATTGAATTACTGAGGATGCGCAAGATTGGCAAGTACTCCGTTCCTTCCATACTTGCTGTTGCCTTGTTATGGATCATATTATATAAGGATCCTTCCGACATAATTTTCTTTTCGAAAACGGAAGTAATTATGTTATTTGTTCTGTTCCTGTTAACATATACTGTACTGGTTAAGAATAAATTTACTTTTGATGAGGCAGGTTTTATTCTGTTATCAACTATTTATGTTGGCATGGGCTTCTTTTATCTGCTGGAAACCCGTGATGGCAGTAATCTTGATGGTTTATTCAACATATTTTATGTACTGGTTGTTATTTGGGCAACTGATACTGGTGCATATTTCGCCGGGAGATTGGTTGGCAAAAGAAAACTGTGGCCAAAGATAAGTCCTAATAAAACAGTTGAAGGTGCAATTGGGGGAATTGTTCTTGCCTGTTTGGTAGCTGTTATCTTCCATATCATTCAGCCAGTCGCAGAATCAATGCTTATCGTTATCGGTGTCACTGTTTTAATATCTGTTTTCGGACAGATCGGAGACTTGGTCGAATCAGCACTAAAACGACATTACGGTGTAAAGGATTCAGGTGATTTACTGCCTGGACACGGTGGTATACTGGACAGGTTGGATAGTTTGCTGTTTGTTTTACCAATACTGCACTTTACGCACTTTATTCATTTTTTATAAGTTGAATGAAGTAATTAATTAAGCGTAAAATTATTAAGTAAACAAGAAGTCGAAGGGATTCCTACTCAGATTAAAGGAAGGTGCTTCTTTTGAATACAGTTATAGCGTTTATTTTTATGTTTGGCCTGCTTGTTTTTATTCATGAACTCGGCCATTTAATCTTTGCAAAACGTGCCGGGATGCTGGCGCGGGAATTTGCTATTGGCTTTGGGCCAAAGATTTTTGCTTTCACAAAAAACGAAACAGTTTATACAATCCGGCTGCTTCCGGTTGGCGGATATGTACGGGTGGCTGGAGAAGACCCGGAAATAGTTGAATTAAAACCCGGACAGCACATTGGACTGGAATTTAATGATGAAGGAAAGGTAAATAAAATAATTGTTAATAATAAATCCAAACATCCCAAAGCAAGGATTATTGAGGTGGAACATGCCGATCTTGATCAAGACTTGGTAATTGAAGGTTACGAGATTGATGAAGAAGATCAGAAATTTCTTTTTGAAGTCGACCGTAAGGCATTTTATGTAATGGACGAGAATGAAACCCAAATTGCACCATATGATCGGCAATTTGCTTCCAAAAGTGTGGGGAAACGGGCAATGCAGTTGTTTGCTGGTCCGATGATGAACTTTTTGCTGGCAATTGTTATTTTCATAATCGTTGGGCTTATCCAGGGTGTACCTGTTGAAAGTGCATTGATTTCAAGTGTTCAATCAGACAGTCCTGCAGAGAAAGCTGGTATCCAGGCAGGTGATGAGATTGTTCAGATTGACGGGAATTCAATCTCTACCTGGGAGGAATTCACTAATATTGTTCGCAACAATCCCGAGGAAGAACTCAGCGTCACAGTTGAGCGTAATGGTGAAACAGAATCACTTACTGTAACTCCTGCAAAACAAGAACAACAAGGCATTACATTTGGACAGGTAGGTGTACGGCATGCTTTTGAGAAATCATTAACTGGTACACTTGAATATGGCGTAGAACGAACGTATGAAACAACTAAATTAATTCTGACCAATTTAGCGATGTTAATTACAGGTCAATATTCTATTGAAATGATAGCAGGACCTGTTGGTATATATGATGCAACAGACCAGTTTGTTGAAGCCGGATTCATGACATTCCTGATGTGGACTGCAATATTAAGTATTAACCTGGGGATAGTAAACTTGGTTCCAATACCGGCTCTTGACGGTGGGCGATTATTGTTTGTTGGTATTGAGGCAGTTCGCGGAAAACCGATAGATCCGCAAAAAGAAGGAATTGTTCACTTTATTGGCTTTGCCCTATTGATGCTGTTGATGATAGTTGTAACATGGAATGATATTCAGAGGTTACTTTTATAAAGGTTCATTTTGCAGTTTTCAATTGTAATTATATACACTGCAAAACACTTTGAAAAAGTTGAGTGTAATAACACCGCTGCGGAAATACACTTCGCTTTCCGGGGGCGGCTGCCCGGCCCTCCTCGTGCTTACGCACTCAGAGGTCTCACCTAGGCCTTTCCTCCCCCAGGAGTCTACGTGTATTTCCTCCGCTGGGTATTGCTCAAAAAATCTTGGTAAAATAATTACATGATGGTTAAAAACATGATTTTTAGACCAGCTGCGGTGGTTAGGAAGCATTATAAAATGTATTTGGTTCGTATTTTATGAACATTGTTAGGAGAGTTTCATTCTTTATAGTGAAGCGAAAAGCAACAATCTTTTAGAAAGTAGCCTTTGTAAATTTTACGTTTAGATTAAATCAACGTTGAGAACCCTTGTCCGCATATATGACAAGGGTTTCCATCATTAATAACTGTTTTTACAATAATTGGGAGGAACACTGCAATGGATATTTCGAAAAATGAGAAAATGAATTTGTTATTGAACCAGTTGCAAATATCTGAGGAATACATAAATTCATATTTTGGGGAAAGTCAGTTAATTCGACTCGAAGTACATAAGCAAATTAAAACCTGGCATTTTCATATTCAAATCAAACGCGTACTGCCAATTGAAGTGTACACCTTATTAATCACAAAATTGCGAGAAACCTTTCAACAATTCGCTCAAATTGAACTGACATTATATACGGATGAAAAGGATTGTGATGATCAAACTGTTTGTGATTACTGGAAAAACTTCCTTCAGGTAATCCCGGATTTATCACCTGGTTATAAAGACTTAGTACATAGTCAGGTTCCACGAGTAGAAAATAATAAAATTATGTTAACCGCGAGGAATGAAGCAGAAGGAAATGCGCTTAAAAAACGTCTGGAAGGTGCTTTTCGAGAGTACTGCAAAAAAATCGGCGCACCTGCTTTTTCACTTGACATTGATATTAAAACGGAAATGGCTGATCTTCAGAAATTCAGGGAACAAAAAGCCCAGGAAGATCAGGAATTAGTGTTAAAGACGGTACAGGAGAAAGAAAAACGTGATCAGGAAAAACTGAAAAACGAACATAATAAACCATTGATGCTTGGGCTTAAAATCCAAGACGAACCAATGCAAATGGAGGATATCCAGGATGAAGAGCGCCGTGTAACTGTACAGGGCTATGTATTTGCTTCAGAAATCCGAAAGTTGCGTTCAGGCAGGAGTCTCTTGATTGCAAAAGCTACCGACTATACCGATTCCCTGCAAATCAAGATGTTTTCAAAAGGCGATGAAGATGCGGATAAATTCGAACAATTAAAAGAAGGAATGTGGATTAAAGCAAGAGGAAGCATTCAAACAGATATGTATACAAATGAACTGGCTATGATGGCCAACGATATACACGAAGTTAAGGTTGAAACCCGTAAGGATATGGCACCTGAAGACAGCAAACGCGTTGAACTGCACGCACATACAACAATGAGCCAGATGGATGCTGTCGTTTCTCCATCAGCACTTATACAGCAGGCTGCAAAATGGGGACACAGGGCAGTTGCCATTACTGATCATGCTGGGGTTCAAGGTTTTCCAGAAGCTCATGGAGCAGGTCAAAAACATGGTATCAAGGTTCTTTATGGAGTTGAGGCTAACCTTGTCGATGATGGTGTACCAATTGCCTATAATGAAAAAGATGTTGATTTGGAAAATGGCACATATATTGTTTTTGACGTGGAAACAACTGGCCTGTCCGCAGTGTATGACACTATCATCGAACTCGCGGGTGTCAAAGTTCATCAGGGTGAGATAATTGATCGGTTCGAATCCTTTGCCAATCCTCATCATCCGTTATCTCAAACGACTACGGATTTAACAGGAATAACTGATGATATGGTAAAGGATGCTCCGGAAATTGAAGATGTGTTAAAGGATTTTCATGAATGGATGGGTGACGATATTCTCGTTGCGCATAATGCAAGTTTTGATATTGGTTTTTTAAATCAGGGATTTCAACGAATGGATTATGACAAAGTAACGAGTCCTGTAATTGATACACTAGAACTTTCAAGATTTTTATTTCCTGAACTTAAGAATCATAGACTAAATACAATGTGTAAGAAATTGGATATCGAATTAACGCAGCATCACCGTGCCATATACGATGCAGAAGCAACAGGATATCTGACCTGGAAATTAGTACAGGACTTATTGAAAAAAGAAATAACCAACCATAACCAGTTAAACAATCATATGGGAGAGGGCAATGCATATCAGCGTTCACGACCTTTCCATTGTACGTTACTTGCAAAAACAGAAGAAGGGTTGAAAAACCTGTATAAACTTGTTTCACATGCACATATCGACTATTTCTATCGCGTTCCACGAGTTCCTCGGTCACTCCTGCAAAAAATGCGTAAAGGTATTTTAGTAGGTTCTGCATGTGATAAGGGTGAAGTCTTTGAAACGATGATGCAAAAATCTGCTGATGAAGCGGAAAAGGTTGCGGGGTTTTATGATTATATTGAGGTTCAACCGCCAGCCAATTACGTACATTTGATTGAAAAGGATCTTGTTCAGAATGAAGCGCAAATTCTGGATATCTTATCCAAGTTGATAGATTTAGGCGATAGGATGAATAAACCAGTAATGGCTACAGGGAATACCCACTATATCCAAGAACATGATAAGTTGTACCGTCAAATATTAATTGCTTCACAGGCTGGTAATCCATTAAATCGGCAAACATTACCGGACACACCGTTTCGCACAACTAATGAAATGCTGGATTGCTTCAGCTTTTTGGGTGAAGAGAAAGCAAAGGAAATCACGGTTACCAATACGAATAGATTAGCAGATGAAATAGAGGAAATCTCGCCGGTTAAAGATGGCCTGTTTACACCAACCATTGAAGGTGCAGACCAGGAAATGCGGGATCTATGCTACACACGGGCTGGGAAAATCTATGGAGAACCTGTACCCCAAATTGTGGTGGATCGTCTTGAGAAAGAGTTGAAAAGTATCATTGATAACGGATTTTCCGTCATATACCTGATTTCGCATAAACTGGTTAAAAAATCGCTTGATGACGGTTATCTGGTTGGGTCGAGGGGATCTGTCGGATCATCTTTGGTTGCGACGATGACTGAGATAACGGAAGTGAATCCTTTACCACCACATTATGTATGCATGGAATGTCATCATCATGAATTTATTACTGATGGTTCCGTGGGAAGCGGGTTTGACCTCGTGGATAAAGACTGTCCTGGTTGCGGCAGACCACTCACAAAAGATGGACAGGATATTCCATTTGAGACGTTCCTGGGATTCAAGGGGGATAAGGTTCCTGATATTGACCTTAACTTTTCCGGTGCTTATCAGCCGCAGGCACACAACTATACGAAAGAGTTGTTCGGTGAGGAAAAAGTGTATCGTGCAGGAACCATTGGTACGGTTGCAGAGAAGACTGCATATGGCTATGTGAAAGGTTATGCCTCAGATAAACAGCTGGTTTATAAGAATGCCGAGGTTGACCGTCTTGTGCAAGGCTGTACCGGTGTGAAACGGACTACTGGTCAGCATCCTGGTGGGATCATAGTTGTACCTGAAGATAAAGAGATATTCGACTTTACACCAATTCAATTTCCAGCTGATGATCGTAAGAGTGAATGGAAGACAACACACTTTGACTTTCATTCCATCCATGACAATCTGCTGAAGCTGGATATTCTTGGACATGATGATCCAACAGTAATTCGAATGCTCCAGGATTTAAGCGGAATTGATCCAAAAACTATTCCGACAGATGATCCGGAAGTTATGAAAATATTCTCCGGAACCGAAGCTCTTGGAGTAACATCTGATCAAATTAACTGTAAAACAGGTACATTAGGTGTTCCGGAATTTGGCACTAGATTCGTTCGCCAAATGCTTGAAGATACAAAACCGGATACGTTTGCTGAACTCGTAATTATTTCAGGTTTATCACACGGGACAGATGTTTGGCTGGGTAACGCTCAGGAATTAATTAATGATGGTATTTGTGAACTGCCTGATGTTATCGGCTGCCGTGATGATATTATGGTTTATCTGCTGCACAAAGGTCTGGAAGCGTCACTTGCGTTTAAAATTATGGAGTTCGTCCGTAAAGGTAAAGGATTGCAGGATGACTGGATTGAAGAAATGAAAAAGCATGGAGTGCCGGATTGGTATATTGAATCATGCAAAAAGATTAAATATATGTTCCCGAAAGCACACGCTGCCGCTTATGTTCTAATGGCAGTCAGAATAGCTTATTTCAAAGTCCACTATCCTATTTATTTCTATGCAGCATATTTTTCAGTTCGGGCAGGTGATTTTGAACTGGACACAATGATTAAAGGGGCAGACGCAATAAGACAACGCATTGAAGGAATTATGGCTAAAGGTAATGATGCCTCACCTAAAGAGAAAAACCTTTCAACCGTATTGGAAGTAGCATTGGAAATGTGTGAACGAGGGTATTCATTCCAAAAAGTTGACTTGTATAAATCTACCGCATCCGAATTTATTGTAGATGGAAATTCATTAACCCCGCCGTTTAACGCCGTGGACGGGTTGGGTACGAATGCTGCTATAAACATCGTAAAAGCCCGTGAAGACGGGGAATTTCTCTCAAAAGAAGACCTGCGTGAACGCAGTAAAATTTCCAAAACGGTTTTGGAATATCTTGATAATCATGGTTGTCTGGAAGGAATGGCTGAAAAAAATCAGTTATCATTGTTTTAAATGGAAGAGAAGGTATTTATAGAAATTGAATGCTGAAACGATAGGAACATTGCAACTGGTATTAAATTAATATCCTTGCATGTATAATTTCGGTATCTAATAGAAATAATTCTATTAGGGAATGTATTAAAGTGGATTTAATCTTTCAATCAGCCATCAAATACTTATATGTGTTGCATCGCAGGTTTCATTGTGATATAGTTTTTATTGGTAAGTATTGATACGAACGGTTAAAGGAGTGGGAAAAACCCACTCCTTCTTCATACTTCTATTTTGCCATTTGACTCCCCTTGCCACATCTTCCGGCAGGGGTTTTGTATTAATTATGGATAGTGAACAAATGAAAAGAAGTGTGATTGTTCATAATAAGGTTTAAACACAACTGAATAAAGGAGGATAACTTTTGAGTTCTAACGTAGTAAAAACAGCGGAAGAATTGGTACAGCCCATTTTACAGGAAAAAAATCTGGAATTGGTTGATATTGAATATGTAAAAGAGGGAAAAAATTGGTTTCTTCGTGTTTATATTGATAAAGAAGGCGGCGTTGATATAGCTGAATGTGGGACGGTATCCGAGCAATTAAGTGAAAAGCTGGATGAATCTGACCCCATAAAGGATGCGTATTTTTTGGAAGTGTCTTCACCAGGCGTTGAGCGGCCGCTTAAGTCAAAAGAAGATTTTGAGGAAAATATTAATAATAACGTATATGTGAAATTATATGAGCCGATTAACGGTGAAAAAGAATACGAAGGAAATTTGATGGAGTTCACAAATAACACAGCAACCATTGAATACAAGGTGAAAACTCGTAAAAAACAAGTGGAAATTCCTTATGAAAAAATAGCCAAGGCAAGATTAGCAGTAACGTTATAAAGGGGGAAACGAAAAGTGAGCAGTCAGTTGTTTGATGCGATTGATTATTTGGAGAAAGAAAAAGGAATTGATAAGGACGTACTATTGGAGGCATTGGAGGCAGCACTGATTTCTGCCTACAAGAAAAACTTTAAATCTGCTACTAATGTACGTGTTGATATCGATGAAGTATCTGGAACAATGCGGGTATTTTCAAGAAAAACGGTTGTGGATGAGGTTGAAGATGTGCAGGAAGAGGTTTCATTGGATGAAGCAAAAAAAATTGACCCCAACTATGAGCTTGAAGATGTAATTGAAGTAGAAGTAACTCCAAAAGACTTTGGCCGTATTGCAGCCCAGGCAGCTAAACAGGTAGTTACGCAGCGTGTCCGGGAAGCCGAACGCGGTGTAATCTATGGGGAATATGCCGATCGTGAAGAGGATGTTATGACAGGAATTATCCAACGTAAGGATCCACGCTTTGTTTATGTGAACCTTGGAAAAATTGAAGCTAAATTAGCAGAGCCAGAACAAATGCCTACAGAAGAATACTATGTACATGACCGTTTGAAGGTATTTGTTACAAAAGTGGAAAATACAAGCAAAGGACCACAGATATATATTTCAAGGTCCCATCCAGGACTCCTGAAACGATTATTCGAAATGGAAGTACCGGAAATTTATGATGGTATCGTGGAAATTAAATCAGTTGCACGTGAGGCTGGTGACCGTTCCAAAATTTCTGTTCATGCTGAAGATCCTGAGATCGATGCAGTTGGAGCATGTGTCGGGCAAAAAGGTCAGCGCGTGCAAGTTATTGTCAATGAACTAAAAGGTGAAAAAATTGATGTTGTCGAGTGGTCTGAAGACCCTGTTGTTTATGTATCAAATGCTTTGAGTCCATCTAAAGTTGTTGAAGTTTTAGTAGATGAAGAAGAAAAAGCAACAACGGTCATTGTACCCGACTATCAATTATCACTGGCAATTGGCAAACGTGGTCAAAATGCTCGTCTGGCTGCTAAACTGACTGGATGGAAAATTGATATAAAGAGTGAATCAGAGGCTAGAGAGGAAGGCTTGCTGACAGAAGATGATTCTGATTATGACTCTGACGGTGAGGAAGACCTGTTCGAATAGGGGAGGATGTTCATGGCACAAAAACGAAAAATACCTCAAAGAAAGTGTGTCGTAACCAAAGAGATGAAGCCCAAAAAGGAACTCATCAGGATTGTCCGCAACAAAGAAGGAGAAGTCTTTGTTGATCCAACCGGCAAGAAAAACGGGCGTGGAGCGTATTTATCGAAAGACATAACTGTTATAGATAATGCCGAGAAGACTGGTGCTTTGAGCCGCCAACTTGATACGGCTGTCGAGCCATCAGTTTTTGATGAACTCAGAAGTTTAGTTGAAGGAAAGAAAAATGAAGAATAATTATTTAAATATGATTGGGCTGGCATACCGAGCCAGAAAGTGTTCGTTAGGGGAAGAAACGATTGTTAAAGACGTTCAGCAAAAAAGAGCGAAACTCGTTCTGCTTGCAAACGATGTTGGTCCCCAAACACGGAAAAAAATAACAGACAAGTGTAGAACCTATGAAGTACCATATGCAATAGTCGATGACAGGGAAACACTATCTAACGCTATTGGAAAATCCCAAAGAGTAGCTGTAGCTATTTTAGATGCAGGGTTTGCTGATAAGATCAAGTCGTTACTCGGGTAATTATTTTCGGGGGTGGATTTATGAGTAAAATGCGTATATATGAATATGCAAAACAGAACAATACGACAAGTAAAGAGGTAATTCAATACTTAAAGGACCTGAATATTGAGGTATCCAATCACATGTCGACGGTTTCAATTGAAACAATTTTAAAATTAGATGAAAAGTTTGGTTCCAATGAGCCGGAAAAACCGGCTAAAAAGAACCCGGATAAAAAACAGGGAAATAAAAACAATAATCGATCTGGTCAATCCAATAAAGGGAATGATCAATCGAAAAAAGGAAGCAATCAAAAAGGAAATAATCAAAAAGGAAACAATCATGGCAGTAAAGGAAAATCGGGTAATCATCCTAAATCACAGGGACAACAAAAAAAGGGACAACAACAAAACCGTAATAAAAAGCAGCAGCACGGTAAAAAAGGAAAGCATAATAATTCAGCTCCGCAACATCAAAAACCTGCTGTCAAGGAAACACCAAAACACATTACGTACAGCGAGACATTAACGGTAAGTGATTTGGCAGGCAAGCTGAATAAAGATGCATCCGAAATTATCAAAAAGTTAATGTTCCTTGGTGTAATGGCAACCAAGAACCAGGATCTTGATGATGATGCTGTAGAATTAATTTGTGCAGAGTATGATGTTGAGGTAGAAAAAGAAATTATCTTAGAGGATACCGACTTTGACAAATATTTAGAAGAAGATAAAGAAGCTGACTTAATTGAACGACCAGCAGTTGTTACGATTATGGGGCACGTTGACCATGGTAAAACAACGTTATTGGATGCAATTCGTCATACAAAAGTGACAGAAGGCGAAGCAGGCGGTATCACACAGCATATTGGTGCGTATCAAGTCGAAAATGAAGGAAAGAAAGTAACATTTCTCGATACTCCAGGACACGCAGCATTCACAAGTATGCGTTCACGTGGTGCACAAGTTACCGACATTGCTGTTCTGGTAGTTGCTGCAGATGATGGGGTAATGCCGCAGACAGTGGAGGCAATCAATCACGCTAAAGCTGCAGAAGTGCCAATTATTGTAGCAGTAAATAAAATGGATAAAGAAGGCGCTAATCCTGACCGTGTGATGCAGGAATTAACGGAATATGAACTGATTCCTGAAGACTGGGGAGGCAGTACAATTTTCGTTAACATGTCAGCTGTTAAGCATGAAGGTCTTGATGACTTACTGGAAATGCTTCTACTTGTATCGGAAGTAGAAGAATTAAAAGCAAACCCTAACAATAATGCTTTTGGTACGGTGATCGATGCCCAGCTTGATAAAGGAAGGGGCTCTGTAGCTACTTTATTAGTGCAAAACGGTACACTTCATGTGGGAGACTCGCTTGTAGTTGGTAACACATTTGGCCGTGTTCGTGCAATGGTCAGTGACATCGGAGAACGTGTGAAAGAAGCTGGCCCATCAACACCCGTAGAAATAACCGGTTTGAACGATGTGCCGCAAGCCGGCGACCAATTCCTAGTATTTTCCGATGAGAAAAAGTCACGTCAAATTGGTGAGGCACGCCAGCAAAAACACATTCAGGAAAATCGTACCGAGCAGACAAAAGTCAGCCTGGATGATTTATTTGAACAAATTAAACAAGGTGAAATGAAGGAAATTAATATAATTATTAAAGCAGATGTCCAGGGATCGGCTGAAGCAATGGCATCTTCACTTCGAAAAATTGATGTTGAAGGTGTTAAAATTAAAATCATCCATACTGGTGTAGGCGCTATTACGGAATCAGATATTATTCTGGCATCAGCATCTAATGCAATTGTAGTCGGATTTAATGTACGTCCCGATGCGAATGCAAAAAAGGCTGCAGAATCTGAAAAAGTGGACGTTCGTCTGCATCGAGTTATTTATAAGGTTATTGAAGAAATCGAAGCCGCGATGAAGGGTATGCTTGATCCGGAGTTTGAAGAGAAAGTAATTGGGCAAGTGGAAGTGCGTGAAACGTTCAAGGTTTCTAAAATCGGTACAATCGCCGGCAGTTATGTAACTGATGGTAAAGTCACGCGGAATTCAGGTGTAAGAGTAATTCGTGACGGGGTCGTTCAATTTGAAGGAGAAATCGATACACTTAAACGTTACAAGGATGATGTTAAAGAAGTTGCGCAAAACTATGAATGTGGTATAACGATTAAGAACTTTAATGACATTAAAGAAGGTGACATCATCGAAGCGTTTGTAATGGAGGAAATTGAGCGGACATGATTGTATATGCTGAAGTAGAATGCATGCTTTATGAGGGTCATTCACTTAAGCAAAAACGTTCCGTAATTAAGCGGCTAATGGCAAAATTACGGAAAGAATTGAACGTTGCAGTTACCGAGCTGGATTATCATGAACTGTGGCAGCGGACAAAACTTGGAATCGTAACGGTTTCCAACGAAAAAATACATGCTGAGCAGGTAATTCAGGAAGTTATGCGGATAATTGACACTTTCGATGAACTTGAACGCACAATTACCAATGTTGAAGAAATTTAGTCAGGAAACAGAAGATCGTCATTGTATAGAGGTGATCAAAATGGGTGACATTCGTTCAAATCGCGTAGCAGAGCAAATGAAAAAAGAATTGGGTGAACTCTTAAGTCAAAAAATTAAAGATCCACGTGTCGGGTTCGTAACAGTTACAGATGTAGAAGTAACCGGTGATTTGCAGCAGGCTAAAGTATTCATTTCCGTACTCGGTGATGAAGAGGAAAAACATGATACGTTAATTGGTCTGGCCAAAGCAAAAGGATTTATCCGTTCTGAAATCGGAAAACGCATCCGGCTACGCAAAACACCTGAAATTACGTTCGAATTTGATGAAGCTCTGGAACATGGAAACCGTATTGAAACAATTCTTCGCGATTTAAATAACAAATGAGAGCTGAAAATCTGACTCGCACGTTTAATGAGCGGGTCAGATTTTTCAATTTATATCCAATAAACCGGGAGCTGGTTAAATGAATGGTATATTACCTTTATGGAAACCACAAGGTATGACATCACACGATTGTGTAATGAAAATAAGGAAATTATTTCATGTTAAAAAGGTGGGGCATACCGGAACACTGGACCCTGAAGTAGAAGGGGTGTTACCTGTTTGTGTTGGACAAGCAACTAAAATAGTACCTTTTTTAACGGACACCAAAAAGACTTACATAGCAGAACTAAAGCTTGGAATTGCAACAGAAACGGAAGATAGTTATGGAGCCATAATCCAAGAGCAAAAGGTAGCAAATTTTCCATCTCAACAGTCTATTGAAAACGTGTTACAATTATTCAGAGGGAAGATAATACAAATTCCGCCCATGTATTCTGCAGTTAAAGTAAACGGCAGAAGATTATATGAATATGCACGGGTAAATGAGTATGTGAAACGACCGGAAAGACAGGTGGAAATTTACCAGCTTGAACTAACAGGGTATTCGAATCGAAATGGTAGTATTTCTGTGAGAGTTGTCTGTTCAAAAGGTACATATATTCGAACGTTGTGTGTGGATATCGGTAGAAGCTTCGGGTATCCCGCACATATGTCAGAATTAAAACGAATCGAAACAGGAACAATTAAGCAGAAAGACACGGTAACATTCAGTGACATAGAAGAGGCACTTGAATCAAACAGCCATGATCAGCTGCTGCTTCCTATTGCATGCGGTCTGAGTCACCTGGAGCATCTTTATGTTGATGAAAATACCAGAATGCGGGTGCTAAACGGTCAAAAGCTGTCAAAGCCTGAAAGCGTTCCGGAAAATGAACCTTTCGCGATTATGGTTCAAAACCGAGTGTTGGCAATTTATCAAATACATCCTGAAAAACCTGATCTAATAAAACCAGTTCGTGTATTTAATGAGTAAAAAGTGTAGGTGAAGAACATTGCGAACAATTGAACTGACATATCCTCATTCATTGCTATTGGATGACCTCCCTGAAACTGTTGCAGCTATCGGCTTCTTTGATGGTATTCATAAAGGACATCAGAAGGTTATTAAAACAGCTGTATCAAAGGCAAAGGAAGATAATATGGAAAGCGCCGTTATTACTTTCCATCCACACCCATCCGTTGTATTAAAAAAGGATACACAACACGTAAAGTATATTACACCATTACGTCAGAAGCAGGAGATTTTGCAGAAACTTGATGTTGATCGGCTTTACATTATCACATTTAATAAGGAACTATCGTCACTAGAGCCGCAGCAATTTATCGATCATTTTATTATCGGTTTGAAAATCAAACATTTGGTTGCTGGATTTGATTTTTCGTATGGCCACAAAGGAAAAGGTAATATGGAAGTCATTAAAGACCATGCCAGAGGGTCATTTGAGTATACAACAATCGGAAAAGTGGAAATGGATGATGTGAAAATAAGCTCTACAAAAATAAGGGAATTTCTTCAAAACGGTAAAGTTGAGCAAGCTAATCAATTTTTAGGAAGAGCCCTTACCGTTCATGGCATTGTTGTTGAAGGTGATAAACGCGGCCGAAAAATTGGTTACCCTACTGCGAATATCGAGGTAAACCCCGATGCATTGCTTCCAAAGCCAGGGATTTATGCAGTTAAAGTACTGTATAAGAATGAAGTCTATGAAGGGATGGCCAGTTTGGGATATAATCCGACATTTACACCTGAAAGAAATAATCTGTCTGCAGAGGTTAATATTTTTGACTATAACAATGATTTGTACGGTGAAGAGCTGCAGGTTGAATGGCACCGGTATATTCGGGATGAGGTCAAATTTAATAGTGCAGAAGAACTTATTGATCAAATAGCGGATGATGAAAAACGCATTCGAAATTACTTCTACAATTAAATTATCACTTGCATTTTGAGTGTAAAAGATGTATGCTAAAAAACGTAAAACCTTCGCTTGGCAAATCGAATCTCCGACGTTTGCTAGGGGATAGGGGCTATTAATATATTATTGGAGGTGAGCCAGATGGCAATCACAAAAGATCGTAAGAATGAAATCATCAGTGAATACAAGGTCCATGATAATGATACTGGTTCTCCAGAAGTACAGATCGCTGTACTTACTGAAGAAATCACAGCATTAAACGAACATTTGCGTGTTCATAAAAAAGACCACCATTCACGTCGTGGCCTTTTGAAAATGGTTGGTAAACGTCGTAATTTGCTTAATTATTTACGTAATAAAGATGTTACACGCTACCGTGAACTAATTAAAAAACTTGGCCTACGCCGATAAATCTTTTGAAAAAAGCAGGAGTAATCCTGCTTTTTTTATACTTTACTAATACATAAAATTTACATTTACGTCTATTAACTATAAAATGAGAGGTAGAATGTTTTTTGAAAGGAGTACTATAACTAATGACAGAAGGAAAACGAGAGTTCTCCACGGAAATTGCCGGTAAAAAATTTATCGTTGAGACAGGAGAACTTGCAAAACAAGCGAATGGAGCATGTATGATTCGCTACGGGGATACATCCGTATTGTCTGTAGCTACTGCATCCAATGAACCAAAAGATTTACCGTTTTTCCCGTTAACTGTAAATTACGAAGAACGATTATACGCAGTAGGGAAAATACCTGGAGGTTTCATTAAACGGGAGGGCCGTCCAAGTGAGAAGGCTACGTTGACTTCGCGTTTAATTGACCGACCGATAAGACCGCTTTTCCCTGACGGCTACAGAAATGAGGTGCAAGTCATCAGTACCGTTATGAGTGTTGATCAAGACTGTTCTTCGGAAATTGCTGCGATGATAGGTTCTTCGATTGCACTTACTATTTCCGATATTCCATTTTCCGAGCCAATTGCCGGTGTTGATGTTGGACGGATTGAAGGCGAGTTTGTAATTAATCCAACGATTGAACAACAGCAGAAAAGTGATATTGAACTGACAGTGGCTGGGACAAAAGAAGCTATAAACATGGTCGAAGCAGGAGCACAGGAAGTTCCTGAAGATGTTATGCTCGAGGCTATTATGTTTGGACATAAGGAAATTATTCGTCTTGTTGAATTTCAGGAAGAAATTTTAGAGGCTGTTGGTGTGGAAAAAGCAGATGTTAAATTACTTGAAGCGGATCCTGACATAGCTGCAAAAGTGGAATCTGAAGCCCGTGAAAAATTACTGGAAGCAATCCGGGTAGAAGAAAAACATGCAAGGGAAGAAGCAATAAGTAATGTGAAAGATGATGTATTGGCGCAATATGAAGAGGAAGACGAAGGTATTATCAAAAGTGTAAAATCGACACTTGATAAAATGGTAAAAGAAGAAGTACGCCGTTTAATCACAAAGGAGAAAGTTCGCCCTGATGGTCGTAAAGTTGATGAAATTCGTCAATTGTCCAACAGAATAGGAGTCCTTCCGAGAACGCATGGTTCAGGCTTGTTTACACGTGGACAAACCCAGGCATTAAGTGTTTGTACACTGGGTGCGTTAGGTGATGTCCAAATTCTGGATGGACTTGACCTCGAAGAATCCAAACGGTTTATGCATCATTACAACTTCCCGCAATATAGCGTAGGTGAAACTGGACCAATCAGAGGACCTGGACGTCGTGAAATTGGACATGGTGCATTGGGTGAACGTGCTTTGGAAAAAGTAGTTCCATCAGAAAAAGATTTTCCTTATACGATAAGGCTTGTATCTGAAGTGTTGGAATCAAATGGTTCAACGTCACAGGCAAGTATTTGTGCAAGTACTTTGGCAATGATGGATGCAGGTATTCCTATTAAAGCCCCTGTAGCAGGTATTGCGATGGGACTTGTCAAGTCAGGCGATGACTACACTATACTGACAGACATACAAGGTATGGAAGATGCACTTGGCGATATGGACTTTAAAGTAGCCGGAACTGAAAAAGGCGTTACCGCATTACAAATGGATATAAAAATCGAAGGTCTATCAAAAGAAATATTGGAAGAAGCATTAACACAAGCTAAAAAAGGACGGATGCAGATTCTGGATTCGATGCTGGCAACAATTAAAGAGCCAAAAGCGGAACTATCCGAATACGCACCAAAAATCCTGACAATGAGTATCAATCCGGATAAGATACGTGATGTTATTGGACCAAGCGGTAAACAAATAAATCAAATTATTGATGAAACCGGTGTAAAAATTGATATTGAGCAGGATGGAAGTGTATTTATTTCATCCACTGATGCATCAATGAATGATAAAGCCAAGCAGATTATAGAGGATCTCGTGCGTGAAGTAGAAGTTGGACAAATGTACCTTGGTACAGTAAAACGAATTGAAAAATTCGGTGCATTTGTTGAATTATTTAAAGGAAAAGATGGATTGGTCCACATATCCGAGTTGGCTGAAGAGCGAACCAATAAAGTGGAAGATGTTGTTTCCATTGGTGATCAAATCATGGTTAAGGTAAAAGAAATTGATCGCCAGGGCCGCGTAAATCTTTCCAGAAAAGCAGTACTAAAAGAGGAAAAAGAAAAAAGTGAAAAATCGAGAACTTAATAAAGCAACAACCAATCAAGAAGCTGGAACTCCAGTTTCTTTTTTACTTTATTGTTGCTCATACATAATGATTTGTTAATTAAACCAAAACCCAAAATATACTTGGGCTCGTTATGTTGCTGTTTGTTAATGATGCAGCACTGTTTTACAGCACGCGGATTATCGGTGGAATTTCTCGCTTAGCAGTTTAGGAAGGTGTGTCAATTGTTGCATCATATAGTTATTATAGCTGTTTCGGTATATATTTCTTATCCTTCTCACTTATATAATCGAACGTGAATTTAAAAAGGTGGCATATTTTTTATAAAATTCATGCCACTTTTTGCTCCTGTTATCCGATTATATTAGTAGAAGGAGGGAATTAGCAGGTATGCATGTTTGGGTTTTTTTGGTTACTGCACGATTTCACGCCCGTTGTTAAGCATTTTCTATAAACTGCGAAAAAGATTGGTTAGGTCATTTATTGTAGCTCACTGAAGACGCAGCTGGAATTTATTCGCCTTCCTAAGGTCTTGTGCCGAGCCCTCCTCAGCTCGTACCTCGCCTGCGGGGTCTCGCCTAACTTGTACTTCCCACAGGAGTCTCGCATATTCCAGTTGCTGGTTTAAAGGTTTTGATTTTTTCTCTTTACTAATAAAATATTGATTTACCTTGATAAAGTGAGCAAGATTGAGCGGAGGAAATACGCTGAGACTCCTGGGGGAGGAAAGGCATAGGTGAGACCCGGAGTGAGTTAGCACGGAGTGGGCTCAGCAGCCGCCCCCCGGAAAGCGAAGTGTATTTCCGCAGCGGTGTTGTTGCACACAACTTAAATCTACACGAAGTAATAAAGTAACATAAATCACGATAAGAGCCTTCAGGTAAATCACTGCGTTTATTTTTTCATATCTTGTCCTTCCCGTTCATATTAATGAATGAGAGGGGGGGAATGTGGTTATGTCCCGTTATCGTTCAGTAGTTCACTTCTGTGTATTTGTTATTATTGTTGCAGTGGCTTTTGGTGATGAGTATAATCCATTTAAAATAAATGAAGCAGAAACATTTTCATATGCCGTAAATGATGTAACCATGACTAAAGATTCGTTATATCAAAAGATACAGAAGAAAAAATCAAACTATGAGAAGCCTCCTCAAAATGCAGTTATTGATAAGGTATGGAAGAAAATGCCTGGTCTGAACGGGATAAAAGTTGATGTGGAAAAATCATATGAACAAATGAAAAAAGGAGATACGTTTGATGAAACGTTACTTGTATATGAGCAGGTTCCGCCGGAAATTTCGCTAAACGAATTACCTCCTGCACCTATTTATCGTGGACATCCCGATAAAGATATGGTCGCACTTATAATCAATGTATCCTGGGGTACAGAGTACATCCCTTCCATATTAAACATATTAAAAGAGCATAATGTTAAAGCAACTTTTTTCATAGAAGGAAAATGGGCAAAGGAAAATGCTGATTATGTAAAAATGATTGATGAGCAGGGACATGTTATAGGCAATCACGCATATAACCATCCTGATATGGGCCGTTTGTCCGGAAAGGAAATCAGGGAACAAATTAACCAGACAAATGAAATTCTTGAAGCTATTATTGACAAAAGACCAAAATGGTTTGCTCCTCCGAGTGGCAGTTTTAATGATCAGGTTGTTAAAACGGCAGATGACTTGAACTTGGAAACGATACTGTGGAGTGTGGATACGATTGATTGGAAGAATCCGTCAGTATCTGTTATGATGAACCGAGTAGTCAGCAACATTCACCCTGGTGCAACCGTATTGATGCACCCAACATCTTCAATCGTTCAAGGGCTTGATTCGTTGATTGTAAATATAAAGGAACAAGGTTATAAAATTGGAACCATTGCTTCGTTAATGAGTGAAGAAAGATAGCTTTTAATTGGTTGCAATCATAGGAGGATAAACATTGATAGAAAAACATACGACCGAAAATGGACTTCGAATTGTATCAGAAAATATACCATCAGTACGTTCTGTTACGATCGGTATCTGGGTATTAACCGGTTCAAGAAATGAATCAGAACAGAATAATGGGATTTCCCATTTTCTTGAGCATATGTTTTTTAAAGGAACCAAAACACGGTCACCTCAGGATATTGCCGAAGCATTTGATGCAATAGGCGGACAGGTTAATGCGTTTACATCAAAAGAATACACATGTTTTTATGCGAAAGTAATCGACACACATAAAGAATATGCACTGGAAATATTGGCAGATATGTTTTTTAATTCTTCGTTTGATGAGGAAGAAATGGAACGCGAGAAAAAAGTTGTTCTGGAAGAAATCAAAATGTATGAAGATACTCCGGATGATATCGTACATGATATTCTGGCACGGGCTTCATACGGGGAACATCCACTGGGTTATCCGATTTTAGGTACCGAAGAACATCTGAAATCGTTTAAACCTGATACACTAAGAAATTATATAAAGGACCGTTACACACCGGAAAATGTAGTTGTCTCTGTAGCCGGTAATGTGGACGATTCTTTTATCCGTACTGTTGAAGGTTATTTTGGCAACTTTGAATCAAAACCTGAAGAGACAGATATTAAAAAACCAGTATTTTTGGCAAAAAATATCGAAAGAAATAAAGATACCGAACAGGCGCATCTATGTTTGGGATACAATGGTCTTCCGGTAGGCGATGAATATACGTACAGTTTAACAATAATGAATAATGTTCTTGGAGGAAGTATGAGTTCAAGACTCTTCCAGGAGGTCAGGGAAAAGCAGGGCTTAGCCTACGCTGTATTTTCGTACCATTCGTCATTTTTGGATAGTGGGTTGCTTACAATCTATGCCGGTACCGGAAAAGAACAGCTTCCATTATTGCAGGATACGATTAACCAGACAGTGGATGAGCTGATCAGCAAAGGGTTAACTGACAAGGAACTCAAAAACAGTAAAGAACAGTTAAAAGGGAATCTCATGCTGAGTCTAGAGAGCACGAGCAGTCGTATGAGCCGAAATGGAAGAAACGAATTACTGTTGAAGCGCCACCGGACGTTGGATGAAATGGTACAGGAGATCGATGCGGTGAACCATGAGAAGATACAGCATGTTATTGAGGCACTTTTTGAGCAATCGCCATCCAGTGCTTTGATTGCCCCTGAGATTACTTCCTGATCATAGATTTGATCTGTTGGCATATATATGCTAATAGCTGGATTTTCATGGAGGCGATTCTGTGCGTTATAAGGATATAAGCGGTAAGGAAATTGTTAATGTCAACCATGGAACACGGTTGGGCATACTGGGTCAAACTGATCTGGAAATCGATGAAAATACTGGACAGATTCAATCATTTGTTATTCCAAATTACAAGTGGTTCGGGTTGAAAAAAGAGGGTGCTGAAACAAAAATCAGGTGGAGCTCCATAAGGAAAATCGGTGAGGATATGATTATGATCGAAATGGATTAGGATTATAACGATTAGGTTGAGGCCAGTATCATTTTTAAAGATGCTGGTCTTTTTTTATGTTTTAAATCCCCATCTAATCACTAACTAACGAAAAACACATAAACTGTATAGAATAATTTTAGTGAAAGTATGTCTGGAGGGGTTTTTCAATAATGAATCAACTAGTCGCTGTAATAGGTGGGGATGCGCGTTACCTGGAATTGATACGACAGTTGCAAACGTTAGCTGATACATCCATTTATCTGGTTGGATTTGATAACCTGGAGCAAGGATTTACTGGATTAAAACAAATGGATTTTCATGAATTGGAGCCGGAAAAATTGGATGCAGTAATTTTGCCAATTACTGGAACCAATAGCGAAGGTGACGTTGAAACGGTATTTTCCGACCAAAAATTCCGGTTAACGGATCAATGGTTTGAACGGTTAAAAGATTCCGCTATTGTATTTACCGGTATAACCAACGATTATTTATCTTCAGTTACAGATAAGCACAATATTTCCCTAATTCCATTATTTAACCGGGATGATGTTGCTATTTACAATTCCATTCCTACCGCAGAAGGAACAATTATGATGGCAATTGAACATACTGACTATACAATTCATTCGTCTCGGGTGATTGTCGTCGGATTTGGAAGGGTTGGAAACACAGTCGCCAATAAGTTCTCAGCGCTTGGTGCGAAGGTTTCTGTTTGTGCAAGAAGTATTATGGATTTGGCAAGAATTACTGAAATGGGGCTTACAGCAATTCCACTGGATAAATTACATGAGCATACAGACGAATGTGATTTACTGATTAATACGATACCAGCACAAGTGGTAACAAAAAAATCGATTCAACAGCTTCCACCACATGCATTTATTATTGACCTTGCCTCAAAGCCGGGCGGAACAGACTTCGATTATGCCCAGCAGCGTGGCATCAAAGCCACTTTGGCCAGAAGCTTGCCTGGAATCGTTGCGCCTAAGACATCCGGTAAAATTATGGCGGATGTTATTAAGCAATTTTTGAATAACAGGGAGGAGCGTTTATAATGTCATTGGAAGGAAAGCGAATAGGTTTTGGTTTTACCGGATCACATTGTACGTATGACCAGGTGTTCCCTCAGTTGGAACTATTGGTTGAAGCGGGAGCCGATGTGGTTCCAATTGTGACGTATACGGTCCGTACAACAGATACAAAGTTTGGTAAAGCGGAAGATCACGTAAAAAAAATCGAATCAATTACCGGAAAACAGGTGATTACAACGATGCCTGAGGCTGAGCCATTAGGCCCTGAGTATCCGTTAGATTGCATGGTTATTGCGCCACTGACCGGGAATTCGATGAGTAAACTGGCAAATGCATTAACCGATTCGCCAGTATTAATGGCTGCGAAGGCAACAATGAGAAACCAGCAGCCAGTTGTTTTGGGTATTTCCACTAACGATGCGCTTGGATTAAATGGTGTAAATCTAATGCGATTGATGGCCAGTAAGCTTATTTATTTTATTCCTTATGGTCAGGATAATCCTTATAAGAAGCCGAATTCATTAGTCTCCAAAATGGATTATTTGCCTGATACCGTGGAAGCTGCACTTGAGCATAAACAAATTCAGCCTGTAATTGTTCCTTATGAATAGGATAGTATGGTAAAATAGTAGGTACTTACTAATTAATGGGGAGTTATGAAAATGGTAAACAAAGAAGCATATAATATAGCTGTTGTTGGTGCGACTGGTGCAGTCGGACAAAAAATCGTTCAAATACTTGAAATCAAGGACTTACCTATAAATGAATTAAAGCTTTTATCATCAAAAAGGTCAGCAGGAAAGAAAGTAAAATTTAAAAATAAAGAAATCACAGTGGAAGAAGCGACACCAGAAAGTTTCTCCGGCGTAGATATTGCTCTCTTTTCCGCCGGTGGTTCTGTATCCAAAAAACTTGCACCGGAAGCGGTAAAACGTGGTGCGGTCGTTGTGGATAATACCAGCGCATACCGTATGGATGAAGAAGTTCCGTTAGTGGTGCCTGAGGTAAACGAAGAGGACATTAAGTCACATAAAGGTATTATCGCAAATCCAAACTGCTCAACCATTCAGATGGTCGCAGCATTAAAACCGCTCCAGAAAGCTTTCGGACTGTCGCGTGTTATCGTTTCAACGTACCAGGCTGTTTCAGGTGCTGGAAGCCAGGCAAATGAAGAGCTGGAAAACCAAATAAAACAGTATGTAAATAATGAGGAAATGACAGCAGAAATATTGCCTGTCAAAGGCGATGAAAAACATTATCCAATCGCGTTTAATGCACTTCCGCAAATTGACGTATTTCGGGATAATGGCTACACCTTTGAAGAAATGAAGATGATCAATGAAACCAAAAAAATCATGCATGCTCCGGATTTGCCGGTGGCAGCAACCTGTGTCAGATTACCTTTTTTCACCTCACATGCAGAAAGTGTTTATGTCGATGTTAAGAAAAGTGGATTAACAGTTGAGGATATATGGAAGGTATTGAGGGAAGCGGATGGCGTCATTTTGGAGGACGACATTGCGACACAAACATACCCAACGCCACTCACTGCGACAAATAAAGAAGAAGTATTTGTCGGACGTGTACGCAAAGATCTGGATAATGACAAAGGCTTTCATTTATGGGTTGTATCCGACAACCTTGTTAAAGGGGCTGCTTGGAATACGATACAAATTGCAGAAAGGGTAATCCAAATAGCTTAGAGGTGACAAAATGCAGATATTAGTTCAAAAATTTGGTGGTACTTCAGTTCAGACAGAAGAAAATAGAAATCATGTTATCCGGCATATAAAAGATGCATTAATGAAAGATTACAAATTGGTAGTCGTTGTATCTGCATTAGGGCGTAAACCGGATCCATATGCAACAGACACATTATTGGACCTTATAGGATATCCCGGAAATTACAACTCCAATCGTGAGCTTGATTTATTAATGTCGTGTGGTGAAACAATTGCATCGGTCGTATTATCCAATGAACTGAAGAAACATCACATAAACGCTGTAGCATTAACAGGTGCTCAAGCCGGTTTTATTACAAACGATGATTTTAATCAGGCAAAAATACAAGAGGTAAAAACAGATCGGATTGAAAATGAATTTAAACAAAATGATGTTATTGTAGTGGCAGGTTTTCAAGGTCAAACTGCTGCAGGTGAAATAACTACCATTGGCCGAGGCGGCAGTGACACAACAGCTGCTGCCCTCGGTGCTGCACTGCAGGCTGACCGTATTGAAATTTTTACGGATGTAAATGGGATAATGACTGCCGACCCGCGTGTAGTGTCCAGTGCCAGACCTCTGGATATTGTAACATATACGGAAATTTGTAATTTGGCCTATCAAGGGGCAAAGGTAATCCACCCCCGTGCTGTGGAGATTGCCATGCAGGCAAAGATACCGATGCGCGTACGGTCAACCTATATGCAGGATGAAGGAACGCTTGTGACAACATCAAGAATACAGGAAATAGGAAAGGATATTCCGGATCGGCTTATTACCGGAATAGCACACATGTCATCGATAACGCAGATAAGAATTCAAACGAAAGAGGAGACACACAGGCTGCAATCCGACGTTTTTAAAGCAATGGCTGAAGCAGGGATTTCAGTGGACTTTATAAATATTTCTCCAACAGGGGTTATTTATACAGTTCCTGAAGCACACACGCAAAAGGCTGTAGAAATCCTGGAAACGTTAGGTTTTCATCCCGAAATCACAGAAAACTGTGCAAAAGTATCGGCTGTCGGTGCTGGAATGACAGGTGTTCCGGGGGTAGCATCAAGGATCGTGCAGTCGTTAACGAACGCCGGTGTACAAATTTTGCAATCGGCTGACAGTCATACAACTATTTGGGTGCTTATTCATGAAAAAGATTTAAGAACAGCTGTAAATGCCTTGCATGATGTCTTTGAATTAAGCAATGCCAATGAGCTGGTTTGATTAATTATTTCAATATAGAAAGGTGTAATATTATGCATTTTGGCAATATACTTACGGCAATGGTAACACCATTCGACTCAAGTGGTAAGATTGACTTCGACCAGACAACAAAACTAATCGAGCACTTGCTTGAAAATGGAAGTGAAGGATTGGTTATTGCCGGAACAACAGGTGAATCCCCTACACTGACAACAGATGAAAAAATCGCTCTTTTCAAACACACGGTAAAGACTGTGAATAATCGAGTTCCGGTTATAGCTGGAACCGGCAGCAATAATACTGCCGCTTCCGTTTCATTGACAAAAGAAGCGGAAGCGTGTGGAGTTGATGGTGTGATGCTTGTTGCACCATATTATAATAAGCCAAATCAGGAAGGGCTCTTTCAGCACTTTTCAACAATTGCGAGTGAAACAAAACTTCCGGTGATGTTATATAATATTCCAGGCCGATCAGTCGTTAAAATGGATGCAGACACGATTATTCGGCTAAGTAAGATGGAGAATATCGTCTCTGTGAAAGAAGCAACCGGAGATTTGGATCAGGTATCTGAGATCATCGAAAAAACAAGCGACGATTTCAGTTTGTATAGTGGTGATGATGGGATGACATTGCCGCTGCTCTCGGTTGGAGCAAATGGAGTAGTATCAGTCGCATCACACATTGTCGGCAATGCAATGCAGGATATGGTTAATGCATATCAAGCGGGAAATGTAAAAGATGCTGCAGCAAAACACCGTAAATTATTACCGGTTATGAATGGTCTATTTGCTGCACCTTCACCTACACCTGTAAAAGCAGCACTAAATATAAAAGGTATTGATGTTGGCAGTGTTCGTTTGCCGTTAATACCACTTACAGAATCTGAAGAACAAACGTTGAAAAAATTAATTGAGGTGTAAGGAAATATCGGCTGAAACTGCCGATATTTTTCTTTTTTCTGCATGGTGCACTCCTTCTTCGTCCATACTATATTTATACGTACTATTATATTGAGAAGGAGTGTCCATACATGGAAAAAGAACCGTCAAAAAAAGATGGTCAGAATCAGGGAGATCAGGCTAATGCTTCCTCGCTGGTGCAAAAGATCCAGCAATTAGGTCAATCAAATGTACCGCAAGCTCCCGACTCCAACATACATGTTTTGTCCATCATCGGACAAGTTGAAGGACATGTGCAATTGCCGCCGCAGAATAAAACAACAAAATATGAGCATTTACTGCCGCAATTAATAGCCATTGAACAAAACCCTAAGATAGAGGGTCTGGTTGTCCTCTTAAATACCGTTGGTGGTGACGTGGAAGCTGGTCTTGCTTTGTCCGAAATGATTGCATCCATCTCAAAACCAACAGTATCAATTGTTTTAGGCGGGGGTCATTCAATCGGTGTTCCTATCGCTGTAGCAACAGATTATTCCTATATAGCCCCCACCGCTACGATGACCATTCACCCGATACGTTTAACCGGACTTGTTATTGGTGTACCACAGACCTTTGAATATTTGGATAAAATGCAGGAAAGGGTAATTGATTTTGTAATCCATCATTCCAATGTCAAAGAAGAAAAATTTAAAGAGCTCATGTTTGCCAAAGGTAACCTTACTCGTGATATTGGAACCAACGTTATCGGCGATGATGCAGTTAAATATGGTTTAATTGATGGAGTCGGCGGTGTGAAAGAAGCAATGGAAAAAGTAAATGAATTAATTAAGGCTAACAAAGGGCCGGAAGATCAGGTGATTCAATGATTTTATATACACCACTCTCAGAAACGGATATTTTTCCTGGTTCCGATAAGGATTTCACCAATCGTCATTGTGTTACTTATCAGGGAAAGGACATGTTTGTCGAGGAAACAGAGGATGGGAAATACCAACTGCTTCAATTATTATCCACCGATCCACAGGATTTTTTAAATAGTGACTACAACCCTGGAACTATTTTACGGTAATTCTTAAGCTATTAGCATAATCTGTGCTATAATAGAGTTGATTAGCACTGCAACGTCGACCCTTGCCAAAAATGGCAAGGGTTTACTGTTCAATATCATAAATAATTGCCTATTTTAATTGAGGTGATAGTTTTGGCAAAGAAAAAGAGAAGAAAAAAGAAAAATCAACTTAAAAAGCAAGTGAAATATGAATTATTGGGATTACTTTTTATATTTTTGGCTATTTTCGGAAGTGGTGCAAGTGCGATTAGTGATGGAGCTATTCCGGGTGGTCTTGAACATATTTTCCGTTTCTTTCTGGGAATCTGGTATTTTATAGCTTCGATATTCCTCCTTGTTACCGGGATCATTTTGATGGTGAAACGACGTTACCCCTATTTTTTTCATAAAAAATTGATTGGGTTTTATATCATTTTTGTTGGTGTTTTACTGTTAACACATATCCAGACATATGAAAGATTGCTGATAGTTTCAGAGGAAACTTCGATTTTAAAGGCTACATGGGATAACTTTTTTGCTTATGTAGATGGCAGCGGCAGTGTTGTACAAACCGGTGGAGGTATGATTGGAGCAATTCTATTCGCGTTTTGCTATTTCTTATTTTCCTCAGTTGGTGCGAAGATAGTTTCCGTTTTTTCCATCATAATCGGCTTTATTTTTATAACAGAGTTTTCGTTGGGAGACTTCTTTTCAAAATGGACTAAACGAATTTCGGAATCTATTAAAAATCTTAGAAATAAGTGGAGAGAGTCACGTCTTAATAAACAAATCACTGACGATGAAGAGGGCTATGAGGTGGCTTCAGTCCCTGATCCGGAGCCGGACAATGATCCTGGTGAACCTGTTATCCAGGACTTCACAGATGTTGCGTATTCATTCGAACCTGAGAAGTCGACTGAGCCGTCCGGTGAAAATGAGGATAATACCGACTCCGAAGTGATCGATAACAATGATGCACCATTGCCGATGACGGAAGCGGAAAACCATGAATATGAATTACCAGCTCCAGGTTTGCTTGCTGAACCATCGCAAAGTTCACAGCAGCATGAGAAATCATATATCCAGGCTACAGTCCGAAAATTGGAGAGGACGTTTAATAGTTTTGGAGTAAAAGCAAGAGTTACCAAAGTCCATGTTGGTCCGGCAGTCACAAAATATGAGGTATATCCTGAAGCGGGTGTAAAGGTTAGCAAAATTGTTAATCTGCATGATGATCTGGCCCTGGCGCTGGCGGCTAAGGATATTCGTATCGAAGCGCCTATACCTGGTAAATCTGCGGTAGGCATTGAAGTTCCGAATCAGGAAATAGCTATGGTTTCGTTACGTGAAGTACTGGATAGCAGCTTTAGTAAATCTTCCAAACTATTGTTTGCACTTGGAAGAGATATTTCCGGAGATGCTGTAGTATCGGAACTGAATAAAATGCCGCACTTGCTTATTGCCGGTGCAACAGGAAGCGGTAAAAGTGTTTGTGTAAATGGTATTATTACGACAATATTAATGCGTGCCAAACCACATGAAGTAAAAATGATGATGATTGATCCAAAGAAAGTTGAACTGAATGTATACAACGGTATTCCGCACTTACTGGCACCAGTTGTTACAGACCCGAAAAAGGCATCAAGGGCGCTCAAAAAAGTAGTTGCGGAAATGGAAAGAAGGTATGAACTGTTTTCTGATACCGGGACACGCAATATCGAAGGGTATAATGAATACATCCGCAAGTACAATCAGACAGTGGAAGAGGAAGAAAAGCAGCCAAACCTTCCTTATATTGTAGTACTGGTTGATGAGTTGGCAGACCTGATGATGGTTGCTTCAAGTGATGTTGAGGATGCGATTACACGATTGGCGCAAATGGCCCGGGCAGCCGGGATACATTTGATAATCGCTACGCAACGTCCATCAGTAGATGTCATAACGGGTGTTATTAAAGCGAATATTCCATCACGTATTGCGTTCAGTGTATCTTCACAGACTGATTCACGTACAATATTGGATTCCGGTGGTGCAGAGAAACTGTTAGGTCGCGGTGATATGCTGTTTATGCCAGTGGGTTCTTCTAAACCAACACGAGTACAGGGAGCTTTTTTATCTGATGAAGAGGTTGAACGGATTGTTGACCATTGTATTGATCAGCAAAAAGCAACGTATCAGGAAGAGATGATACCGGAAGAAACCAGTGAAGTAACATCAGATGTGGATGATGAATTATATGATGATGCAGTACAATTAATAACAGAAATGCAAAGCGCAAGTGTATCCATGCTGCAGCGAAGGTTCCGCATTGGGTATACAAGAGCTGCCCGATTAATCGATGCTATGGAAGACAGAGGTATAGTAGGGCCTTATGAGGGGAGTAAACCTCGTAATGTACTAGTTTCACAGCCCAGTGAAGAGAAGTCTTCCTGAGGAACACAAACTAGTGGCTGCAACAAAAGTGTTTTACCAAAAAAATCCGAACTAACTGGAAAATGGTGCATATAACCGCTCCGGAAATATACTTCGCTTTCCGCGGGCGACTGTTGAGCCCCCTGGCGCTACCGCGCTGCGGGGTCTCACCTAGGCCTTTCATCCCGCAGGAGTCTACGTATATTTCCTCCGCTTATTTATGCATTGAGCGTCTTTAGTATTACCAGTTGCTGTTTTTCCCCAGATTCTATGTTTTGTAAGAATAACAACTTCGACTTTCGAACTATTTTCATTAGTTTTTTCGTGAGAATTTCCCTATATCTATTTATTTATTCTTGTAAAAGTGTTATATTTATGTCGGACAAAAGAGTCATACGTCAGATGTCAGATGTCTATGACGAAAATTGAAGATTAAGGGGGGGCATCATGTCGATTCGGATTGATTCTCGTCACTTATACTTACAGGTTATTGATGAGATAAAACGGGACATCGAAAATGGTACATATAAGACAAAGCAAAAACTCCCATCTGAATTCCAACTGTCAAAACAACTTGGCGTTTCCCGTGCAACCTTAAGAGAAGCATTGCGCATACTGGAAGAAGAAAACGTAGTGATTCGACGGCATGGTGTAGGGACATTTGTAAATCCGAAACCTATCTTTTCTTCGGGTATTGAACAGCTGAATAGTGTTACATATATGATTGAACAATCCGGAAAGGTTCCAGGTTCCCAATTTTTATCAACTGAATTTGTTGAACCAACCGAAGAAGAACGGCTGAAGTATATGCCTGAAGAAATTAATACACTGGCAAAAATTGAGCGTGTTCGAACAGCTGACAATAATCCGGTTGTTTTTTGCATTGATAAAGTCCCGGATGGTTTAGTACCATTGGATCAAATTCATAATGAAGATTCTCTATTTAAGCTACTGGAGGAATATTCAGGCAAACGGATTTCTTATGCAGTTACATACATTGAACCTATCAGTTATCATGATCGGATTTATGAAGTTTTAAAATGTGATCCTGATCAGTCATTACTATTATTAAAGCAGATGCATTACACGGATGAAGATGAACCAATTTTATACTCGGCTAATTACTTCAGATCAGATGTATTCAGTTTTCATGTTTTAAGAAAGCGTTTGTAAGGGATTTCATATGACTCTATTTAGGGAGGTGATTGCAGGATAAATCACTGTGCTTTACCATTTTGCTATACTTAAATTAATTAAAAATAGGGGGTTCTTATTTTGAAGAATCGTAAGTTTATTTTACTTGCATTATTATTTTCTCTTGGTTTGATTCTTGCTGCATGTGGTGGCGGTTCTGGAGAAGAAAACAGTGGAAATGAAGGCTCTGGTGGAGACGAAGGCAGTAATGAAAGCAGTGAAAGCACAGATTTCAGTGCTGCAATGGTAACTGATGTTGGCGGTGTAGATGATAAATCATTTAACCAGTCAGCATGGGAAGGTTTACAAGCCTGGGGTGACGAGCATGGTCTTTCTAAAGGTCAAGGTTTTGACTATGCCCAATCAAATGATAAATCCGATTACATGCCAAACCTGACTCGTCTGGTTAAAGCAGACTATAATCTGGTATTTGGTATTGGATTTAAGTTACACGATGCAATTAAAAAAGTTTCCGGACAATTTCCAGATACGCATTTTGCTATCGTTGATGACGTTGTAGATGCTCCAAATGTAGCAAGTATTACATTCAAAGAACATCAAGGTTCATTTTTGGTAGGGGTTGCAGCTGCTAAAAAGACAAAATCAAATAAAGTAGGTTTCGTTGGTGGTGTTGACTCACCATTAATCAACAAATTTGAATCCGGATTTATTGCTGGTGTAAAATCCGTTAATCCTGAAATTGATGTAGAAGTTCAATATGCTGAATCCTTTGCAGCTGCTGACAAAGGTAAACTTATTGCTACTGAGATGTATAATAGTGGTATTGATGTTATCTATCACGCATCAGGTGCAACAGGAAATGGCGTATTTGCACAAGCAAAAGATATTAAGAAAAATAATCCTGAAAAAGACGTCTGGGTAATCGGTGTTGACCGTGACCAGTATGAAGAAGGCCAAATCGGTGATCATAATGTTACGCTTACTTCCATGGTAAAACGTGTTGATATTTCTGTACAGGATCTTTCCAATAAGGCAATGAACGGCGAATTTCCTGGTGGGGAAAATGTAGTTTACGGTTTGGAAGATGGAGGAGTAAGTGCAGCTAAAACAAATGAAGAAGCATTAACAGATGATATTGTTACAGCTATTGAAGACTGGAAAGAAAAAATTATAAATGGTGAAGTTGAGGTTCCGAAAACTCGTGAAGAAACAGAGAAGTTCGTAAATAACCTCTAAATTGGATGCTGAAAAAGGCTGGATAACCCAGCCTTTTTCATCCTTGTATGCGTTAATGAAAATCATCAAATGAAGAGAATTCTTCCTGCCCTTTTCATTTGGTGATGTTTCAAAAATACGGATACAGTTTTGAAGGAGTGATATGGTTTGAACGAAACGGATTATGTTATAGAAATGCTTAACATACGTAAGGAATTCCCTGGGGTTGTGGCAAATGATGACATAACTATTCAGGTTAAAAAGCAGGAAATACATGCATTATTAGGGGAAAATGGTGCGGGGAAGTCCACTTTAATGAATGTTCTATTCGGATTGTACCAGCCTGAAAAAGGCGAAATTCGTGTTGAGGGCAAAAAAGTAAATATTACAGACCCAAACATTGCCAATGATCTTGGAATTGGAATGGTACATCAGCACTTCATGCTGGTCGATACATACACCGTCACCGAAAATATTATTCTTGGCAGTGAACCAACAAGTGGTGGAAAAATAAATTTAAAGGATGCAGAAAAGGAAGTGCAGGAGCTTTCTGATCGTTATGGACTTAATGTGGACCCTGCTGCAAAAATTCGTGATATTTCTGTAGGCATGCAGCAACGTGTGGAAATTTTGAAAACGTTGTACCGCGGGGCCAATGTTCTTATATTTGATGAACCGACTGCTGTCTTAACACCACAGGAAATCAAAGAACTTATTGAAATTATGAATTCCTTAATTCGAGAAGGAAAATCTATTATTTTAATTACACACAAATTAAAAGAAATTATGCAGGTATGTGACCGGTGCACGGTTATTCGTAAAGGTAAAGGGATTGAGACTGTTAATGTTAAAGATACAAACGTTACAGAACTTGCTTCTCTGATGGTAGGTAGAGAAATCAGTTTTAAAACGGAGAAAGAAGAAGCAAATCCAAAAGAAACTGTGTTACAAATTTCTGATTTGAATGTAGAAGATACACGTAAGGTCAATATCGTTAAAGGTTTGAACCTGGATGTTCGTGCAGGGGAGATTGTTGGTATAGCCGGTGTTGACGGAAATGGGCAGACTGAGTTAATTGAAGCGATTACCGGATTGCGTAAATCTCAATCAGGTTCTATTAAAATTAATGATAAAAATATAACTAATTTTAAGCCGCGAAAAGTAACGGAAAACGGTGTAGGGCACATTCCACAGGATCGTCAAAAATACGGATTGGTTTTGGATTTTCCAATTGGCGAAAACATGGTATTGCAAACATATTACAAAAAGCCCTATTCTAAAGCCAAAATACTGAACTTTAAAGAAATTTACAAAAAGGCTAAAAGTTTAATTGAAGAATACGATGTGCGTACTCCAGATGAATATACAAAAGCAAGAGCACTTTCTGGTGGTAACCAGCAAAAAGCAATCATTGCCCGTGAAGTTGATCGGTCACCCGATTTATTAATTGCTGCTCAGCCCACAAGAGGACTGGATGTTGGGGCAATTGAATTTATCCATAAAAAGCTGATAGAAGAACGGGATAAAGGTAAGGCCGTACTATTGGTTTCATTTGAGCTTGATGAAATATTGGATGTAAGTGACCGTATTGCGGTAATGTTTGACGGTCAAATTGTGGCGAACGTTAAACCTGCAGAAACGAATGAGCAAGAACTTGGTCTGTTGATGGCAGGCAGTAACAAAGAAGAGGCAGGTGAAAACGAAGATGTCTAACAGATTATTAAATTTATTAATACCAATTGTTTCTGTTTTACTTGGTTTAATTGCCGGAGCAATTATCATGCTTATTTTTGGATATAATCCAATTGCTGGATATGGTGCTTTATGGGCTGGTGCTTTTGGTGATTTGTACTACTTTGGTGAAACAGTAAGACAGATAACACCATATATACTGACTGGTCTGGCGGTAGCATTTGCATTCCGTTCGGGATTGTTCAATATCGGAGCTGAAGGTCAGGTTATTGTCGGATGGCTTGCTTCAGTCTGGGTTGGATTGGCTGTAGATGCACCAATGATTATCCATTTACCACTGGCAGTTCTGGCTGCTGGGGCAGCTGGTGCGTTATGGGGTTTTATCCCTGGTATATTAAAAGCAAAACTTGGTGTTCATGAAGTTATTGTTACTATTATGATGAACTATATTGCTTTATACGTTACAAACGAAGTTATAAGAAGTGTTCTGACGGATAATCTGAGTTCCACTGAGACAATTCCAGGATCAGCATCGCTCGCATCAGAATGGCTTCAAACATTAACTTATTTTTCACGAATGCACTACGGAATATTGATTGCATTGTTAGCCGCTTTTGTAATGTGGTTTATTATTCAGCGTACATCAATTGGATACGAGCTGAAATCTGTTGGCTTTAACCAGCATGCATCAAAATATGCAGGTATGAATGTCAGCAAAAATATTGTTCTTTCCATGGTAATTGCAGGTGCATTTGCCGGATTGGCAGGAGCTATGGAAGGGCTGGGAACATACGGATCAATCTCGGTGATGTCCGGGTTTACCAATCTTGGTTTTGATGGTATCGCTGTTGCACTGTTGGGTGCCAATACGGCTATCGGTGTTGTTTTTGCCGCAATACTGTTTGGTGCACTGAAAGTAGGAGCAATAAACATGCCAACTGCTGCAGGTGTCCCAACTGAACTGGTTGATATTATTATTGCGTTAATTATTTTCTTTGTAGCATCAAGTTATATTATCAGATGGGCAATACTTCGCTTTAAAAAGGAGGAGAAATAAATGGGGCTTGTAGAACTGTTACAATCAATTATTCCGCCCGCACTTTTCTTTTCAGCGCCGCTTATTTTCACGGCGTTAGGTGGAGTATTCAGTGAACGATCAGGTGTAGTAAATATTGGCTTAGAAGGCTTAATGGTAATGGGTGCATTTGTCGGTATCGTTTTCAATTTAACGTTTGCCGATGTACTGGGTGCCTGGACACCATGGATTTCAATATTGGTAGCAATGGTCGTATCGGCCATATTTGCAATTATTCATGCCGTAGCATCTGTCTCATTCCGGGCTGATCAGGTTGTGAGCGGTGTAGCTATCAACTTTCTTGCATTGGGATTAGGGGTCTTTTTAACAAAACAATGGTATGGAAAAGGTCAGACTGACATGGTTACAGAGCCTTTTTATACAAATGATATTAATATCTTAAGTGATATCCCTGTTATCGGCCCTATCTTTTTCCAAAACATCTACATTACATCATATATAGCTATCGTACTTGCATTTGTTGCCTGGTATGTATTATACAAAACACCATTTGGTCTGAGGCTGCGTGCTGTCGGTGAGCATCCAATGGCAGCAGATACAAACGGAATTAACGTTTATAAAATGCGTTATATAGCTGTTATTTTATCCGGCGCATTTGGCGGTTTAGGCGGTTCAGTGTTTGCCTTAACAATCGCCTTAAACTTCTCTCACGCTACAATTGTTGGTCAGGGTTTCATGTCATTAGCCGCGGTTATTTTCGGCAAATGGCATCCGCTCGGTGCAATGGGAGCAGCACTGTTCTTTGGATTCGCACAAAGTCTGAGTGTTATCAGTTCAGGTGTTCCATTACTGGAAGACGTACCTCAAGTATTCCTGCTGATTGCTCCATACGTATTGACAATCCTGGCACTTGCCGGATTTATTGGCCGCGCCGAAGCACCTAAAGCAAACGGTGTGCCTTATATTAAAGGCAGTCGTTAAATTCATAAACGGAATTGAGCGATTAGAGTCAAAAACCTGGAGTTGTTATTTTAATAGCAACCCAGGTTTTTTTGCTATAAAATTATATACATATGAGAACACTATAGGTATATGAAGAAAAACAATTACATAGTTCGGGAGGTTATCAATTGAATTCAACAGTCGAGAATGTTGTTCATGAGAACGGTATTAATCTTCATGTTGTTCCAAGCAAAAAGTATAAAACGATTACGATAATAGCTAAGCTTAAAGCGCCATTATCGAAGGATACTATTACCAAACGTGCATTGCTTCCTTATGTTCTGCAGCAGGGAACACGATCCTATCCAGAGAGAAGTGACATTCAAGTGAAGCTGGATAGCTTATATGGAGCAGTTCTTTCCCTGGATGGATCCAAGAAAGGGAACAATCACATAATCAGTTTCCGGATGGAAATGGCAAATCAGAAATTTATTTCGGATGAATCTGAAATTCTTGATGAAGCTATTGCATTGTTTAAAGAAGTTATTTTTTATCCGGACAATACGAATGATTCATTCAGGAAGTCGGCAGTGGATAGAGAAAAAGAAACGTTAAGGCAAAAAATCAGTTCTGTGATTGATAATAAAATGAATTATGCCAATATGCGATTAATCGATGAAATGTGCAGTGATGAACTGTACCACTTGCACGTCCACGGATATGAGGAAGATTTAGATTCGATTACTGCTGAAAATCTTTTTACTTATTATCAGACCGCTTTGCAGGAGGATCAGCTGGATATATATGTGTTAGGCGATTTCGACACCGAAACAATGAAAGAAAGAATGACATCAACGTTTCAGCGTAAAGGTGGACAGTCTCCGAAGGCTAATGTTTCCGATGTAAACAAACAACCGGACCAATCGAACGTTGTAATTGATACTCAGAACATCCAACAGGCAAAACTGCACTTTGGTTACAGAACAAATACCATTTATCAGGATGATGATTACTATGCGTTGCAGGTGTTCAATGGGTTATACGGCGGGTTTCCAAGCTCGAAATTATTTATTAATGTCCGTGAAAAGAACAGTCTTGCCTATTATGCTGCTTCGAGAGTGGAAAGCCATAAAGGGTTAATGCTCGTTTTCAGCGGCATCGCACCTAGTGATTATGAAAAAGCGAGGGAAATAATTGAACTGCAAATGGAATCGATGAAAAAAGGCGAATTCACGGAAGATGAGATGGCCAATACGAAGGAATTAATAACAAATCAGTTACGTGAAACGATGGATAATCCACAAGGAATGATTGAGCTATTGTATCAACAGGTTGTTGGTGATAAAGACCGATCGCCCGAAGAATTAATTGAAGGGATCAATAAGGTTAATAAAAACAGCGTAGTTGATGTTGCTAATAAGATAGAATTGGATACCATTTATTTACTGACGAAAAAAGGGGGCGAATCAGATGAATAAGCAGGTATATGATGATATAAAAGAAACTTTGTATAAACAAAACCTTGAAAATGGCTTAACCGTTTTTTTGCTGCCAAAACCTGAGATGGCCAAAACATACGGAATTTTTTCAACAAATTATGGTTCGATTGATCAAACATTTGTACCGATAAATGGTACGGAAAAAATTACGGTTCCAGAAGGTGTTGCCCATTTTTTGGAACATAAAATGTTTGAGAAAGAAGATCGTGATGTATTTGCTGATTTTGGAAAACAGGGTGCATCCGCCAATGCGTATACTTCTTTCACAAAGACAGCATATTTATTTGCGGCTACAAATCATATCGAAAAAAATGTTGAAACATTACTTGATTTTGTTCAGAATCCATACTTTTCTGAGGAATCAGTCGAGAAAGAAAAAGGTATCATCGATCAGGAAATTGAAATGTATAATGATCAGCCTGACTGGCAATCTTTCATGGGGACACTAAGGAGTCTGTTTCACAACCATCCCGTCAAGATTGATATAGCTGGTACGGTTGACTCGATAAATGCAATCACCAAGGATGATTTATATACATGCTATAATACGTTTTATCATCCTGAGAACATGACACTGTTTATTGCAGGGAATTTCGATGCTCAACAAATGATGAATTTAATAGAAAAAAATCAGGCGTCCAAAGACTTTGAAAAGATGGAGGATATCCAAAGGGAATTCCCACAGGAACCGGAAGCAGTTGCAATCAAAGAAAATAAAATAAATATGCCCGTTTCGATTGCGAAGTGTACCATTGGAATTAAGGAATCGTCTGCAGAATTAACCGGGCAGGAGTTTTTGGAAAAAGATTTGCTGCAAAGCATGTTGTTGGATTTTTACTTTTCCAAAGGTGGTCCCTTTTACCAGCAGTTATATGAGGAAAATCTAATCGACGATAGTTTTTATTTTGAAACCAATTTGGAGAAAACGTTTGGCTATTCATTTATAGGCGGTAACACGAATAAGCCTGATCAATTCATAGAAAAAGTGCAGGAACTTTTAAGGACCACTAACAATGCAACATTCACCGCCGAGGAAATGGAGCGGATGAAAAAGAAGAAAATCGGTCAATTATTAAGGGCGATGAATTCGTTAGAGTTTGTTGCAAATAAATATATGCATTATCATTCGGTCGGAGTAGATTTATTTGAACTGATTCCGGCAATCCAGTCATTTACGGAAGAGCACTTTAATGCGTTCGTACAAAATTGGATTAATGATGATCGTTTAGCTGTATGTAAAATAGTAAATGAGTAGGGGATTTTATGGGGAAAAATGTATTACTGGTTGGAGCCAGTGGTGATATTGGTTCAGCTATAGCTGAAAGCCTGGCAAAAGAAGGCTATCGGCTGATCCTTCACTATAATAAAAATAAACAAGCAATTGATGAAAGCCGATTAAATCTTCATGAGGAAGCAATTTTATCCGAAATTCAGGCCGATTTAAGCCAGGAACGTGAAGTGGAGAGGTTACTTCATTCACTGGTTTTTCCAGTAGATGCTGTAATTTTTGCAAGTGGCAAGGCTCATTACGGCATATTTCAGGATACGGAAAAAAATATAATGGATGAAATGATTGCTCTTCATGTGCAGGCACCATGGCTGATTACAAAATATTTGCTGCCCGGAATGATCCAGCAAAAAAAAGGAAAAATAATTTTTATCACGTCCATTTGGGGAGAATCCGGCTCAAGCAATGAAGTGATATATTCGTCGGTAAAGGGTGCACAAAACAGTTTTGTTAAAGCTCTGGCTAAAGAGCTTGCACCATCTGGAATTTCTGTAAATGCTGTAAGCCCCGGATTTATTGACACGAAAATGAATCAGCATCTGCTGCCTGATGAAAAAGAAATGATAACAAAAGATATACCAATTAACCGCGTCGGAACGGTAGATGATGTTGCACATACAGTATGCTTTTTAATGAGTGAAAAATCAAGTTATATTCAAGGAGAAATTATTAACGTAACAGGAGGCTGGTCCTGAGAAAAAGCTATGTATAAACTCACCGGAAACTCAAATACTAAACATGTAAAAAATTGAAGGAGGCAGATAGTTATGTCCGTTCTTGACAATTTTGATTCATGGAAGAGTTTTCTGGCCAATAAACTCGAGCAGGCGCAATCTCAGGGGATGAGCCAGCAAACTGTTTCGAATATGGCATATGAGGTTGGTAATTATTTAGCACAAAGTACGGAAGCTAAAAACAATGAAGAGGCTGTGCTGAGAGAGTTGTGGAATGCCGCTGACGATCAGGAAAGACACGCAATAGCCAATTCAATGGTCAAACTCGTCCAAAATCAGGGGAATTCGCAATAAACATTAATTTTGAATGAAGAAGCTGCAGTTGACTTATTGAATGCAGCTTCTTTATTTTTTCATATATATTCCACTTATCTTCATAATCTTCTTTTCACAGGACATAAAATCCTTTATTATAGTTATATAGACAGATTGAAAATGTTTCGTTACCATATACATAAGCAGAATATAAAGGGGCTTATTATGGAAAAAACAGAATGGTACCTTGAATATGAAATACAATATAATCGTCCTGGTTTATTAGGGGACATTTCTTCGTTATTGGGAATGCTTTCCATTAATATTATATCGATAAATGGTCTGGAAAATTCCAGAAGGGGTATGCTGTTACTGTCTAAAGAAGACGAACAGATTACCCGATTAAAATCAATATTACAAACGATGGATACAATAGTTGTTAAAAAAGTACGAAAGCCAAAGCTTCGTGACAAATTGGCAGTAAGGCATGGCAGATATATAAATAGCGATATTGATGACCGAAAGACATTCCGTTTTGTCCGTGACGAATTAGGTATATTAGTTGATTTCATGGCAGAATTGTTTAAGAAAGAGGGTCATAAATTAATTGGGATCCGCGGAATGCCACGGGTAGGAAAAACGGAATCAGTTGTAGCTGCCAGTGTTTGTGCCAATAAACGTTGGTTGTTTGTTTCAAGTACATTATTAAAGCAAACCATCCGAAGCCAATTAATTCAAGATGAGTACTCCAGCGATAGTTTGTACATCATTGATGGAATTGTCTCTACACGTCGGGCTAATGAAAAGCATTGGCAGTTAATCCGGGAGATTATGCAGCTTCCTGCAGTTAAAGTGGTGGAGCATCCTGATATGTTCGTACAGACGACCGAATATAAATTGGATGATTTTGACTATATAATTGAATTACGCAACAGCGAAGACGAAGAAATTACATATGAAACAGTTGAAAATAATCAATTCAACCAGGACAGCGGCTTTTCAATGTTTGATTTTTAGCAGTTAAGAAAGTAAAAATACTTTCTTACTGCATAAGTGCAACTAAGGCTTTCGCCATTAATGCTTGGCGACAAGCCAAGTTTTCTAAAAATGGATGGTGTTAGTTATGGAAATAGGAGCAAGGCTAAAGGAAGCCAGGGAAGCAAAAGGTTTGTCCCTGGAAAGCTTACAGGAAACAACTAAAATACAGAAAAGATACCTTGAGGCGATTGAAAAAGGCGATTTCCATATTTTACCTGGTAAATTTTATGCCAGAGCATTTATTAAAGAATATGCAAACGCGGTTGGGCTCGATTCAAATGAACTGTTGGAGGAGTACAAGGAAGAGATTCCACAAACCGAGGAAGATAGTACTGCGCAATATACTCAAATTCATCGGTCACGTAAGGATAGTAATCCGTCAAAAACCTCCGCTGTATTTTCGTTTATACCTACTGTAATTGTAGTCCTGTTGATTATAGGTATACTCTTTGCTGCATGGTATTTTATTCAGCAAACTGTTTCAGATTCAGGGAATAATACAGATCCTGTTGAACAACAGGATGATAATGAAGTTGTCCGTCGAGATGACGGTCAACAGGATAATGGACAGGCAGGAGATGACAATAGCGGCGATAACAATACTGATTCCAATGAAGACTCTTCAGGGACAGCAAATGATGAAAACACTGATTCTCAAACTGGGGATACCCAGGAGCCGGAGCAACCTGATCCTGAATTAACCGTGGTTGAAGAGGGTGCGGGATCCAGTCCGGAATCAACTTTGGCACTCGAAAATGCGAGCGATGAAGTAACCGCTACGATTGAAGCAACAGGTGATTCATGGCTTGAAGTGGAAAATGGTAATGGTGAGTCCTTGTTTTCAGGGATGTTTACCAGTGATGATTCGCCGCTTGAATTTAATTTATCCAAGGAAGAAGACCGTATTTGGTTTAATGTTGGGAGTGCCCCTAGCCTGAATATAACAATTGACGGTGTCACACTGGAATACCCTGTTAATGCTGAGGAGGAAGTTCATCAATATCTCTGGGTTAATATTAACAGATCAAGTGATACGTCTAATGAATAATAACAGTTTATGAAGACCCTTCCCAATCCCAATGTGGAAGGGTCTTATACCGTAGGAGGATACAGTTGTGAATATACCAAATAAAATTACGCTTTCCCGCATTTGTCTTATCCCGATTTTTATTATATTAATGAGTGTCCCGTTTAATTGGGGCAGTTGGGATATTGGAGATGCCGAATTGCCGGTTTCCCACTTTGTTGCTGCATTGTTATTTATTGTGGCATCAGCAACTGACTGGATAGATGGTCATTACGCAAGGAAGTACAATCTTGTATCTAATTTAGGTAAATTTCTGGATCCGCTTGCTGATAAATTACTTGTAGCATCTGCACTTATTTTATTAGTTGAGTTGGGAATGGCACCAGCTTGGGTGGTCATTCTTATTATCAGCAGGGAACTTGCAGTAACCGGATTACGATTAGTGGCAGCCGGGGAAGGAATTGTCCTGGCAGCGGGAAGTATGGGAAAATTAAAAACAGCCAGCCAAATGGTTGCGGTAGCAGCATTACTGCTTCATAATTTTCCATTTTCCTATATTGGTTTTCCCTTCGCTGCTATTATGTTGTATGTAGCACTATTCTTTACAGTTTTATCAGGCTACGATTATTTTGTAAAAAACTGGCATGTTATGAGGGATTCGAAATGAAGCAAATTAGTACGGAAATTGTTGCTGTTGGTACCGAATTATTATTAGGACAGATTTCGAATACAAATGCTCAATGGATATCAGAAAAGCTGGCATCGGTCGGAATTAATGTATTTCATCATTCCGTGGTTGGTGACAATCTGAACAGGGTAAAGGAGCAGTTTCAGCATGCTGCAAACAGATCCGATGTCATAATCGTTACTGGCGGATTGGGCCCAACTGAAGATGATATGACAAGAGAGGCTTTTCAGCAAATTACCTTCCTCGATATCATCGAACATGGTCCTTCTATGGAAAAAATTACAGAATTTTTTAATAAGTGGAAAACTAAGATGACACGTAATAACCGAAGACAGGCACGTGTATTTGCTGGTGCTGATGTGATTGAAAATAATGTGGGAATGGCGCCTGGGATGATTGTCCGGCACCAAAACAAAATCTGGATTTTCCTGCCCGGAGTGCCCAGAGAAATGAAGCAGATGATGTCAGAACAGGTAATCCCATATCTGCAGAGGCTAAGTGGTGATTATACGGTTATCAGATCAACCATGCTGCGATTTGCTGGGATCGGTGAAGCCCATCTTGAGGATGAGCTGAATGATCTAATAAAAAATCAAAGCAATCCTACTATAGCTCCATTGGCACAAAGTGAAGGGGTTGCCATCAGAGTAACCGCCAAAGCAGATACGGATAAAGAGGCGTATACTTTAATCGACCAGACGAAAAGACAAATTCTTTCTAAAGTTGGAAAATATTATTATGGTGCTGATGAGCAGACATTGGAAGAAAAAGTATTTTCCATGCTAAAAGATAATAACAAAAACATAGCTGCTGCTGAAAGTTTAACAGGAGGTATGTTTACTGAAAAACTTATATCTGTTGAAGGTGCCTCTCAAGTCTGCAAGGGTGGACTGGTTTGCTACGATACAAAGGTAAAAGAAAATGTATTACATGTTTCTGCAGAGACAATTAAAAATTTTGGAACGGTAAGTGAAGAATGTGCGGAGGAAATGGCAGAAGAAATTTGCCGGCTCCTTGATGCAGATGTAGGAATCAGCTTTACAGGAGTTGCAGGCCCGGACAGTTCTGAAGGAAATCCTGCGGGAACGGTCTACATTGCTGTGTTTAATGGACCGAAAAATAAACTGGTAAAAAAGTTTACTTTCCCAGGAGACCGTCAGATGGTCCGCCAAAGAGCTGTTTTAAAGGGATTTGAAATTTTAATAGATTTACTAAAATGATAAAATAAGCCGTTTCAATTTATTTAAAATCTAATTTTTCGATCCTTATTGTCTAGTAAACAAGTATTTTCCATAAATAAATCACTGTAAAAATGAGAACATTTATTCGTTTTTTGTCTTGGCAAATCATTAAAAACAAGGTATGATGGATATAGTTAATTAAAGGAGGTAACCTCGTTGAGTGATAGAAAACAAGCTTTGGATATGGCGTTAAAACAAATTGAGAAGCAATTCGGTAAAGGCTCCATTATGAAACTTGGGGAACAAGAGGGACAAAGAATTGCTACAATTCCAAGCGGTTCGCTGGCATTGGATGTAGCTTTAGGAATTGGTGGATACCCTAGGGGCCGTGTAGTGGAAATTTATGGTCCGGAATCATCAGGTAAAACAACTGTGGCACTGCATGCAATTGCCGAAGCACAGCAACAGGGTGGACAGGCTGCATTTATCGATGCTGAGCATGCACTGGATCCGACATATGCCCGTGCGCTTGGTGTGAATATTGAGGAATTGCTGCTTTCTCAGCCTGATACTGGTGAACAGGCACTTGAAATTGCTGAGGCATTGGTACGCAGTGGTGCAGTCGACATTATTGTAGTAGACTCAGTAGCTGCTTTGGTACCAAAAGCCGAAATAGAAGGAGAAATGGGAGATTCGCACGTAGGTTTACAGGCGCGTTTGATGTCCCAGGCATTAAGAAAGCTGTCCGGTGCAATTAACAAATCCAAAACAACCGCTATTTTCATTAATCAAATCAGAGAAAAAGTTGGTGTTATGTTTGGTAACCCTGAAACAACTCCTGGTGGACGAGCACTTAAATTCTATTCATCTGTCAGGCTGGAGGTCCGCCGTGCCGAAACGCTGAAACAGGGAAATGATATGGTAGGTAATAAAACACGAATCAAAGTAGTTAAGAATAAGGTGGCACCGCCTTTCAAGAAGGCAGAAGTTGATATTATGTATGGAGAAGGTATTTCTAAAGAAGGAGAAATACTTGATATCGGTTCTGATCTGGATATCGTTGAAAAAAGCGGTGCATGGTATTCCTATAATGGGGAAAGACTTGGACAAGGCAGGGAAAATTCCAAAGAGTTCCTGAAGGCAAATGAAGCTACTATGGCTGAAATCCATGATGCAATCCGGCAGCACTACAGCTTGGATGATGCACCAGAAGAAACAGAAGAACAGGAACAAGCTAGTCAAGGAAGTTTAGATGTATAAAAAAATATTTTAATGATAAATCCGTTGCTGGTAATAACTGGCAAGGGATTTGTTTTTTCAGGAAAATGATTAATTGTTACGATTCCTTGACATTGGCATTTGAGACAATTAAAATTAAATTGTATAATTTTATAGTTTATTATACAATTTTTATTATTTATTATTGAACATTGTACATGCCGACAATAATGAATTGTACAACTCTATAGCAATAGGAGGTGAAACCATGGACAGTCCCTTAATCATCTCCATTTTGCTTGCCTTTATCCTAATCGTCGGTATTGTTGTTGGTTATCTGATTCGTAAATCTATTGCTGAAGCTAAAATTTCCAGTGCGGAAAATTTGGCTAAACAAATAGTAGATGAAGCACATCGAAATGCAGATGCCGCTAAGAAAGAGGCGCTTCTTGAGGCGAAGGATGAAAATCATAAACTTCGTCAGCAGACAGAAGAAGACTTACGTGAACGTAGAACAGAGGTACAGAAGCAAGAAAATCGTCTGATGCAAAAAGAAGAAAATCTGGACAGAAAAAGTGAAACGCTGGATAAGCGAGAACTCTTGTTAGAGAGAAAGGAACAATCACTAACAGAAAAACAACAACAAATTGAAGAAATGGAAAGCAAAGTGGAAGCTATGATTCAGGAGCAGCAAACGGAGCTTGAACGAATTTCAGGATACACCACTGATCAGGCAAGGCAGATTATTTTGGAGCGAGTGGAACAAGAGGTTAGCCATGAATCAGCGTTAATGATTAAAGAAGCCGAAAATCGTGCGAAAGAAGAAGCTGATAAAAAAGCTAAAAGTGTTCTTTCACTTGCCCTACAGCGTTGTGCTGCAGACCACGTTGCTGAAACAACTGTATCTGTTGTAAACCTTCCAAATGATGAAATGAAAGGACGTATTATCGGACGTGAAGGCCGGAACATCCGAACGCTGGAAACGTTAACCGGTATAGATCTGATAATTGACGATACACCGGAAGCAGTGATTTTATCAGGCTTCGATCCAATACGTCGTGAAACAGCTCGTATGGCGCTGGAAAAACTGGTCCAGGACGGCCGAATTCACCCAGCAAGAATAGAGGAAATGGTGGATAAAGCCAGACGAGAGGTTGATGAATATATTCGTGAGGTAGGAGAAGAAACAACATTCGAGGTTGGAGTACACGGACTGCATCCAGACCTGGTTAAAATACTTGGACGCTTAAAATATCGTACAAGCTATGGTCAAAATGTGTTAAAGCATTCCACTGAGGTTGCGTACCTTTCAGGATTGCTTGCTGCTGAATTAGGTGAAGATGAAACACTTGCAAAAAGAGCTGGCTTACTTCATGACATAGGAAAAGCAATAGATCATGAAGTAGAGGGAAGCCATGTTGAAATTGGTAAAGAACTTGGAATCAAATATAAGGAACATGAGGTTGTTATCAATGCTATAGCTTCTCACCACGGTGATGAAGAAGCTACTTCCATAATTTCAGTTTTAGTTACTGCAGCAGATGCATTATCAGCTGCAAGACCTGGAGCAAGAAGTGAAACGTTGGAAAACTACATTAAGCGTCTCGAAAAACTGGAAGAGATTTCCGAGTCGTTTTCAGGGGTAGAAAAATCCTTTGCCATCCAGGCTGGAAGAGAAATTCGTATTATGGTAAAACCTGATGAAATCGATGACATTGATTCTGTTCGAGTGGCACGGGATATCCGGAAACGGATTGAAGGCGAATTAGATTATCCGGGTCATATAAAAGTAACGGTAATCAGAGAAACACGAGCAGTAGAATATGCGAAGTAGGTAAAAGAGTAAAAGTGACCAATCGGTCGCTTTTACTCTTTTTAAACTTTACAACGGTAAGTCAATGTGAAACACTAATATTACTTAATTCTGGCTTTTTTGAAGGTTATCACGGTGAATATTAAAAAGCCTTACATAAACAGATAGGATGATAACAATTATGAAAATTTTATTTATTGGTGATGTTGCCGGGTCTCCGGGAAGAGATATGGTTCAGGAATATTTACCAAAATTAAAAGAAAAATATCGTCCCCATATGACGATAATAAATGGCGAAAATGCTGCTTCTGGAAAGGGTATTACCGAGAAGATTTACAAACAATTTCTTGAATGGGGCACCCAGACAATTACAATGGGAAACCATACCTGGGACAAAAAAGATATTTTTGAATTTATCGATGATGCCAAAAATATGATACGACCGGCTAATTTTCCGGAAGGTACGCCGGGAAAAGGAATTACTTTTACTAATGTAAACGGGACAGAAGTAGCTGTTATTAATGTTCAGGGACGTACTTTCCTGCCGGCAATAGATGACCCTTTCCGTAAGATGGATGAACTTATTGAAGAGTCCAAAAAACGAACAAATATTATTTTTGTGGACTTCCATGCAGAGGCAACAAGTGAAAAACAGGCGATGGGCTGGTACCTGGATGGCAGAGTCAGTGCGGTGGTAGGGACTCATACACATACACAAACCGCTGATGAACGCATATTGCCCAATGGGACGGCATATATAACTGATGTAGGAATGACCGGACCTTACGACTCTATTCTGGGAATGGAAAAAGAAGCAGTACTGAAAAAGTTTCTCACAAGTTTACCTGTCCGTTTTGAAATTGATAAAAAGGGAAGAAAACAATTAAATGGTTTTTTGGTGACAATTGATAATAATTCAGGAAAGGCAACCAATGCTGAACGAATTTTAATCAATGACGATCATCCATTCTTTAGCTGATTCTCGGAGGCTGTTTTCGTAAATTTTTTATTTTTTAACCTCATAATAGATATAAAATGCGACGTAGTCTAGAAAAGAAAGTTTGAGTGCTGTAACACCGCTCCGGAAATACACTTCCTTTCCGTGGGCGGCTGCCCGGCCCTCTTCGTGCTAACGCACCCGGTGGTCTCACCTAGGCCTTTCCTCCCACAGGAGTCTCTGTGTATTTCCTCCGCTGGGTTGGGATTGTATCGAATAACCACACAAATAGCTGATATCACAACTTTTAGTTAGAAAACCAGAATTAGCGGAGGCAGATTACGTAGACTCCTGTGGGGAAGCACGAGTCCGAAGACACCGCAAGAAGTGATTTTCTTCTGAGGAGGCTGAGGCCGTGCCCACTGCTAAGAAGACACTGTGAAAATGAACTTTTTGAGCAGATGTCGCCTTGGTATCCGGAGGTGTGAAAGCGAAGTAATCTGCCGGAGCGGTCGCATAGCACTACACTGCAAAAAATGAAGTTGTATTAAACAATTGAATGTTATGTCGCAGTTTATATCTTTTGTATGAAAACTCTTTCGGATACGAGGCAATACGAAAGCAGACCCTCCATTTCTTAATTTTTTTGTTTTGATTATTTGAATGTTTTGAATTATTGATGCATAATAAGGTAATAAGCTAACATCTCCAAGAATATAGTAGGATTAGAACTACATTAGTAAATGAAGGAGGTACTAGTAATGGAAGTATTAAAGGTTTCAGCAAAATCAAATCCAAATTCAGTAGCAGGTGCACTCGCGAATGTGTTAAGAGAACGGGGTTCAGCGGAGATTCAGGCTATTGGAGCCGGTGCATTAAATCAGGCTGTGAAAGCAGTAGCTATCGCAAGGGGATTTGTAGCACCAAGCGGGGTTGATTTAATATGTATTCCGGCATTTACCGATATTATGATTGATGATGAAGAACGTACTGCGATTAAGTTAATTGTAGAACCGAGATAATATTTTTTATATATTTTATTAAGTGTTGCACATTTGTGCAGCACTATTTTTATGTCAATTTCAGTAACTTTATTATTCAGGGATATTTTTTGCTTGAACAGTCCTTTACATGTATTGTTAAATTCTCATGTTTGACAGTGAAAATGACAGAAACGCCTTTATATCAAGCGTATCTGTCATTTTTTTAGTGCTCAAAAGTGAGTACTATTTATGTTTTTTTACTTCTTTTAAAATTTTTTTCATTTTTTGTATTGGCACGATTTCCGTGTCTGTTCGAAATCCGAAAGCATCGTGCAATTTGTCTGTTAGATCTGTTCTGGTATAAGTAGGAATGTAACCTTCGTTTGTAGCTTTCAACACACGCATTTCCCGTAACGTTTGAATGATTTCAAAACAGGTAGCTGACTCATCAATTTTCTTTTCAATTAGGCGATAGGTCAATAGGGACAGAAAGCATACTAAGAAGTGTGCCTTGATACGCTCGTCTTTTTGAAGGAAGACCGGACGCGTTCGCATTTCACTTTTTAAAATACGAAAGGTCTCTTCAATCTCCCAGCGTCGCTGGTTGATTTTAACGATTTCCCCCGGCGTGCTTTCCAGGTTGGTACACACACCATAAAAACCATCAAATTTCGCTTCTTCATCAACGAGTGCTGAATTAATGGTGTACTCACTCTTTCCAGCAATCTCGCCATCTTCTGTGACATGCGTGGACTGTATAAAACGATCTGGTGAGTTTGCTCGCTTTTTCTCCATCCGAGAAGGATTATCTACCTTTTTCAGTGCACGATCTATTTGCTTTTCACGAATACCAGCTTGATAGCGTTTATGTTTCGGCGAAAAGGTGACAATCAATTTTTGTTCTAATCCATTTTCATTAATCCAGCGTTCTTTATGGTATACTTGCTTATCTTTTTCTAAATCAAGATCATTTAGATTGATTGTTTGTTTTCTCTTCTTGGTGGTCGCTTTCTGATCGGAATCTACCATCTCCCATCCCGAAGGATCCAGAGCCCACTCTTTCAAATGCTTTTTTAATTTTTTGATGGATTGTGTGGTGACAAAAGCTCGTTTATTCATGGAATTGTACAATCGGTTTTCATGGGAAGAAAGCCCGGCATCTGTGCAGACGACAAATTTAGATAGATGAAAATCTTTCAAGATCCTTTTCTCCAGAGGCTTTAATGTTGGCTGCTCATTTTGATTCCCGGAATTGATTACAAAGGCGAGTGGAAGACCACTCCCATCCATGAATAATCCCATTTGAACAATTGGATTCGGGCGGTTTTCTTTAGACATCCCATATTGTTTCAGCCCATCCTCTTCTTCAATCTCGAAATAGAAATTTGTACAGTCATAGTAAAGGAGCTCAGTCTTTCGTTCAACGATGGCTGTGCTATTTTTGTATACCGTCTTTTCAATCGTATCAGATTCCTCAGCTAAGATATCTAATGTTCGGTATATATGCTGTGTTTCTACCGAATGAGGCTCCAATAAATCATCTGCCCGCTCTAGGGTTCCTTTTTTTGAAGTTGGATGAATAACCCGCATATATATTAGGAGAGCTAGAATCTTGTTTAAATCGTATGTAAAGTTGTGTCTGTCGGAAATATCTTTACAAATTTTATCTAATTTCAATTGATGGTAGATTGATTTGATGAAAAGATAACCGACATTAAAAGACCGTTTTTCTCCTTTTAGTATCGACTTTTTTGGATGGTGCTTGATGATGATTGTTTCTGCTTTCAACTTTTTTTCTTCTGTTAATTTCTTCGCATAGGCACGTGCCCATTCTTCAGGGTCAACACCTGGATGCCTTTCACGGATTTCCTGTTCATTCCCTAACGCTTCAATGACTTTTGTAGTTGATTTCCCATTGATATCTCTAACATTTTCAATAACGGAATAGGAGACAGAATTCTTGGATACACTTTTTTTAATACGCATAGATTATCCCTCAAATCTTCTAAGGTACCTCTATTATAACATAGTACTAAATAGTACTAAACAATATAATTGAAAATTTGACAAAAAAATAAAGCCATCATTGGCTTTAAAGGCAATTTTTGATTATGTAAGTGTCAAACTCCCGGGATATTTTTTGCTTGAACAGTCCTTTACATGTATTGTTAAATTTAAATAAACCCTTTATACTGTAATAATGTACATCTATGTAAATAATAGCTTTTTTCATATAAAAGAAAGGAGATTCGATATGAACGAGCAGCAGCGAAAGGAGCAATCGCAAATTAAGCAGGCCGAAAATCCGGCGGACGTAAAATCCGATGCGGATAACATGACACGGCTGCAAAATACGTCCAGCGATGATTTGATTGCCAAGTATTTTGAAACCACATATGAACCGCCGAATCTTAATAAAGCAAGAAAGCGTGGCCGGGATGATGTGGAAGTCCACTATGATTTTGGCATTCCGGAAGATATGGAAGGTATCGGGGAGGGCAAAAAATTCCTGATTCGTACATACGGCTGTCAGATGAACGAACATGATACCGAAGTTATGGCCGGAATCTTGTCCGAAATGGGCTATGAAACAACAAATGATACAAACGAAGCAGACATTATTCTGTTAAATACATGTGCGATCCGGGAAAACGCAGAAAATAAGGTATTCGGTGAAATCGGACATTTAAAAGCTCTTAAACGGGAAAAACCGGATCTGATCCTTGGCGTGTGCGGCTGTATGTCACAAGAGGAAAAGGTCGTCAATCGCATCATGAAAAAACACACGCAAGTGGATCTGATTTTCGGGACGCATAACATTCACCGTTTGCCACAACTTGTTAAAGAAGCGATGTTCGGCAAGGAAAAAGTAGTGGAAGTGTGGTCCAAGGAAGGTGATATTATTGAAAATCTTCCAAAAGCACGTAAAGGGAAAATCAAAGCCTGGGTTAACATTATGTACGGCTGTGACAAATTCTGCACATATTGTATCGTACCAATGACCCGCGGGAAAGAACGGAGCCGTCGTCCGGAAGACATTATTCAGGAAGTTCGCCATTTAACTGCACAGGGTTATAAGGAAATCACACTGCTTGGTCAGAATGTTAATGCATACGGAAAAGACTTTGAGGATCAAACATATGGTCTTGGTGACTTAATGGATGACCTTCATAAAATTGATATTCCCAGAATCCGTTTTACAACATCACACCCGAGAGATTTTGACGACCGTTTGATCGAAGTGCTTGCACAAGGCGGTAACCTGCTTGATCACATTCATCTGCCAGTACAGTCAGGAAGCAGTGAGGTTCTTAAGAAAATGAACCGCAAATACACCCGTGAAGACTATCTTGAACTGGTGCGTAAAATTCGTAAAGCAATGCCGAATGCGACACTGACAACCGATATTATCGTCGGGTTTCCGAACGAAACAGAAGAACAATTCGAGGAAACGATGACACTTGTTGAAGAAGTAGGGTTTGAAGCAGCTTACACGTTTATTTATTCACCTCGGGAAGGTACACCGGCAGCAAGGAAAAAGGACGATGTACCAGAGGAAGTAAAAAAACAACGTCTGTATCGTTTAAATGAACTTGTCAATAAACAGTCCAAAGAATCCATGAAAACGTACCAGGATAGCGTAGTCAAGGTATTAGTTGAAGGTGAAAGTAAAAAGGACCCGGATGTACTTGCCGGTTATACAGAAAGAAACAAATTAGTAAACTTTAAGGCTCCACGATCAGCAATCGGAAAAATTGTTGAAGTGAAAATCACTGAAGCTAAAACATGGTCATTAAATGGTATAATGGTAGAAAATACAGTAGAGGTGAATTAATATGGCTGAATATACTCGTAAACAGGTTCTGGATGAAGCAAGGAATCTGGCGAAAATGATGGCTAGTACGGAAGAAATCGATCGCTTCAAACAAGTCGAAGCGAAAATTAATGATAATAAAAAAGTACAGAACCTGATAAATAAAATTAAAACGCTGCAGAAGCAAGCAGTTAATTTTCAAGCTTATGGTAAAACAGAAGCATTGAAAAAAGTGGAAGAAGAAATTGACCGTTTGCAGGCAGAGATTGATGAAATTCCTGTCGTCCAGGAATTTAAGGAATCACAAATTGTGGTTAACGATGTACTGCAACTGGTTTCCGGAACGATTGCGCGCGAAGTGACAAACAATGTAATTACAACAACAGGCGGCGATCTTCTAACGGGAGAAACCGGATCAAAAGCTAATAACGGTTCAGCATGCAGTCATTAATCTAAAACCGGGCAAAGATTTTTTGTCCGGTTCTTCCTTTTATGTACGGTTTTATATGCTTTCCCCATAAAAGTTTTTTTATCTTTTCCTCCTTTCATAGAAAGCTATGCACTTTAGGTATTTGTCTTGCATAAAATGACTATGAAAAAAGAGGAGGTAAACGTTATTATGACTTTTCTTGATCAAGAATATAGAGAAATCATTACGAAAGCTGTTTGTGGTAAGGGCAGAAAGTTTACGCAGGCGACTCATAATATCTCACCATCACATAGACCTACAAGCATTCTTGGCTGCTGGGTAATAAATCATCTGTATAATGCCAAGAAAAAATCGGAAGACACTGTAGAAATTAATGGCAGTTATGACATTAACATCTGGTACTCCTACAATGACAATACCAAAACAGAGGTGGTTACCGAGCGAGTGACATATTGTGATTATATTCCGCTTTCGGTTAAGGATGATAACTGCCTGAACGATGATTATGATGTGATCGCTAAAGTAATTCAACAACCTAACTGTCTGGAATGTGAAATTTCCAACCAGGGACACAAAATAGCTGTAGAAGTCGAACGTGAATTTGTTGTTCAGATTATCGGGGAAACAAAAGTCTATGCAAGAGTAGATCCTAGAGGTCATAAATTTGATGATGACGATGATTGGGATTTTAATATTACCGATGATGAGTTGAGTGATGTGAGGCCCGATTTTGTTAACGATAATAGGAAGGATTAACAGACTTACGAGAGGTAATACTCTCGTAAGTTTTTTCTGTCCATTAAAGAAGTTATGTCGCCTTCATTCGGCAATTTATGCTATAATTGTACAATATATTCGTATATTTTGGAGGATTTTTTCATGGCAAAATACACACCAATGATGGAGCAGTATTTAAAAATCAAAGCAGACCACAAAGATGCCTTTTTGTTTTTTCGATTAGGCGATTTTTACGAAATGTTTTTCGATGACGCGACAAATGCTGCCAGGGAATTGGAAATTACGCTTACAAAACGTGACGGTGGACAAAAGGATCCAATTCCAATGTGTGGTGTTCCATATCATTCGGCAAAAAATTACATAAAAAAATTGATTGATAAAGGTTATAAAGTTGCTATTTGTGAACAGATTGAAGACCCCAAGGAAGCAAAAGGTGTTGTCAAACGAGAAGTTGTGCAATTAATTACACCTGGTACAGTAATGGAAAGCAATATGCTTAATGAAGGTAATAATAACTATATTGTAAGTCTTTCTCATTTTCCTGATGGTTCTTTTGTAGTTGTTTATAGCGATTTATCCATAGGTGAAAACAGGATAGCGCTAATTACTAACGGTTGGGAAGCGGTTATTCATGAATTGTATAACCAGCCAACCAAAGAAATTGTTATCTCATCGGACCTTGATGAGAAACTGCAAAATGAGTTGAGCGAAAAACTCCATGTAACACTGTCCTTTCAGGATGAGACCAATTTTCATGCTGAATATCGCAGCCTTTGTGATGAATTGAATGATGAGCGTCTCGTAAAGGCGTTCAGCCGACTGCTCAACTATATTCAACATACTCAGAAACGCTCACTCGACCATCTGCAGCCGGCTAAAGTTATTGAACTGGAACACTATTTATCGCTTGATATGTACTCAAAACGAAACCTTGAATTAACGGAAACAATCATGAAAAAGGGTAAACATGGAAGTCTTTTATGGGTTCTTGATAAAACAGTAACTGCAATGGGCTCAAGAGCGTTAAAAAAATGGCTTGAACGTCCCTTGTTAAACAAAGTGGAAATTAACAAACGCCATGACATTGTAGATGGTTTTTATCAAGGATTTATGGAACGGGATCTATTGCGCGAAACACTGAAATCTGTTTATGATCTTGAACGGCTTGCAGGACGAATTTCATTTGGAAATGTTAATGCACGTGATCTCATTCAATTAAAGCAATCACTTGAAAAATTACCGGAAGTCAGTGCTACATTAAAACAGTTTAACCATAAACAGATAACCGAACTGAGTGATAAATTGGTATTCCCTGATCATTTGGTATCATTGCTTAACTCCAGTTTAGTAGATGATCCGCCGGTTTCGATTAAAGAGGGTTTAATTATTAAGGATGGCTATAATAATAAGCTTGATACATACCGGGAAGCATCGCGCAATGGTAAACAATGGATTGCGGAATTGGAACAAAAAGAAAAGCAGGAAACGAATATTAAATCATTGAAAATAGGATATAATCGGGTGTTTGGTTATTATATTGAAGTGACCAAAGCCAATTTACACCTTCTGCCGGAGGATAAATATGAGCGGAAACAAACACTGGCAAATGCTGAACGCTACATTACACCTGAACTTAAGGAAAAAGAAGATCTTATACTGGAAGCGGAAGAGAAAAGTGTTGACCTGGAATATCGTTTGTTCATCGAAATCCGTGATCAAATAAAACAACATATTCCTGAAATACAGCATTTAGCTGACATCGTAAGTACGATTGATGTACTTCAGGCCTTTGCTACAGTGAGTGAGGCGAACAATTATGTACGGCCGCGATTTGTCAACGATACAGTTACTATTAAGAACGGACGTCATCCGGTGGTCGAGCAGGTAATGAAAGATAATGAGTTTGTTCCAAATGATGTTTTTTTGGATAATAACACCAATGTCCTTCTCATAACCGGTCCGAATATGTCGGGAAAGAGTACATATATGCGTCAACTGGCATTAACTGTGATAATGGGACAAATTGGCTGTTTTGTTCCTTGTGATGAAGCTGATCTTGTACTATTTGATCAAATATTTACACGTATTGGTGCTGCTGATGATCTGGTGTCAGGTCAAAGTACTTTCATGGTTGAAATGCTTGAAGCCAACCACGCTGTCTCAAATGCTACGGAAAACAGTTTAATTTTACTTGACGAAATAGGACGGGGTACAAGTACGTACGACGGTATGGCATTGGCACAATCCATTGTTGAATACATTCATGAAAATATACATGCAAAGACCCTTTTTTCTACGCATTACCATGAGCTTACTGCACTTGAAAATACGTTGGATAAATTAAAGAATATCCATGTTCGTGCCGAGGAGTATGAAGGTAACGTTGTTTTCCTGCATCAAATTAAAGATGGCGCAGCGGATGAAAGCTATGGAATCCAAGTTGCCAAACTGGCTGGTCTCCCAGTATCGCTCATTGATCGTGCCAGCTCTATTTTACAGCAGCTGGAAAATAGCGATGAGTCTGTGCAGGTTGAATCAGATCAGTTATCATTTTTTGTTGAAGAAAACAAACCAGCTAAAACTTTTGATAGCAAAGTAATTAATGATTTAAAAAATATGAATCTATTTGATATGACACCACTTGATGCAATGAATGAGTTGCATCGATTACAAAAAGAGGCTAAAAAGTAGTTTGAGAAAGGATTTTTATCATGACGATATTCCAAATGCCTGATGCGCTTGCAAATAAAATAGCTGCCGGGGAAGTGGTAGAACGACCCGCTTCTGTTGTTAAAGAGTTGATTGAAAACAGTATTGACGCCAACAGTACGTGGATAAAAGTTGAGCTCCTGGAGGCAGGTTTACAAAAAATCAAGATAACGGATAATGGCGATGGGATGTCTGAAGAAGACTGCGAAAGAGCTTTTTTACGTCATGCAACAAGTAAGATTAAAAGCGAAACCGATTTGTTTCATGTAAAAACACTCGGTTTCCGTGGTGAAGCATTAGCAAGTATTGCAGCTGTCAGCAGGTTATCTGTAAAAACATCACAAGGCGATCAAGCTGGAACACTTCTGGATATGGAAGGTGGAACCATAAAAAGCAAAGCGAAGAGCGATGCCCGTAAAGGTTCTGAGATAGTTGTTGAGGATTTGTTTTTTAACACCCCGGCACGTCTCAAATATATGAAAACCATCCATACAGAGCTCGGACATATTACAGATTTATTAAACCGTCTGGCACTGTCACATCCAGGGATTCGTTTTGAAGCAACACATAATGGAAAACCGCTGTTCAAAACAGCAGGTTCAGATGAATTACTTCAGGTAATTGGTCAAGTGTACGGAATGAGCGTTGCCAGAAAAATGCTGCCTATCAAACACGAAACACTGGATTTTTCGATAGAAGGATATATTGCCAAGCCGGAAGTAACCAGGGCATCACGCAATTATATTTCAACGATGATTAATGGACGTTTTATTAAAAGTATCCCACTGTCAAAAGCTATCGTAAGAGGATACCATACACTGCTTCCAATCGGACGTCAGCCAATTGTTGTTCTTTCAATAACAATGGATCCAATTTTAGTAGATGTGAATGTTCACCCAACCAAACTGGAAGTCCGGTTCAGTAAAGAAAAGGAATTATTTACTGCAATTGAAGCAGCCATTCGTGACGCATTCAGAAAAACAACTTTGATACCGGAAATGGAGCAAAAAAAACCGGAACAAAAGAAGCAATCATTTCAAAACACAATGATATTTGATGAACCAAAGCAGGAGACAATATCATGGCCGGATGAACAGCAAATAAACGAAAATACCCCGGAAATAGGTGAAACCAGGACTATTCAGGAAAGAAAACAAATTTCAACGGACAGTTTTCAGAATCCAATAATTGATAAACCGTATTCTGATTCGGTTGAAACTTCTGCCAGCGATTCTGGTAATTCAACCGAACAGTCCGGAGAAGGTCAACGGGTGCCTGTTATGTATCCGATTGGCCAGCTTCACGGTACTTACATTCTGGCGCAAAACGAAAACGGGTTTTATATGATTGATCAGCATGCTGCCCAAGAACGCATCAAGTTTGAACGGTTTAGAAAGAAATTGGGACAGACTACGAATGAAGTACAGGAGTTATTAATTCCTTTAACATTTGATTTTTCTAAACAGGAATCCATTTTTATTGAACATCATTTAGAGGACCTTGCCAAAGTCGGGCTGTTTTTTGAAAGATTCGGCAATCAGACGTATATCATCCGTTCACATCCCAGTTGGTTTCCCAACGGTTTCGAAGAAGAGATTATCCGTGAAATGATTGATCAGATTATGCGGGATGAGGAAGTTGATATCCAATCCATCAGGGAAGATGCTGCCGCTCTTATGTCGTGCAAGCGTTCCATAAAAGCGAATCATCATTTGAACCAGGATGATATGTTCCGGCTGCTGGAAGATTTGCGGACAACAACGGACCCATTCACATGTCCGCACGGCAGACCAGTAATTATTCACTTTTCTTCATATGAGCTTGAAAAAATGTTTAAACGGGTAATGTAAAAAAGTCAACCTTCTTAGCGCGAAATAGACTCATAAGCCTTGATAGATTGTGGATGGCTGGAGATACAATACTCGAGTTGGCTTTGGATTAATAGTTCAATGTATTATTATCGTATTTGATATATAATGCGCAGTAACTTTTTTAAAAATATGGAGTGCTATATCACCGCTGCGGAAATACACTTCGCTTTCCGTGGGTGGCTGATGAGCCTCCTTGCTCCTACGTCGCTGCGGAGTCTCATCTAGGCCTCTGCTCCCACAGGAGTCTCTGTGTATTTCCTCCGCTGGTTATATTTTATAAACCATTTGCTGGAGTAGGATGTTATACAAAACTGCATAATACCACTTCACTAGTCCGGGTGAGCGGAGGGCGGTGACTCCTGCGGGAACAAAGGTTTTCGGTGGGACGAGTAATCGCAGTCCCAGCATGTGTCCGAAGACCCCGCAGAGTGACGAGCGAAACATCCACCGAATATGCTACAAGTTGCGAGGAGTGCTGCTTCTCTGAAAACACTCGCAACACGACGAGCACCCTTCTCGAGTAGGCTGAGGCCGTGCCCGCGGCTAAGAAGACACTGCGAAAAAGAATTTTTGAGCAGATGTCGCCTTGGTACCCGGAGGTGTGAAAGCATCCGCCCGAAGCGATCCCGGACGGCAGGGCGAGAAATGGCCGTTAAGAAAAATATCCCAGTAGCAGTTATTTCGCATTATATATCTTTTGTACATGAAAACAATCTTTGACGAATAGTTTAAGCTTATATTATTGATGAGAAAGCTGAGTAAAAAACCTATACCATAATCCACAAATTACTAAGTATAAATCGTCAGTACTTCGTCAAAACTAAAGAAAAAAATGTGGGGTGCTGTTCATGGATAATCAAAAATTGATCAATTTTTTAAATCAGTTATTATCCAATTATTTTGTGATGTATGTAAAACTTCATCGCTATCATTGGTTTATACAGGGAAAACATTTTTTTCAGCTGCACGAGGTATTTGAAGAAATGTACACAACATTTGCGGCTGATCTTGACGATATTGCCGAGAGAGTTTTGATGATAGATGGAAAACCGCTGGCAACGATGATTAAATATATAAAGGAAGCAACATTGGAGGAAGCAACTGCAGATGATAAGGAAGACGAAATCATCAGACAGTTAATCACTGATTACAAACAAATGATAAGTGAGATAAAGGAAGAGGGAATTCCGGAAGCATCCGAACGAAATGACGAACCGACAGTTGACCTGCTTGTTACATTACAAGGTAAGCTGGAAAAATATATTTGGATGCTCCATGCGTATCGTGCGTATGAATAAAGAAATATAGGGGAATGATGATGAAGAAAACCGTTGTTGCAATTGTTGGGCCCACTGGTGTCGGTAAAACGGGGCTCAGTATTGAAATTGCAAAAAAGTTTGATGGAGAGGTAATAAGTGGAGATTCGATGCAAATATACAAGGGAATGGATATCGGTACAGCTAAAATTACAGAGGGTGAAAAACAAGGCATACCGCATTATATGATCGATATTAAAAATCCGGATGTTCCCTTCTCTGTTGCCGACTATCAACATCATGTTCAACAATACATTGATGAAATTTCCTCCCATGAGCATTTGCCAATAATAGCTGGCGGGAGCGGCCTTTACATACAATCAGCCTTGTTTAATTACAACTTTTCTGAACAAAGACGTGATGAAAAGATAACAAAACAGCTGGAAGAAATCCTTAAGAAAGACGGTAATATTGAGCTTTTTAATAAGTTAAGAAAAACTGATCCGGAACAGGCATCCAAAATTCACCCTAATAATCATCGAAGGGTAATTCGTGCGTTGGAAGTCTATGAAACAACCGGAATGACAATGTCGGAATATCAACGTGAGCAAAGTGATGAGTCTCCGTATAATCCTATTTTTATTGGGTTGACCATGGAACGCAGTCTTTTATACGAACGAATAAATGATCGAGTAGATGAAATGATGGATCGGGGTTTATTGGATGAGGCTGAACGGTTATACAATCAGGGATTTGAACATTGCCAATCAATGAGAGGAATTGGATATAAGGAATTTATTCCTTTTTTCAAAGGAGAACAGACACTTCAGAAATCTATTGAATTATTGAAGCGAAATTCCAGAAGATATGCGAAGCGGCAATATACATGGTTTAAAAATAAGGTCGATGTTAACTGGTACTCGATAGCGCAGGATACAATTGAGGTAAAATTTAGAAATATTTTAGACGATTTAGCAGGAATGTTGAAAAAAAAATAGAAGTAATTATGTATACAGATAGAAAAGAGGAGGAAATGCCATGTCTCAATCGGTAAACATTCAGGATCAGTATTTAAATCAACTAAGAAAGGACCACATTTCGGTTACCGTATTTTTAACAAACGGGTTTCAATTACGTGGGGTTTTAAAAGCTTTTGATAATTTTACAGTTTTACTTGAAACTGACGGTAAGCAGCAATTGATATTTAAGCACGCAATTTCAACATTTGCACCGGTTAAAAATGTCACTCTTGAAAAAGAATAAATTTGTTCAACGGGCGCTTCCAAGCGTCCGTTTTAATTTGGCTTTTTAAATTACATAGGCGTTTGTCACAACTCCCCTTTCAATAGCGTATAATAACGTGACTAAGGGGTGATGGTGTGGAAACGCAAAAACTACGAAGTAAAAATGGGCAAATTAATATTGTCTTGAACCAAAAGACAGAAAATGCCAACCAGATGCAGTATGATGAAAATACGTCCTTTTCACATATTGATTCTGATTTTTCATCATTCATTGGAATGGAAAAATTAAAAAAAACGATAAAAGAAATCTACGCCACGATTGTAATTAATGAAAAAAGAAAACAAATGGGACTTACCTGCACGAAACAAGTACTTCATATGCTATTCAAAGGAAATCCGGGAACTGGCAAGACAACGGTAGCCAGAAAATTGGCGAAAATGTATTATGAAATGAATTTGCTGTCCAAAGGCCATTTTATCGAAGCAGAACGTGCAGACCTGGTTGGTGAGTATATTGGTCAAACCGCACAAAAAACACGGGCAATAATCCAAAAATCGATGGGTGGAATTTTATTTATCGATGAGGCTTATTCGCTTGCCCGTGGTGGTGAAAAGGATTTTGGAAAAGAAGCAATTGACACACTGGTGAAGCATATGGAGGATAATCATAATGATTTTGTCTTAATATTGGCGGGTTATCCATACGAGATGGATCGATTTTTAACGCTGAACCCCGGTTTGAAATCAAGATTTCCGTTTATTTTGGACTTTCAGGATTATGAAGTTGATCAGTTGACTGAAATAGCCAAACAAATGGTTAGTGACCGAGAGTATGAATTAACAAAGGAAGCTGAGTGGAAACTACGAACAAACCTATATAAAAAGAAACAGGAAACACATCGTAATTTTTCCAATGCACGCTATGTCCGGAATGTCGTCGAGCGTTCCATCAGACTTCATGCCGTTCGGCTGTTGAACAGGGAAAAGTTTTCGATTGAAGATTTAATTCAGCTGACGGGTGAAGATTTAGCACTTGAGGAAGATTGACCTGTAAATTGTTATATATAATGTTATTTGCTATGATAACAATGGAGATAAGCACCGGATACAGGAAGAGGTTTATAAATGTCTGAGAAAATACTGATTATCGCAGTTAAAATGCAGGAACAAAATGAAGAGCGATTTAAATCCTCTCTGGATGAACTGATTTCACTGAGTAACACAGCGGGAGGATCTGTAGAACAGGTGATGGTACAGAATCGCCATAAAATTCATCCCGCCTATTATATAGGCGAAGGAAAAATGAAAGAAATTAAAGAAGAGGTTGAAGAATTGGATATTAATCTGGTTATATCCAATGATGAATTATCTGCTGGTCAACTTCGCAATTTAAGTGACCGGATTGGTGTCAGGGTGATTGATCGCAGCCAGCTGATATTGGATATATTCGCTCAACGCGCACACACAAAAGAGGGTAAGCTGCAAGTTGAGCTTGCCCAACTGCAGTACATGCTTCCAAGACTGCGCGGTCAAGGGGAAGAGATGTCCCGATTAGGTGCAGGTATTGGAACGCGTGGACCAGGTGAGACAAAGCTTGAAACAGATCAGCGTCATATCAGGCGGAGAATCTATGATATTAAACGACGGTTGAAATTGGTCGTTCAACAACGGAATCAATACCGTAAACGAAGAAAAACGAATGAAGTATTTCAAATTGCCATTGTTGGTTACACCAATGCTGGAAAGTCAACTTTATTTAATCGTCTTACCAACAGCAGTTCACTTGAAGAAAATCAATTATTTGCAACACTTGATCCACTAACAAGACAGATCCAGCTTCCATCAGGCTTTCAGACATTAGTGACAGATACAGTTGGATTTATTCAGGATTTACCTACATCATTAGTTGAATCCTTTAAATCAACGTTGGAGGAAGTTTCAGAAGCTGATTTTATTTTACATATTGTTGACGCCGCCAATCCAGACAGTGAACAGCATCAGCAAACAGTAATGAGACTGCTGTATGATTTAGACGCGGATACTATTCCGATGCTGACAGTTTATAATAAAATTGATTTGGTCAACGATGATTTTATCGCAATGAACCATCCAAACATCCATATCAGTGCACTGGAGCCGGAAGATATGGAACGGCTACTTTTTAAAATAGAAGCGGTTTTAAGTGATGACTGGGAATGGTACAAGTTGAATATAGCACCCGATGAGGGGAAATTACTTAATCAGCTTGAACAGGAAACCATTGTAAATGAACGCTTCTTTTCAGAAGAAGAAAACCATTATGTTGTAAAAGGCCACATGAGACATAATCATCCATTGAAAAGATTATTGAGGGAGTAAAGAGGTAGTAATGATAAATAAATTAATGATAAAAGCCGAAGCTGATTGTGCAAAACAACATGAAACGGTATCCGGCTTAGTGGAGTCTAATCAAAAACGAGTACTTGATTCTTTTAAAAAGAGTCGGGTAAGTGACAGCCATTTTAACTCGACTACAGGATATGGATATGATGACCTGGGCCGTGAAGTGCTGGAGACTGTATATGCCGATGTTTTTGGGGGGGAGGATGCTCTTGTAAGGCCGCAAATCGTATCAGGAACACATGCTATTTCAACAGCACTGTTCGGTATATTACGGCCCGGAGATGAGTTGTTATATATTACCGGACAGCCATATGATACGTTAGAATCGGTAATTGGCATTAATGGAGAGAATACCGGGTCTTTGAATGATTTCGGGATAAGTTATAACTATGTAGGATTACAGGAAGATGGTACGATCAACTTTGATGAGATTAACCGCAGTATTTCCAAGCAAACGAAGGTAATTGGAATACAACGGTCAAAAGGTTATGATGACAGACCATCGTTTATGATTGAAGATATGGAAGAAATGGTAAAGTATGTTAAAAATATTGACGATAATCTGATTGTATTTGTGGATAATTGCTATGGTGAGTTTGTTGAAGAGAAAGAACCATTACATATTGGAGCTGATTTAATTGCCGGCTCGTTAATAAAAAACCCGGGCGGGGGAATTGTGCGTGCTGGTGGATACATAGTTGGTAAAGAGCACTTAGTAACTCAGTGTGCACATCGATTAACTGCACCTGGACTTGGAAAAGAAACCGGTGCAACATTCAATGTGCTGCAGGAAATGTTCCAGGGGCTGTTTTTGGCACCGCATATTGTAGGAGAAGCCTTAAAAGGTGCAATTTTAACTGCAAGGTTTTTAGAATTAGCCGGATTTAATACAAGTCCTGACTTTGATGACAAACGTACTGATTTAATCCAATCTGTTTCTTTTGGCAATGAAGCGAATATGGTTGCCTTTTGCCAGGCAATTCAGCATAATTCACCCGTCAATTCATTTGTTACTCCATATCCGAGTGAAATGCCAGGCTACCAGGATGAGGTAATTATGGCAGCTGGAACGTTTATACAGGGAGCAAGTATTGAATTAACGGCAGATGGCCCAATCAGGGAACCATATATTGCTTTTGTTCAGGGTGGTTTGACGTATTCCCACGTGAAAATAGCCTTAAAGGAAGCCGTGAGCAATTTGGCTGATAAAGGTTTAATATCAATTACAGAGGGTATAAACTAAAGAGCCAGATTAGTTGGCTCTTTTATTTATGAACGTATGTAAGGGAAGTTAACATGTATTTGACAGATTTATTCACATAACGTATGATAAGTATAAAATTAACGGAATGGGGGATATCAATGGATGATCAGGAAAGACGCTCCATGCCCTTATTTTCAATTAGCATTGTAAAACAGCTGACTGAACTGACAGCAAGGCAAATCAGATATTATGAGCAGCATGATCTGGTTCACCCGGCAAGAACAGCAGGGAATCAACGATTATATTCATTTCATGATGTTGATCGTTTATTGGAAATTAAGAATCTGCTCGACAAGGGTGTGAATCTAGCAGGAATTAAGCATCTTATTGAAACGGAGAAACCTGCTGTTCAGGAAAACACTGGAACAGATAAAGAACTCCGTAAAATATTGCGAAATGAATTGCTGTATGAAACTGGAAAAATGGGTAAATCAGGCTTACTGCAAGGTGAGTTGTCCCGTTTTTTCCATTAAACAATAATAGGAGGAACTTAAATGAGTTCAGATTTAGCAAGAGAAGAGATTTATAAAATAATTGAGGAGGAAAACGTACGGTTTATTCGTCTGCAGTTTACGGATATGCTGGGAACCATTAAAAATGTGGAAATTCCACTGAGCCAGTTGGATAAAGCATTGGATAACAAAATGATGTTTGACGGATCCTCCATTGAAGGGTTTGTCCGTATTGAAGAATCAGATATGTACCTGCATCCTGATTTAAATACATTTGTTGTATTTCCATGGACCTCTGATAAAGGAAAGGTAGCACGTTTTATTTGCGATATTTACAATCCGGATGGTACTCCGTTTGAAGGGTGTCCGAGATACAACCTGAAACGAAATCTTGAAAAAATGCAGGAATTAGGTTTTGATTCATTTAATATAGGAACTGAACCGGAATTCTTTTTATTTAAACTTGATGAAAAGGGAGATCCTTCTCTTGAATTAAACGATCGTGGTGGTTATTTTGATTTGGCCCCTACAGATCTTGGCGAAAATTGCCGCCGTGATATTGTACTGGAGCTGGAAGAAATGGGCTTTGAAATTGAAGCTTCTCATCACGAAGGTGCACCAGGCCAGCATGAGATTGATTTTAAATACTCAGATGCAGTGAAACATTGTGACGACATACAAACATTTAAACTGGTTGTTAAAACGATTGCCAGAAAACATAACCTGCATGCAACATTTATGCCGAAACCATTATTCGGAGTTAACGGTTCCGGAATGCACGTTAATATGTCCTTGTTCAAAGATGGTGAGAATAAATTCTTTGATACGGAAGGTGATATGCAGCTAAGTGATGTAGCATATCAATTTACAGCCGGTGTCATTAAGCATGCAACAAACTATACTGCTGTAACAAATCCAACGGTTAATTCGTATAAGCGATTGGTACCTGGATATGAAGCACCATGCTATGTGGCATGGTCCGGAACAAACAGAAGTCCATTGGTACGGATTCCATATTCAAGAGGGTTAAGCACCCGCGTCGAGGTAAGAAGTGTTGACCCGGCAGCTAATCCATATATGGCAATGGCGGTGTTACTTGCAAGCGGTCTTGATGGTGTAAAACATGAACTGACACCACCAACTCCAGTTGATCGCAATATTTATACAATGGATAAAGCGGAACGTATCGAAAATGGTATAAAAGATTTACCGGCAACCTTAATGGATGCCCTGTCAGAGCTGGATAAAGATCCGGTGGTTGTAGAAGCATTAGGTGGACATCTTCATGAACATTTTATGGAAGCAAAAGAAATTGAATGGGATATGTTTAGAACGACTGTGCATCCATGGGAGCGCGAACAGTATTTGTCTTCATATTAATAAAAAACAAGGCTTTCGTCATTACAATTGACGAAAGCCTTGTTTTTTATTGAATCGTACGATATAAACCAGTGACTTTTCCAAGAATCGTTACATTTTTATAAATAAGCGGATCCATTGTTGCATTTTCAGGCTGCAGGCGAATATGGTCCTTTTCTTTGAAAAAACGTTTTACCGTTGCTTCATCTTCATCTGTCATGGCTACAACAATATCTCCATTTTGTGCAGTATTTTGCTGTTTGACAATTACCATGTCCCCATCAAGTATACCAGCCTCTATCATACTTTCACCTTCAATAATCAACACAAAAAGATTATCATCGGGTCCCGCAGTTGAATTTGGTAATGGAACAAACTCTTCAATATTTTCAACGGCAGTTATTGGAATACCAGCTGTAACTTTACCAATAACAGGTGCATAGCGAGCTTCTTCTCTAGGAATATGACTCTCTTCCGATTGATCCAAAACCTCTATTGCCCTCGGTTTAGTAGGATCCCTTCGAATGAATCCTTTGCTTTCCAATCTTGCCAAATGACCGTGTACAGTTGAACTGGAGGCAAGGCCAACTGCTTCTGCAATTTCTCTCACAGATGGTGGATAGCCTTTTTTATTTACTTCTCCTTTAATATATTCGAGTATTGCTTCCTGCCTTTTAGAAAGTTTATTCATCTATCAAACACCTCGCGCATAGGATTTATTAATGATAGTTTACCATTTGCCACAGCAAAAAGCAAACATTCGTTCGAAAAACTATTGACAAGACCATATGTTCGTATATAATAGTAGACAGATGCGAACAAAAGTTCTTATTTAATATGAAAGGGCTGATTTACATGTTTGAAAAAATTACGAAAACAGATGTATTCTATTTAGTTGCATTTGCATTTGCATTAGGGTTTTTATATTTTTCAATGGTAACCAGCGCATAACATATAAGGAGCGTAAAATGTGAGAGCAATTATTTATTGTCGGGTAAGTACAGATAAGAAAACCCAGGAGACATCGCTGAAAAGACAGAAAGAAGAGTTAACCATTCTTGCAAACCGACAAAACATAACAGTTGTCGAATGTATTGAGGAACAGATGAGTGGCTATGAAATTGATCGGGACGGTATATTCCGAATGCTTGATTATTTTTCTGAAAAGAAAGCCGACTGTCTGCTGATTCAGGATGAAACCAGATTGGGACGTGGAAACACGAGGATTGCTCTGTTCCATCAGTTACAAAAATTAAATGTAACTATATATACAGGTTTGCAGGATGGAGAACTGGAGATATCTGAGTCAGACTCAATGGTGCTGCAAATAGTTGGAATTGTGGAAGAGTATCAGCGTAAAATCCACAATATGAAAATTAAACGGGGTATGAAGAAAGCTGTGGAAGATGGTTTCAATCCAGGTAAAAACTTATCGAATCAGCATCATGCACCCGGAAGAGAGCGAAAGTCATTTCCCGTAGAAGAAGTTGTCCGGTTAAGGAATAATAACATGACATTCGAGGAAATTGCAGCTGCACTGAATGGATTGGGGTATCCTGTTTCAAAAGCAACAGTACACCGTCGATATCAGGAATTTCAAACACTTGAATCTCCTGTACGGGAAGAGTAATATTAGAAGGCAAGAACATTGAATTTGTTCTTGCTTTTATTTGTTCTTAGGAGGTTTTCGTATGATATCGAAGAAAAAATTGGAACGTATTAATGAACTGGCCCATAAATCCAAAAATGGGGGTTTAACAGATAAAGAAAAGGAAGAACAAAAAGAACTTAGACAAGAATACCTGAAAAATGTGAGAAAGTCATTTAAAAATCAATTTAAATCAATGACAGTAATGGATCGTGAAGGCAATGATGTTACACCTAAAAAAGTGAGAGAGTTGCAGGAAAGAAATAAAAAACATTAGACCAAAAGTTTCGGTTAATGCTTGTCCCAGTTGTTTATTCGGTATAGAATGAAAAAGGATATTCAAAATCGGAAAGGGGAATCGCTATGTCACAAAACATCGAACAATTATCCATCAATACAATACGAACATTAGCAATTGATGCAATTGAAAATGCAAACTCCGGTCACCCGGGCCTCCCAATGGGCGCTGCACCGATGGCGTATACATTATGGACAGATTTTATGAATCATAATCCAAAAAATTCAAAATGGTTTAATCGTGATCGATTTATTTTATCTGCTGGTCATGGTTCTATGCTTTTATATGGGTTATTACATTTATCTGGATATAATGTAACTATTGATGATCTTAAATCATTCCGTCAATGGGATTCAAAAACACCCGGGCATCCCGAAGTACATCACACAGATGGGGTGGAAGCCACAACAGGGCCACTGGGACAGGGACTTGCAATGGCAACAGGAATGGCAATGGCAGAAGCTCATCTGGCAGCCAAATATAATCAGGACGACATTTCGATCATTGATCATTACACGTATGCGTTAGTGAGTGATGGTGATTTAATGGAAGGAATTTCACATGAGACTGCCTCTCTTGCCGGGCACCTGGGACTTGGAAAGTTAATTGCTTTATATGACTCTAATGATATTTCTTTGGATGGTGATCTGGATCGGGCATTTTCTGATGAAACCGAAGAGCGCTTTAAAGCATATGGATGGCAGGTCATCCGTGTTGAAGACGGCAATGATTTAAAAGCAGTTCGGAACGCAATTAATGAAGCAAGAGATAACAAGGAACAGCCTGCACTTATTGAGGTTAAAACGGTTATTGGTTATGGTTCACCAAATAAATCTGCTTCAGCAGCGTCACATGGCGCTCCACTTGGTGAGGATGAAGTGAAACTAACTAAAGAGTATTATAAGTGGACCCACGATGATTTTCATATACCTGAGGAAGTATATGCTGATTTTAACGAAAAAATTGGTAAAGATGGTGCAGATGCCGAGGATAACTGGAACCAGCTTTTTGATTCCTATAAAGAAAAATACCCTCAACTTGCCGAAGAGCTGGAATTGGCAATGAATGGCGAACTTCCTAAAGACTGGGATGAAAAACTCCCAGTTTATGAGGCGGGAAAAGATTCAAGTGCAACCCGTGCATCCTCAGGTGAGGTGCTTAATGCAATAGCAAAATCAGTTCCATACTTCTTTGGTGGAAGCGCCGATCTGGCAGGTTCGAATAAGACGACTATTAAAGATGAGGAAGACTTTTCTTTTAATAATTATGCTGGCCGAAATATCTGGTTTGGTGTTCGCGAATTTGCAATGGCAGCAGCGCTGAATGGTATGGGGTTACATGGCGGACTGAAACCATATGCCGGGACATTCTTTGTATTTAGTGATTACCTTCGTCCGGCAATGCGCCTTTCAGCAATTATGAATAATCCAGTAACCTATGTGTTTACCCATGATTCCATTGCAGTTGGCGAAGACGGTCCAACTCATGAACCAATTGAACAACTGGCTTCATTACGGGCAATGCCTGGATTATCACTTATCCGTCCGGCCGATGGCAATGAAGTTCAGGCTGCATGGCGGCTTGCGCTCGAATCCAAAAACAAACCGACTGCACTTGTACTGACTCGCCAGGGCTTACCTACCCTGGAAGGTACCGCAGAACTTGCATATGAAGGTGTAAAAAAAGGCGCTTATGTAATCAGTAAGGCCGAAAAAGAAACACCAGATGTTCTGTTATTGGCAACCGGGTCAGAAGTACAGCTGGCAGTAAAAGCAAAAGATGCATTAAAAGAAAAAGGAATCGATGCATCTATAGTAAGTATGCCATCATGGGATCGCTTCAATGAACAAAGTGACGCATACAAAAATGAAGTTCTCCCGGAAAATGTAAAAAAACGACTTGCAATCGAAATGGCATCACCATTCGGTTGGGAGAGATATGTCGGAGATCAAGGTTCCATAATGGGAATTGATACATTTGGAGCGTCTGCAAAAGGCGATAAGATTATCGAAGAGTATGGATTTACTGTTGAAAATGTAGTCAAGCATGTAGAATCCCTTCTAAGCTAATAATTTCAATTATCTTGATGGCCCTTTATTTTCAGGGGCCATCTATCATTTTAAATAAGTCGACAAAACTAGTGCATATTTGCTACGCAGTGTGACAAACTTTTAAACTGAAGTGCGTATAATGAAAGGTAAAAGAGGAGGGATTTTGTTGAATCATTACTCTATTTACTGGATTAAAGAAGAATTTGCACATTATTTTTTTCATAAAAGTGACGTTTTGTATCGATTTATTAAAGATTACGAAAATGATAAAAGCAGAGAAGATCTGAAAAAACAGTTTGAATACATTACAATGAATTTTCAAAAGGATTCACTGATCGCTCATTTAAATGACAATTATTCGGAAACCACTAATTTAAAAGCTAAGGAAGATTGTCTGCAAATTTATAAAGATATGAAATATATTTCTTTACATATACATAATAAACATTTAAACTTTCACAGTGAAATGCTGCAGGATGCTGAAGATTTATTATTTCCTGCATTGCGGCAATTCCAGCCTTATTTATTTATTGTCGGAAATAATCTGCATAATTACGGTTGGATTTCCCCTGTTTCACCGGGAAAGAAGGACAGGAAAGAACAAGTATTGTATTCTTATCTTTGATTTACTATACTGTATAAGAGACAACATGAAGGAGGAAAGCTTGAATGGGCACGATTTGGGTTGTATTAATAGCTGTTGCAGCGTTAATTGCTGGTGTTGCCTTGGGATTTTTCATCGCCAGAAAATATATGATGAATTATTTAAAGAAAAACCCACCAATTAATGAACAAATGCTTCGTACGTTAATGATGCAAATGGGACAAAAACCATCCCAGAAGAAGATCAATCAAATGATGCGTGCAATGAATAATCAGCAAAGTAAATAAAACTGCACTTATTATAATCCTGTAAGTATATTGTACAGGCATTGCACAGGAACCCCTTGTTACAGCGGTAGGTTTAACAGGGGGATTTTTATTTTCCTCAAAACGTGATAACAGTCAGTTTTCGGAGGATTGTCAAATTCAATTGCTTTTGATTCGAGTAACTTCTGATAGAATAAACAGAGGACTCTTATTGGGAGGGTTATTATGTCGGAAATAAATGTATTTATTGCGTTTGGAGCGGGAATACTTTCTTTTATCTCACCGTGTGTTTTACCGTTATATCCGGCTTTTCTGTCGTATATAACAGGAATGAGTGTCAGCGATCTTAAAGATGATAACAAAATGCTTAACCGGAAAAGCATGCTGCATACACTTTTCTTTTTGCTGGGCTTTTCCCTTGTTTTTGTTATGCTTGGCTTCGGTTCTTCTTTTATTGCCGAATTCCTAAACGATAACCAGGATATTATCAGACAAATTGGTGCAATTTTAATTGTATTTTTCGGTCTGGTAATTGTTGGGGTATTTAATTTTGAATTCCTGATGAAGGACAGAAAAGTTACTTTCAAAAATCGTCCGGCAGGTTTTGCTGGTACATTTCTAATCGGGTTGGCATTTTCGTTGGGATGGACACCTTGTATGGGTCCTATTTTAGCAATTGTTATATCGCTTGCCGCAACAAATCCGGATATGGGTATGGTAATGATGATCAGCTATGTATTAGGATTTTCTATACCATTTTTCGTACTTTCCTTTTTTATCGGAAAACTGGGATGGATTAAACGCCATAGTGCTCGTATTGTAAAAATTGGTGGCTATCTTATGATATTTATGGGTATAGCATTATTTTTTGACTGGATGGCAGACCTTACTTCATTTTTAGCAGGCTTATTTGGCTTTACAGGTTTCTAATAAGTGGATTTTTTAATTATTTTGTATTACACTCTAATTAAAATAAATTTTTGAAAAATATAGTAGAGTTGATTATTAAAAGGGGCATCTCCGTAAATGTACAAACCGAATGATCTTATATTACGAACAACAACATCATTGATTGTTTTTATTCTGTTGGGCTTTTCCATATATTTGCTACTGGCAGGACACAATTCACCAGGCGGTGGATTTGTAGGTGGACTGATGACTTCTTCAGCAATTGTATTAATGTACATGTCATACGGAGCAGAGGCAGTTGAGAAAATATTGCCTGTAAATTATCGTTTGTTAGTACCTTTCGGGTTAATACTGGCCCTGGGTACAGGTATTGGTTCCTTTCTTTTTGGTGAACCTTTCCTATCCCATACATACGACTACTTTCACGTCCCCATTTTTGGTGAACTTGAACTTGCAACCGCAATGTTATTTGACATGGGAGTATATTTTACAGTTTTAGGGGTAACAATTACGATTATTTTGGCAATTGCAAATGATCGATAACTATTATTGGGGGAATAATAGAATGGCGAGAATACTTATTGTTGATGATGCGAATTTTATGCGGGTCACTTTAGGATCAATAGTAAAAAAAGAGAGACATGAAGTTATTGGAGAGGCGCAAAACGGTGAAGAGGCAATTAAACTTTACAAAGAAATGAAGCCGGATCTTGTCACGATGGACATCACTATGCCGATAATGAACGGGATTGATGCAATCAAGGAAATTATGAAGATTGATTCAGAGGCTAAAATAGTTGTTTGTTCCGCGATGGGACAGCAAAAAGTAGTAGTGGAAGCAATCGAGCTTGGGGCTAAAGATTTTGTTGTAAAACCGTTTGATGAAAACCGGGTACTGGAGACTATTAATCGTGTTTTACATGAATTTGAGCAAATAGGCTAGGGTAGTGGACAAACGGAAAGAGTGATTCATGATGTTTTGGATAATAGCAAGTACAATAGTTGCAGCTTTTATGGCTGTTACCATGATATTTGTACGCTTGAAGGCATCCAAGAAACCAGCTTCGGTTAAAAAGATAATATTGCCTCCGCTAATGATGAGTACTGGTGCGTTTATGTTCTTATTTCCCGTGTTTCGTGTGGATTGGCTACAGATATTGGAAGCTATTGCAGTCGGGATTATTTTTTCAGTTTTTCTGATTAAAACTTCCAAGTTTGAAATAAGAGATAACAACATATATTTAATTCCATCGAAGTCATTTGTATTAATTTTATTTGGATTATTATTTATCAGGATCATCATAAAGCTGGTTATTGGCTCAACGATTTCCTTTGGAGAGACAAGTGGTATGTTCTTTCTGCTGGCATTTGGCATGATTATCTCGTGGAGACTGGCAATGCTTTATAAGTTTAAAAAGCTTGAAAAAGAACTTGAATATTCTAAACCAACATGAAAGTGGATTTGAATACCTAAAATAAATTCGGGAATTCAGTTGTCCGTTCTGTGCAGTACCGAAACGAAACTATAAAATGGCAATTAACCCTATGGATAGGGATAATTGCCATTTTACTTTCGGTTTAGATTAATTTACCTGTCTATCCTTTATTGTAGCGGGATTTCCAGTTTTCTACATAGTTATTACGGGATAATTTAAATAAGTGTTCATAAGGCTTCACATCAATTTTTTTTTCTTTTAATTTTTTCCTTAAAAATTTATGGTCCCGCTTTGGCGTGGCTAAAATGTAACCTTCTATTAGTACATCTCTGGTAATTTTTTTCATATTTTTTTGCAGTGCAACTTCACCAATTTTACCAACAATTTTTTGCCTTGCTACATCTCTGAATAATTCAGGTACAGGGGCAACTAATTCCTCCAACAATATTTTTTCATTTTCGCTCCACATTTTTTTCGTTTTATCTACAAAATATTCTTCCCAGTCCATTACCGATTTTCCGTCGTCCTTTGGTAATTTTTTCAGAAATTTGCGGAACATAAAAAATCCGCCAATGCCCATCAGACCAAGAAGCAAAAATCCCCATAAAACGATTAAATAATCAACAATAACTGACATAATACCACCCAATTCTACATAAAAAGACATAATAAAATGATATTTTAGTAAAATATCCCACATCAAATATTTATTTTTATCACTATTTATAGTAACATTACTATTATCTGGATAATTGTTTTAATTGTACTTTAATTTAATACAATTATAATCGGATGTTTTAAATCATACAAGTATCATATTTTCGTTTTATTTGTCATATTAATTAGTGTATTAACCAGAATTTGTTGTTTTTATGGGATATGGAGGGAAAACGATGCTAAATAAATACGGTAAACAACATACAAATAATAATGAAACTAGGCAAAACCCAACAACCACTCCTAAGTCTCCGAACTTTTTTAACGATATTTCTGATTTACCCCCTTCAATTTTAAAATGGATAGATGAAAATATGAATGGTTTTATTACTGTCTGGGATAGAGATGGAAGTATCGTTTACATTTCCGAATCGATTGAACAATTGTTAGGGTATAAGAAAACGGACATGCTGGGAACCCAATGGTATGAAAAAATATCAGCTGACGATATTAAATATATTAAAAAACATTTTGACAACAATAAGTCTTCCACACAATTTTTTAATATTAATATTCAAAATGTTTACGGAAGAAATATTTGGACGGAAAATCTGGTAACTCAGTTATCAGACGAGACAGGAAATGTTTATTATATTGCGGTAACAAAAGATATCACCGATAAAAAGGAAGCAGAGGAAATGATGATCCGTTCAGAAAAAATGTCAGTGGCCGGACAGCTTGCTGCGGGTGTCGCACATGAAATCCGAAATCCATTAACCTCACTAAAAGGTTTTCTGCAGTTGCTCCAGGCAGGAGTAAATAGAAAAGAAGAATATTATAAAATAATGATTGATGAAATTGAAAAAATGGAATCCATCACCTCAGAACTGCTTTTCATCTCAAAACCCCTTACCGATAACAAGGAAATCGAAAAAGTACAGGAAATGATTGACGATGTTGTCACACTATTAAAATCACAGGCCAAAATGAAAAACATTGATCTTCTTTGGGAGAATACAGGTAATCTTACAGTTTATTGTGACCGGTCTCAAATAAAACAAGTATTGATCAATATCGTGAAAAATGCCATTGAAGCAATGGATAAACCAGGAACAATCAAAATATTTGTTTCAACTGACGGGAAACAAATTCTGACAGACGTTATTGATCAGGGTCCAGGTATACCTGAAGAAGTGATACATAAATTAGGTGAACCCTTTTTTACAACAAAAGAGAGTGGTACAGGTCTGGGGCTGATGATTACAAAGCAGATTCTTGAACAGCACGAAGGAAAACTTGAGATTCTGCAGAATGAGAATGAGGACAAGGGTAGTACATTCAGGATTATTTTGCCCAGGCATAATATATAAACTGATTTTGAAATTATAACCAATAGATTTCTTAAATTTTCATACATATAAGTTTTAGTTATCACTTTTAATAATTTATTTATATATAGTAAATGCCTTGAATCAATTGTTTTATAGAATATTTTCATATAAGATATATTAGTAGAGTAATAATTTTGTCAAAATTACCCTTGAGGTTGTGACAAAATGCAGAGAGAGGAGTATAACAGATGGGAATTGATGCAAAAAAGCAATTCGATTTGAATGGTAAAACGTATAATTACTATCAATTAAAAGCACTTGAAGATGCAGGACTTGGAAATGTATCCCGCTTGCCATTTTCCATTCGTGTTCTTTTGGAATCACTTGTCCGTCAAAAAGATGGTCATGTAATTAAAGATGAACACGTTGAAGGACTTTCAAAGTGGGGAACAAACGATGGGGAAGGTGTAGACGTCCCTTTTAAACCATCACGTGTTATTCTGCAGGACTTTACTGGTGTTCCGGCTGTAGTTGACCTAGCTTCATTACGTAAAGCAATGGTTGATATGGGGGGAGAACCGGATAAGATCAATCCTGAAGTACCTGTTGACTTAGTAATTGACCACTCGGTACAAGTAGATCAATACGGTACACCGAATGCTCTTAGAGCGAATATGGACCTTGAATTTGAACGTAATGGAGAGCGTTACGAATTTTTACACTGGGCTCAAAAAGCGTTTCAAAACTACCGTGCAGTTCCGCCTGCAACTGGTATTGTTCACCAGGTAAATCTGGAGTATATTGCAAATGTTGTACATGGGCTAGAAAATGAAGACGGAAGCTATGATGCATTTCCTGACACACTAGTTGGGACCGACTCACATACAACAATGATCAATGGCCTTGGTGTACTTGGCTGGGGAGTTGGCGGTATCGAAGCTGAAGCAGGAATGCTGGGACAACCATCTTATTTCCCTGCACCAGAAGTAATTGGTGTTAAATTTACTGGAAGCTTCCCACAAGGAACAACTGCTACAGACTTGGCACTAAAAGTTACACAAGTGCTTCGTGAACAGAACGTAGTAGGTAAATTTGTGGAATACTTCGGTCCTGGCTTGAAAGATATGCCACTGGCAGACCGTGCAACTATTTCCAACATGGCACCTGAGTATGGTGCAACGTGCGGTTTCTTCCCTGTTGATGAAGAATCATTAAATTATTTGCGCTTGACAGGACGAAGTGAAGAACAAATCGCTCTTGTTGAAAAATATTGTAAAGAAAATAGTCTTTGGTATTCATCAGACCAGGCAGACCCTGAGTATTCGGAGCTTGTGGAAATCAATCTTTCTGAACTGGAACCTAACCTTTCCGGTCCTAAACGCCCGCAGGATTTAATTGCACTGTCAAATATGAAAAAAGAGTTTAATAAAGCAGTTACAGCTCCTGCTGGAAATCAGGGCCTTGGCATGGATAAATCTGAATTTGATAAAGAAGCGATTGTTGAACATCCAAATGGTGAAAAATCGGTTATGAAAACTGGTGCGCTTGCTATCGCGGCAATCACATCATGTACAAATACATCCAACCCATACGTAATGCTGGGTGCTGGTTTAATTGCTAAAAAAGCAGTCGAAAAAGGGTTACAAGTACCGGAATACGTGAAAACATCACTTGCTCCAGGTTCAAAAGTTGTTACCCGTTATCTGGAAGACTCCGGTTTACAGGAATATTTGGATCGCCTGGGATTTAATCTGGTTGGTTATGGATGTACGACATGTATTGGTAACTCCGGACCATTACGCCCGGAAATTGAAGAAGCAATTTCAAAAAGTGATTTAACTGTTTCTTCCGTGTTATCAGGTAACCGAAACTTTGAAGGACGAATTCATCCACTGGTAAAAGCTAATTATCTTGCTTCACCGCCACTGGTAGTTGCATATGCACTGGCAGGAACAGTTGATGTTGATCTGACTGAGGATGCATTGGGAACTGATGCTGATGGTGAACCAATTTATCTGAACGATATTTGGCCTTCCATGGAGGAAATTAAAGATGCGGTTCAGAGCACAGTTAAACCTGAAATCTTCCGGAAAGAATATGAAAGTGTATTTGATTCCAATGAAAGATGGAATGAAATCAAGACAACAGACGAACCTTTATTTGAATGGAACAGTGAATCAACATACATTCAAAACCCTCCATTCTTTGAAGGGTTATCAAAAGAAGCGGGTACGGTGAAGCCATTAAACAAACTCCGTGCAATCGGAAAGTTTGGCGATTCAGTAACTACCGACCATATTTCACCGGCTGGGGCTATCGCAAAAGATATGCCGGCGGGACAGTATTTGCAGGATAAAGGTGTATCACCAAGAAACTTTAACTCCTATGGTTCACGCCGTGGTAACCACGAAGTAATGATGCGTGGTACATTTGCAAATATCCGTATCCGCAATCTGCTGGCACAAGGCAAAGAAGGCGGCTATACAACTTACTGGCCAACAGGAGAAGTTATGCCGTTCTACGATGCAGCTATGAAGTATCAGGAGAATGGAACCGGATTAATCGTTATTGGCGGAAAAGACTATGGAATGGGATCTTCCCGCGACTGGGCAGCTAAAGGTACAAATCTGCTTGGTATTAAAACTGTTATTGCAGAAAGCTTTGAACGTATCCACCGTTCAAACCTGGTAATGATGGGTGTACTGCCACTGCAATTTGAAAAAGATGAAAATGCCGATAAACTTGGCTTAACAGGAGAAGAAACTTTTAACGTGGAAGTTGATGAAAATGTAAAACCACATGACCTTGTGAAGGTTACTGCTGTTGCAGAAGACGGTAAAACAACTGAATTTAATGCAGTTGCACGTTTTGACAGTGATGTTGAAGTTGACTACTACCGTCACGGTGGAATTCTTCAAATGGTTCTGCGTAACAAACTTAAATAAGTTAATAAAAGAAGCCAATGCCCAGCGCATTGGCTTCTTAATTTGAACGATTTATGAATATTATACCCATTTGCTTTACATATATATATATTGAGAATAAGATACAATATATGAATGTATATGATAAGGGGATATAAAATGGTAAAGCAATTAATCGGAGTTGCAGTAATGGCTTTTTTGATTGTAGTGGCCATCATTGGGTTTATGGACGATAATACAAGTGAGACAAGCACCTCAAACACTGATTCAGGTAATGCTCAAGGTGCTGGGATTGTTGCCCCCGGACAATCGAGTATTGAAGTAGGTAAGATGGCTCCGGATTTTAAAGTTGAAACCCTTTCAGGTGATACGTTCCAGTTATCGGATTTACGTGGAAAGAAAGTAATTTTAAATTTTTGGGCATCCTGGTGCGGCCCTTGTAAAAAAGAAATGCCGGAAATGCAGAAATTCCATGAAAAGTACGGTGATAAAGTGGAAGTGATTGCAGTTAACCTTACCGATAGTGAAACAGGCGGCGGGGTGAAGAAAGTACGTAATTACATTGATAAATACGGGTATACATATCCTGTGCCGCTTGATAAAAAAGGAAAGGTAAAGGAATTGTATAACGTTGCCGGTGTTCCGTCCACTTATTTTATCGGGACAGACGGAAAAGTGCAACAACCTCCCAAGCTAGGGCCAATGACATACGAATATATGGTTGAAATGGCAAATAAATTAGATTAATTTTATTATAAATTTACTAAGAAATGGTAATACTATCTTCTAAAAGGAGTGAATTACTATTTCTTTAAAAAAACGGGTTTCCTTTGATGAACTGGTAAAGGAAAACAGAAGACAGATATTAGAGGATCGCAGCCGATTAGAAGAAATAGAGAATGGTCTTGAAACGAAACACGAGCTTTTAAATAAAAAGAAAGCAAAATAAAAATAGCCTTGTCCAGTGCTGAATCAAATGGACAAGGCTATTTTTTTAGGTATAATATCAGGTTAACGGCAAAAAATACGTTTGGATGCACCGTGAGTGGTGGAAAATTTTTAAAAAGGAGATGCAAAATGAACGATAAATACAAACCAAAACCTGATGATCGCAGTGATAATGTTGAAAAACTTCAAGGCATGGTCCAGGATACAATTGAGAATATTGAAGATGCTCATGAAACAATGAAGTTTTCATCCGGTGAAGAAAAACAGAATATAAAAGAAAAGAATAAGCGCCGAGAACGAGCAATTGAAGGCATGCGACAGGAAATAAGTGATGAATACAACCATAATCAGCATAATTAGTAGAAATAAAAACCTCAGACCATTACTGAATGGTTTGAGGTTTTGTTACTTACCCTACTTTCACGCCAATAAAGTAAGTATAAACTGTTAAATGTTGTATACATGAATAGATTTAAATAGTTATCTTGACAACCTTAATAAAAATAAAAGCTGTTTTCGATTTTATATTCAAAATATATAAACCACGACTAAATCCGATCGCATTAGTCAGTTCATGTCACGCTGCGAAGTTGAATTACTTATAAGCAAAGTATCTTATTTAAATCAATTAACTGTGATAAAATGTTTTATGTAATGATAGGATAGGGAGGATTTATGGTTGAATAAGATACAAACACCAATTGAAGTAAGATATCAGGAAACAGATCAAATGGGAGTTGTTTATCATGCCAATTATCTGGTTTGGTTTGAAATCGGACGAACCAAGTACATAGAAAACTTAGGATTTAACTATACTGAAATGGAAAAGCATAATGTCGTTTCACCTGTGGTGGATGCACAAATATCGTTTAAAAGACCGATCCGCTATGGGGAACAAGTCACAGTTGAGACATGGATTGAAAAATATGATGGAATCCGAACGTTGTATGCCTATAACATTCTTAATAATGACGGTAAAATTGCTGTTAGTGGTACAACGCAGCATGTTATTGTTAAGAAGGACAGTTTCCGTCCATTGTCATTGAAAAAAAGATTTCCGGATTGGCATCAGGCATATTCGGAACAACTTAATGGTGATTCATAATGGCATTTGGAATTAATAGAAGGGAACTTATTTCCTGGAAGAATGAAGTTGAAAAAGGTAATATTGCATTTTTAACTCATTATTGGCTGGATGATCGGTTTCCGGGCTGTTATACAGTCACAAAAGTAGGATGCAATGACCTCGAAAAGCTGATCGAATGGGGAAAAGGGTATGGCCTTAAGTCCAACTGGATTGACAGGAATGAAAGCTTTCCTCATTATGATCTTTTCGGTGATACACAAAAAGAAATATTAAAATATGAACAAAAATGGGATCATATAGCGAAATTTGATTTATAAAAGAGAGGCATTTAAAAATGCCCCTCTTTTTCATGAGTAAATAAATTCCGGTTCATCAGTCTGTTCATCCAGTTGAATCTTTAAATTCTTATCATCAAAATACCATGCATCCTTACTGTCAATGAAAAAAGTAATTCCTTCAGATTCGCATGATGCATATATGTCGACTGGTTTATCCAGCCTTACTCCGAGTGAGAAACCGGGGATAATTCCCCCAAAACCATAACGTACAAAGAATTGTACTTGTGCGGATTGCTCTATTTCGAATTCACTTTTGTACCACTTTGCTGCATTTTCAGTCACGCTTAAGTTCAAAACAGTCAACTCCTTGATGTGCTGGTATTTTTACGCTTATCACTTTTTTCAGGTACTAAATCCACACCACCTGGATGGAAAGGATGACATTTACTTATTCGCTTAATGGTTAAATAGGTTCCTTTAAACGCACCAAATCGTTTGTACGCTTCAAGACCATATTGTGAACAGGTAGGAAAAAACCTGCATGTGCGTGGTTTAAACGGACTGATAACCCTTTGGTAGAATTTAATAAATCCTATAAAAAAATATTTCATGAACCTTATCCTTTAATTAAGATTGGTCTTGTGTTTTATCATATGTTACTGAAGCTATCGCATCATGCATATGGATAGATTCCTCATTACGGCATTGAACATTAAATTTTGTAACAAAAGGCATTTCATATAAATCTGCAGCGACTAAACGAACTATATCTTCAACAAATCGGGGATTTTCATATGCCTGTTCGGTAACCATTTTTTCATCAGGACGTTTTAAAACCGGGTGAAGTCTGGCACTGGCATTACTTTCGGCAGCTTCAAGCAGCATTTCCTTCCAATCTGTCGTATCCTCATCAAAATCTTCCGCTAAAGAAACACGCATTGTCACTTGTCCGCGCTGATTATGTGCGCTGTACTCACTTATTTCTTTAGAACAAGGGCATAGTGTTGTTATAAGTGCAGCGAGTGAAGTATTTATGGAAAAACCTGAATCGGAATCATAGGATACGTTTACTGTAATATCCGCATGGTTCATTCCGGAAAGCTCTGATTGAGGACCTTTCCTTTCGAAAAACCATGGGAAACTCACTTCAATTTCAGCATCTTTTTGGTCTAACCTTTCTGCTAAATCTTTCGTAAAGGTTTTTAGCGTTTTAAAATCAATGGTAAACCCTTGCTGATGATATTTTTGAAGCTGTTCAGTAAAACGGCTCATATTTGTTCCTTTGCTTTCTTTTGCGATACTTGATGAAAATTTAAATGTACCGATACTCGTTTGGACAGTTGGATTTAAATTACTGGTCACTGTAATCGGGTGTTTCACATTGGAAATTCCGACTGAATCCAGATCAAACAGAAAGTCTTCTCTCGTGTTTTGAAGATCGGCCATTTTACTTTTTTCACTTGGTTTTGTTTTTGGGCCTGGCTGTACTGAGCCAAATAATTTATGTCGTTGTGCTTTGTTTGGTAACTGCTTTTTAGGTAAGGTCTTAGCTTTATCCATATCGATGACCCCTTTCTATTCTGTCTATTTCAAATTATACTGAAGACGTAAATTTTGTTCAATTTATTGGCTTATCAACAATTACATCCATTTTATTTTCGGTTCTGTTTTGTTTTTAATACGTTTAATGTTATCTGTATGCCGGTAGAAAACAAATATAGTCAAGGCAGACGTGACAAATATTAGTCCGACATCCTTAAATATAATTGAACAGATAACAGCAACGATACCGGTAATTATCGATGACAGTGAAACATATTTGGATATATACAAAGTCAGGATAAATGAGCCAATCATTATAGCAAATAAAATCGGATTAATCCCGAGTATAATCCCTCCTGATGTTGCAACTGCTTTTCCACCTTTAAACTTGGCAAATAATGGGTAGGTGTGGCCTAATACAGCAAACAGACCAATTACCAGCCGGTATACATCAGCATCGAAAAATAAAGGAATTACCGTTGCAGCTGTCCCTTTCAGGATATCCGCCAGTGTAACAAGAGCACCTGCTTTAATGCCTAAAACACGGAATGTATTTGTTCCACCTAAATTACCACTTCCATGTTCACGAATATCAATATTGTAACCGAGTTTCCCAACAATAAGTCCTGAGGGAATTGACCCTAAAATATATGCAATGATTGCAAAAACAATATACTCCACACAACTTCCTTCTTTCCATTAATAGTTAATCTGACTTATATTTTACCATGAAGTGATGATTCAAAGAACCTTTAATTAAAATATGGATAGTTATCAGGTTTAGCCCCAGGTTTCATGGGGTATTAAATAATGTTACTATTAACTATAAGAGCAGCCTATTTTATAAAATGAAAAGGAAGAATTATATGATTGAATTCAGTAACGTAAAAAAAGTATATCCTGATGGTACAGAGGCTCTTAAGAATTTTTCATTAACAGTAAATAAAGGTGAACTGGTCACGTTAATCGGTCCGAGCGGGTGTGGCAAGACAACCACAATGAAGATGGTAAATCGGTTAATTGAACCTACAGCAGGAAGTATTTACATAGATGGCAAAAATATCACTGACTATAATATACATGAATTACGGTGGAATATTGGATATGTGCTGCAGGAAATTGCCTTATTTCCTCATATGACAATCGAGGAAAATATTGCTGTAGTTCCGGAAATGAAAAAGTGGAGGCGGGATAAAATCAGGGAAAGAAGCATTGAATTGCTGGATATGGTTGGACTCGACCCATCTAAATTTAAAGGTCGGATGCCTGACGAACTGTCTGGTGGGGAACAGCAGCGGATTGGGGTAATACGTGCATTGGTTGCCGATCCGGACATTATTTTAATGGACGAGCCATTTAGTGCCCTTGATCCAATAAGTCGTGAATACTTACAGAATGATATTAGAAAACTGCAGAAGGAGATCAGAAAGACGATTATTTTTGTTACACATGATATGGATGAAGCAATGGCAATCGGTGATAAAGTCTGTCTTATGAGAGAAGGGGAAATTGTACAAGTTGACACGCCTCAGCGGCTTATTTTGAATCCAAAATCGCAGTTTGTAAAAGACTTCATTGGTGAAAGAAAGTCTCCATGGCAAACTGCAGTTGATGTTATAGCAGATCAGACCGGTTCTCAGGTCATAACGAAAAGTGATGTCGAACAAAACAAATTCCCTGGCCGTGGCATGTTTGTTATTCGGGATGAAAATAATAAACTTTTAGGAGCCGTGGAAGATGGGCAAGAACGGCAAGTACAGCATTTGGAAAATGATATGCCACTTTATAAGGCAGAAGAAATATTACAAGCGAGTAACCAAACGGTGTTCCCTGTCCTAAAATCAGGTGAACTGGTTGGTACACTTACCTACAAAAATATTGTTTCGTTTTTAAAAAGTAAATCCAGGCTGGAAAACGGGGTGATTCAGTAATGCAGGAATTTATTTCTGTTTTCCAGAAAAGACAGGATATGCTGTTGGAGACAATTTGGGAGCATCTGCAAGTCTCATTGATATCCTTAATAATAGCGATTATTATTGCAGTCCCGCTTGGTTTGTTACTTACAAGGTATAAACGAATTGCAGAACCGGTTATCGGCTTATCGGCTATTATGCAGACGATACCAAGTTTAGCGGTTTTGGCATTTTTAATTCCCTTTTTCGGCATTGGAATAAGACCAGCAATAATAGCACTGACATTATATGGTTTGCTGCCTATCCTTCGTAATACATATACTGGAATTAAGGAAGTAAATCCCGCTTTAAAAGAAGCAGCAACCGGTATGGGAATGAACTCATTAAAGCGTTTGACCAAAGTAGAGTTACCAATTGCTATGCCGGTAATTATGGCGGGAGTCCGAACATCGATGGTATTAATTGTCGGAACAACGACGATTGCAGCATTAATTGGTGCAGGGGGGCTTGGTGAATTAATCCTGCTTGGAATTGACCGTGGTGCCGACTTGAATCTGATTCTTCTTGGCGCCATCCCTGCTGCATTATTAGCCATTGCTCTGGATTTTATATTGCGAGGCTTTGAACGGTTTTCAAAGCGGGCAGGATTTAAATCGTTCATTGCAATGTTAATCATCGCAATACTTATCGTGGGATCACCTTTAGTATTTACCTCTGAACAAAGAGCTGATTTGACTATTGGAGGTAAACTTGGTTCAGAGCCTGCAATATTAATTAATATGTATAAATTGCTTATTGAAGAAGAAACTGACTTAAACGTAGAACTTAAACCAGGTCTGGGTAAAACTGCTTTTGTATTCAGTGCATTAAAAAATGGCAGTATCGATATTTATCCTGAATTTACCGGTACAGCAATTGTAACCCATTTGGAACAGGAAGCAGAGAGCAACAAGAAACAAGGAGTGTATAAGCAGGCCAAAAAAGGCATGAAAGAAAAATACGGGATGATAATGTTAAAGCCTATGCAGTTTAATAACACGTATGCAGTTGCCACAACAAAAGAACTTGCTGAAAAGCATAACTTGCAAACGATCGGTGATTTAAACAAGCTGGAGGATGATATTACTGCCGGATTTACTTTGGAGTTCAAAGATCGATATGATGGGTATGTAGGAATGCAGGATGTGTATAATCTGGATATTGCCAACGTTAAAACAATGGAACCGGGAATTCGCCAGGAAGCATTAGCTAATGGCAATGTAGACATAATTGATGCGTATGCAACAGACAGTTATATGATTGAATTGAATCTGGTAACGCTTGATGATCCGGAAAACCTGTTTCCTCCGTATCAAGGTGCTCCTTTATTAAGAGAAGATACACTTGAAAAGTATCCTGAGCTGAAGGAAATATTAAATCAGCTTGGGGGTAAGATAACGGATGATCAAATGCGGCAGATGAATTATCAGGTTGATTATGAAGACCAATCACCTGAATTGGTTGCCAAGGAATATTTAGTGGATCAAGGTTTACTTGAGAAGTAAGGGAGGTAATAACAATGTCATGGGAAAACCCATCAAACGAAACAATAAAAGAAATTTTAGAATCTGCAAAAACTGTGGCTGTCGTAGGTCTATCTGATAAGCCTGATAGAACTTCTTATCAAATATCAAAAATCATGCAGGAACAGGGATATAAAATTATTCCTGTTAACCCAACGATTGATGAAGTTCTTGGTGAAAAAGCTTATAAATCGCTGACAGATATAGATGAGGAAATCGATATTATTAATGTGTTCCGGAGGCCAGAGTTTTTGCCGGATATTGCAAAAGAAGCTGCACAAACCGATTGTCGGGTATTCTGGGCTCAACAAGGTATCATCAGTCAGGAAGCTTATGATTATTTGAAAAACCGGGACTTCACAGTAATAATGGATATGTGTATAAAAGTAGCACATTCTATTCTTGTGAAATAGTAACATGGTATGAATGGCCTTTACTGGTCATTCTTTTTTTGAGCTCTGAACAAATTGTAGTATACTAATTAACGTGTTTTACGTTAATATAGTTCTTAACAGCCTTTGAAAACACTACAGGATATTTACATCTGCAAACATTTGTTCTAATATTAAAATAATACCAATTTGAAATTTACGTAGTATGAGAGGAGTCTGCAGCTGAATGGTAAAACAGTCGATGAACTATACAGATGATTCAATTCAAGTACTCGAAGGTCTGGAAGCTGTCAGAAAAAGACCAGGAATGTATATAGGCAGCACCGATCAACGGGGATTGCACCATTTGGTTTTTGAAATTGTAGATAATGCAGTTGATGAAGCTTTGGCAGGATATGGTGATGTGATTAAGGTTACCGTACATAAAGATAACAGCATTTCAGTGGAAGACAACGGAAGAGGAATACCAACCGGAATGCACAGCACCGGCAAGCCAACAACGGAAGTTATTTTCACTGTTCTCCACGCTGGAGGGAAATTTGGCCAGGGTGGATACAAAACGAGTGGCGGCCTGCACGGCGTTGGTGCTTCAGTAGTGAATGCATTATCAGAATGGCTTGAAGTAACTATTTTTCGTGAAGGGAATAAGTATTTCCAGCGTTTTGAAAATGGTGGAATGCCAGCAGGTTCCATTCAAAAGCTTGGAAAGACGAATAAAAAAGGATCAATCATTCACTTTAAGCCGGACACAACCATTTTTTCAACGGTCGTTTATAACTTTGAAACCTTATCTGAACGACTGCGTGAAGCAGCCTTTTTGTTAAAAGGATTAAAAGTTGAACTAATCGATGAACGGGATCAGATAAAGGAAGAATACCAGTTCCCGGATGGGCTGGAGTCGTTTGTCACATACATTAACGAAGAAAAGGATACATTGCATCAGGTTGTTTCATTTGAAGGGGAGCAGCAGGGTATTGAGGTTGACTTCGCATTCCAATTTAATGACGGATTTGTTGAAAGTATGCTTTCTTTTGTTAATCATGTACGTACAAAAGATGGAGGAACACATGAATCCGGGGCGCGGACCGGAATAACACGAACGTTTAACGATTATGCCAGAAAAAACAACCTTCTTAAAGAAAAGGACAAAAATCTCGAAGGCACAGATATCCGTGAAGGACTAACTGCAATCGTTTCCGTACGTATTCCGGAAGAAATGCTTCAATTCGAAGGTCAGACCAAAGGCAAGCTGGGAACTTCCGAGGCACGCTCTGTTGTTGATGCGGTTGTCTCTGAGAAACTGTCCTATTTCCTTGAAGAAAATCCCGATGCTGCAGGAATGTTAATTAAAAAAGCAATAAAAGCAAAAGAGGCCCGTGAAGCTGCCAGAAAAGCCAGGGAAGATGCGAGAACAGGCAAAAAGAAAAAACGTAAAGATACGTTGTTAAGCGGGAAACTTACTCCTGCTCAGTCAAAAAACGCAAAAAAGAATGAGTTGTATTTGGTAGAGGGTGACTCTGCGGGTGGATCTGCCAAGCAGGGACGTGATCGGAAATTTCAAGCCGTACTGCCATTACGCGGAAAAGTTATTAATACGGAAAAAGCAAAATTGGAAGATGTTTTTAAGAACGAAGAAATTTCAACAATTATCCATACAATTGGTGCTGGCGTCGGCGGAGACTTTGATTTAGAGGATGTGCAATACGATAAGATTGTTATCATGACTGACGCTGACACAGACGGGGCACACATTCAAGTTCTGCTCTTGACTTTCTTTTACCGGTATATGCGTCCACTTGTCGAAGCTGGAAAAGTGTATATAGCGCTACCTCCTTTATACAAAATTTCAAAAGGTAAAGGTAAGAAAGAAAAGGTAGTCTATGCTTGGGATGATGATGAAATGAAGAAGGCAATTAAGGAATTTAAAAATGGTTATATCATTCAGCGGTATAAAGGTCTTGGTGAAATGAATGCAGATCAGCTATGGGAAACGACCATGAATCCGGAATCAAGGACTTTAATCCGTGTAACTATTGAAGATTTAGCGCGGGCTGAACGACGGGTTACCACTTTAATGGGCGACAAGGTTGAACCGAGAAGGAAATGGATCGAGGGCCACGTTGAATTCGGCATGACAGAAGACGCCAGTATTTTGGAAAACGATAAGATACACTCTTAATTCTAGAGCCAATACTAAAGAGATATGTAAACTGAACAGCAAAATAAATTGGGGGGATTGGTTTGTCACAACCTGAGAATTATTTAGACCTTCCACTGGAAGAAGTAATTGGTGACAGGTTTGGAAGATACAGTAAATATATTATTCAAGACCGTGCTTTACCAGATGCCCGTGATGGGTTGAAACCGGTACAGCGCAGAATCTTGTATGCAATGAACGAAGAAAAGAATACACATGATAAAAACTTTCGTAAGTCAGCTAAAACAGTCGGTACAGTAATCGGGAATTACCATCCACATGGAGACTCTTCCGTTTATGAAGCCATGGTTCGATTAAGTCAGGATTGGAAAGTTCGAAACGGACTTATAGAGATGCACGGAAATAACGGAAGCATTGATGGTGATCCACCTGCAGCAATGCGTTATACAGAAGCGAGACTTTCTAAAATTGCTTCAGAACTACTTCGAGACATCGGTAAGGAAACAGTTGATTTTATCCCAAACTTTGATGACACAATTTCTGAGCCGGTAGTACTGCCGGCAAAATTTCCAAACTTGCTGGTAAATGGTTCCACCGGTATTTCCGCTGGTTATGCAACAGATATACCACCACATAACTTATCCGAAGTTATTGATGCAGTGATTAAGAAGATTGACAAACCGGATGTTACAGTGGACGAGTTAATGAAAGTAATGAAAGGTCCGGACTTTCCAACCGGCGGTATTATCCAGGGTGTGGATGGAATCAAAAAAGCCTATGAAACCGGACGGGGAAAGATTGTTGTACGTGGTAAAGCATCAATAGAAGATGTACGCGGTAACCGGCAGCAAATTGTAATTGACGAGATTCCATATGAGGTTAACAAAGCAAATATGGTTAAAAAAATGGATGAATTAAGGATTGACCGTAAAGTGGAGGGTATTGCCGAAGTACGTGACGAAACCGATCGAACAGGTCTTCGCGTTGTTGTTGAATTAAAGAAAGAGGCAAACGCTAAAGGTGTTTTAAACTATTTATATAAAAATACCGATTTACAGGTTACATATAATTTCAACATGGTTGCCATTCAGGATAAAACACCTAAACTGTTGTCACTGCCACAAATGCTTGATGCTTATATTGCACATCAAAAAGAGGTTGTTACAAGACAAACTGTATTTGATTTAAAAAAAGCAAATGACCGGGCACACATCGTTGAAGGTTTAATAAAAGCAATCTCGATTTTGGACGAACTTATTGCAACAATCCGGGCTTCAAAAGATAAATCGGACGCCAAAAAGCGAATTATAGAGAAATATAAATTTACCGAAGCACAGGCTGAAGCAATTGTCACACTGCAATTATATCGTTTAACCAATACTGACGTAACATCGTTGGAGAAAGAAGCAGAAGAATTACGTAAATCGATTGAAAAATTAGAGGCGATACTGGGAAGTGAGAAAAAACTTTTTCAAACGATAAAAAATGATTTGAAGCAGATTAAGAAATCATTTGCTGATCGTCGTAAAACTGTCATTGAAGATCAAATTGAAGAATTGACGTTTAATATAGAAGTGACTGTTGCAAGTGAAGATGTTCTTGTGTCCATAACCAGGGACGGATATGTTAAACGAACGAGCCTTCGTTCGTACAGTGCCTCAAATGGCAAAGAATTCGCCATGAAGGATGAGGACCATCTTGTTGGTTTGCTGGAGATAAATACAACAGATAAACTAATGTTATTCACAAATAAGGGAAAGTATATATTCATTCCTGTCCACGAATTACCTGATATCAGGTGGAAAGATCTTGGACAGCACATTTCCAATATGGTGACACTTGATAAGGATGAACGTATAGTCCAATGTGTTCCTGTTCGGGAATTCAGTGATCAGAATTACCTGATTTTCTTTACTAAAAACGGAATGGTTAAGCGAAGTGAACTTTCATTATATAATGCACAGCGTTACTCCAAAGCACTTATTGCACTGAATTTAAAAGGTGACGATGAAGTTGTTAATGTTTTTCAGACGAATGGACATTCAGATGTGTTTGTCGCTACCAATAAAGGTTATGGTTTATGGTACCATGAATCGGAAGTCTCGGTAGTAGGCCAGCGGGCAGCAGGTGTGAAAGCAATCAACTTAAAAGAAGATGACTATGTTATAAATGGTCAGGTATTTGATGATTTGTCAGAGCCTTCACTTGTGGTTGTAACACAACGTGGTGCCTGTAAACGGATGAAATTACGAGAGTTTGAGAAATCCGGCCGGGCTAAACGAGGATTAATCATGCTTCGTGAATTAAAAAACAAACCACATCGAGTGAAAGGATTCTTTGTGATTAATGATCATGAAACGATATGTTTTGAAACAAGCAAAGGGCAAATGGAGGACTTGTATCCACTGGAGCTATCTGTGAGTGACCGTTACAGTAATGGTTCATTTGTGATAGACAGTGACAATCAGGGAGAAGTGACTGAAGTGTGGAAAAATGCTGTATACGAAAAGCCTTTTGACGAAATAGCTGAATAAATCACTAATTGGTCAGTTTCTTCCAGGAAACTGACCATAAGCTTTTTAACGGAATATTGATATAAATTGCGAACTAAGTTTTATAAGTTTCACTTTTTGAGGCTTTCATGCCCCGCAACTGGAATATACTCACTTTCCCATTCTTTTTCGTCGAGACAGAGTTCCTTTCGATGATTTCTAGCCTAAATAGGTCTCTCTTTCATCGAGACAGCGCTCCTCTCAATGGTTTCTAGCTTAAATCGTTTTTCTTTTCATCAAGACAGCGTTCCTCTCAATGGTTACCATCCTAAATAGGTTTCCTTTTCATCGAGACAGCTTGACTCTCGATTATTTCTAGTCTAAATCGGCACCAATTTTGTTAAGACAGCCCTCACGATGATTACAAGCCTGGCTTCTGTATGAATCTGTGAAATCACTTGCAACACGAAGAGCACCAAAGTGTATTTCCACAGCGGTGTTATAGCACTTAATCTTCTTTTCTAGATTATGTCGCAGTTTATATCATCTTCTCATTAATAACACTTTATATTTTCAGAAAAATATGATAGGGTAAAATTAGATTGCTGAAAGGAGGGCTCATGACGGATCTGCGAAATAGAATCATTCAGGAATCACTGTTTTTATTTGAGAAAAACGGTTTCCATGGTGTTTCGGTAAACCAGATTGTGGAAAAAGTCGGTACGTCAAAAGGCGGTTTTTATCATCATTTCACGTCAAAGGACGAACTGCTGTATGTCATTCACGATACATTTATATCATATGTATTGGATAAAGCGATGATCGCAAACGGTACCTATGATTCACCAACGGAAAAGCTGGAAGCGATAGTAAAAGATTTTGTTAAAGTGTTTGACCTTTATAAGGCACATATTTCCGTGTTTTATCAGGAAAATATTTATTTGAAACCGGAGTATGAGTCGCTGATTAAGAAAAAACGAGATCATTTTAAACAAATAATCATTAAGTCAATCGATGAAGGCAAGAAACGCGGAGACTTTCGCAGTGATATACCTGCAGATATTACAGGAATGGCAATTCTCGGTATGGTAAACTGGACGTATAAATGGTATAACCAATCAGGACCTAAATCAATCGATGAAATTGGGGACATATTTGTTGATTTGATATTACGAGCAGTTCTGGACACAACTACATACCAAAAAAACAATGGACAGGAAAGTCTTTTTTTACCCGAATAAAAGAAACCGCTTTCTTTTTTAATGGTATCGACAGACCAACCAGTCGGTCTTACGCGGAAAATACGAGGAGGTTTGAGATGAATTTTGAATTAACAAAAGAACAATCAATGATTAGAAAAATGGTTCAGGATTTTGCCCAGAATGTTATTCAGCCTAAGGCTATAGAAATTGATAAAGAGGCTAAGTTTCCATTGGATACATTCGAACAAATGGGTGAACTGGGCTTATTGGGAATCCCTTTTTCCGAAGAGTACGGTGGATCAGGCGGCGATACGGTATCCTATGCAATCGCTGTCGAAGAAGTTGGAAGAGTCTGCGGCAGTACCGGATTGAGCTTTGCTGCAACTGTTTCGCTTGGTGCAAGTCCAATCTATTATTTTGGAACTGAGGAACAGAAGAAAAAGTTTCTAACACCGATGGCTGAAGGGAAAGCACTGGGGGCATTCGGACTGACGGAGCCCAATGCGGGATCTGATGCCGGCGGTACGAAAACAACTGCCGTGGAAGATGGCGAGGACTACATCATTAATGGCGAAAAGTGCTTTATAACCAATGCTAGTTATGCGAAAACTATTATCGTTACAGCAGTTACAGGTAAAAATGAACGCGGGAAGAATATTATTTCTGCCATCATTGTTCCAACTGACTCAGAGGGTATAACGATAAAGAGTGATTACGACAAGATGGGGGTTCGCGGTTCAGATACAGCAGAAATTGTGTTGGATAATGTTCGTGTTCCTAAAGCAAATCTGCTTGGTGATCCCAATAAGGGCTTTAGTCAATTCCTGTACACGCTTGATGGCGGGAGAATCTCCATTGCTGCCCTGGGGCTTGGTATTGCACAGGGATCGCTTGATAAAGCACTGAGTTATGCAAAGGAACGTAAGCAATTTGGTAAGCCAATCTCTGATTTTCAGGCAATCCAGTTCAAACTGGCAGATATGGCGATGGAAGTTGAGCTTGCCAGAAACATAGTTTATAAGGCCGCCTGGTTGAAAGATAATGAAAAACCATTCTCAAAAGAGGCAGCATATGCCAAATTATATGCAACCGAAACTGCTTTCCGTGCTGCCAACCAGGCAATTCAAATCCACGGCGGCTACGGCTACATGCGTGAATATGAGGTAGAAAGATATTTGCGTGATGCGAAATTGCTGGAAATTGGGGAAGGTACTTCTGAAGTGCAGCGGCTGGTTATTGCAAGACAATTGGGACTCTGATATTAACTATGTGGGAAGAAATTTCATGTCTTTTAAAAGAACAAATCATGTAATAGGAGCGAGTCAATGATTAAAAAAGTACTTATTGCAAATCGCGGGGAAATAGCAGCAAGGGTAATCCGAACATGTAAAAAGCTGGATATTAAAACTGTAGCTGTCTATTCGGAAGCAGATCAGAAGGCGCCATTTGTCAAAATGGCGGATGAAAGTTTTTTGATTGGTCCCCCCCGTGTTAATGAAAGCTACTTAAATGTGGATAAAATTATTTCCATTGCTAAAGACACCAATGTGGATGCGATTCACCCGGGTTATGGATTCCTAAGTGAAAGTGGACAGTTTTCCGATAAATGTGAGCAAAATGGTATTATATTTATCGGCCCATCCAAAACAGTCATGGAAAAAATGGGAAGTAAAATTGAAGCACGGAAGGCGATGCAGAAAGCTGGCGTGCCAGTCGTTCCCGGTACGGATGGCGCGGTTGCCTCAGCTGAAGAAGCAATTGAAATTGCCAAGGATATTGGCTATCCGATTATGCTGAAAGCTTCTGCCGGTGGCGGTGGAATTGGAATGCAGGTTGTCCATACAGATGATGAACTGCTGAAGGCATTTGAAAGCAATTCAAAACGTGCCAAAACATTTTTTGGTGATGGTGTTATGTTTATGGAGAAAAAACTGGAAAACGCCCGTCATATCGAAATTCAACTGCTTGCTGACAGCCATGGTAATGCCGTTCATCTATTCGAACGGGAATGTTCGATTCAGCGTCGCAATCAAAAGGTAGTTGAAGAAGCTCCTTCACCATTCATTTCTGAAAAAACACGCGAGGAAATGGGCGATGCAGCCGTAAAGGCAGCGAAATCACTTGGCTATACAAACGCCGGTACCATTGAATTTTTAGTAGATAACCAGGAGAACTTCTATTTCCTTGAAATGAATACGCGAATCCAGGTAGAACATCCGGTAACAGAGGAAATTACCGGACTGGATATTGTTGAAAAACAGCTTGAAATTGCAGATGGAAAAGAACTGCAGTTAAAACAGAGTGATTTGACAATTGATGGTCATGCAATCGAGGTTCGAATTTATGCAGAAGATCCGAAAACGTTCTTCCCGTCACCAGGGCATATTTCTGAATTCCAACTTCCTGAAGGAGAACATATCCGCAATGAAACTGCGGTGACAGGAAATTATGATGTAACACCGTTTTATGATCCGATGATCGGAAAGTTGATCGTGAAAGGCAGTGACAGGGACGAAGCTATTTCCTTAATGAAAGAAGCATTACTAACGTATAAAGTAGAGGGTATTAAAACGAATATACCGATGCTGCTTGATGTTATTGATAATAATGAATTTAAAAAAGGAAATACGACAACAAGTTTTGTACAGCAATTCTATTTACCACAAATTAAAGCAAAATAGGAGGAGTTAATCATGAGTGAAGTAAAAGCATCAATGGCAGGAAGTGTCTGGAAAATAGTAGTAAGTGCAGGAGAACAGGTGGAAGAGGATCAGGATATTGTCATCCTGGAATCGATGAAAATGGAAATTCCGATTGCAGCTGAAAAAGGAACTGTAAAGGAATTAAAAGTTGCGGAAGGCGATTTCGTTAACGAAGGCGACGTTATTGCTATTATTGAGTAAATAAATTACTACAAGAAACAGCTGCTTTTCAATTAGACTTTTAAATATATCAGACTACTGGGAAGGAGGATTAAAGTGGGAGACTTGGTAGAATATAAATTAGTAGATAACCATGTAGCATTATTAACACTGAACAGGCCAGAAGCAATGAATGCTTTGTCAAAACCATTACTAGATGAGCTTAACAATCATGTTCACAACATAAACGCGAATGAAGAAATCCGCTGCACTATTATTACCGGTTCAAAAGAAAAAGCATTTTGTGCCGGAGCTGACCTTAAGGAACGAAAAGGGATGTCGGAGGATCAGGTGGTGGCTGCTGTTAAATATATTGGCGAAACAATAACAAACATAGAAAATATGAAAATGCCTGTAATAGCTGCCTTAAATGGTGCTGCTTTTGGCGGTGGTCTGGAGCTTGCTTTGGGCTGCGATATACGCATTTCTTCCGATCATGTTAAAGCCGGCCTGACAGAGACGTCTCTTGCAATTATTCCAGGTGCTGGCGGCACACAGCGGCTGACTCGTCTGATTGGTCCGGGAAAGGCTAAGAAGCTTATATTTACAGCAAAGCCGGTCACAGCCCGGGAGGCGCTTGAACTTGGATTGGTTGAACAGGTTGTATCATCTGAAAATCTGCTGGATGAGGCAATAATAACTGCAAATATGATCGCTAAAAATGGACCTATTGGATTAAAACAGGCGAAAACAGCGATAAATAAAGGTATTCAGACAGATATTACAACAGGACTTGCGATTGAACACTTATGTTATAAAGAAACGATACCAACAGAAGACCGAATCGAAGGATTACAGGCATTTAAAGAAAAACGAAAGCCTGTCTATCAAGGTAAATAGGAGCAGGAGGGCACTACATGTCATATTTGGAAGAACTGCAGAGCAGAATGGAAAAAATAGAGAGTGGTGGAAAGGAAAAATACCACCGGAAAAACGAAGAAAAAGGAAAATTATTTGTCCGCAAACGTCTGGAATTGCTGTTTGATGATGGCATTAATATTGAAGATGCATTTTTTGCAAATTGCGTGGATGACTCATTGCCATCCGACGGTGTAGTTACTGGAATTGGTGAGATTGGCGGTCAGTCTGTTTGTGTAATGGCCAATGATTCAACTGTTAAAGCAGGATCTTGGGGCAAACGCACCGTAGAAAAAATTATCCGCATACAGGAAACAGCGGCTAAATTGGAAATACCAATGTTGTATCTTGTGGATTCCGCCGGTGCAAGAATAACCGATCAAGTTGAAATGTTCCCTGGACGTCGTGGGGCAGGAAGGATTTTCCATAATCAGATAAAGCTGTCAGGCCGGGTGCCACAGGTTTGTCTGTTATTTGGACCATCGGCAGCAGGCGGTGCATACATTCCGGCATTTTGCGACATTGTCGTCATGGTTGATGGGAATGCATCAATGTATTTAGGCTCACCACGAATGGCAGAAAAAGTAATTGGTGAAAAAGTAAGTCTCGAGGAGATGGGCGGAGCAAATATGCACTGTTCGGTTTCCGGATGTGGTGACGTTCTTGTTAAATCCGAGGAAGAGGCAATTGAATATACAAAGAAATACCTAAGTTATTTTCCGGCAAACTTCCGGCAAAAACCGCAAACCGTGAACGCAAAGGAAGTAAAAGAATTTGAAAAATCAATTGCTGAATTGATTCCAGAAAATCAAAATGCACCATTTAACATGAAAGATTTGATTAACAGGATCATTGATGAAGACAGTTTCTGTGAAATCAAAAAGAAATTTGCACCGGAATTGATAACCGGCCTTGCCAGAATAAATGGAAAATCAGTTGGAATTATCGCAAACCAGCCACGGATGAAAGGCGGCGTTTTATTCCCGGATTCCGCGGATAAAGCAGCTAAATTCATGCAGCTGTGTGATGCGTTTAATATACCGCTTCTATTCCTGATGGATATTCCTGGATTTATGATCGGAACAAAAGTGGAGCGGGCAGGCATAATCCGTCACGGTGCCAAAATGCTTGCTGCTATGAGCGAAGCAACCGTTCCGAAAATTTCGGTTGTTGTACGCAAAGCGTATGGTGCGGGATTATATGCAATGGCAGGCCCAGCCTTTGAACCGGATTGCTGTCTGGCATTACCGACGGCACAGATCGCTGTGATGGGACCGGAAGCTGCTGTAAATGCAGTTTATGCGAACAAAATTGCTGAACTTCCGGAAGAGGAACGCCCCGCATTTATAAAAGAAAAGCAGGAGGAATACAAGGATAATATTGATATTTATCGATTGGCATCCGAAATGGTTGTTGACGCAGTAGTCGATCCTGATAAACTTCGTGCTGAATTAGTTAATCGGTACAGTATATACGAATCAAAGAATACAACATTTACCGAAAGAAAACATGGGGTATACCCTGTTTAAACAAATTAATTTAAAGAGTCCTGAAAATATTTTCAGGGCTCTTTTTATATAAAGGTTTAATATGTTTTTCAATATTGATTTACCATATTTTTATTATGTAAACTAAAATTAATTTATTTTAATTCTTTTGTTTAAGTGATATTTTAATATTAGAATGTTTGAGGGTAAAAAGCGGAAATGATCGGTTTTTATAGAAAAATGTGAGGTGATTATATGAAGGTAAGAGACTTCATGATTACGGATGTAATCTCAGTAAACAAAGAAACATCGATAAGAGAATTACTGGAATTACTGGTAAAACATAAAATTGGCGGAGTTCCTGTAGTTGATGCGAATAACCGTTTACGGGGAATAATTAGTGACGGAGACATTATTCGTTACCTTCAACCAAAAGGAAGGTCTGTTTATGATATGTTTTCACTTGTCCTTGTCAGTGAAAAAGAGGATTTAAACCACAAAATTGAAAATAGTATAAACCAGCTCGCCAAAAATATAATGAAAGATAAGGATATCCATACTGTACACCCCGATGATGATCTTGAGGAGATATTAAACATTTTCTCCAAATATCACTTCAAAAAAATACCTGTAATCGATGAAGATTTCAAAGTAGTTGGGGTTATTAGCCGCGGCGATATTATCCGGTTTATTTCAACCAACTTAATAAACAAAGCAGATGGTTAAGTTGATAAATGGATGATTGGGTGGAAATATGCGTAAAAAGTACGTATAATATATACTAGAAGTGTAAATTGGAAGGAAAATGACATCGTGATATCAACGAAAATAAATCAAGCTGAAATTAAGCTTCAGCATTTAGCTGGTCTTTACCAGGCAATGACCGAAAATAATGATAATAAAAATGCAAACAAGGTTTTGGATGTTTTTGAAAAACTTAATAAACAAGAGTTTGTCATCAGCTTTGCAGGTCATTTTTCTGCCGGTAAATCATCTATGATAAATAGTCTATTAGGAAGATCCATCCTGCCGAAAAGTCCAATCCCGACAAGTGCTAATGTCGTTAAAATTAAATCAGGAAACGGGAATGCGCGTGTTTACTTTCATGATGATGCACCAGTGGAATATCAGGAGCCGTATGACATCGATATGATTAAAGAATTCGCAAAAGATAAAGCCAGCATCAAAGAGATAGAGATTAATACAAGTGAAACTATTTTACCTGATGACTGTGTTCTTATCGATACTCCCGGGATCGATGCTGCTGATGATACGGACCGGCTGATTACTGAATCCTCATTACATCTTGTGGATGCATTATTTTATGTAATGGACTATAACCATGTACAATCAGATGTAAATTTACAGTTTTTAAAGAAAATACAAGATTATGAGATTCCTTATTACCTTATCATTAATCAGATTGATAAGCATGAAGAAAGTGAAATAACGTTCAAAATGTTCAATGAGAATATTAAACAAACGTTTGATCAATGGGGTATTTCACCTGAGATGTTCTTTTATTCTTCACTGGTAAAAGCTTCTTCACCACATAATCAGTTTCCTGAAATTAAAGACAAACTATTTTCATTGATGTATTCCAAAAATGATTCCTTTTCAGGTGCTGCTAGATCAGTAAATCAGATTATCAAAGAGCATCAGCAATTTTTGCGTGATCTTTATGAGGAAAAACTGGCCGAAGTTTCAATGGATGATAGTGACACTAATAATAATACTTATGCCAGAATTGAAGAAATCGACGAAAAAATTACTGACCTGAAAGCTAAGCCTGATAGATTGGAAGAGGAATTTTACAATGATTTAAATACGACATTGAAAAATGCCTATCTGATGCCTGCCGAATTAAGGGATAAGGCAGAATTGTTCCTGGAATCGCAGCAAAGTGATTTTAAGGTGGGTTTGTTTGCAGCAAAGAAGAAGACGGAAGAAGAACGTAACGTACGTTTAGAAAGTTTTTTGGAGCATTTATTAAAAAATGTGGAAACTTCAATTCAATGGAAATTACGCGATAAATTTTCAAACCTGCTAAAGCGGTATAGCATTTATGATCAGACTTTATTACAGTGGGTACAGGAAATATCGATTGATTATAATGCCGAGGCACTCCTTTCGTTAGTGAAATCTGGTGCAAAAATAAACGGGGAGTCCATTTTAAATTATACAAAAGATGTCAGTTCTGAAATTAAAAAACGATATAAAATGGAAGCACGGAAATTATGGGACACGATTTACGTTTCTTTTAACAATGCTTTAAGTGATGAACTGACAAAGTTTGAAAATGAACGGAATCAGCTTTCTTTTATGTATGAGAAACAACTGCGTAAAGAAGAACTGGAACAGGAACTTCATGATAAACTGCAGATTCCGGATAATGTTTTTGCCGATCCCAAGCCGGATGAATATGTTTGGGAACAGATTTATAAAGCGATTGAAGCTAAAACCGGTTCAATCAAACAGGCAGACGAAAGCTGCAGAAACGAGAAGACAGTAAAGACTGAAACGGTTAACGAAAGCCAACCATCAAATGAACGTTCTAATATTTCTGCCGAGAACATTTTGAGTAATATTGAAAAAACGATTCAAACAATTGATGATCTTCCAGGTTTTCAATCAATCGTTGATGATTTAACCCGGAAAAAGGACCGGTTACAAAACCGGAAATATACCATTGCATTATTCGGTGCATTCAGTGCGGGTAAATCTTCATTTGCTAATGCTTTAATTGGAAAGAAACTATTACCTGTATCCCCGAATCCTACAACTGCCGTGATCAATAGAATTAACCCGATAACAGAAGAATATAAACACGGAACAGTTGTTGTTAAACTTAAAGCTGAGCAGACACTGGTAGAGGATGTTCGGTTTTTAACCAAAAATTTCTCACCGACAGCAGAAAGGCTCGATGAATTAATCGGTTGGATTAGAGAAAGTAATATCCATAACAGTGAGCAGCTGCACAAAACACATCAAAGTTATTTAAAAGCTGTGATAACTGGCTATCAGCAAAGCAAAGATAAGCTTGCACAGGAGATCTTTATTACCCTTGATGATTTTGCCGACTACGTTACCGATGAGACAAAAGCCTGCTATATCGAATCAATCGACCTTTACTATGAATCATCTTTAACAAAAGAAGGAATCACTTTAGTAGACACTCCAGGGGCGGATTCCGTTAATGCTCGTCATACAAATGTGGCATTTGATTATATTAAGCATGCTGATGCCATTTTATATGTCACCTATTATAATCATGCATTATCACGGGCTGATAAGGACTTTTTACTTCAATTGGGCAGGGTCAAGGATGCTTTCCAACTGGACAAAATGTTTTTTATTATGAATGCAGCAGACCTGGCCGAAAACAACGAAGAACTCAATATGGTGATTAATTATGTCGAGAGTGAGCTGACACGATTAGGCATTCGTTTTCCAAGACTGTTTCCGGTATCGAGTAAACAGTCGCTAAAGGATAAGTTGAATAATAAAACGGTAAATCAACAAATGAAAACATTTGAAGATTCCTTTAAATCATTTATTCATGATGAACTGGCCGCAATTACAATTCATTCGGCAATCAGGGATATCGATCGTGCTTCACAAATGGTCAATAATTTCATCGATTCATCACGGTTAAGTGCGCAGGAAAAAGAACAATTTATTGAAGACATGCATACGGAACAGGCTGTGCTAAAACGATTGACCGATAAACTGGATAATGAAATATACGCACAAAAAATAACTCAAAAAATAGAAAAACAATTATATTATGTGCTTGAGCGTCTATCAATCCGTTTTCATGATATGTTTAAAGAAACATTTAACCCGGCAACGATTACGGAAACGGGCAAAAAAGCGAAGCTGCAATTGGAAAACAGTTTAAGGAATCTGCTTGATTACACAGGGTATGAACTGATGCAGGAATTACGGGCAGTCTCTTTGCGTATTGAGGCGTTGATCAATGAACTTAGAAATGACGTACATCATGACTATTCAAAACTGATCGGGCAAACTGATACTAAATTTACACTGCCAGACCTTACTGAAGCAGAAATCGAAACACCTGCTTATTCACAGGCATTTGAAAACCTGGAACCACAAGCATTTCATAAAGAGTTAAAAGGTTTTAATGGAACAAAAGCTTTTTTTGCTAAAAATGAAAAAGAAATAATGAAAGAGAATATTTTTAATCGGTTATCCCCGTTTGCAGAAGAATATATTAACGACAATCATCAAAAGATGAAAGAATCCTATATAGACCAATGGAATGCTGTAATGAGTGATGTTAAACTGGAAATAAACCAGAATATAGACAAGTATATAACGAATCATTTATCAATGGTTACAGATCAGTCTATCGATATTGATACGCTAAAAGATAAACACCATGAACTGAAAATGCTATTAGCAGATCACGAACTAAATGGAGGTGATACGTATGGAGAACAGAGATAAAATAATGCTGGTTGATGGAATGGCATTGCTTTTCCGGGGATTTTTTGCAACAGCATTCAGAGGCAATTTTATGAAAACAAGTAAAGGCGTGCCAACAAACGGAATCTATCAATTTTTACGTTATTTTTTAGATGCAGTGGATAAATTTGAACCAACACATGTAATCTGCTGTTGGGACATGGGAAGCAAAACATTTCGGACAGAGATGTTTGACGGATATAAAGCAAATAGATCAGAACCGCCGGAAGAACTTATTCCGCAATTTGACCTTATCAAGGAAGTCGTGGAAGCATTTGACATGCCTAATGTGGGACTGGAAAACTTTGAAGCAGATGATTGTATTGGTACATTGGCCAGACAATTTGCTTTGGAAAATGACGTATTAATCCTTACCGGTGATCAGGATATCCTTCAACTGGTGGACGAAGGAATCAGTGTTGCTATTATGAAAAAAGGTCAGGGGAATTATGACGTTTTCGAAAACAATAATTTTCTTGAGAAAAAAGGCGTTTATCCGAAGCAAATAATCGATCTGAAAGGACTAATGGGTGATACATCCGACAATTACCCTGGCGTCAAAGGGATTGGCGAAAAAACTGCATTAAAACTAATCCAGGAATATGAAACAATTGATAATCTGCTTGAAAACATTGACAATCTTCCTAAGGGAGTTCAAACGAAGATCCGGGCAAACATGGATATGCTCCACCTTTCAAGAAGCCTGGCAGAAATCAAATGTGATATACCTGTTGAATGTTCGCTGGAACGTGCAAAATGGGGCTATGATAAAAATATAATTGAGAAAAAATTTGCTGATCTGGAATTTAAAAATCTTGCCAAATTGGTAAATTAGCTATGGATTAAAAAAGCGGAACGCATTGTACACGATGAGCTCCGCTTTTTTTAATTCAACTTAAATTTTGTTTCAACCAGTACACCAAACAGTAATGTTCCAATTGCTAAATGCAGTACTGCCATTGTGATTGGAATAAACGTAAGGATTGTTATAATGCCTGCCCCAATTTGGATAATAATTAATGTTGAAGCTATTAGCATCCGGTAAGTAATAGGCTTTATGTTTTCTTTAAAGACTTTATACGTCAGAAATAGGATATACAGTGTTACAACAAATGCCAAAAACCGATGTGAGGTTTGCAGTATCTCCGGAATTGTAACAGGTAAAAATGAATCCTCTCCACAGCTAAGCCAACCGCACGCTGACCCATAGTGCTGATGCTTAATATAAGCACCGAGGCCGATTGTAATAAACACCAATCCGATTACCTGATTAAAATGATTTTTTAAACGGGGCTCTGTTCCGGATTTTTGATAATCATCGGGTCTGTCTTGTCGCCAGAACCAGATTAATAAAGCCATAAAGACCATAGCAATCAGTAAATGAACTGTTATAATAAGTGATGGAAGGTGATAGAAGACAACGATTGCCCCCATTATAAGCTGCATTGTTAATAGACCTATCATCCAGCAGGCAACCTTTGTTTCGAGGTTGCTCCGGTCTCTTCTTCTTATTTTGGCGAAGAGAATTAAAACCAATACAAACAGCGCCGCGCCTATAACCCGATGACCAAATTCAATTAAAGTGGCACCTTCCAGCTGAGGAATAACTGCTCCATTACATAGTGGCCAATCCGGTCCACAGCCCATGCCGGATTCTGATGATGCAACATAACCACCAAAAACAATTAACGTATATGTAAGTAATATGGTAATAAATGTAAATTTTGACAAAAACAGCACCCCTTCATCAATCCAATACCATCATAAGTGTAGCAAAAGAAAAGTTAATGGAATGTGTTTTGTATCACTTCTGAGCTGATTAAAGAGAAATATTATAGATAAACAGGGGGAGTAAAAAGATGCCAAACGTATTTGTCTATGGAACATTAAGAAAAGGAGAAAGGAATCATCATTATTTGGATGGAGCTTCATGTATTTTCCAGCAATGCTGGACGTATGGAGCACTGTATGACACGAACAGTGATTATCCTGTGATAAAAGAAAGTGCCAAAGAGAAGGTTTTCGGGGAACTCTATAAAATTAGTGAATCAAACCTGACAATCATCGATCGATTAGAAGGATATGTCGACGGGGATTCAGATAATCTGTACAACCGAAAGAATGTTCCTGTATTCGATGACAGAGGCAAAGAACATAAGGGTATTATCTATACAGCAGGAAATTCATTAAGTAATTCAACCAAAAAAATACCATCAGGAGACTGGTCTGTACATAATTACTTAAAACGTGATTCATTATTATACTTCGCTTATGGATCCTGCATGGATAATGAACGGTTTCAGAAAGCGGGTGTGGAACAATATTTTAGGAAGGAATATTGGATGGGTTTGCGTTTCAATTTTCCCGAAGTACGAAAGACGGCGGGAAAGCAGATCTTGTAGAAAATAAGCATGAAGTGGTTGAAGGGAAGGTTTATCAGATACCACATGATGCAGTAAGGTATTTATATAAACGGGAAGGAGTTTATGCAGGTGCATACAGGCCGGCAATCGTTCCTGTATTGGTCAATGATTTGATGGATCAGGCCATAACATTTATCGGCGTGGAAAAGTCTCCGGAAACGGCACCAACTCAGTTGTACGCAACAGAGATTCTCCGTGGTGGTAATGATTTTTTAAGCGAAGAATATTTAAATAAAATCAGGTGGAAGATTGGCCGTTTTTAGAAGTATCCCTTTATTAGGATTGGAACGGATATCATGATAAAATTTAATCAGGGAAATAATAAGAATAATCTAATCTACGTTGAAGAGGGTGGTCCCAATAGTTTATTCACAGAAAGATATAAATGATTGGCAGCATAGATACCCATTACTTAAAGATATAATAGAATTAGAACCAGTTTTCTGGATTAATCCAAATTTAAAGAAAAACGAAGCCAGTGCTTCACTTCCATTAACAAGAGAGGACATGGAAAAAGCAGAATTATTATGGCACCGTTTTGCACCTTTTCTTGCGGCTGAATTCCCCGAAACAAAAGAATCAAATGGAATTATTGAATCTCCTTTAGCTAATATAGATAAATTTAAACGTACGCTTTCAACTCCCGTCGAAGGGGAATTCTATCTGAAATGTGACAATGAACTTCCTATTGCCGGGTCAATTAAAGCCAGAGGCGGGATATACGAAGTACTCCAGCATGCCGAAACATTAGCAATTGAGGCTGGGATTTTAACGAAGGATGATGATTACACAGCGTTTTCATCTAAAGAATTTAAGGAATTTTTCAGCCAGTTCTCGATTGGAGTTGGTTCGACAGGCAACCTGGGTCTAAGCATCGGTATCATTAGTGCAAAACTTGGTTTCAATGTGTTTGTATACATGTCAGCTGATGCAAAACAATGGAAAAAAGACCTGCTCCGCGAAAAAGGTGTTAACGTTCATGAATTTGAAGGTGACTTTAGCATAGCAATCGCTTCAGGCAGGGAAAAGACAATTGCAGATCCCAAAGGTTACTTTGTGGATGATGAAGATTCAAAGCATTTATTTTTAGGTTACAGTGTAGCTGCCTTACGATTACAAAAACAACTGGATCAGAAAAAAATTGCAGTTGACGAAGAACACCCAATATTTGTTTATCTTCCATGCGGAGTAGGTGGTTCACCAGGTGGAATAACATACGGATTAAAACAGGTATTTGGTGACAATGTACATTGTTTTTTTGTAGAACCAACACATTCCCCATCGGTGCTGATTGGACTCTTGACCGGTGAAATGGAGCGGGTCAGTGTACAGGATTTTGGAATTGATAATCGAACGGAAGCGGACGGACTGGCAGTTGGCCGTCCATCAAGTTTTGCAACAGCAGTAAGTGACAATTTAGTTAGTGGTATATATACGATAGAAGATAATGATTTGTATAAATTACTGGCGATACTTGCAGATACAGAGGAAATATTTCTTGAACCCTCAGCAACAGCTGGGCTTGCTGGACCTGAGCGGGTGTTAAGTTATATGGAGAAAAAAAATATTAATGCCAAAAACACAACACATATTGCATGGGCTACAGGCGGAGATCTTGTACCAGAAAGTGATATGAAGTCATTTTATGACAAGGGTAAGAGTTTGCTTTAGGAAGGTTGGTATAACATGAAAGTAGCAGCGAATATGACAGAGCTTATCGGTGAAACTCCAGTTGTTCGACTAAATAAAATTATTCCTGAGGACGGAGCTGACGTTTATATTAAACTGGAATCCCATAATCCAACTAAAAGTGTTAAAGACCGCGCTGCTTACAATATGATAAAAGCAGCAGAGGATAAAGGATTAATTAAACCCGGTGATACAATTATCGAGCCAACAAGCGGAAATACCGGAATAGGCCTTGCGATGAATGCTGCAGCAAAAGGGTATAAGGCTATTCTGGTTATGCCTGACAATAGTACCCGGGAACGAAGAAATATATTGAAAGCATATGGTGCAAAAATTGTACTAACACCAAGTGAAGAAAAAATGCCTGGTGCAATCGAAAAAGCTCAGGAATTGCAGCGGAAAATACCAGGAAGCTTTATACCACAGCAATTTGAAAACTCTGCCAATCCGGATATCCATCGGACAACTACCGCATTGGAAATTTATAATCAAATGGACGGCGAGTTGGATGCATTTGTTTGTACAGCAGGAACCGGCGGGACTGTAACAGGAACAGGTGAAGTGTTAAAAGAGAAAATACCGGATGTGAAAATTACTGTTGCAGAACCTGAAGGATCTCCTGTACTCTCTGGAGGAAAACCAGGTAAGCATAAGTTAGTTGGTACAAGCCCGGGATTCATCCCAGACATACTAAACACGGATGTTTTTGACGAAATAATGCAAATTGAAGATGATGATGCAGTTGATATGTATAAAAAACTTCCCCAGCTTGAAGGTTTGTTTGTCGGGTTATCAGGAGCAGCCGCAGTATATGCAGCTATTAAGGTTGCAAAACGGCTCGGTAAAGGAAAGAAGGTTTTATGCATAGCACCGGATACAGGAGAGCGGTATTTAAGTATGAATTTATTCGACAGCTGATTTTGAAGGAGCAATTGGAATGGAATATTTAATACAATTATTTGAAGAAAACCGGAACGAGGAACAAGCAGTTCCAATGGGGAAGTATATGAAAGGACAGTTTTTGTTCTTCGGAATTAAGACACCTGAGCGGCGAGAGATTATGAAGAAATACTACAAGGAAAGCGGAATTCTTAAACGTCCGTTTCAAAAAGACTTTGTCCGGGAATTATGGAAAAAAGATGAACGCGAATATCAGAATGCTGCGCTAGACTATATTGCTAAGTCATTAAATAAATTGGAAAAAAATGATCTGAATTTTATTGAGGATATAATTACATCAAAATCATGGTGGGATACCGTTGATATGCTGGCCCAAAAGCCTGTCGGAAAAATTGCCCGGGAATATCCTGAAGTAATTCCAGAGAAAATCGAAAAATGGGCACATGGAGATAATTTATGGCTCCGGCGTTCAGCTATTCTTTTTCAATTAAAATATAAAGAAAATACAGATGAAAAATTATTGTACCGTTACATTTTGCACAATGCAGACAGCAATGAATTTTTTATACAAAAGGCAATTGGTTGGGCGCTTAGAGAGTATTCCAAAACAAACCCTGAATCTGTAAATCAGTTTATTTTGGAAAACAGTTTGCCGAAATTAAGTGTTCGCGAAGGTAGTAAATATCTAAAAAAATTAAAATAGTTTAGGTAAAAGGCTGGTTAACCCAGCTTTTTATCGTTCGCTTCGTTTTCGTATGATTGTTTGACTTCCCAGTAATATACCCTGGGGAGCCCCCAGAAAATCCAATATTCATGTACGAGTGATACCCCTGCAAAAAGTACCATAGGCCAATCAAACTGCTTCATGCCGTCACTCTCCTTTCCTTCTCTTTATTATATTTTCTATTAGACTTGTCTAAGAACACTATAAGGAGACTTCTGTCACGGTCCAACCCCTTATGTGCATACATTATCAAAAATGTTTTGATTAGACAGGAGGACCAACATGTATTCAAATAATCCATATTATTCAAATATGAACTATGCATATTTTTCACATTATCCATATTGCAATTACAATCGATATTATTTAACAAATCCATATTTCAATCATTTATATCGTCAACCGATTCAAGGGCAGGCAACGTGGACCGAGGGAGGACAAGTTACAAAGTGTGGCATTCCCTGGTCGGAAAACCAATATATGACTGCAGCAGTTGGTGAAAATTCGCCATATCAATGTGGTCAGACTATAAAAGTAAGAAACCGAAATACCGGAAGAGAACTTTTGGTTACGGTAGTGGATGAAGTTCCAGGCTACCCGCAAAATAAAATCAATCTGCATAAACGAGTATTTGAAGCACTAGGGGCGAACCCGCAGCAAGGTGTTATTGATGTCGAGATTCTCCCTTCTCCAGAGCTGGAACAACAGCAGTGGGGAAAATATTTACTTGAGCTTACCCAACTGGCATATCCTAACTATAATGTGACAGAGTATAATTTTATACAGAAAACGCAAGTCTCACCTTCACAAACAAAAGAATCGTATGAATTTATTTTGCAATCACCGCAGGAAAGAATCACAGTAATGGGAAATGTTATATATAATCCAAGTACAGATCGAGTGATTTCATTTGATATCAGTGAAGTATAATACGTCTAACGAACAGTTTAATAGCTGTTCGTTTTTTCAATTTTTTGTAAAAAGTATTGATTGTAAGTCAATATAGTGGTAGGTTAATACAAAACGTGTTGGGGAGGAGGACGTGTATGGCTGAAATTGTGCCTGGCGACCAAGCTGTTTATTGGTCTTCTTTTCCGGAATCGGAAGACAAGAAAATAGTTTTTATTGATGAAAAGAATGATAGAAAAAAAGCTGGTGTTACAACCGAAAAAATTGTGGCCGAACGGAGAAATAATACGGATTATCTAAAACGAATTCAAGTTATGGAATCAGAAGAAGCTGGAAATATCAATGCAATGACAATCGTCGAAAAAGATTCTTTTATGCCGCTTTATCATGAAGTTACTTCTAACGGGGAAACAACAACTGTTAACTATCACGATTCTTACGTGGAAGTAAATCACTCAACTAAGATTCCGATCAAAACCCAGGTATTTGAAACGCACACCGTAGAAATGATTATACGGTTGCTGCCATTGCAATTTGGATACAAAGCAACCCTTTCATCATTTCATCCGGGAAAAGAAAAAGTTATCACGGTAAACATTAATGTGGTATCAAATGAAATGGTAACCCGACAACATAATGAACTGGTTGAGGCTTGGAAATTGGAAGTGGATTTTGATGGACATGTTCAATATTATTGGGTTGGGGTTGATGGAAATGAACTATTGAAACAGGAAAGCCCTGTTTCCTATGGGGCCAGAATGATATTTGAAAGAGAATAATATAAAGCTAATTAGATTTCGGGGGAATACTTTTATGATGAAAAACAAGGCGAATTTGGATAGTATTATCGAGGATTCAAGTAATCAAGCGGGATTTTCCGGATCAGTATATATTAAAAAAGCGGAGAAGATAATTTTCGGTCAAGCTTATGGATATGCAAACAGATCAGAAAAATTGCCCAATGAAATACATACTCGTTTCGGGATTGCGTCCGGTTGCAAATTGTTTACTGCAATAGGAATTTGTCAACTTGTTGAAAAAGGATTTATCACATTTGAAAGCCGATTAAACGAATGTCTTACTATTGATTTTCCTTATTTTGATGAGAATATAACCATACACCATCTTTTGACACATACTTCAGGAATACCGGATTATTTTGATGAAGAGGTTATGGATGACTATGAAGAGCTGTGGAAAGACCGGCCTGTTTATCAGATGACTGGGGTTGATGATTTTCTACCTTTATTTCAGTCGAACAAAATGAAGTTCCACCCCGGGGAAAGGTTTCACTATAATAACGCCGGTTACATCGTTTTGGGGCTAATCATCGAAAAACAGACAGGTATTCGGTTTACCGATTATATTGAATCGGAAATATTTCAGCAATGCGGCATGAATGATTCAGGTTATTTTTCCATGGACTATCTTCCTGCCAACACTGCATTGGGATATATCGACAGTAAAACAGACGGGACCTGGAAAACAAATATTTACTCGATTCCCGCAAAAGGCAGTGCCGATGGGGGAGCATTTGTTACGGCTCCAGACATGATTAAATTATGGGATGCGTTATTTAACTACGAGTTGTTAAGTGAGAAATATACCAAACTACTATTGCAGCCTCACGTTAAAGTTAACGACTTAGTGCAGTATGGTTACGGTATTTGGATGAACAAAAAGGATAATGGAGTATATAAGTATCATTTAATGGGATATGATCCGGGCGTTAGTTTCCGTTCGTCGGTATATCCTGATTTGGACTTGAAAGTGATTATACCTTCAAATAAAGAGTCGGGTCCGTTTGATGTGACAATAGCGATTGAAGATTATTTTGGGATAGATAAATAATAGATTTATCATATGAATTATTAACCAGCATTGCTAATGTCCGTCGTTCATACATATGTACACAAGAGATACCAAGTCCTCAAGGAAGGGGAGGGTATATTTGGAAAGGGAAAGTCTAAATATATTCACTAAAATCTCATTTTTTACAGCTTTGGTTACTATTGTATCACTTTTTTTATACTTAGGAGCTTCGGCCGGGGATATGGAGTCTGTCTCAAGTTACTTTGCATTTCTTGCTTTTTATGGCTCATTATTTGGTGTTCATTTGAGTGTTGTTTCAATGTTTAGCAAAGAAAAATTTATCAAAAGAATTTTTGCTTTAGTTGTGAATTCATTGCCTATATGTTTATATTTTTTCGCCTTTATTATGGAATTTATTAGAGTATTTTTTGAAACTCCACCTTAAACGCAAATCCAGAAGAAGCTAATCAATAATATTTAACATAAATCAGCCAGAATTCCCCTTCAAAATCTATCGGATTTAGTGGGGGATGAATGGCTTTTATTATTTGCCAAATAATAAACTGAACTTTACAAAATGTATAAAGTAATGTAAACTAAATACAAACACATGTTCTGGATGGTGGCGGCAGATGATACTAAATTACAAGTACGAAATATACCCAACTGAAAGGCAAATACAACTATTAGATAGCTGGATATCCATCTGTCGCCAGCAGTACAACTCTGCACTCTTTGATAAACAACATTATTATAAAAAACATAAAAAGGGGTTGTCACGTTACAACTTACAAAAGCAACAAACAAAAGATAAGAAGAAATTTGCTATTTTGAAAAGTATTCCCTCCCAACCGTTACAGGAGGTATTTTTTCGACTGGAAAAAGCGTTTGATAAGTTTTTCAAAGGAGATGCAAAGTATCCAAAACAAAAGAAATACAAAGATTATAACTCTATTACCTTTACACAATTTGGGATTGGCATGCAAAAAGTGAAGAACAAGAAAACAGGCAAGATTGGTATGCGACCTGTTCGTTATGCTGCTTCGTTTGATGACAACGGGAATCTTCGCTTATCTAAATTAGGTTCGCTTAAAATCAATCTCCACCGAAAACTGGATAGAACAGTTAAACAAGTTGTTATCAAACGCCAAGGAAGCCGTTGGTTTGCGATTTTTAGTGTTGAAAAACACGTAAATCAAACGGCTACTGGTAGTGAGTATAGTACAACCGGGATTGATGTTGGCATCAAAAAGTTTGCCGTCCTGTCTGATGGAACAGAAATTAAAAATCCAAAATTCCTGCGTAAAGAGGAAAAGAAACTCAAACGTATGCAACGAAAATTATCACGTAAAGAAAAAGGTTCCGAAAACTGGAAAAAGCAACTGGAAAAAGTGCAACAAATCCATACAAAAGTGGCGAATCAACGCAGGGATTTTCATCACAAGCAAAGCTTCCGTATTTCGAATGATCACAGCATGGTTTTCGTGGAAGACTTAACAATCAAAAATATGGTTAAAAACCGCCATTTAGCAAAATCCATTCACGATGCCGGATGGGGCAATTTTCGTAATATGATAGCATATAAATGTGAACGAAATGGCGGTGTATTAGTTAAAGTAAAACCCCATTACACCAGTCAAAACTGTTCAGGCTGTGGCAAAAAAGTGAAAAAGTCACTTTCTATTCGCACGCATATCTGTAAGGATTGCGGAACCATACTCGACCGTGATCATAATGCGGCGCTTAACATCGAAAAGGCTGGACTGGACCAAATGGATCTCAGCCCAACTGCATAAACGATAGATAAACTGTAGGTCGAGGTCCCGCCCAAACAGTATAATCAACGCCTCTGGAGATTGTGTAAGACTCGGTTCATAGCGAACAAAGCAACGATCACTGAAGGAGGAAAATCCTATAAATCATTTGTATTTTTGGGATGCTCCATCAAATTGCAACGCGATTAGTTGGAGAGGTTCACAGTTCTTTACAAATACCATTTCAACCGTTATAGTAAAGATACCTAATATTTCTAGGTAGGTGAAAGATATGTTTAATCGGGAGCTTGTTAAAGGGAGTACATCCCTTCTAATCCTGCAATTGCTTAACGAACGGGATATGTATGGATATGAACTTGTGAAAGAGATGGATCAGCGCAGCGACCATAATTTTCAAATAAAGGAAGGCACATTATATCCCGCACTTCACAAACTGGAGAAGCAGGAATATATTGCATGTTACTGGCAGAATCGGGAGAAGGGGCCAGCCAGGAAGTATTACCGGATCACTGATCAGGGCAAGGGGATTCTCGAGGAGCGGACAAGTGAATGGCATCGTTATGTGCAGGTAATGAATAACTTGATCCGGAGAAATGAATCATGACCGAACAGGTCGAAAGGTACCTCCTGGAGCTTGAGACAGCGCTCAGAAATCATCCTGATAAAAAACAAATCATGGAGGATTACCGACTACATATAGAGGAGTTACTGCACGAAGAATCGTATGACCCAGAAAAATTATACGATGAACTTACACAGCGGATTGGTTTACCGCAGGAGTTAGCCCAGCAATGGCACCAGGAGACGGTCACCCCGAGTAGGATGCAATGGTTGTTTGTTCTGTTGAATGTTGGTATTTTTGTTGGCGGCATCGTGTTTACCCTCTTCTATAACTATCTTCACTGGGAATGGGTAGAGGTTCTCTGGGCCCGACTTACCAATATACCATTCATCATTATGGTTGGCTATATTATGTTCTGGGGCCTGCTTGGTTATGAGATAGGAAAGGAATTCGGTGATGGCGGGCGAAAGCTTTTGCGGCGCACGTTTATGTTATCGATAGTGCCGAATTTATTATTTATGTACCTGATTTTGTTTAGGATAATACCTTATGAGTGGTTCGCACCATTGCTCAGCTTTCCGTTCATTATGGTCTGTATTGTTTTTACCGGATTCCTCTATCCTGTATCTTTGGCAGGTTTTCGCTGGGGGAGAAGAACTTCTGTATAGGGGAGTGATTATCCCCTGGGAGTCGGTCCTGTTTAGGTAGATATTTTTTTGAATAACTACATAGAAATACTTTGTATATAGAATAACATAGTAAGGGGTGGTTGGTAGATGGATACCGTAATTAAAAGGAATGAATGGCTGTTTATACTTAGTTGTCTAGGGCTTGGCATACTTGCGGAAATCAGCTTTTTTCATGCTCGGATAGGAGTCTCGTATCTAATCTGTCTCACAGGTTTTTATTTGGTGGTGTTTGTGCGGTTTAGACAGGGGTTCAACCACCGAAGAATCGGCCTTTTAGTAATGGGGTGTATCTGGCTACTGGCAGCGAGTTATTTATTGTATGACAACGCGCTATTCTACTTGCTGAATATTGTAGTTATCCCGTTTCTTGTGCTCTTCCATGTGGTCTTGATTACAAGCTCCGGCAACCTGAAATGGGGCAAGCCCGTATTTTTGGTGCGAGTGGCGGCAAAAATTGGGCAGGGTGTCGTCTACAGCACCCGATTTTGCAACAGATTATTTAATCAGGTGTTCCAAAATATGGATAAATCCACATCACAGACAGTGAAGCGGGTGCTTCTTGGAATTCTTCTCGGACTCCCTCTTCTTGGCCTGATTACCATCCTGCTCATGTCAGCGGATGCTGTCTTTCAGGAGATAGTGCTTAGTCTGCCACAGTATATTTTTGAATTAAACCTGGAAGTTATATTCCGGGCAGCAACTATGTTGGTATTCGCATTTCTGTTTTTTGGCTTTTTGCAGGTCCTGCGGGGTAATAGACGAATACCCGCTCAGGAAAAAATAGATGAGGTCAAAGCAACCATTAGCTGGAATGGGATAACGACAGTGACAATTCTGATTCTGCTTAATGCGGTTTACGCCCTCTTTACAATCATTCAGTTCACCTATTTCTTCAGCGATGGGCTTCAGGAAGGCTTTACCTACGCGGAGTACGCGAGGCGCGGTTTTTTTGAACTGGTAATCGTTACATTGATTAACTGGACGATTCTGATTTGTTGTCTGAAACTTGTAAGTGAACAGGGTGCCAGATTAAAGCTGGTGCTTAAACTGATGTATTCGCTGCTGGTTTTCGTCAGCGGAGTGATGCTGGTATCCGCTTATCAGCGGTTGAGTATGTATGAAGCTGCATATGGATTTACCATGGACCGGATTTTGGCTCATGCATTCATGATTTTCCTGATTGTGATTTTTACCTACACATTTATTCGTGTCTGGCTTGAGCGACTTGCACTCCTGCACTTCTATCTGATCACAGGGCTTGTGTTTTATACAGCACTGAATGTCATGCATATTGAACAGATAATCGTGGATGAGAATCTGGAACGTTTTGAGGAGACCGGTAAGATTGATATCCATTACCTCAATTCTCTTTCATACACAGGTGTTGAGGGATTAATAGAACTGTACAAAATGGATCCGGATTATCCGGAGCTTGAACGTATGCTGTATTTCCGTCAGCAAATGATGAAGAATAATCCATTGGATGACTGGCAATCGTTTAATTTTACGAAGCAAGAGGTCCGCGAGCAGCTGCTCGGTCTGGAACTGGACAAATACGGAGGAGCGTGAAGTTGAATGTATCGAGGAAGTCCTAACCACGTGGCAATCATTATGGATGGGAATGGCAGATGGGGTAAAAAAAGACGTTTGAGCCGAAGTGAAGGCCATTATGCTGGGGCAAAGCGAATGGAAGAGATTATTGATGCCGGTATTGTATATGGCATCAAGGTCCTGACACTGTATGCCTTCTCATCGGAAAACTGGTCCAGACCGTCAGATGAGGTAAATTACCTGATGGATTTGCCTGTAAGATTTTTTAGTAGAAAACTTCCTGAATTTATGAAGCGAAATATTCAAATCAGGATTTCCGGAAACATATCCCCGCTTCCCGTTAAAACCCGGGAAGTGCTGGAAAAAGCAGTTACCCGTACAGAAAATAACACTGGTATTATCGTCAATTTCGCTTTCAATTATGGTGGCAGGAGTGATATTGTCCATGCTGCTAGAACGCTGATTGAGGAAGTTAACAGTGGGAAAATCAGCAAGGATGATATAAATGAGGAAAAAATACAGCAATATTTGTACACGGGGGATCTGCCGTCACCTGACATGATTATCCGAACGGGCGGGGAGAAGCGGATAAGCAATTTTCTGCTCTGGCAGTCTGCTGAGTCAGACCTGTGTTTTCTGGATGTATATTTTCCCGATTTCACGGGGGAGATGTTTGCTGAAACGATTGGTCAGCAGCCAGTGAACAGTTATTTGAGCGGGTGAATAACGCCATATAATACAATCAGCACATATCCGGAATAATAATCTACTGTAGCTTAAAGTGTATAGGTAAAAAAGGGGAAATAAAAAACAATAATGGTGGTGATTATGTTGCAAAATGAAAGATATTCTTGGTTGAGCTATACATCTTTTGGAATGGGAGTATTATCTTTTGTTAATCTTTTTCGCATTTTACATCATTTCTACCGGAAGTGTTGTTACCAATAGTATACTTAGTAGGGCCTCCCTTCTTTTATAATACTAGATATAATAGCATTACGAAAAAGGTGAGAATAGACTTTTAGACAATATAGGTATATTGGGAGTTAATAATTGGAATTTCTTTGTTCTGTATTATAGGTTTTTTCTGGTTTATTACACTTGTACGTCCAAACTAAAAATGAGGATTCTTCAAGTAATCATCATATAGTAAAAAATATTTTGGGATAGATAAATAATAGACTTTTTATAAGTTTTTGATCAGCGTTTACTATTGCCAGCATCGATTGTTTTTATTTATGTATACACCGTGCTTTATAAATCAATAGAACAAAGGGTGCGTTGTTTAAAAAGATTGATCAACACAGTCTCTCAAAATATTCCGTATTGAAGAATTTTCATTATAAAAGTTTGATCATTCTCTGCTTGAATTATCCAGTTAAAGCACCCTTTGTGTAGTAATTTCTGTTTAGTATAACGAAATAACTAAAAGCACTATTTCTTGATAACAATTGATAATTTATAATTCGCGTGTTCGTTTACGTCTTCCAAAAATTCATTTAATACTTTATTGGAGGGGAATCTGCATTCAAGAAGATAACAACCATCTCCACTGATTTTATAGTTTCTTAAGACATAATTCTTATGGGTTTTTATCAAAGAAAGAAAAGGTTGATGATTGGTTCTTTGTATCATAATTGTAATAAAAGCATGTATCGAGCAGCCTAATTTACTTTGATCAACTTTAATACTATATCCCTCGATAATGCCACGTTCCTCTAATCTTGTCACCCTATCGGAAACAGCTTGTCCAGTCAAATGGACTTTCTCCCCTAATTCTTTCATGGTGATGCGACTATTTTGGAAAAGTTCATTTAATATATTCATATCTGTTGAATCCAACATCGTTATATATCCTTTCATTTTTCAAGTCACAAGGTAAAAAGACTTGTTTCTATCTATGTAATTCATGATATCCATAGTATAAACTAGAGATATATTAAATGAAAGGAATGAATTTGATATGAATTTACAACAAATACGAAATGCGACAATCGTCGTTGAATATGCAGGTAAAAAGTTTTTGATTGACCCCATGTTAGCAGAAAAAGGGACCTACCCGCCTTTTCCAGATTCACCTAGACAGGACCAAAACAATCCACTGGTCAGCCTGCCCGTAAGTATCGACGAGGTTATTGATGGTGTGGATGCTGTGATTGTTACCCATTTACATTACGATCATTGGGATGATGCTGCCAAAGAGGTGCTTCCAAAAGACATCAAAATATTTTCTCAAAATGAAGACGATGCAACCGAAATCCGTAATGCAGGATTCCAGGATGTAGAAGTTTTACAAGAGGACACCGTCTTTGAAGGAGTCCAGTTAGTTAAAACAAAAGGTGAACACGGAAGAGGAGAAATCCTAAAACTTGCTGGTCTGGTGTGCGGGGTTGTTTTTAAACACCCAACTGAAAAAACGTTGTATGTAGCTGGAGACACAGTGTGGTATAAGGAAGTTCAAAAAGAAATCAATACACACAACCCTGACGTAATTGTCGTGAATGCTGGCGATAACCAATTCAATGAAGGCGGTTCACTTGTCATGGGGAAAGATGATGTCTATAACGTATATGAAGCAGCTCCTGATGCAACCATTATTACTGTACACATGGAAGCCGTCAACCATTGGGATTTATCAAGGAAAGAATTAAAAAGTTTTATTAATGAAAAAGGAATCTCTTCTAATGTGTCAGTGCCGGACGACGGAGAAAAATATTTATTTTAAGGATGTAAAAAAGACAGAAAAGTTCTGTCTTTTTTCATTAATATTGCGAAATGCGGTTCTATCCAACTCATCGTTATTAAAAGGTGGTACATTTTCTCCACCTTTTATTTTTAATGTAAATCGATATATATGAAAGTATCTCCAAGCTAACTGCACCGCTTTTACAAGGATAATGGGAGTATTTTGGGATAGTCTTGTATTTGATATAGGTATAATGTGGATTTACATGAAGTTCAACAATTTACCCACTTGAATTAAAAATAAATATTCATTTTCATCAAATTTTCATATTGATACTTTACTATGGAGAACAAGAAGAAAATCAAGACTTGAGTGAAATGATTGTCCGTTCAGGAAAGTTTGGAGGTTACGAGCAATGAAAAAAGTAATTCTTACCCTTGTTGTAGTAGGAATGTTTAGTTGGGCTGTTTATGATTTCTCATCCTCAACTAATAAATCAGCTGTTGATGAAAATACTACTTCAGGCGGGGTCGAAATCACTTCACCATCGCCAGCCGGGGAAGATGGACAGGTCAAGGAGACTGATGAAGTAGGAATTTCAGTTGGGCAAATCGCTCCAGATTTTAAATTAAAAACAATTGAAGGGAAAACGATGCGCTTATCTGACTTTCGGGGTGAATGTGTCATCGTCAATTTTTGGGCTACATGGTGCCCGCCTTGCAGAGCGGAGATCCCTGATTTTCAAAAGTTATATGATAATAAAGATGTGGAAATATTAGCGGTGAACTTGACAAATACAGAAAACAGCAAATCGGATGTCAGGGAATTTGTAAAAGAGTATGACATGACATTCCCGGTCCTGATGGATGTAGAATCCAATGTTGCTGAAACGTACCAGGTAAGGGCATACCCGACCTCCTATATGATTGATTCCAGTGGCCATATACAATATGTTGCATTGGGTGCAATGAATTACGACCTTATGATTCAGGAATTGGCAAAGATGGAATAGTTAATCATATCTTTTTCAATGAAAGATATAAAATTGCGTTTGACAATATACATGCAGGGGTATATAGTATTGGATGTCATGTTTTCAATAAGGGTTCACAATAAAAGCGAACCCTATTTTTAAACATTTATAAATACCCCTACTCGTATATGTAGTAACAAAAATCGACTGGCGGTAGAAAAGAAGTATATAAATTGTTTCAGGAGGTGAATCAAAAAATGAAAGAAATTAAGTCGAATGAACTCGCAGAAATCATAAATGATAAGACGGTTCATGTTATTGATGTTCGCGAGGATGATGAGGTGGCACAAGGGAAAATCTCCGGTGCGAAACACATTCCATTGGGAGAGGTACCAAACCGTCTCGATGAACTGGACAAAAATAAACACTATTATTTGATTTGCCGTTCGGGAGGCAGGAGTGGCAATGCTTGTCAGTATCTAGAGATTAACGGGTTTGATGTCACGAATGTTGACGGCGGTATGCTCGCATGGACGGATGAAGTTGAAAAATAAAGGAGGAGGTATTATCTGATGGGTATTACAGCAAATGAAACATTGGATGCAAAAGGTCTTGCTTGTCCAATGCCGGTTGTCAAAACTAAAAAGGCTATTTCTGATTTGGCCCCAGGACAGGTAATGGAAATACAGGCAACGGATAAAGGCTCCACTGCTGATATTAAGGCCTGGGCTGAAGGTACGGGGCATCAATATCTTGGCACGATTGAAGATAATGAAGTGCTGAAGCATTATTTGCGTAAAGCAAGTGATGACGAAGTGAAAAATGAAACGAACTATGGTGATGTGATTGATTTGGAGAAATTCCGCGATAAGGTTGATAGGTGGGAAGATATGCTGATTATTGATGTCCGTGAGCAGGCCGAATATGCATTTAGCCATATTCCGGGAGCACTTAATATTCCGCTTGGGAATTTGATCGATCGTATGGGTGAAATCAAGCTTGACAAAGAAATCAATGTTATTTGCCGAACCGGGAGCCGCAGCAATCTTGCTGCTCAAAAATTATCGGAAAATGGATTTAGAAATGTAAAAAATGTAGTGCCGGGCATGGCCGAATGGGATGGCCCGACAGAACAATCTACGGAATCATTTAAGGAGGAATAAACAATGGAAAAGAATAACACACGCGTAGCAATTATAGCAGCAAATGGGGGTATGTTCGATGCTTATAAAGTATTCAACATCGCAACTGCAGCTGCAGCATCTGACAAAGAGGTAGGGATATTTTTCACATTTGAAGGGTTAAACCTGATTCATAAAGAAGGCCATAAAAATCTGCCGCTGCCGGAAGGAAAAGAACATTTTCAGGAAGGCTTTGAAAAAGCGAATGTTCCTTCAATCAGTGAACTATTGGAAATGGTACAGGAAATGGGCGTGAAAATGATTGGCTGTCAAATGACGATGGATGTTATGAATTTGGAAAAGGACGATTTTGTCGAAGGCATTGAGGTGGGTGGTGCAGCATCTTTCATTGAATTTGCCAAAGATGCCGATATCTCACTGACATTTTAAATAGTAGGAGGCTAATGTATGACAAAGAGTATTACAACTGATGAACTTGCAAAACGGGTTGTCAACCGTGAGGAGACTCTCATTCTGGATGTTCGGAATACGGATGAGTTTGATGATTGGAAGATAGAAGGAGACAGCGTTGAAATAATCAATGAACCTTATTTCAACCTGCTGGATGGTGTTGATGCTATAGCGGATAAAGTTAACAAAAATCAGGAAGTAATTGTTGTATGTGCCAAGGGAGGCTCATCAAAAATGGTGAGAGACCTTTTGGAAGAAGAGGGTTTTACACAAGCTTATGACTTAGAGGGCGGCATGAAAGCCTGGAGTGAACATTTGGAGCCAGTCAAAATAGCAGACTTGAATGAAGGTGGAAGTCTTTATCAGTTTGTCCGCCTTGGGAAGGGCTGTTTGTCATATATGGTCGTTTCCGACAAAAAAGCAGCAGTCATTGATGCTAATCGTATGACAGATATTTATGAACGATTTGCTGAAGAAAAAGGTGTATCGATTGAGCACACAATGGATACGCATCTTCACGCCGACCATATTTCGGGTGGACACCAACTCGCCAAAAGTACTGGTGGCACGTATCATTTGCCGGATAAAGATGCTGTAGAAGTAACGTTTGATTATGCATCATTGGAAGAAGGAACTGATATTACTGTCGGCAACACAACCATTCAGGTGCAGCCAATCTATTCACCGGGACACACAATTGGAAGCACATCGTTGATTATTGATAACAAATACTTGCTGACCGGCGATATTTTATTTGTGAAATCGATTGGCCGCCCTGATTTGGCCGGTAAGGCTGAAGATTGGGTCGGAGATTTACGGGAAACACTGTATAGTCGTTATAGAGAACTGTCTGACGATCTGAATGTATTGCCTGCCCACTATTCTTTTGTGGAGGAGCTTGGAAATGATGGGAGCGTCAAGGCACGGCTTGGTGACCTGTATCAGCGTAATTCAGGCCTGCAGGTGGAAGATGGACAGGAGTTCCGGAAAATGGTAACGGAGAATCTGCCGCCGCAGCCAAACGAACACGACAATATTCGTCAGACCAATATGGGTAAAATGAACCCGAAAGCTGAAAAACAACGGGAAATGGAGATTGGTCCCAATCGTTGTGCAGTACACGGCTGATACAACCCCGCTGAAAAGCCGGGTTCAGTAAATGCACTAAACCACAAAATAATGAACAAGGAGGAACTTATGATGGAAGCAGTGAAAGTATTGGATGCAAAAGGAATGGCATGCCCTATGCCAGTTGTGAAAACCAAAAAGGCAATCGATGACATTGAATCGGGTGAAATTCTGGAAGTTCATGCGACGGACAAAGGTGCAAAAAGTGATTTAACAGCTTGGACTAAATCATGTGGTCACGAGCTGGTGTATCAAACCGAAGAAGATGACGTACTGCAATTCTGGATTAAGAAAGCCTAACAAGGGGCCCTTATTCAGGGGTCTCTTCTTTTTATGGAAGGAGTATGGCTATGGAATACAGCTTAATGTTCATATTGGTCCTGTTTTTAATTGGATTTGGCGGATCATTCCTATCCGGGATGGTTGGTATCGGCGGATCAATTGTTAAATATCCGATGCTGCTGTACATTCCGCCTTTATTAGGACTATCAGCGTTTACAGCGCATGAAGTTTCCGGCATTAGCGCCGTTCAGGTTCTGTTTGCCACAATTGGCGGGGTATGGGCATACCGGAAAGGTGGATACCTAAACAAAACACTTATTATTTATATGGGGATAAGTATCCTGCTTGGAAGCTTTATTGGTGGTTATGGATCCCGTTTCATGGCGGATGGCGGCATCAATTTTGTGTATGGTGTAATGGCTACCATCGCAGCTGTTATGATGTTTGTTCCTAAAAAAGGGATCGATGATACCCCGCTTGACCAGGTTTCCTTCAACAAGTGGCTGGCTGCATTTTTTGCATTTATAACTGGTATTGGAGCTGGAATCGTAGGTGCGGCTGGTGCATTTTTATTGGTTCCAATCATGCTGCTTGTCCTAAAGATACCGACACGTGTAACGATAGCATCTTCACTTGCTATTACATTTCTTTCAGCTGTCGGTTCAACAGCAGGTAAAATAATAACCGGCCAAGTATTACTTATTCCGGCTATCATTATGATTATTGCAAGCCTGATTGCATCTCCGCTTGGTGCAAATGCCGGTAAGCGGGTTAATACGAGAGTATTACAAGGCATTCTTGCCGTTCTGATTCTGGCAACAGCTATTAAAATATGGTCGGATTTTTTCTAGGATAACCACTGATCTAATGGATTAGGAGGGAGTTGGATGGAAATTTTACAATGGATTTCTTTCATTATTATAATTGCATTTGTGGTGAACTTTTTTCTCCCGACAAAAGGGGTCTCGAATATAACCGCAAAAGAAGCAAAAGATAAATTTGCGGAAAAAGGTATACAATTCATTGATGTAAGAACACCTGGTGAGTATAAAGCGAATCATCAGAAAAAATTTACAAATGTACCATTAGCCAATTTATCAAAACGTATAGGAGAATTGGATAAAAACGAGGAAGTAGTCGTTATCTGCCAAAGCGGTATGCGCAGCGCAAAGGCTGCCAAAATTCTTAAGAAACAGGGTTTTGAAAAGGTATCTAATGTTAAAGGCGGAATGGGTACCTGGGGTATAAGGTGAACGATATGGTTGGCGGATTGGGCAGATGGAGTGGCAAACTGGAAAAATAATTTTATTTCAGAAAGGGAGTTTTTAGGTATGTTCCATTATACAGTTGAAACGAAAAAGTCAATGGAGGAAATAATCAGTGCACTTGAAGAAAGCCTAAAAGAAGAACAATTCGGGGTACTTTGGCAATTTAATATCAAGGAGACTCTAAAAAATAAAGGCTTTGAATTTGAGCAGCCATATCAAGTTCTGGAAGTTTGTAATCCAAAAGAAGCGAATAATGTGTTAACTGAAAACCAACTTGCAGGCTATTTTCTTCCATGTAAGATTGTTGTGTACCAGGATGTTGAAACGAACAAGACTAAAATTGGCATGCCAAAACCAACAGCATTAATTGAAATGGTAAATGATGAATCGTTAAATAGATTTGCAGCCGATATAGAAAACAGACTGATTGCATGTATTGATAAAATTATTTAACCTTGTTGATAGTAACAAAAATTTCTTTTCTTTAAGAATGGAAACTTTTTTTGTGATTTTTAATACCCCACTATGTATAATGAAAATGATGATAAGTAATTCCCATTACAATTGAAGGAATGTATCTTGTATAACGCACCACTGGAATTAATTAAATAAATTTTAAGTTTGAAGAATGAAAAGGGAGATGCTGTTCAATGAACTATGATGATCAAGTAAAAAATAGAATGAAACGTATTGAAGGTCAAATCAGGGGACTATTAAAGGCAATGGAAGAGGGAAAAGAATGCCGGGACGTAGTGAATCAGATGACAGCCGCCAGAAACGCGCTCGATCGCACAGCGGCATTAATTGTCAGCAGAAATCTGGAAGCGTGCATTCGCGAGGAGGAGGAATCCGGTCGAAATTCTGAGGATATTATTAAGGAAGCAGTAGATCTGCTTGTAAAAAGCCGGTAATCCTCCCGAATCGTACATTAAGTGAAAGGAGATAACAATGACTGATAAACGTTTTAACCCGGAAAAAGCACATAAACTCATGAGTGCTGACCGCAGAAAAAAGTTGCCGCCGGAAGAAATAATCAGGTATTTGGATTTAGATCAGAATGACACGGTTGCCGACCTTGGTGCCGGTACCGGTTATTTCACGATTCCCATAGCCAAACAAACAAAAGAAATTTATGCAGTCGATATTGAACCGAAAATGCTGGGAATCCTGAAGGAAAATGCAATCCAAGAACAGCTTGCAAACATTCATTATGTGGAAAGCGACCTTGATCACATCCGGCTCGATGACAAATCTGTGGATAAAGTTATGATTTCGCTTGTCCTCCACGAAGTACCGGATATAAAACAAACACTGGATGAAATAAAACGGATTTTGAAACAGGGTGGACAATTATTCATAATTGAGTGGGAAGCTGTTGAAACCGAATCCGGTCCGCCATTAAATCATCGGATTCCTTCCAACGATATGAAGAATTCAATGGAAAATAACGGTTAAGGCTGAATTAATCCAACTGAATCCGGATAATTATGCAATCAAGGCTGTACCAAAATAAATAACTGATAAGCAATGAAGGGATTGATTTACGTACCTTCATTGCTTTTTTACTGTTTTTAAATTATTTTAATCAAATTTTCACATTGCTAATGTAATATGTAATCAGCGTACGAATGGAGGAACACGCAGTGGTGACAGCAAGCAAATTAATCTCAATTGGTATCATGGTTTTCAGTTTCTCAATCGGATTTATAGCCCTGTATATTTTTGGCGGTCTGTCAAAAAACAAGCGAAAAATTTATGTGGATGAAATGGTTTCACAGCTCATTAATCTGATTATATTTGTCTGGGCAGGAAAAATTATCTTGCATTTTAGTATTTTTATTGGGGATCCGCTGTCCATACTGGCATATCCAAGTGATTCGAATTCATTTTATCTGGCGGTGTTTTTCAGTGCGGTGTTATTTTTTTATAAGGCTTCAAAGTGGCAGCTGGATACGTTGTTATTCCTGGAATCGTTCCTGCTTGTTTTATTGATGGCGTCGTTTACATATGAATTTACCCAATATATATGGAATGACAATCCATTTGCATTTGGGTATCTCATTTTACTGGCTGTCCTGTTGATAGTATTTATTTTTTCCCAGAATCGTTTTTCATCGGGGACGTTAATCCTCGTTATTTTGACGGTCTGGTGTCTTGGTGTTATGTCACTGCTGTTCATTCAGCCGTTCGTGACAGTGTTTGGTTATATAATCACACCATGGTTTTTAAGTCTTTTTTACATCGTTGGTTTTTTATATATTCTATTTTGTAAAAGAAAGAGGAGATTGTAATGGGTGGAATTGAAGCAGATACGATGTTACTCGTCGGGATGTTACTGGCAGTCGGGGCAGGGGCCTTATCCTTTTTGTCCCCCTGTGTGCTGCCAATTTTCCCGGCTTATATGTCGTACATTACCGGAATCAGCGTGAAAGAATTGCAGGGAGACAAGAATACGAAAATACGTCGGCAACTGTTAAGTCATTCGCTTATTTTCCTGGCGGCGGTTTCCTTGGTATTCATGAGTTTGGGTGCAAGTGCTTCCTTTCTGGGTCAGTGGGCGCAGAATTTGCTGATAGGTGAATCCGGGTTGCTTATTCAACGGATTGCCGGAATTCTCATTATTGTGATGGGACTTTTTGTTGGCGGCTGGATTAGCATCTCATCACTGATGAAGGAAAGACGGCATCAGTTCTCCAAAAGGCCTGAAGGGTATCTTGGAACATTTTTTATTGGACTGGGTTTTGCTGCAGGATGGACACCATGCATAGGACCGATTTTCGGATCCATTCTCCTTTTGGCCGCAAGTAATCCCAATCAGGGTGTGTTTTACACGGTTATGTATGTAATTGGATTTTCGTTACCGTTTCTTTTGTTGACTTATTTCCTTGGTTCGACAAAATGGATTGTCAGACACAGCCAGGTCATTATGAAGGTTGGGGCAGTAATTATGATTATTATGGGTCTGGTGCTGTTTTTCGGACTGATGCCGCGTATTACTGGTTTTCTGCTTGATCTGGTGGAAGGTACATGGTTATCTAATTTAGGATAATAGGGGGATATTAATCCGTGAAAAAATTAATTTTTATTGTTATTATTCTTGGAATGTTTGCCTGGGCAGTGTACGATTTTGCGAGCTCAACGGATAATACAGCTGAGACGTCCAAAAATGAAGCAACTGCATCAGAAGGACAGGGTGAAGCTTCCGGTGATGTTGATAAAACGGATACGGTCGGTCTTAATATAGGTGATACCGCTCCGGATTTTCAACTGACAACACTAAATGGGGAAAAGGTGAAACTGTCCGACTACAGGGGTGGTCCCGTCATGCTTAATTTCTGGGCTACATGGTGCCCTCCATGTCGAGCAGAAATGCCGGATATGGAAAAGTTTCATCAAAATAAGGACGTAACCATTTTAGCTGTTAACCTTACCAAAACGGAATCCGGTATAGGAGATGTGACGGATTTTGTGAATGAGTTTGATTTAACGTTCCCAATACTGATGGATGAACAGGTCGAAGTTGCCGCCACATATCAGATACAGCCGATACCTACTACTTATATGATTGACCCGGATGGGGTAATCCGGTTCAGAGCATTTGGTGCAATGAATTATGAATTAATGGTTCAGGAACTTGAGAAGATGTATTAACTTCTGTTTATAGTACAATGAACTTGAGGTGGTCATTGTGAAGCAAACCATTCAGGTAGTTGAAGATGACAAGATGATTCGTGAATTAATCAGTATTTACCTGAAAAAAATAGGGTATGAAGTTATTAAATCCGCAGACGGGGAAGAGGCTAAGCAGGCTTTCTTGAAACACCACCCCTGTTTAATAGTACTGGATTTAATGCTTCCGAAAATGAGTGGGGAAGAATTCTGTACATGGGTAAGGGAACAGGAACGAAATGAAGTGTCGATTATTATGGTTTCCGCAAAAGCACGCACAAATGATAAGATAAACGGCTTGAAAATGGGTGCGGATGATTATCTGACGAAGCCATTCGATCCCGACGAACTTGTTGCACACGTCGAAGCAGTCTTACGAAGGACTGGACAGTTTTGCCAAAAAATAGCTTACGGGGGTCTTTGTATCAAGCCTCGCAAAGGTGAAGTATTGCTTTTTGACAAACAACTGAACTTAACCAAACATGAATTTAATCTGCTTTATTATTTTATGGAAAATCCGAATGTTGTTCTTTCAAGAGAAGATTTGATTAACCAGTTGTATCCATATGCCGATAAGACAATACTGGACCGCACGATTGATGCGCATATCAAAAAGCTAAGGGAAAAAATTGAAGAGAAGCCGTCGAATCCTAAGCGAATCCTGACTGTGCGGGGAATGGGGTATAAATTTGCTGATGAATAAATCTGGAAAGTCCTGGTTGCCAAAACAATTTCTATGGCGATTATCCATCACCAATATAATTGTAATTGCTGCATTTATTCTATTGAGCGGCTGGTCCATATATAATGCAGCCTGCTCGTTAGCGGATGGATTGGGGTTGATGACTGAACAAAAACAGGAAAAGTTTAACGCTGTTCTCTTTCAATATTTGTGGATTTTCAGTGCTTCCGCTATCGTAATCGGCAGTTTGACTCATTTTTATATAACCAGAAAATTGATTAAACCAATAAAAAAATTAATCGAATCAACAAAAAGCATGAAGACAGGTTACTATCCGGCCCCGATTGATGTCAAAACTGAGGATGAGACAGGAGAACTAGTTGGTCATTTTAATGATTTGATTCAACAGTTAAAAATAAATGATGACCATCGCCAGAAGGTTATTACTGACTTGTCACATGAATTCCGGACTCCTTTATCAAATTTAAACGGTTATTTAAATGCATTAAGTAAAGGTGTTATCAACGGCGATGAACAATTGTTCCAATCACTCCACGATGAATCCCAGCGGCTTACCGGCATGGTTAAACAATTGGAGCAGTTGAAGGAATGGGACTATATTTCAAATCAAATATTTTTGGAAAAAGAGCCAATTGATATGGATCATACTGTGGCAAAATCAGTTGAGATGTTTCATTGGACACTGGAAGATGCAGGGCTTTCGGTTGATGTTCATTCCGATCATGGAATTGTCAATGTTGATTATGATGCTATATCACAGGTTATCGTTAATTTACTTGATAATGCGATTCAATATTATCAGGGATCAGGCCCGATTATTGTTAAAGGTGAAAAATTGGACAATATTTACAGGGTTTCGGTGGCTGCTCCAGGTCAGGCGATTATTGGTCAAGATACGGATAAGATATTTGAACGTTTTTATCGGGCAGATACATCCAGAAGTTATCACACGGGCAGTACTGGGCTGGGACTTGCCATCTCCAAAGAAATTATTGAACATCATAATGGAAAAATTGGTTTGGAGACTGATGGTCATTTTCATAAGTTTTGGTTTACGCTGCCGCTTTGGAACGAATTTTAATCTCTCTGATTTAAAAAGAAAGGCTCTCCTGCAATAGTTGCTATTACCCCATTGTGTTAGAGAACTAATTAATATTTTCTATTAAAATCTGTTTTAAATTTGCCATAACAAACATTCGTTCGTATAATAAAAGTAGAGGTGGATAAATAATCAGAGATTAATAGAATAGTATAGGGAGATGACGCGATGCCCAGAAATCCTGGAATGACCGATGATGTTATCATAAAAATGTACAAAGGTGGAATGCCTTTTAAAGAAATGGAACGTATTATTGGAATTTCTGGTCGTGCAATACGTAATGTTGTGTATAAACACGGAGTTAAAATGAATCGCGAGCAATCTTCTGGTCAACCACGTACACACAAAGTAAACGAGGACTTCTTTAAAGTATGGACACACGATATGGCATGGGTATTAGGCTTATTTATAACCGATGGAAGTGTTAACAGTACTGTACATACAATTACATTCGCACAGAAGGATGAGAGAATTCTCAAGTTAATAGCAAATCATATGCAAGCAGACTACATCATCACACGTCCAGCAAAAACCAGTAAAATACCAAGTTTAATTATTAATTCAAAAAAAATAAAAATGGATCTTGAAAAACTAGGTGTATTTGCAAATAAATCATTAACAGTTCCATTTCCAAATGTACCAGAAGAATTTTTACCATCGTTTGTAAGGGGAGTGATTGATGGGGATGGCTGGGTACAAAGAAAAGGTTATGTTATGAATGTCACAACAGGAAGTTTAGATTTTGCAAATGGGCTTCTTGCTGTATTTAAGGCTTGGGAATTACGCTCAGAAATTTCATTTTCAGTTAGTCAAACAGGAAAGTCAATTTACCGTGTTTGGGTAAAAGGAAAACTTCATCTTCCAAAACTGGCAAATATAATATACTCCAACGCTGAGGATAATTATATTTACTATATTTACTATAAGAAAGAATATATGTTACGGAATTCTAATAAATAATTTATCAGGGGTGTACATTATGTGGAAACGTGGAAATGGCAGATTAATTCATACTATTGATGAAACAAGAATTAAATTTAGGACAAATATCAGTAAATCTATACTAGAATATCTCAATAGATTAGCAGAAGAACATGATACCTATGTTAACTATTTACTAGAAAATGGTCTGGAAAATGTATTATCCGAGGAAGTTGTTCATTATAATAAGGATCTAAGACCGAAAGATCGTATACAATACAAAACCACTTATGATAAAGAATTACTGCAGAATGTAAAATTATTTGCTAAGGACCATCATTTATATATTAATGATATAGTTGAATATAGTGTACAATTTATTGACTTTGATAGGATAAAAAACAGTAGCTACAAAAATCGAATAGAGTAGACAGAAATTAAAATCTCTTTTAACGCCCCCTACATAATACTTATTATGAGAAGCTGTTTAAAATTAAGCATTTATAATCTCAAAAATAAAGTATACTTAAGATATTGAGATAAAAATAAAAAAATCACGCTATAAATCGTATTTATTATAACGTGATTTCTATAAACTAATTCCCGATATATTTAGCTTTTGGTCTGAAGATCGTATTATTGTTCGCTTGCTCGATTGCATGTGCACACCAGCCAACAATTCTGCTTGAACTGAATATCGCTGTAAATAATTCACTGTCAATCTCCAATGACTTCATAATTGCTGCTGCGTAATATTCAACATTCGTATAAAGATTTTGATTAGGTTTATATTGCTTTAAAATATCAATCGTTTCAGACTCTGTTTTTAACGCCAGATTCATCCAGTCCGGCAGATTGTCCAACCTCAATATGATATCTTTTAAAGTTTCTGCTCGTGGATCAGCAGTTTTGTAGACTCTATGGCCAAATCCCATAATTCTTTCCTTATTTTTTAATTTCATGTGAATTATTTCACATATTTTGTCTTCTGACTTAATTTCATTCAATAATTCAATAACACCTGATGGTGCACCGCCATGCAGTGGTCCTTTCATCGTTCCCAAAGCACTTGTTATTGCAGAAACCATATCACTTTGTGTTGAAACGGTCACTCTGGAAGCGAATGTTGATGCATTGAGTCCATGTTCCATGGTTAAAATCATATATGTTTCCAGCAATTTAGATTGTGTTAAATCTAAAGTTCCATTAAGCATATAGAGAAAATTTTCGACATGATTTAGTCCGTCAGTTGGTTGTATTTCATTTTTGCCGCTATTTTTCCTGTTTCGATAAGCAATAATCGTTGGAATAACAGCAATCATTCTTACCGCAAGATCATCATTCGTTTCTGTATCCACTAAAGATGATACAGCAGTTCGTAACACATCCATCATCGGTAAGGAATATGGCAGCTGGTTGATGATCTGTTTCGTATGACCCGGTATATATCGGTATTTTTTTAAATCTGTTTCAAAAGTCCTTCGTTCCTCTTCAGTTGGAAAATCACCATGCAGCAGGAAGAATGCTGCTTCTTCAAACGAATGTCCTTTGACAATTGTTTCAATCGGTAATCCACGGTATTTCAAAATACCTTTTTCTCCATCAATGAAGCTTAACTCTGTTTCCACTGCAGTTATTCCTTTTAATCCTGGCTGATACATTTACCTCTCCCCTTCCCTGTTTGTTATTTTAAGTATAAATCAGTATATTAATTATTAAAATTTAATATATTTTGTTAAAATAATAAATATAATTTATTAATGAGGTGTCAGAGATGGATACACGTACTCTGGAAACGTTTATTCTTGCTGCAGAATATGAGAACTTTAGAATGGCAGCTGAAAAATTATTTATCACACAGCCTGCCGTAACATTTCAAATCAGACAACTGGAAAAAGAAGTCGGTGATAAATTATTTGTGAAAAACGGCAGACAGATCATGTTGACGCAGACAGGAAGGTTATTTTATCAGGAAGCAAAGTTGATATTAAAGCAATATGAGAAAAGTGTTGATAACATTAACAGGTTCAGGCAGGGTTACGATAAATCAATACGTATTGCTATTTCTCCATTATTAGCAGATACGATATTACCAAGTATTTTAAGAGTGTACACGAAGCAGCACCCGAATGTTGAACTATCCATCAAGGTGCTGGAATCAAAAGATATTCCTACTGTTGTGGAAAACGGAACAGTTGATATCGGTCTTTCCTCCTTGCCTGGTTCAGCAAAGGTGAATACGCTCAAAATTCATGAAGAATCGGTTGCGCTTGTTTGCAGTCATGATGGTTATGATGCCGAATCTGGCCCAGTTATTGATGCAAAAAACCTTCTGGAAAATGACATTATTTTTACCGATAATCATCCAGCGTACTGGGATGATATTAAACTTGAACTGAAAAAACACATGTCAACTTATAAACTGATGAAGGTTAGCCAGTCACATATTACGAAACGTTTTGTTTTGGAAGGAATTGGGATTAGTTTTCTGCCAAAATCAATTATTAATCGTGAAATAATGGAAGGCAGATTGATGGAAATACCAGTGACATTTATGAAACTGCCGACAGCCGGTATGTACATTATTTATAAATATGAAGATGAAACAGTAACTGAATTTGCAGAGTTTATCTCTAATTTTCATTACAGTTAAAAGGAACGGCCGTTCACAGACCGCTCCTTTTTTCTAAGATTCCAGGTATTGTTTGAGTTTGTTAGTTAAAAGGTTCTTCCAGCCTTCCCGGTATTGTTCTTCCCATTCAGGTTCAACAGGTCCGGAAACCGCATGTGAAAGCATCAATTTTGTAAGACCACCGTTTTCTTCCAGCTTGTATTTGTAAAAGCTGTTAATTGGTCCTTGCATCCCGAGTACACCATCAAGCCAGACTTCCGTGTTGGGTACGATATAGGTGATTGTGCCCCAAAGAGCCACTTTGCCGTTACTTCCTTTCTCGATAAAAGAACCTCCCAGACTGGGGTCCAGTTCCATGTAAGAATCCTTGAATAAGCGCTCCGACCACCAGGCATCGATATTTTTTGTTATTGCTGCAAAAACATCTTCCGCTGATGCCTGGATTGAAACTTCCTGTTCGATACGAAATGATTCCCGTGCTAACGTTTCACTCATCATATCTTCTCCTTTCTCACTTTCAGTAATGTTTTTGATCCGTAAAAGTGATTGTGCCTTAGATGAAGTATAATTAGTTAACCAACGATTGTTTACTTCCTGAAGTGGTACTGCATTTAAGTAATTATACTTCTGTCGTCCTGTCTTTCTTGAGACAACCAGATTTGCTTCTTCAAGTGTGTTTAAGTGCTTCATAATAGCATACCGTGATACATCTTGAAATTGTTTGCTGATTTCACTAGTTGTCATGGGTTTTTCTGATAACAAATCGAGTATTTCCCTGCGAAGCGTGTGTGCTAGTGCTTTAAAGATATCCGTTACGTAATTATCCAACCATTTATCACCTCCATAAAATTATGTTACCTTATTGTCACTTTATTATGTGACTAAATAGTAACATATTTTGACTGCAAATAAAAGAAAAAATAAAAAAGCAACCAAACGGCTGCTTTTCTTTATTCTAATTTGACTTTATTTAATGGTTCTACTGCTGGACCTTCGATTACTTCACCTGTATAAGAATATCTGGAACCATGGCAAGGGCAATCCCATGTCCGGTCACCTGAATTCCAATGAACCTCACAACCGAGATGCTTACACGTTGTATCAACTGCATACAATATATTTTCTTTATCCTTATATACTCCGGTTCGCTTCCCTTTAACCCTGGTTACTGTAGCATCATCAGTTGAAAGATCTTTTACATTATCATTCGTATATTCAAGTTTTCCTTTAATCAGATGTTTCGCCACATCGGCATTGGCAGATGTAAATTTCCGGATAGCCGGATCTGCATGGAATCTTGATGGCGAAAATAGCTCTGCATAAGGACTTTCTTTATCCAATATCCGATCACTTAGTATTTTAGCAGCAATTGTACCGTTAGTCATGCCCCATTTCCGGTATCCGGTGGCTACGAAAACAGCCTCTTCTTCATCGGTAACCGGGCCGATATACGGGACCTTGTCTAATGTTGTCAGATCCTGGGCCGACCAACGATAAACATATTCGGAAATACCGAACTTTTCTTCCGCATACTGCTGTAGTGCATCATAATGTTTCATCGTTGACCCGCCCTGGCCGGTTTTATGATTTTCACCAACAAACAACCATAACTCTTCTCCATTAACCTCTTCCGAACGTAAAGACCGTGTTGGCGATTCAGCATTTATGTACATACCACCCGGATATTTAACAGGTGTTTTAACTGCAACAACATACGAACGTTCCGGGTACATTCGGGTCGGATAAAACCCCTGACCGTCATAAAACGGGTAATGTGTAGCCTGAATAACATACCTGCAGTGAATCCGGTGCTCGTCCCTGGTGATAATTGCTGGATGTTTGTTATATTCCACGTCGGTGGCGGTAGTATTCTCATAGATTTTTAACCCATTTTTCACTGCTTCGTCCACCAATACTTTTAAATACTTGAGCGGATGAAACTGTGCCTGGTCCTTCATTTTTAAGGCGGCTTTCACCGGCAAACCAATCGGTATATCATTGGTTAATTCACCCGGAATGTCCAACTCATCATAGGCATTTTTTTCAGTATCCAGCTTTGACTGATATTTTTCCGAGTTTGTATATATAAACGAATCCTCTGTCTGGTAATTACACGAAATATCATGTTTTTCAATGGTGTCTTCAATTAGCTTTTTTGCTTCCATACATGCCTGGTAATACAGGGAAGCTTGTTCTTTCCCAAAATGCTGAATTAATTCGTCGTAAATTATCCCGTGCTGGGCGGTTATTTTGGCGGTTGTATGGCCGGTTACCCCGTTTAAAATAACGCCAGCATCAATCAATGTTACTTTCAGCCCCTCTTTGGTTAGTAAATATGCTGCTGTTATTCCGGTAATACCGCCTCCAACAATCGCAACATCTGTATCTTTGATGGTTCCGGTTAATTTTGGGTAAGAGTCAAATGAAACAGAATCCCTCCAGTATGGTTCCGGGAATTGCGGGACATTAATTGAGTCAGCCATGCTATCAGTCCTTTCATTATTATCTTGGTATTCCATCCTATTCTTAATCATTAATCGATTTTTATTCGTGAAGTCAAACTGCAATCTTTGTCTTCCACAACGTTAACCTTTAAAATATTCTTGAAAGGAGTTTATTAATGGAACGAAATTATAACTTACCTGATGATATAACTGAACTATTGAACAATGCAAAACGAACAAGCGCTGATGCTTTTCAGAATCTGATTCGTGAAGGTGGCTATGTTCCACCGCAAAGCGATCTGTTAATTGACGCCATTGCTGCATTAAGCATGGGAAAAAATATCCTGCTGAAAGGTCCGACTGGTACAGGGAAAACCAGGTTTGCTGAGACGTTGTCGAATTTATTTTCCCAGCCGATGTTCAGTGTCAACTGTTCGGTTGATCTGGACGCAGAAAGTTTAATGGGATATAAAACACTTGCATATGAAGATGAAAAACAAGTGGTCGATTTTGTGCCTGGCCCTGTAACAAGTGCAATGACTGATGGCACATTTCTTTATATTGACGAAATTAATATGGCAAAACCCGAAACATTGCCACTGATTAATGGTGTGCTTGATTACCGGAGAACAGTCACAAATCCGTTTACAAATGAAATTATTACAGCAAAAGAAGGCTTTAATGTTATCGCGGCTATCAATGAAGGCTATGTTGGTACGGTTCCACTTAATGAAGCGCTGAAAAATCGCTTTATCGTTATTGATGTACCATATCTGCAAGGCAACCAGCTGAAAGATCTGATTCGTACAAATACCCGACTTTCCGATAACAGGACCATTGATTTATTTACCACCCTGTCAACCGATTTAATCCGGGCTGTATATCAGGGGAAATTGTCCGAGGATGCTGCATCAATTCGCGCATTGCTTGATGCCTGTGATTTAAGTGCTGCAATCCCCCCTAAGCGTGCGATTAACCGGGCAATCGCAGATAAACTGGAAGAAGAGCGTGAACGTGAATTTGTTCAAAATTTGGCAGATACACTGTTTTAGAAAGGAGGTCGCCCGATGAAGTTTAACCGCTGGGATGACTCAAAGATCGATACCAGACTATATCTGCAACTTCAGGACCTCACCTCCACTCTGTCTAATATGCCGGAACTTAAGTTTGAGTACCGGCATGGGTCGTTCATCGACACCTTTAATGAAAAAGTGTCAGGAAGCCATCTTTGGGATGTCAGCGATCCAAGCGTCAGGATTTCCGGCTATAAAACAGATTTATTTTTACGTACACTTGGAACTTTAGGGCAAACAGATATCCCGTCACTTAAGAATTTTTTGCAAAGAACAACTGAGTTAAACATCGAAAAGTTCGCTGTTCAGCTTGTCACTTTACTGGAAGATATGCGCCTTGAAGAAATCATTACTAAAACCAGACCCGGAACAAAAAGGGATTTTACTATTCGGCGCAGCTATTTGAAACATTTTTTTGAAACACAGCTCGCAACAAATGTAACAAGGAGTTATCCCCTGGATGAATTATTCTGTCTAATTTATCTGTTGCTGCAGTCCGATAAGCCGGATCCTGTTTTTCCGCGGGCAAATGAACGGCAAGTTGACCATCTGGAAAGTCTGAAGCCACTCCTGTATCAGGTCTTCGATGCGAAAAAGTCATGCGATATTACTATAGTAGCTGAACAAATTGTATGCAAGCTTGCAAATGATTACACAGACATGATTAATACGTATTTTGCGTTTCCGATTTCAAACGTTGAAGAATTCGAGATGAACACCTTGTTTGATGAGTTAACGCGAACGGATGAGCTGGAAAACGAAGATATGGAAGATGCTAATCAGGATGACAGTGAATATTTTGATGAAACGTTCTCCACCTGGCACCAGGAGAATCAGAACAGTGACCGTAAACAGAACTTCCTGCAGTTCGAGCTTGAATCCGGAACCAAAACTAATATTTTGGGTGGCGGTACACGGGAGACCGAGGATGCTGACCAGGCTATGGGTACGATACAGGGAGCGTCCGGGGAAAGTGAGAAAAATGATTATTCAGAAGTTGAATCCCTGAAGAAACAGGCAACTAAACAAAGCGGGCACACTAATGGCGCCCCTTATGGTGAAGAAAACAGATATGCAGTTGCGATTGATAAACAACCCATATCACCATCAGCCGATGATGAACTTGCATACCGTAATATAGTGAATGACATTGAAGCACATAAACGAAGACTATCAACAACGATTCAAAAAGTACTTGAACATAAACGAAATTCACCTAGAAAAGACCTTTTATTCGGTCGGTTGTCGAAAAATCTTATGCCAATTGTGACAGATGAAAATCCGCGAATCTTTTATAAAAAAAATGATGAATCCAATGATATAGATGCTGTATTTACTCTGCTTGTAGATTGTTCAGCATCAATGCACGATAAAATGGATAAAACGAAGCGTGGAATTGTGTTGTTCCACGAAGTTCTGAAAGAATTAAGAATCCCCCACTCCATTGTCGGGTTCTGGGAAGACGCCAACGATGTGAAAGATAAGTACCAACCAAACTATTTTCATCAAATTCAATCATATAGTGATTCAATTTATCAGAATACAGGTCCACGGATCATGCAATTGGAACCACAGGAGGATAATCGGGACGGCTTTGCGATTAAGGTAATTAACAACGAGCTCGCTGCCCGGCATGAAAAAAATAAATTTTTGCTCGTATTTTCCGATGGTGAACCAGCTGCAGCCAACTATGATCAAAATGGAATTATCGATACGAATCTGGCCGTTTCAGAAGGAAGAAAACAAGGTATAAATGTAATTGGTATGTTTTTATCTGACGGAGAGATAGATGAACAGGAAGACAACATAATGCAGAATATCTATGGGAAAGAACGTTTAATGGTGCCTGCGATTGAGGAATTGCCTGAACACTTTGCACCATTACTGAAAAAATTACTGTTGAGAAGCATTTAGGAAGGGGCAGTACGGGTGATTCGGCTAAAACATATTTGATTTCCGAGTACGATAGTGAAAAAAGGTGTCGTACAGCACACCTTTTAAATCTTGTTTTCTGAATCCCGGCCTGTCCCTTTCCCTACATTCTTCCGGATTTGATAATTGTGATCACCATCAATATAAACATGAGAAGTGCTATTACTGCGCCTATTTCAATTATTGGCAAATCCCAGATTATTGTGCTCTGTCCGGTAATTGCAAAGCCAATCACCAAGCCCGCCATTAAAATACTGAACGCGAGCATGATAATACTGAATGACATCCGATTACTGATTTTATCCAAACGATGAAGCATCCGGTCGCCCTGTTTCACATTAATATCAAGTCCAACTTTGCCCCTCTTAACAACCGACATAACTTCTTTCAGATCTTTTGGCAAGTCAGAAATGATCTCAATATTCTCCATCAACTCATGCAGTGAATTAGTTATGATCATCTTTGGATGATACCTTCGCTTAATGAGTTTACGCGCAAATGGCTCTGTCGCCCGCATAATATTGAATTCCGGATCAAGCCTGCCAATAACACCTTCAAGCGTCAAAATCACTTTACTGAGAATAGCCATGTCTGTTGGGATTTCAATATAATGGTGGTATGCTACCTGGAATATTTCAATGATAATTCGGCCCAGACTAAGGTCTTTTAGCATAACACCTGCATAACTTGCCTGAAGCTTGTCAAGGTCACTTCTTAAAGCTTCCAAGTCGGTTTTCTGGCCAATTAAATCCATTCGCGAAAAGGTTTTTATCATGCCTTTAGTATCACCCTGGTGAAGATTCACAATAATTGTTGCAAAATGGTGTTTCAGTTTTTCGCTTATCTGACCAGCTTCACCAAAATCCAAAAATACGATTGTATTTTCAGGCGAAATAAATATATTCCCTGAATGTGGATCTGCATGGAAAAACCCGTTATCAAGTATTTGCGTCAACATAGCATTAGTAAGTCGTTTAGCAATAAGTTTTCGGTCGTACCCTTCCTGATCAAGCTGTTCATTTTCCGAAACTTTTATACCTTCTATTTTTTCCATCGTAATTACTTTTCTGGTTGTATAGTCCCAATAAATATCCGGAACTCTGACATGCACATCATTTTCAAACTGTTTGGCGATCCGTTCCCCACTGCGCCCTTCCATTAAATAATCCAGTTCATGCCTAAGCGAGCTGGTAAATTCATAGATGATACCACGAACACGGTAACGTCGTGCCCAGCTTGTCCGCTCCTCCAGCATTTTTCCGATTCCATGGAGAATTTCCATATCTGTTTCCATCTTTGGCTTTAGGCCTGGTCGCTGAACTTTAATTATTACATCATCCCCTGTAAACAGACGTGCTGTATGTACCTGCCCAATGGAAGCCGTAGCAAGCGGTTCCTCATTGACATGTCGAAATAGGTTGTCCAGCGTATCATCGAGTTCTGTTTCAATCGTATTTCTGACGTGTTCAAACGGGATAACAGAGGCATGATCCTGCAGCTTCTCAAGTTCAGAAGTAATTTCAGGCGGAAGTGCATCACGACGTGTGCTGGCAATTTGTCCAAGTTTAATAAACGTTGGACCAAGGTCCTCAAGAGCATTTCGCAGCCGCTTGCCAATACTTTTCAGGTTTGTGTCTATTTCACTATCCAATCCCTGTGCCAGACCCCGATCTGCAACTCCAATCCGGAACAGAAAATGGCTGAATCCATTTTTCATGAAAACATTGACAATCTCCTGATAACGTTTTGTATGTCTGATTTTTCTACCGAGCAATTGCACCAGCTCCCAGTTCAGTTCCTTGTTTCGGATAATTAACAATTTCCTTTTTCTAATGCGCTTAAACTTTTGGAAGTCACAATTAGAGAAAAGTGTATAACCTTCTCCAATTAATAACTTGTACTGTTAAAGTATATTGATCAGTTCATCCATTAATTCATCAGGAGAAATAGTTCTTTCCCCTCCTCCCTGCGCTATCAAATGATTTCCGCCGCCTTTTCCATTAATTGCTGGTAACACAGACTTTACTATGTCGTTCATATTGAGATCCAAATCTTCATTTTTTGCACAAACAAATTGCAGCTTTTCATCTGTTTCATTTATTAAAAACCCCAGCAAGTTATCTGTTTTTGCTGTAATTAATTTGGCCAATTGCTGGATATCTGACATCTGCCTGTTTTGAAATATTGCTTTTGTTATATTGTATCCCTGATGGATTTCTGCCTGGTTGATTAACCTGTCAGTCTCATAACTGATTAGCTCAGTCTTTAGTTCCTGGATATTATTTTCAAGATGTTTTGTCAGCCGCAAAGTCCGTTTTGCCATTTTATTCAGATCTTCCTGTGGTGCATTCAACTGGTCTGTTAATCCTTGAATGACCTTATGCTTCTCGCCAAGCTGTTTCAGGACCCTGTTTCCACAAACAAAATAAACACGTGTTTTTTTCTTTTGTTTTTCCCAGTGCAGTATTTTAATCGAACTAACTTGCCCGGTTGAGTCCGGATGCGTCCCGCCACACCCGTTATAATCAAACGCTGGTATAACGACAAGCCGGATATCATCGGAAACCGACAGTTCTTTTCTCAGCGTATAATTCGAAAGTTCGTCTTTTGTAACCCACTTTGTTTCAATCGGTCGATTCTGTAAAATAATTTCATTTGCCTTTTCCTCTGCCAAGTTTGTTTCTTCGTTAGTCAGATCCGCTGTTTCTAAGTCAATCGAACAAATTTCTTTTCCCAAATGAAAACTTACGGTCTTATACCCGATCACATCCTCAAATGCAGCAGATAAAATATGCTGTCCCGCATGCTGCTGCATATGATCAAAACGCCGCTCCCAGTTTATTTCACCGACTATCTTATGATGTGATTCTACAGGTTCCTCAATATAATGGCGGATTTCCCCATCAATTTCAACCACATCAAATACGTGTACACCATTTAAGGTTCCGGTATCGTGAGGCTGGCCGCCACCTGTTGGATAGAAACTTGTTTGATGCAATACTGCATAAAAATGTCCGTTATCATCCTTATACGAATTTAAAACTTTTGCTGTAAATGTTCGCATATACTGATTCTGATAAAATAATTTTTTTGTAGTCACAGAAATTTCTCCTTTGTTTTCTATGTTCATTATAACGTGTAAAACGAAATTTTTTTATCTAAAAGATTTTGACATAACGAGAGAAATAATGTAAATTGAATAATAGACGAACATTTTAATATAAATATAAATAATAATTCGTTTTTAGGAGTGGAATTTATGGAAAATGTATTTGATTATGAAGATATTCAGCTAATTCCCGCAAAATGTATTGTAAACAGTCGATCAGAATGTGACACATCCGTAACGCTTGGTGGCCATAGATTCAAATTACCTGTCGTACCTGCAAATATGCAAACGGTAATTGATGAAAAAATAGCGCTTTTCTTAGCAGAAAATAATTACTTTTACATCATGCATCGGTTTGAGCCGAATACGCGATTAGACTTTATGAAAAATATGAAAGCACGCGGATTAATTGCATCGATCAGTGTAGGTGTCAAAGATGAGGAATACGAATTTGTCAAGCAACTGGCCGATGAACAGCTATCACCGGAATTCATTACTATCGATATTGCACATGGCCATTCCAATGCGGTGATCGCGATGATAAAGCATATTAAAAACCACCTGCCACAAAGCTTTGTTATTGCAGGAAACGTTGGTACCCCAGAAGCTGTAAGAGAACTTGAAAATGCCGGGGCAGATGCAACAAAGGTAGGTATTGGGCCAGGTAAAGTTTGTATTACCAAGCTTAAAACTGGATTTGGAACCGGTGGCTGGCAGCTTGCTGCATTAAGATGGTGTGCAAAAGCCGCAAGTAAACCAATTATTGCTGACGGTGGGATACGGACACATGGTGATATTGCAAAATCAGTCCGATTCGGTGCGGCTATGGTTATGATTGGTTCGTTATTCGCCGGACATGAAGAATCCCCAGGTCAAACCATCGAAAAAGATGGAAAGCTGATAAAAGAATACTTCGGTTCTGCCTCAGAGTTCCAAAAAGGAGAAAAGAAAAACGTGGAAGGCAAGAAAATGTATGTAGAACATAAAGGTCAGCTGCAGGATACACTGACAGAAATGGAACAGGATCTCCAGTCTGCTATTTCCTATGCCGGCGGAAACAAACTGGATGCAATACGAAATGTTGATTATGCGATTGTGAAAAATTCTATTTTTAATGGTGACAAGGTATTTTAGATAAAACCGTAATGTTAATAGTGTGAATTTTGTTTGATTAAATAATATAAGATGCTGGGACAAAAGTGTTTAATCAAAAGAAAACTGAGCTAATTGGAAAATGGTGCATATAACCGCTCCGGAAATCCCAAGCATTGTTCGTCTGTTGTCTAACACTTTTACACTATGTCCCAGCCTCTTACCTATCCTGTCGAATAACTTTCCCTCTGAGCCTGGCACCTGTAGTGTAATCAGCAATACGCTCCAGAACTTCCTGTTTAGAGTATCTTTTGTTTACATAAATACCAAGCGATTTTGCAAATGTGATAAGGTCATTTTTTAACCTTAAATCCTTATGATTAGCAAGCATATTTTTTGCTTCATCAAGTGTGCTGCAGTTATGCAGTTCATTTTCAATTGTTTTCCAGTCTATTAGTTCTTTTTCTGGTTTATCATCTCTAATATATAGAATAATTTTTTCAATAAGCATTTTTTTAATATCTCGTGTTTTGATATTTATTTTATAGTATTTGCAAAAGGCAATTAGCTCTTTCTTTGTATGACTATTCAGGATTTTTTCTATGTTGGATTCCTGCTTTAATTTTTCCTTTAGTTGCTGATGCTTCTGTCTATCATCCTGTTTTGGTTCAAAGCGGATTACTGCTTTTCCTTCCACGAGTGCTTGAAACTGTTTAGCAGATAAACCTTCCAGAAATTCCATTGTGACGTGTAATAATTTTTCCGTATCTTTCTTACCCATGGATCTCACCATATGTATTCAGCAGTTCTGTTGTAATTTGTTTTAACTCATCCCGAACCATCACTTGCGGCAGGCTGTTACCTTTTGTCAGCATTACTGGAATACCTTCAGCGGGGGCTGTTGCAAATTGTGTTTTCCCCTCTCGCAATACATTGGTAAAGCACGAATGACTTTGTCCAACCTGGTGCATATATTCATGTTGAGCTGCAATTGGTCTTCCTTTATAAAAGGATACCATTGTAAAAATTACACCTAACATATTTGGATGAATTCGCCTAGGAACATTTGAATCTATTTCGTCTATGTATGTGTTGAATTTATCCTCCATTGTTTTGACATGACGTATTAGTGTATCAATGCCTAATGTGGAAAGATAGTCCGCTTTTGCAGGGACAACGAAGGCATCACTTGCTGCCAGTGCGTTTTGTGTAACCAGGTTAAAGTTTGGCGGGCAGTCGATTAAAATAATATCGTATGCTTCTTTTAATTCTTCCAGTTTTGTCTGAAGAAATGATAATACGTTTAAATAGTTGTTACGAATCATTCTTTCGGAATTACCTCCAAGTTTACTTGAAATTTCCATGTCAACATGAATCAGTTCAAGATGGGAACATATTAAATCAATTCCACCACCCGTATGCCTTAATCTGTTGTTAACGCGTACCGGATGTACAACCAAATCTTTGAGCTGTGAAGTTTTTTCATAGCCATCCAAAAAGTCGTCATACCAGTGCTTAATTGTTCGTCCCTGCCACTCGAGACTTTGCCATTCTTCGATATTTAAAAAAGAAAGTGTCAAGTTTGTTTGTGGATCCATATCAATCAGGAGTACCCGCTTTCCCCTATTAGCCAATTCAGCTGCAATGTTGGCAGACAATGTTGTTTTTCCTACCCCGCCTTTATAGTTCATAATTGAAATTACCCCAATGATATTCCCCTCCTTTTTGTCCATAGTTATGTATATGCGGAGAGGTAACAAATTTAATCAGTAATTTCATGATTAAGCAAATTAAAAAAGAACCGAAAACATTCGCTGGATGCTTTCAGTTCTTTTTTATAGAATTATATTAAACACTTTTTTTCTTATATTGTGACCTTGAACGATACTGCTGAGGAGCTCTGTTTACATATGTTACAGGCAGACTGTAAAAATGCACCAGTCTTGTAAATGGTATAGAAGCAAATAGTCCAAAAGCTGTTATAGTATGCAGTTTGAAAACAAATGGAATAGCTGTCATCAGCTGATATTTCGGATCTAAGATAAATAAACTTCTGAACCATGGCCCTATTGAAGCCCGGTAGTCAAATTCAGCTGGTGTATAGTTTCCGAAAACAGTCATGTACGTACCAACTCCCGAAACAATAAGTAGTGCAATAACCGAAAAGAAATCTGCAAATGTTGCGTGAACTCTGACTGGATCAAAGACCATTTTCCGAATCAATAAAATGACCAGCCCGACAACAACCATTATACCTGCTAAAGACCCGCCATAAACGGCACCAATATGATACAGGTGATCGGATATACCTAGAGCCCTATAAAATTCCATTGGTATGACAATCCCCATAACATGTCCGATAAATGCAAAGATAATCCCCCAATGAAACAGAGGTGAACCAAACCGCAACCATTTCTTTTCAAAAAACTCAGTTGATGGAGCCGCCCAGGTCAATTGCCGGAATGCAAAACGATATAACAGACCGAAAATCATGATGGCTACTGTTAAATATGGGAAGATAACCCACCAAAATATTTCACTCACACGTTGTCCCTCCTATTGGTTTAACCACCCGCCAGTGGAATACTCCATATTCCACTGACAGTTTTTCTTCTATCCATACATTATTGGATACGGCAACTCCTCCAAATCAGCGTCTTCCCGCTCAAATTCCAGTTTTTTAATTTCTGCTTTGGTTGGTTGCGGGAAGACGTACTCCGTTAATACATACAAAATATTGAAATACGGGTTATCAAGCGGCATACTGGTCTGAATCCTTTTGACTGCAACAGCAAGCCTTCTTACTAACCGATCAGTTTCCTGAGTGTCCGGTGCTGCAGCAAGGAATTCAAACAGCATTGGAATATAATCGGCCAGTTCATCATCCACCCGCTCAAATCCTGCATCATTAATAATATTTTGCAGTCTTATGATTGCTGCCCCGCGTTTACTGCTGTCACCAAGCTCATGGGCAGTCAGGTAGAGACCATGTTTTGCTTTCAAATCAAATGTTGCAACATACAATTTTTTTAATTCTTCCGGTGTTAATCGGTGAAAAGCTTTTAATGCATTTTCCAGTTCTTTGCGCAATTCTGCCGATGATATATTATCATTTATGGAGTCTATAATGTCTAACTGTTCATCGATAAAATTGTCGTCCGGATACGCCAATAAACGGGATGCAATAGCCAGTAATGTTCTTTCCTGCTCTTCCATTAGAACTTACCTCCGAATGTAGCAGCTATTCCTTCAGGTGGTGCCAAATCTTCAAGACTGCATGCGCCTTGTTCATAGTACAGTTTTTCGTCATCCTCCATTTCTCTTCTTCCTGTTGGAATAACAAATCGTTCGTTGTACTTGGCAACACCCAATAAGCGGGCCATATCTTCAATTTCTTCCGGATTCGTATCAGCTTCATTTAAAAGTTCACTTTGTCTGAATTCATCAATACCACCAACAGTTTTTCCACGCATATGAACTCGCATTGCAATTAATTTAAGCAACACTTTACGAATCACTTCAGTATCGCCGGCTGAGAGAATGGAAGCAAGGTATTCCACTGGTATCCGCATTTGGTCAATAGCTGGAATGTACCCGTCAGTGTCCAGTTCATCTTCATTTGTAATATGATTCATGATTGGACTAAGCGGTGGCACATACCAAACCATAGGAAATGTGCGATATTCCGGATGTAAAGGCAACGCAATTTTCCATTTCATAGCCATTTGATATACTGGTGAATTTTGTGCTGCATCAATCCATTCATCATTAATACCTGATTTTCTTGCTTCTTCAATTATTTCCGGATCAAATGGATCAAGAAATACAGATAACTGTGATTCATAAAGGTCTTGCGGATCTTCTACAGATGCTGCTTCTTTTACTCTGTCGGCGTCATACAGCACAACCCCGATATAACGGATTCTGCCAACACATGTTTCAGAGCAGATTGTTGGTAATCCTGCTTCTGTTCGTGGGTAACAGAAATTACATTTTTCTGCTTTATGTGTGTTCCAGTTATAATATACTTTGTGATATGGGCAACCACTCATACAGAAGCGCCAGCCGCGGCAAGCTTCCTGGTCAACCAGAACAATACCATCCTCATCACGCTTATAAAGTGCACCTGATGGACATGATGCAACACAGGACGGGTTCAGGCAATGTTCACAAATTCTTGGCAGATACATCATGAATGTTTTTTCATATTCCATCGAAATATGTTCCTGCAGTTTTTCGACGGTTGGGTCTTTTGAAACGGATTCACTACCGCCGGCAAGGTCATCATCCCAGTTGGATCCCCATTCCGGTTTGTCGATATATTCTCCGGTAATGACTGATTGCGGGCGTGCTACAGGAAGATTATCACTTTTTGGACTGTCAATTAAATTTTGGTAGTCATATGTCCATGGTTCATAGTAATCTTCCATATTCGCCATGTCAGGGTTATAGAAAATGTTCATCAGTTTAGAAACAGGTCCACCTGCTTTTAACTGAAGCTTTCCATTTTTTAGAACCCATCCACCCTTGAATCGATCAGTATCTTCCCAGCGTTTTGGATAACCGGTACCTGGTCGTGTTTCCACGTTATTGAACCACATATATTCTGTTCCGGGCCGGTTCGTCCATGTGTTTTTACATGTTACTGAACAAGTGTGACAGCCGATACATTTATCCAAGTGCATTACCATTGCTACCTGTGCTTTAATTCTCAAGCCAGTCAACCTCCTTCAATGCTCTTATTACTGCGATTGTGTCACGTTGATGACCAGTTGGGCCGTAATAATTGAATCCATAACTTAACTGTGAGTAACCGCCAATCATATGTGTTCCTTTAAGTGTGATACGGGTTACGCTGTTATGGGTTCCACCGCGCCTCTTGCCACCATTCTTGGTGATGGTTGTTGCCGGAACCCCGAGCGTCCGATCCTGTGCGTGATACATGTAAGCCATTCCTCTTGGTATCCGATAGGTCACAACTACTCGTGCGGCAATTGCTCCATTCCGGTTATAAACTTCCACAAAATCATTATCCTTAAGGTCAATTGAAGCAGCATCTTCTTCATTCATCCAGATTGTCTGCCAGCCTCTGAATAAGGTGGACATATTCGTTGTATCGGTAAACATCGTATGGATGCCCCATTTTTGGTGTGGCGTCAAGTATCTTACTGTAATTGACTTGTTTTCGTTTTCCTCAACGCCTTCTTCTTTTTTCAGAAATGGCCCATATCGTAATGGTGGCAGATATAGTGGAAGTCCTTCACCATAATCAAGCATCATTTCATGATCAAGATAGAAACTTTGCCGACCAGTCAATGTTCGCCATGGAATGTTGTATTCCGTATTAACGGTAAATGGCGAATACCGGCGATGATCTTTTTCCAATCCACTCCAAACTGGTGTTGATATGGCATTACGCGGTTGGATGCTTAAATCACGTAATGTATGATCTTCTTCTTCACGTGCTTTGGAAATTTCTTCAAGTTTTTGTCCTGTTTTTACCTCTAATGATTTCCAGCCTTCAACAGCCCGCTTCCCATTTGTGGCTCCAGACATTAAAAGAATAGCGTTTATTGCTTGTTCATCCGTATACAAATCAGGATTTCCTTTTCCTATTCCTTCACGTCTTGATTTACCGAGTCGGCTACCGAGTTCGTCGTAAACTTTTTCACCTGGAATTGTAACCCCTTTACCTCCGTAGCCTTTTTTAATAAGCGGACCTACCGACGTCATTTTCTGGTAAACATTTGGATAATCACGATCCACTACTTTAAAGCTTGGCATAGTCTTACCAGGTATTGCTTCGACCTCACCTTTTCGCCAGTCTTTAATTTTACCCATAGACTGCGCAATTTCACCCGGGGAATCATGTCCCAATGGTGATGTAACCAGATCCTCTGTTGCTGGAAGGTGTTTTTCAGCAAGTTCTGAGAAGACCTTACTAATCTCACGGAATGTGTTCCAGTCACTTTTTGCTTCCCATGGCGGGGAAATTGCTGCATTGAACGGATGAACAAAAGGATGTAAATCCGTACTGCTGATATCATTCTTTTCATACCACGTAGCAGCAGGCAGTACAATGTCAGAAAATAATCCTGAACTTGTCATCCGGAAATCAACACTTACAAGTAGATCGGCTTTTCCGGTAGGTGCTTCATCTTTTAGTTTCACTGTTTCTGGCTGCCATGAATTTTCCGGTTCGGCAAGCACCTGATTGTCACCGCCAACCAAGTGTTTTACAAAGAATTCATGTCCTTTACCACTATCTCCAAGCAGGTTTGACCGCCAGTTGAAAAACACTCTTGGGAAGTTTCTTGGATCATCCGGATTTTCAATCGCCCAGTCAATCTTTTCTTCTTTAATTTGACTTACGACATCATCAATAATCTCTTGCTCTGTTTGTGCCCCTCTGTCACGGCTCTCTTTTACCAGATTAATAGAGTTTTGTGAGAACTGTGGATAGGACGGCAGCCATCCAAGTCTTGCTGACAGCGCATTTAAGTCTGCAGGATGCATAGCATTATACTTGCTGCCCCAGTCTGTTTTTTCCACTTCATCCGGTATTGATTCATAACGGAACTGATCGGTCATGAAATAAAAATAGGATGTTCCATTTTGGAAGCGTGGTGGTTTTTGCCAGTCATTTGCAAAAGCAACCTGCTGCCACCCTTCTTGTGGACGGACTTTCTCCTGACCAACATAATGGGCCCATCCACCACCATTTACACCTTGTGAACCTGTCAGTAACACTAGATTTAAAATGGCCCGATAGATTTGGTCACTGTGGAACCAGTGATTTGTTCCGCCACCCAGAGCAATCATGGATTTTCCTTTTGTACGTTCTGCATTGTCAGCAAATTCTCTTGCTACTTTGATGGCATGGTTTCTGTTTACTCCTGTAATCGACTCCTGCCATGCTGGTGTATATGGCTTCGGATCGTTATAATCTGAAGGGTAGTCGCCAGGAAGTCCACGGTCAACGCCAGTATGAGCCATCATCAGATCGTAGACCGTAGTAATTTTTAATTTTTTGCCTGAACTGTCAGTTATTTCTCTGACAGGCACTCCACGTTTAACGATATCCCCCTGCTTCTCTGCAAAATATGGGAAACTCACCGTAACCGTTTCATCATGTTTATTAATGAAACTTAGTTCAGGATCTATTAAACTGCCATCTTCTTTATCCAGTTGCAAGTTCCATTTGCTGCCTCCATCCCAACGGAATCCCAAACTTCCATTTGGTACTTCCAGTTGATCTGTAGCAGAATTCCACACGATTGTTTTCCATTCACCAAGATCATGCTCATCATTTAAATCGGATGCACGCAGGAAGCGGTTACTTCGGAATTCGCCATTATGTTCATCGACGGTAACCAAATAAGGCAGGTCAGTGAATTTTTTGGCATAGTCATTAAAATATGGAGTTTCTTTATCGACATAAAATTCTTTTAAAATAACGTGTGTCATTGCCATTGCCAAAGCTGCATCTGTACCAGCACGTGCCGGGAGCCAAATATCGGCAAATTTCTCATATTCTGCATAGTCCGGACTGACGCCGACGACTTTTGTACCGTTATATCTTGCCTCCACCATAAAGTGCGCATCAGGTGTACGAGTCTGCGGCAGGTTTGTTCCCCAAATGATAAAGTATTTGGAATTGTACCAGTCAGCACTTTCCGGAACATCCGTCTGTTCTCCCCAAACTTGTGGTGAAGCTGGCGGCAAATCAGCATACCAGTCATAGAAACTTAAAATAGTTCCTCCAATTAATGAGAGAAAACGGGTTCCCGCTGCATAACTTACCATGGACATGGCAGGAATGGGACTGAATCCTGCTACACGGTCAGGTCCATATTTTTTAATCGTATGGATGGTTGAGCTGGCAATGATTTCACACATGTCCTGCCATGTTGCACGAACAAAACCGCCTTTACCCCTGGCTCCAACATATCTAGCACGCTTTTCAGGGTTATCAGCAATGTTTTCCCATGCTTTAACAGGGTCATTACCTTGATCCCGCTCCTGTTTCCATAACTCGTAAAGGTCACTGCGAACATATGGATACTTTACTCGTATCGGGCTGTACGTATACCAGGAGAAACTGGCTCCCCTAGGGCATCCGCGTGGTTCATACTCCGGAAAGTCATCTCCGGTACTCGGATAGTCTGTCTGTTGTGTTTCAGATGTAATAATCCCGTCTTTAACATAAATTTTCCAGCTGCATGATCCGGTACAGTTTACTCCATGTGTGGACCTGACAATCTTGTCATGCTGCCAGCGTCTCCGGTATATATCTTCTGAATCACGAGGACGCGGACTTTCTTCTGTCCAGCCATCATTGATTCGGCTGCCATGACGAATATGTTTCAATGATTCCAATAGCTTATTACTGCTCTTCATTTAAACCACCACTTTTTTCAATTGGATTAAATCGTTCGCCAAGGATTTTAAAACTGCCTGAACCAGCTTCCAATTCTTCAATAAAAACTTTTAAGCTTGGTACATTTGAAGCTACTATTATTAAACGTTCCAATGTGTCATACTGCTCGATGGCATAAATTGATTCAACAATTTTTGGCGGAACTTCACCAAACCTCATTTTCAAGAGTGCAAGTAAATCTTCTCTATCCTGAACATAACTAACATCATCTTCAAACAAAAACATTATATTTTCCCCTTTTCTATTTGAAGTCACTATGGTTTCATCATCTTAAAATAATCAGCTATCATTACTTCTTTACAGGATTCTCCAAATTTTTCAACGAAATCAGTTATCTCACTATCCTTTTTTTCTATTGAACTATGAGAAAAGAATATTGATTCCTGGTGTGAATACCCTTCGCCGAAATAAAAAATCAGCTGATATCCGGTTTCTTCTTCCACCCCGTATAACTGAATATCATAAGGATGAATGTTATGGAGATCTTCCAATCCCTCCGTTACAAAAGTATATAATTCTGGCAAAACCACTCGTAAGGGCTGTTCCTTACCAGATTGTTTTGACTCCATGCCTTTCACCTCCACAGCTGCAATCGTTCTTTTCAATCAGTGATCCGGCAGTACTTCCATTTCTTTTTCATTATGCAGTTCGTCTACGATAATCAACGATTGAAATTGCTGAACAACGGCATCACTAACACCATTGTCCTTCAGTGTTGATTTAATTTTTTTAACAAGTATTCTTAACAAATCATGATCTCTGATTAAGGCAACAATATCATCTTTTAATTCAGGTTTTTCCTCAACTATTTCTTTGTATAACCCTTCTTCTTCAGAGTCCGCATGCCTTAGTGTTCTCGTTTCCCACTGTTCAATTAGAACATAGGATAGTTCCGAGGCTTTTTCTATTTGATTGTCTTTGACAAGCTTATCAAGCAGATTGGTTAGTTCAATCGCTTCATTTAATGCTGCTTCATGGATGGCCGTGTGACTGTCGACATGTTTCAGCGCAGGACCTGACATAAAATGTTCACCTCTTTCAGTATTATTTATTTCTCAAAATAGTTATAATGAGAATAGAAGCAATTCATCTTTAGGTGTAGCATATCATGTAATATTTTCCTGAACAATTAATTCGTGAGAAGATTTCAACATATGTGACATTTATCACATGGAAAAAGTAAAATAATTGTCAAATCTAATTTGCAGATCAAAAAGTTTATTCTGCCAAGGTCTTCCCGGTCTTCGGTAATACTTTAATATAGAGGTGATGTTAATGTTTGTACATGCTGTCGTAATTGGTCGTGTTCAGGGTGTAGGCTTTCGGTATTCAACGATGCAGAAAGCAAATGAATATAACCTTTCGGGATGGGTCAAAAATAAAACGGATGGTACGGTTGAACTCGAGGCTGAGGGTGATGAACAAGCAGTTAATGCATTTATAAATGAGTTAAAAAAAGGCTTTAACCGGTTTATCCGGGTTGACGATTTAAAGCTGGATACCAAAGAAGAACATAAGGGATACACTGATTTTTCCATAAAATAATGCCGCTACTATCAGGAGTAGCGGCAACAGTCTATTGCTCTTCAAAAAACTTGCGATTTAATGCAATATATTCGTTTTCTTCTTCCGGAACCTCATCTTCCATGTATATTGCCTCAACCGGGCAGACGGCTTCACATGCTCCGCAGTCAATGCAAATGTCCGGATCAATATAAAACATATCTTTTCCTTCTTCTATACAATCAACCGGGCAAACTTCGACACATTCGCCGGATTTTTCACCTATACATGGTGACGTAATAACAAATGCCAAGTATATCTCCTCCTATTATGTAAGGGCAAATACCATAAATTCTATAAACAATACTACAGAATATTTCCTTTTCTTTCAAGTTGAAAATACACATAGTCAGGCGTTTATACATATTATTTATTATTCGTATATAGAGGAGAGAATGTACATGGAAATAATTGTAAGATCTACTGATACATTTTGGTATTACAGCCAGTTGTTTGATATTCCACTCGTTTTAATAGAACAGTCGAATCCTCAGATAAATGCAAATCAACTTACAGTAGGACAAATTGTTCAACTGCCAGGATATATCAAAAGTGATTATCAAATTGCTGCAAATGATTCATTATGGAATATTGCAATCCGGTATAATATCCCGGTAGATATGCTATTATTGACAAACCAGAATATTGATTCGGCCAGCCTTCAAATAGGGCAATCAATTGTTATTCCACAACGCGTGGATAATTTGATTTTATCTGATTTTAATAATTATACATTCGAAAAAATGGTACGAGATATGAATAATCTTTTATTGGTTTATCCGTTTATCTTCAGGCAAGTGATTGGCAGCTCAGTAATGGGCAAGGATTTAATCGAACTGCAAATAGGAAATGGCGGTAAACAAGTTCATATTGATGGGTCTTTTCATGCCAATGAATGGATAACAACACCGGTTATTATGCGATTTATAAATGAATATGCCCTTTCGTTTACGAACAAACGACCAATTCGTGGTTTGAATATGCTGCCATTATTTAATGATACACGCTTATCGGTTGTCCCAATGGTAAATCCGGATGGTGTCAATCTGGTATTAAATGGCGCATCTGCTGCAGGCCAGTACCAGGAACAGGTTTTGTCAATTAATAATCAAAACACAGACTTTTCTAGTTGGAAAGCGAATATTTCCGGTGTTGACTTAAATAATCAATATCCGGCACTCTGGGAGATTGAGGCACAACGAAAACCTGATTCGCCGCAACCAAGAGATTATCCTGGTCCCTACCCTTTATCGGAACCAGAGTCAATTGCGATGGCTGAATTGGCACGAGAAAGAAACTTTCTGCGAGTGAATGCATTTCATACACAAGGAGAAGTAATTTATTGGGGCTTTGAAGGCTTGGAGCCGCCCGTTTCACAGGATATCGTAAACGAATACGCACGTGTAAGCGGCTATCGACCAATTAGGTATGTAGATAGTTATGCAGGATACAAAGATTGGTTTATTCAGGATTTCAGACGGCCGGGTTTTACAGTTGAATTAGGAAGTGGTGTTAACCCGCTGCCGTTTAGTCAATTTGATGAAATATACCAGGAAACTCTGGGAATCATGCTGGCCAATCTGTACCTGTAAGAACACATTAACCGTTCCATAAGCATTGAATGGAATATTTGTCATCATCAATATTGATTAAATAAATATCAGGGTTTCGGAGATTCTTCCACCCTTCAAAACCAAAATTGCGATCATATTGATGAAGTAACAAGGCAATTAAATTTCCATGACTAACCATAATAACATTTGTCGCACTTTCATCTGAAAAAATATTGTCAATAACTGATTTACCACGTTTTATGGCATCGTTACCGGATTCACCGCCTGGCAGGCTGAAATCAAAATCAGAAAATGATTGTTCCAGTACTTCTATCCAGTCATCTATTGGATACTCACTTAAAATACGTTCCTTTAACCGGTTATCCACATTGATTTCCAAATTATTTTCCTCCGCATAAGGCTTGATACTTTCGATAGCACGTAAATATGGACTTGAGATGATCCTGTCAGCAACAATATCCTTTTCCGTAAAAAAGGTATTAAGTAATTGTGCTTGCCTTATGCCTTCACTTGTCAGCGGCGAATCTATATGTTGTCCATTTGCTGAGCAGTGACGAAGCAAATATATATTTTTCAATCTGATTCAGCCCCTTTCCAAAAGTGTTAATAGAAAAATTTGAAATATTTTTATAATATATTAATTATATCATTAAATACCAAGAATAGAAAACGTTTAAAAAAGTTTATTGACTCATATATAAAAAATAACAGGTCGCAGCCTGTTATTTTACCTCTTTAAAATAATCTTTAAGAAAACCTCCTAAGCGGTTACTGTTGTCAATTATAAAATAAAATTCTTCTGTCTCATTTTTTACATCGTACTGTTTACCGGGTGTCAGTTTATTATGCACAACAAACTTTTTTGCATCCGCATGAACACACTCAATCTTTTTAATAGTTTTACGGTTCTCCCAGTTCAAATGAATCATTTGCCATCACTCCCTCTTTAGTTTACATAATTATATTATTGTATACTCTATTTAAAAAGATATAAATATTCTTCGTACCCTTTTTCTTTCATTTCTTCTTTTCGAATAAACTGCATGGCAGCTGAATTCATACAGTAACGCAGACCACCTTTATCTTTTGGCCCATCATCAAAAACATGTCCTAAATGAGAATCTGCATTTTTACTTCTTACTTCCGTACGGATCATACCATGTGAGGTATCGGTATTTTCATTTACCTGATGAGGATCTACCGGTTTTGTAAAGCTTGGCCACCCACAGCCCGCGTCAAATTTATCATGTGATGAAAATAGTACATCACCAGATATAATATCAACATAAATCCCCTCTTGTTCATTATCCCAATATTCGTTGTCATACGGTCTTTCCGTACCATTTTCCTGTGTGACACTATATTGAATTGGGGTTAATTTTTCTTTTAGTTTGGATTTGTCGGGTTTTTGCTGCCAGTTCTTTTTAATAAAATCCTCTCTGCCAGATCCTTTTTTATATAACCGATAATGAAACGACTGTTTTTTATAATAATCCTGATGGTTTTCCTCTGCCCGGTAAAATGCCTTCGCAGGGATTACAGGAGTGACTATCGGTTTGGAGAACTTTCCACTTTCCTCCAGCCTTTGTTTTGATTGTTCCGCAACCTCCAGCTGTTTTTCATTATGATAAAAAATAGCAGTCTGGTATGACTCACCCCTGTCATTAAACTGACCGCCCGCATCGGTTGGATCGATCTGCTGCCAAAAAATCTCCACTAGTTTACCATAAGGCATGATTTCAGGATTGAATTCAATTTGTACCGCTTCCACATGCCCTGTAGTATCCGAGCACACCTGTTCATATGTTGGATTTTCCACATCTCCACCTGTATAACCCGAAACGACACTTATAATACCCGGGCGCTCATCGAATGGTTCTACCATACACCAAAAGCATCCGCCTGCAAATGTTGCTAATTCCGTGGACAATGAAATCCCTCCATTCAGTTCATGTATATCTTATCCCTATTTTTCCGCTTTTAGTAAAAAAAATCAAGTTGTGCGCCTATAGTTATATATATAGTTTTGGTGTGGATTTACCAGTATTGTCATTAGTTATTTGGTTGTCGGTTTCAACCTGCGCCTCAGTATAAACAGCAGTTTCACCTGCCTCCTCCTCTTCACCCTCTAAATGATTGTCTGATTCCTCCAGTTCATCATCCTCGTCATCGTCTGTATCATCACTTTCTTTTAGCGCTTTCATTAATTGGAACATCGTTGGAATATTTTTGACTATTGGGGCATATTGCTGCACGATTGGGGCTGTAGTTTGAATAACTTTCAATACTTGCTGTACATTATTCAACTTTTGAGTAAGTCCTCCGATCCGGTCCGGAGAAAGCAAACTTCGACCAGGTTGTTGTGGCAAATTTCGGTACATCATCGGATGCATATTGTTTCCCTGAAAACCACGGTTCATAGATGGTTGATTATTCGGCGGCAGCTGCTGTATGGGCCATACCATAATATCCTCCCTTTCAAATACAATTTTCTAGATTATTGTACGTATTAATTGTAAAAGGGTGTAGGCAGTAATCACTGAATTGGATAAAAAACCTTTACTGTCGCCAGTAAAGGTTTTGAAGATGATTAGTCAGCGCTTACCTCGGATGCAATAATAAATCCAATGGTTCCTGTGAGAATAATACCAAATACAATTGCTGTAAACATATTATCCCTTCTTTCCTACTCTTATATCTTTAGTATAAGCTATCATAATTGTTAAAACGACTCATTATTTTGACGATTTTATGAACCATTTCTAACCTTATTTCAGTAAATATTTCCCGGGCAACCGCATGATACAACATAAACTAACAAATATTATGCAAACTTTGACGAAACAATGTGAATTTGTGGATATTTATGCACAACAAATGATAATAAATTTAAGTTAATCAAACGTTTGTTCAACCATTTTTTAATTGAATTAGGAACCTATGTTCGTATATAATAATAATGAGGTGATTAAAAATGTCAAATGACCGTGGTACGATAAAATGGATATCATTAATGCTTCCGGAGCATGTCAAGCTGCTTAAAGAAATGTGGCAGGAGGATCATAAAACAGCAAGGCCTGTACTGGATTCACAGCAAATAGAGATGCTTAATGGACAAATACTGGAAGCATTTAAAAGTCAGGCAGCAGTTACACTATCCTATTATTCAAATGGAGAAATTTTTAATCAAAATGGAATAATTACTGTGCTGGATAGTGATGCAAATAATCTTACTTTATGGACGATAAGTGATACAAAACTTACAATACCTTTCCACGATATAATAGCTGTATCCATATAAAAGCTCTGGAAATACCAGAGCTTAATTAATACTTTTATTTTTATAAGCATCCCAAAGCTGATCAAATACGTTCAATGCATTTACAAAAGGGCTGTTCCATTCCAAATAATCGCTGATTTCATCATAGTCTGCAGAATGTTTGGGGAAATCATGATCATGAAACATCCAGTCAGCAAGCCGGCTTATATCATCTGCTTGCTTTTTTCCCCTGTAGGTCATCATATAATGGTAAAACGAACGCATGGATTTTCCCCCCTATTCAAAACTGTCCTTCTCCATAAATTCCCGGTGTTTTTTAAGCTTTTTACGATAAACGATTCCGGATAAGTAAATGCTGATTTCATATAAAAGGATTAATGGTACCGCTGCGACAAGCTGTAACACAAAATCTGGAGGAGTAATCATCGCTGCAACGATAACAAGAATAAGATAGCCGTACTTTCTCGTTTTTCGCAAAAATGCCGGCGTAAGTATTCCCAAGGAAGTTAAAAACATAACAACAATTGGAAGTTCAAAGAAAACTGCAAACGGGATAACAATTCGAAACAACAATTTGAAGTACCTGTCATATGTAAATAATTCGTTAAACATACCATCGTTAAGCGAGAGCAAAAATGGAATAATAAGTTCAACAAAAATAAGATACCCAAAGACCAGTCCGCCAATAAATAAAATGAATACAGCCGGGATATAAATTAATGAAGCTTTCTGTTCTGATTTAGTTAAACCCGGTTTAATAAACAACCATATTTGCAGGCATAAAAGTGGTAATGTTCCAATTATGGCAACAAGTCCCGCGAGAGTTAAATATACGGAAACAGTATCAGTTAACCCGGTAATGGTCAATTTGAAGTTAAGATCGTTTTCAAAAAAGTAATAAATCGGTTCAACATAGATAAACCCGACAATAAACAATGCGATGAAAATAATCGCAGTTACAATAAGCCTGTTTCTTAATTCAGATAAATGCCCGACCACGTTCATTTCTTTTTTATGTTCATATCGTTCATCTTCAGACATTCTTACACTCTCCCAGCACAAAAGAAGATGTAAGGAATCTCCCCCTACACCTTCGCAAACTCAATTATTTATTCGATGATTTATCATTTTTACGGGAATCATCATCTGAAACAATATCTTTTGTTGCATTTTTGAATTCTTTTAACGAACTGCCAACAGCTTTGCCGATTTCGGGCAATTTAGAGGGGCCGAAAACGATCAATGCAATGATTAGAATTAAAATTAACCCTGGAAAACCGATGCTACTGAACATTTATATCACTCCACAGAATTATTTGCTGTTTTCCCCTTTAACGATCTGTTTTGTTTCTTTAACCTCATCGGTAACATCCCCTGTCAGATCCTTTGCCGAGTGTTTGAATTCACGCAGCGTTTGGCCGGCCGCTTTACCGATTTCAGGCAGTTTTTTTGGACCAAATATAACTAGAGCAATAAGTAGGATTAAGAGTAATCCTGGAAATCCAATACTTGAAAACATATGTACACCTCATTTGTAGTTAGTTCTTATTATAAATCTAAATGACTAAATTTTATATAATCACATAAAAAATACACAAAACGTTCAAATTTTTCCTTAAATCTATCACTAATCGTATATAGTTTAACACGACTATCGATTATTTAACAACTTATAACAGCTTTGCCGATTCATACTGATCCGGATAATTCATATTAAAAAAATGTCTTGTTAAAACATTTTCCGGAATGTTCCCGTACGTACTAATATAATTGACGCTAATATGATCAAACAGTCCCCTGACCTTTCGTTCGTCATTATCCAATTGCTGCTGTATTTTCGGCAATATTTTATTGGTATAAATTCCGGAAAGCGGGTGGAGTTTTTTATTATAAACTGGAATAACTGCATCAAAGTCCTGTAAAGCGTTCAATAAATAATTATAAACTTCCTTACTTACAAATGGCATGTCACAAGCTGCACATAAGTATACACTCGCATCACCATGGTAAATCGCCGATTCAAGACCAGCTAATGGACCTTTACCAGGATATCTGTCCGCGTATAAATTTGTACCAAGAAACTTATATGATGGAGGATCATTAGTAATTACTGAAACCGAATTACTGCAAGTTTTGAGTTCAGTAGTAATATGCTCAATAACTGGTTTGCCGGTTAATGTCAGTAACGACTTATTCGTTCCCATACGGGATGACTCTCCGCCGGTGAGAACAACTCCACAAATATTCATATGCAATCACTGCCTATCATTTTCGGTCATATTGCAAAAAATAGTAATCGTAGGGATTCTTCTCATTCTTCTCCCCTTTTTCTTTTGTTGTTATCGTCCATTCTTTATCAGAAAACTCAGGGAAGTATGTATCTCCTTCAAATATTTCATCAATCAGTGTAATATACATACGGTCTGCATCAGGCAGTATCTGTTTAAAGATATTGCCTCCCCCAATAACGAAATATTCTTTGTCGGGATTTTCTTTAGTCCATTCACGGATTATATCGAGATTATCAATTACATCCAACCCGTCAGGAAAATCAGTTTGTTGCCGTGTAATTACCACATTTTTACGATTTGGCAAAGCTTTTCCGATTGATTCGAAGGTCTTTCTACCCATAATAATCGTGTTGCCGGTAGTTTTTTCTTTAAAAAATTTCAGGTCATTTGGTAAACGCCAGGGTAAATCACCTTCAGCACCAATCGTTCGGTTGCTATCCATAGCTACAAGTAACGAAATCATAAACGGTTTCCCTCCTTGAAATAATGACTAAACTGCAATTGGTGCTTTTATCGACGGATGCGGGTTATAATTAACCAATTCAAAATCGGATAATTCAAAGTCAAAAATGGAATGTTTATCTTTATTTATCTTCAGTTCCGGAAACGCCCTATTATCACGGCCAAGCTGGGTTTTTACTTGTTCAACATGATTCGAGTATATATGTGCATCACCCAGTGTATGAACAAACTCACCTGGTTCAAGATTGCACTCATGAGCAATCAGCAAGGTCAACAGGGCATAACTTGCGATATTGAAGGGCACACCAAGAAATACGTCACCGCTGCGCTGATACAACTGACAAGAAAGTTTGCCTTCTGCTACATAAAATTGAAACAACGTGTGACACGGCGGCAATGCCATATTGGGAATATCTTCTGGATTCCATGCCGATACAATATGTCTGCGGGAATCCGGTTTGTTGCGAATTGAATCAATCACGTTTTTTAATTGATCAATTGTCTCGTCTGAAGAGGTTTTCCAGTCACGCCACTGTTTTCCGTAAACCGATCCCAGATCCCCAAACTGACCAGCAAAAGCATCATCATGCAAAATTTTTTCTTTAAAGATACCCATTTGTTTTTGATATACCTGATTAAATTCAGAATCCCGCTGACTCCGATTACCAAAATCTGTCATGTCGGGTCCGACGTAATCTGCACTTTCCACCCAATTCTTAAAAGCCCATTCATTCCAAATATTATTATTGTTTTGCAATAGATAACGGATATTCGTATCCCCTTTAATAAACCATAACAATTCACTTGCAATTAAACGGAATGGAACCTTCTTTGTCGTAAGAAGCGGAAAGCCTTGACTAAGATCAAAACGCATTTGATGACCAAAAGCGGAATATGTGCCAGTATTGGTCCGGTCTTCTTTTTTAGTTCCATTTTCCAGTACATGTTTACACAAATCAAGATAGGCTTGTTCACCTTTTGGCATGTTATCATCCTCCACATATCGATCATAATACAAAAATATTTATGTATCATTATAACTTAATTTATTGTAACACAAACGTAAACTGGAAGGAGCATAATCAACATGAAATCGACATAAATCTGTTAAGAAGAGTCTACAGGAAAGGGGATATTTGCATGCTGAATGGTACTGTCGAGCAAGTAGTTAAACACTCAGTTCTATACAGCTACGTGTTAAGTCAACCGTTTGCTGTTTACGTTGATGCATATCCTGTACTTCAGAATAAACAATTAATGGAAGCCGGGCAAGCGCAGTATGGACAGCAAGGAGAGGTTGTTCGGATACTTCAGCACAAACTTAACAAACTATCCTACTATGAAGATGAAATTGATGGTGATTTTGCCGTATTAACCGAGCATGCCCTAAAAAAGTTTCAGGCAGACAACAACATAAAAGTTACCGGTCAAGGCGATTTTAAAACATTAAATGTAATGATTGTAAAAGAAAAGAAAAAATACATGGACCAAATTAAAAATATGTCAGAATCTATTTATCCGGGTATGCACAGTGAAGACGTTAAAATTGTACAGAAGGCATTGGAGTATTTTGGTTATTACACAGGTGAAATTGACGGAATCTATGGTCCTCTTACAAAAAAAGCACTGGAAACTGCAGAAAAAGAACATGACCTTGATCTGGTGAATGAAGTATCACAATCATCCCTTACAGCGTTATATGAATCAGACGATGAACAAGTTGAACAAAAAGTCGAAAAAGAGACAGTTAAAAAAGAGACAAAAGAGGAACAGCAGGAACCTAAGAAGGTTGACGTTACAGGTGCGACATACACAAAAGTTATTGAAGAAGCATATGCACAAATAGGAACTCCATACGTATGGGGTGGTGAATCACCAAGCGGATTTGACTGCAGTGGTTTTATACAATACATTTTTGGCACACAAAACATCACTTTGCCCCGGACGGTCAGTGATACGTGGAATTTTACACAACATGTAAACAGCCCTTCAGTTGGAGATCTGGTATTTTTTGAAACGTATAAACCCGGACCTTCTCATATGGGAATTTATATTGGTAATGGTAAATTTATTCACGCTGGTGAGTCACGCGGGGTAGAAATAAGCAAATTGAAGAATTCGTATTGGAATCAACGGTACCTGGGTGCCAGAAGAGTAAATTAGTGTTTATTGGTATTATTCCGGATTAATCCTGCTTTTATGGTAAATACTAATAATGTATAAACTGTAAAGGTGGTATAGAAATGACCGGATTAATAGTAAAATTAATTATATGCCCAATTAGCCTGTTTCTTGCTTCATGGATATTTCCAAATGTTGACTTCGGGTACTGGTATCAACCTATTATTCTTGGAGTTGTGTTAGCTTTTGCAGGTTATTTTATGGAGAGAGCTATGTTACGTGAAGAAACAAATTGGTTAAGTGTGTTTATGGATTTTATTGCTTCCACGTTGATTGTCTATTTCGGTTCGATGTTCTTAGTGGATACGGAAGTTACTTTTTTCGGAGCGATATTGACTGGTGCGCTGCTTGCGGTAACTGAAATCTTCCAGCATAATTGGTTGCTCGGCAGCGGCAGAATTGAAAAAGAAACAGTAAGTGATTAGACATATCGAGTAGAAAGTAAATTGCTTTCTACTCGATATTTAATTTTCTCCCGGATACTTACCATTCTTTAAAAAATTGTTCCAGGAATTTTTCCATAAAACGATGTCGCTCTTCGGCAATTTGTTTAGCTGTATCCGTATTCATCATATTTTTTAATTTAAGCAGTTTATCATAAAAATGCTGTACCGATGTATTATTATGATTACTGTCATGCCAGATTAATTGCCCATTTGAACCACCAAAGGCAAAGCTTCGTGCAATACCGATAGCTCCAAGCGCATCAAGCCGGTCCGCATCTTGGACAATCTTCCCTTCGAGGGTGACAGGTGTCTTTCCTTTACTGAAAGAAACATCTTTGGCTGCAGTTTTAATATAGTCAATTTGTTGTGAAGTACAATTTAACGAATGTAAAAATTCCTCAAGTTTCTCCAGTTCTTTTTCACTGTCTGAAAAAAGCTTTCCATCCCCAACGTCGTGTATCCATGCTGCGGCTTCACATATGAATATATCTGCTTTCTCGTACTCTGCAATCGCTTTGGCTGTATTAGCGACCCGCTTCATATGGAAGAAGTCATGACCGGTTGCATCGTCATTGAAAATATCATAGACATAAACGCGAATCGCTGTTAATTTTTCTTGGTTATTCATCAAAATAAACCCACAATCTTTCCATCATCCACTACATCCATATTCAATGCAGCCGGATGTTTCGGCAGTCCCGGCATTGTCATCATATCCCCTGTCAGCACTACAATAAAACCGGCTCCAATGGATGGTCTCAGTTCTCTAATTTTAACGGTAAAGCCAGTTGGTCTACCCAATAGGGAAGGATCATCTGATAATGAATATTGCGTTTTTGCCATGCAAATTGGCAGCTTTCCCCATCCTTGCTGTTCATAAAAATTGAGCTGTTTTTGGGCCCTTGTGGACATTTCTATATCGTCCGCACCATAAACTGTTTGTGCTACTTTCCTAATTTTTGTTTCCAGACTGTCTTCCAGGTCATAAATCCTTTTAAAATCCCTTTCGGTGGAATCAGCTTTCTCTACAACCTTTTCGGCCAGTTCGATACCGCCGTCGCCACCCTTTGCAAATATATCAGCTAAAGCCACATCAATATTTCTCTCATTACACCAATCTGTAATAAAATCTGTTTCAGCAATTGTATCTGCAGGAAATTTATTAATAGCGACTACAAACGGTAAACCAAAATATTCAATTGTTTCAATATGTTTCTCCAGATTTTTCATTCCTGCTTTTAATGCTTCCACATTTTCAGTTTTTAAATTATCTTTTGCCACTCCGCCATGCATTTTTAATGCTCTTACAGTGGCAACAATTACAACTGCATCCGTATCAATATTACCGGCACGGGACTTGATATCGAGGAACTTTTCAGCACCTAAATCAGCTCCAAATCCAGCTTCGGTAATTACATAATCACCCAGTTTGGCAGCAGATTTCGTCGCCATAATACTGTTGCATCCGTGTGCAATATTAGCAAATGGCCCTCCATGTATGATTGCGGGAGTATTTTCAAATGTTTGCACAAGATTGGGTTTGATCGCGTCTTTTAGTAAAAGCGTGAGTGCTCCTTCGATTTTTAAGTCTTTAACAGTGACTGGTTCTTCGTCATACGTATAACCAATAACAATTCGTGACAGTCTTTCTTTTAAATCATCTATACTTGTTGCCAGGCATAAAATAGCCATAATTTCTGAGGCAACGGTAATATTAAACCCATCTTCCCTTGGAACACCGCGCAAAGGACCACCTAAACCAACAACTATTTGACGCAATACACGATCATTCATGTCCATAACACGCTTCCATTCAATTCGTCGTGGATCGATATTTAATTCATTTCCACGATGGATATGGTTATCAATAATCGCTGATAATGCATTATTCGCACTTGTTATTGCATGCAAGTCACCGGTGAAGTGTAAATTGATGTCTTCCATCGGCAGCACCTGGGAATAACCTCCTCCTGCTGCTCCGCCCTTCATACCCATAACCGGTCCCAAGGATGGTTCACGCAAAGCAATTATTGCGTTTTTATTTATTTTATTAAGTGCCTGTCCAAGTCCAACAGTAACAGTTGATTTGCCTTCTCCAGCAGGTGTCGGGTTAATGGATGTTACCAATATTACTTTCCCATCAGGTTTATTTTTTAGCTTGTTCAGTAATGAATCTGACAGTTTTGCTTTCGTATGACCGTATGGCTCCCAGTCTCCCTCGGTAAGATCCAGCTTTCCGGCAATTTCTCCGATTGGCTTTAATTCAGCAAGTTGCGCGATTTCAATATCAGACTTCATATAAAAATAACCCCCTATTTTCAGCTAATTACAGTTTAACTTATTTATCAATTATTTTACATAAATTTTGGACAACTTTTAAAGCGCTTTCAGGTAAATCGTGTGTTTTTTTAAAGCGTATTATGAATTCGGTAAAAAATAACAAATTTATAAAGACAATTTCTTGACTGGAAGCCTAAAATAAGCTATATTAGACACAAGCAAAGAAGATGTATGGAATCATTAATGACAGGCAACTTCTATAGAAGTGGATGTGATAGTGATCCTGCCCTTCTATACGAAGTTGTTTTTTGATATTCATTTATCTGCTTTGTATTAACACGTTTTACGTGAAAGTTTTTAGGAGGATTATTTAACATGGAAAACGGAGTAGTAAAATGGTTCAACGCAGAAAAAGGTTATGGCTTTATTCAGGTTGAAGAAGGAAATGATGTATTCGTACATTATTCTGCAATCCAGGAAGAAGGCTTCAAGTCTTTAGAAGAAGGACAAGAAGTTGACTTTGAAATTGTAGAAGGCGAGCGTGGCCCGCAAGCTGCAAACGTTGTTAAAAAATAACCAAAAATTACTATCATATATATAAGCGGTAATCTCAAGTGGATTACCGCTTTTTTTGATGTAAAAGTTTCTTGCTTTTCGTAATACGTATACGTATAATTAATTTTGTTGCTTTACGCGGTTCGCAAACTCCCGCGTTATCAAAACTAAGGAGGGATTTTCAAAATGCCAAATGAAGTAATTTGGATTTTATTTGCATTGGTAAATTTTGCACTATTACTGGCTTTCTACCGGATGTTTGGGAAAATGGGGCTGTTCGTTTGGATTGGTATGGCTACTGTTATCGCAAATATTCAGGTGCTTAAAACGGTTGAACTATTTGGTCTTACCGCAACATTGGGAAATATCATTTACGGAACAGCATACCTTGCAACAGATATTTTAAACGAAAAATATGGTAAAACAGATGCCAAAAGAGCCGTTTGGATAGGTTTTTCCACACTAATCGCCATGACTGTCATGATGCAAATCGCACTCGTGTTCAATCCGGGAGCAGATGATATTGCGCATGAATCACTCGCAACATTATTCGGGATTATACCCCGTGTAGCTTTGGGAAGTTTGGCGGCTTATGCTGTCAGCCAGTATTTTGACGTATGGATTTATGATAAATTACGTAAAATGTTTCCATCAGACAAATTTTTATGGCTGCGTAACAATGGCAGTACAATGATTAGTCAACTGTTGGATACAGCAGTATTTTGTACAATAGCATTTTACGGAGAATATCCTACTTCTGTATGGATCGAAATTTTCTTTACGACATATGTAATTAAATTTATTGTTGCAATAATTGATACGCCATTTATGTATATTGCTAAACATTTTCATAAAAAATAATCAAAACGAGGCTGTCCAGGGACGGCCTCGTTTTATTATGGAGTAGCTTTTGTAAGAGCTTTTTCCTCGCTTGGAATTCGTATTTTTAACAACAGTAAATGAAGAACCGGGAAAATCATTCCAGTAATAGGTGCACCAATAAGAAATGGAATAACAAACAGTTCAGCAGCAACAATTATATAATTCGGATGTTTTACATATTTGTATGGTCCTTTTTTGATTAATGCCACGCCTGGTAATACGATTACTTTGGTATTCCAGAACTTTCCTAACGTCTGGATGCACCAGATCCTTCCAATTTGTGATAAAACAAAGATAGAAAGCAAAAAATAATTTAGCCCTGCATAAGAGTGATCATACAACGTGGCCTCTAAAATCATCGACGTGAAAAATAAACAATGGAGAAGAATAAACAATTTATAATGCTTCTCACCTTTCTCAATCCCACCCTTGCTCTTCATCCAAACTTCATTGCGTTTGGCAATGTATAACTCAGCAAGCCTCTGTGCGATAACTGCAATAATAAACAGCCACATCCAGGTTGTCATCTTTTATCCCACTCCATTAACAGTAATTCCGAGCTGAACCCCGGGCCCAACGCTGATAATATACTTACTTCCTGTTCCGGCATGTCTTCCCGCATCCATTCATAAAGAACATAAAGTACTGTTGATGACGACATGTTCCCATGATTTTTTAAAACACCATATGAATGTTTGAATTTTTCACTGGGGACTTTCAGTACTTCCTCCATTGCTTCCAGTACCTTCTTACCTCCGGGATGTGCAATGAAAGAATGTACATTACCAGTGGTTAATCGGTTTTGATTCATAAACTCCTCGATATGCCGATCCCAAAAGCTCCGTACAAGCGAAGGAATACTCTTTGAAAATATAACTTCCAACCCATTATTGCTGACATTCCAACCCATAATTGCATTACTGTTTTTCTTTGTGGAAGAACTTGTTCGGGTTATTCGGGGGATAGATTGCCTGCAATGGGAAAGGTATTGTGATTCCTCCCCTGCCAGCAATGCAGCACTTATTCCGTCCCCGAAAAGAGCCGTTCCAATCAAATTACTTTTTTGGATGTCATCTTTTTGGAACGTAAGACTGCAGAGTTCGCAACAAACTAACAGCACAGTTTTATCCGGGTGTGCCTTAAGCCAATCATATGCACGAGATAAACCAATGGCTCCACCTGCACAACCAAGTCCCCATAATGGCATTCGGGTAATATCTTCCCTGAAGTTCCGTTCATTCATTAAATATGTATCCATTGAGGGAGTGGATATACCTGTGCTTGAAACAAAAATAATCATATCAATCGCTTCATACGGAACATTTTGTGTCAGAAACTGCTTGTTTGTCAGGCATTCATCGATTGCCTGCAATGAATATTCTTTAGCGTGTGAATGATACAAGTCATTTTTTTCCTGAAACGAATGACTTTCTTTAAACCAATTTTGTTCAACAACAAATTGTCGCTTATCTATCAAAGCATTATCAAATACAGGTAATAACCTGGTTAGTTGTCTATCAGAGAAGGTAAAAATATTCTTTACTAATTCTTTGATTGTCTGCTGTGACAACTCATGTGACGGGACACCTAAACCAAGTGAACATATATATGCCATGTACTCACCTTTTTAAGTTTAGTTTGGATAATTTGGCTGAAATTAATACGCATTGATGACAAAAAAAGAACAGAGAATCACTCCTCTGTTCTTTTTTAGAACGTATAAATATCGCTGTATTTTTTTGTTAAATAATTGACAAGATGGTCTGGATTCAACTTTTCGTTTGTAACTGCTTCCAGTATATCAAGCGGTTTTTTCATTTTCCCGTATTGATGAATTTTTTCCGTCAACCATTCTCTGATTTGAATAAAGTCACTGTTACTGATTACTTGTTCCAAATCCATTTCTTTAGTTAAAGTATTATGAAATTGTGCTGCATACATATAGCCTAATGCGTAAGATGGGAAATAACCGAAGTCTCCGCCTGCCCAGTGTATATCCTGTAACACTCCATCTTTATCATTCGATGGTTTTATTCCTAAATAGTCGTTCATTTTTTCGTTCCAAAGGTGAGGTAAGTCCTTTACCTCTATTTCATCATTGATCAACGCTTTCTCGAGTTCATAACGGACCATGATATGAAGCGAATAAGTTAATTCATCTGCTTCAATTCGAATCAATGATGGTTTTACTTCATTTACCGCGCGATAAAAAGCATCCAGTGGAAGTGAATCAAAACGTTTTGGTGCATAGGACTTGAATAATTCATAATGTTTATCCCAAAATGCTTTACTTCTTCCAACAAAGTTCTCCCAAAATAACGATTGTGACTCATGAATTCCCATTGAAGTTCCGGTTGCCAATGGCGTATTTGCAAGTTTCCTGCTGATATTTTGTTCATATAAGGCATGCCCGCCTTCATGAATCGTTCCAAACACAGCCATACGAAAATCTTTTTCATCATATCGTGTAGTTACACGAACATCATCCATATTCAGTGCAATTGCAAATGGATGTATCGTTTCATCCAGACGTCCCGAAGAAAAGTCATACCCCATTTGTTTTAATACTTCCAGGGTGAATGCTTTCTGATCTTTTTTTGGAAACTCCCCTGTTAGAATACCAATGTCAGGCCTTGAATTGCTCTGGTTAATTTTTTCAAGCAATGATGTCAGTGATTTTCTCAATGAAGGAAATACATGATCAAGCGTCTTAACAGTAACACCAGGTTCATAATTATGTAAAAGTGCATCATAGATGTTATCTTGGTAACCTCAGTATTCTGCAAATCGTTTGTTAAATGCTGCTAACTTTTCCAGGTACGGCTTAAATAATGCAAAGTCACCTTTTTCCCGTGCTTCCTGCCATATTGCTTCCGACTTCGACTGCAGCATAACATATTCTTTAAATTCAGCATTGGGTATTTTATGGTTCCGCTCATAAACTTCTTCACATTCCTCGATTGTTTTCTGCATTATTTCATCTTCTGTGTTGCCTTTTAAAGCATCAATAAAATATTTCATTTTTTCTGATGTTTCCAGTTTGTGAAGTTTTTCAGACAGGAACCCGACTGCTTCTGATCGCTGCTCCACTCCCTTTTTTGGAATCTTCGTGCGCAGATCCCAGTGGGTCAGCATAATTGTTTCCCGGTATGCATTTTGCTCATTTAACAATTCCTTAAAATCCTTCTCGATTTGTTTCACGTTATCCACCGTACTCCTCCTTTTGTTTCTTGCCAAAGTACTGGTAATAATTCGTTTGGATAAAGCCATTAAAGAGTTTCCGTTTTTTGGTAGCCTTTTTACCGTACTGTTTTTCAAATGCTTCGAAAGCCGTTAATATATATACACTCCATGATGGATGCTGGTTCATGACTTCCCCTAATTCCCGGTAAATCCTGCTGACTTTCTCTCGATCTCCAATGCGCTGTCCGTATGGAGGGTTACCAATGATGTAACCATTATCCTTACGCAGAAATAAATCTTTAACCTGCATTTGCTTCCAGGAAACTAACTCTCCTAATCCAGCTTCCTTCGCGTTATCATTTGAAATTTTTATCATCTTGTGATCAATATCGAACCCGGTAATGTCAAGGACTTGATCATAATTTGCTTTATCTTCAGCTTCTTCAAAAGCATCATCCCAATAACGGGCTTTTATAAAATCCCAGTTTTCCGAAGCAAATTCACGATTAAATCCAGGCGCAATATTTTGACCGATTAATGCTGCTTCAATCGGGATGGTTCCTGACCCGCAAAAAGGATCGATCAATGGTAATTCGGGCTTCCAATTGGTTAATAAAATCAATGCAGCTGCCAATGTTTCTTTTAATGGTGCTTCACCCTGACCGACACGATAGCCTCTTTTGTGCAGACCGGTGCCGGATGTATCCAGTGTTAATATTGCCTCGTCTTTATGGATCGCCACCTCGATTTTATACAATGCACCTGTCTCCGGCATATTCTTTGCCAGGCCATATTTTAATTTGAGTTTTTCGGCTATAGCCTTTTTTACGATTGCCTGGCAGTCCGGGACACTATGTAATGTCGATTTTACTGATTTACCTGAAACGGGGAATTTCCCGTCTTCTGAAATAAATTGTTCCCATGGTAATGCTTTTGTTGCTTCAAATAATTCAACAAAGGTAGTAGCCTTAAACTTGCCAACCTGCAGCTTAATTCGGTCACCGGAACGCAGCCATAAGTTACAACGTGGAATTGCTGAAACAGGAGCCTGGAATACAACCTTTCCGTTTTCAACTTCCACTTCATAGCCGAGTTGTCTAATTTCATTTGCTACTACGGATTCAAGACCCATAGCAGATGTTGCAATTAATGTTACTTCCTGTGCCATACATTATTTCCTTTCATTTCAGGATTTAAGTAGTTATAGTTTACCATAATATAGTAAAATGAATCACAAAAAAACCTTTCCAATTGCAGAATCACAATCAGAAAGGTTTGTGTTTACTCGTAATATAGACCATTGAATACTCAGGTAAGCCATGTTCTGTTCCATTGTACTCAAACGGTGGTCAACCTTGTACAGTGGTCGTAATCATCTATCTACAAGTATTTTTAGTAATACTTGTCCCTTTTTCGGTTCAATTCCCTAGTCAAGGGTGCCCCTACCTTTATTTGGGTTGCTCACTCGCGGGGTTTACCTCGTTCCACCCGGAATGTTTCCAATCCGGCTTCGTCACTGTGGCACTTTCAAGTATACTTATCCATATCATATGACTTAGGACTTTTTACTGCCGTTAACCATATGGCTACCTTGACTTATGATTTCGTCAAGCACGAACACTACAGGCGTCGCAGCCCGTGTGAGCATGGACTTTCCTCTACATACTACATATGCAGCGATTACGTGAGTATTCAACATTTTGCCTTACACATTATAACATATAACCTGTAATACATCATTGGTAAATTATGATAGGTTTATGAATCTGCGTATTTTTTCCCGAATACTGCTTTTTCCAGGTTGGACAATCGTTTCAACACATCATAATTGACTTGATGATTTGGAGTCGCAGTTCTTGTTCTCGTTTGTTCTGAATGCTTTCGGAGCCGCTCGTTTTCCTGTCTTAAATTTTCAATCTCCTGCTGAAATGCTTCATAATCCTGTATGACTGTATCTAAAAACTCATCAACTTCCTCCTGGTGATATCCGCGCATTGCTGTTTTAAACTCTTTTTCAAGAATATCTTTCCCGCTTAGCTGAATGCGATTTGAATTCATTTTTAAAGTCACCTCGTATTTTACAATTCTTGTTTACTTTTTGGACTGACTATTGATTGTCATTTTAATTGTATTTTTGTCCGGCAAATATATGCATCATTTTATTCAATCTAGTACCTAGTATAACATTATTGGGTGAACTTGTCTTATTACATTTAAAAAAGGTTGTTGTTTAAGGATTATTACTGTGAATGTAATAGTTCATAAATAAAGGCTATCTTCGCATGGATTGTTGTTTTTTAATACGAAAGACATAACTGAGAACTACTTTGAATAAAGTTGAGTGCAACAACATCGCTCCGGAAATACACTTCGCTTTCCGGGGGCGGCTGGTGAGCCCACTTCGTGCTCGTCGTGTTGCAAGTGATTTCGGAGAAGCAGCACTCCTCGCAGAAAAAATTGCTGGCGCACTCAGTGGTCTCACCGATGCCTTTCCTCGAGGTCACTGAAAAACTACCATCTTTTTAATTGAATAAAAATCGTTTCCCGAATTTTAAGCAAATATCATCTTTAAGTGGGGAATGACAAACGATTTTTCCTTCAATTTACTAAGTAAAGTGGGGAAATAAATTTCCAAAATATGTTTTTCAGCAGCCCAGCCTTTCCTCCCCCAGGAGTCTCCGTGTATTCCCTCCGCTGAGTTTTGCTCACTTTATCTTGGTAAATCAATAATTTTTTTGTAATGAAAAAGATTTAACCCTGTAAACCATCCGTGGCGTCAAGGGGCATTACTAAAGGTACAACTCGATTTTCCCGAAATACGTCGCAGTTTATTTCAACTACGGAGTTAGAAAGCAACAAAATTTACATAAAGAGTCAAAAAAAATGAAGCTGATTAATCAGCTTCATTTGGGGATCTCCTCCATATCTTCCGGCTGGAAGGAAAATGGTAACAGTTCTTCTACTGTAACGGTCTTTGTATTGTTATGTAGATTGGTTAAATGTAATTTCATCGAGCTACCAAAAAACTCACTCATAACCTGTCTGCAGGAACCGCATGGAGGTACTGGCCTTTTCGTGTCAGCAACTACTGCCATTTCTGCAAATTCACTTTCACCATCTGCAATTGCTTTAAATATAGCCACTCGTTCGGCACAGCAACTTACAGGGTATGCAGCATTTTCGATATTACATCCTGTGTATACTTTTCCGGATTTTGTTAAGAGTGCTGCACCAACAGGAAATTTTGAGTATGGGACATATGCTTTATTTCTGATTGTTATTGCATCCTGAATCAATTCTTGCTTACTCATATTTTTCCCCTTTCACATCAAATGGAAAATAATTATAAATGAAATCGCTTAACTTGTAAAGTATTTCATCTACTGTTGCTGAAGATCTTCCAGCAGCTGATCAAGGATAAAGTTCACCGAATGATTCAGTTCCATATACCGTTTACGTTTTACATCAATATAAAAACTGTGCATTAACAGAAGTCCCATGTTTTCTTTTGTGGATGTTACCTGTTGTGGATGAAGATTGACTTTACGCTCTTTTACGACTTGAAGCGCATTGTCCTCCCATTTCTCCAGTAATTCGTATATCGGTTCCGTATACGCTTTTACCTTTAGAAAAAAATCTTTATCCCTCCTATTTTCCGGAGGGTCATTTTTCACATACATTTCTTTTAATTTATCTGCATGTTCTTTAAATTCTTGTGTCTGTGTAATCAAATCCATAAATGTTCCTGCCTTTATAAAATTATCTGCAGGTATATTTTATCATTTATTTGTGTAATAATCACTTGTTAGGATGATCTTTTCCTGGCATTAAACGTAAAATTCGGCAATATGATTTTCTTCGTATTTTTCATACGCTTCCTGGAAATCTTTTTGACAGTTGAATTTAAACCATCAATTTCCCTTTTCAGATTATAAAAATTCTGCTGAATATCACTATCCGTGCTCATGGTTATTTTTTGATCGATTAACCGTAATTGATCAGCTAACCCTGATAACGTATTGGCAAACTTCTTTTTTTCTGTTTCCTGGACATTCTTTCTCAAATCCATCATTCGAATCACCCTTATTTAAAAGTATTAAATCACTAATTCGAGCAAAATATAATCATCCCTTCCACTTCGACAAAACTAGAAGAAAAGTTGCAAAACTAGTGTAGATTCGTTGAAAAACAGACAAACTATACACGAAGGAGGGTTTTTTTAATGAAAAGGAAACGAGCGGAACAGAAAACAGAAGAGCACCATAAGAAACAAAAAAATCGAACCAGAAATAAAAAACTGGATGGCCCGAACCGCCCATCCACGTAAAAGCTGAAAAAGGATTTGTTTACATGCAAATCCTTTTTTATGCAAAGAAATTTTTCAGGTGGTAATATGCATAAAGCAAATTTCTTCTTATATAAAATGAATTACTAACATCGTTGTACAGTTCAGCTGATTTATCCGACCACCATTTCTTCTTTAACCCCCCTATTTTATACCAGTCCCTCCGAATTATATCCTGATGCGTTATTACTGGGTATGCAGCCCGTAATATTGGACTTTTTTCAAGCTTTTTATCAAAGAATTGTTCATAGTCCCTTCGTGAACCTGTATGTTCTACATGTAACGCAAAATCAAGCAGCTTATTATAAATATCAGGATTGAAAATGATGGATGCAATATGTTTTCCTAAGGTAATCCGTTTAGTGACATTAGTGAAGTCATGTACAAATGCACCATATAATTTTTCTGACCTTGTTGGTATAATAATTGCATTTAAATAGAAAAAGTCCTGAAGCAGGTATGGAAACTGCCTGAAAATATGATACTTAAAAAAAGACTGTTTTATCACGGGCTGGTGAATAACATTCTGTTCATTAATGATTAACGCTGTCATAAGCCGGTCTTTATTCCTGTTATTCCAAAATCTCTCCCATTCCCTGACCATGAACCGTGAGACATGGAGTTCAGGCAATAAATGGAACATCGGTTTATTGAGCTGCAGGGAAATTTTATAAATTAATAACTGTGGATATGCATCTGAAAAAATGAGCCAATTTGCCCGTTCGTACGTCATAAACATTCGCTTGCGTTCAGTTTTAGAAAGGATTTTCTGAAAAGGTGACAATAATAAATCAGTCATATTCCACCCGGCATTTCTGGATACCATACTTGCTACAAGTGCCCACTTTATCTCAGGATAGTGGATGTAGAAGTTTTGATAGGCCTTTGTACGGGAAATATTATCAACATTATGTTTCTTTGTACGATTTATTATATAATATAGATGGTCATGTTTTCCCCGTTTCGAATTCATGGTATGAACCACCTTTCCGGATGATGATTATAGTTATCAAGTTAACGTTTTTCTGATATGATACTGTAATATACAAGGGGGAGAATTAATGAACTATCCAAACGGACAAAAACATAAAAATATCCAGCAAAGGTCTGCTTCCCAGTATAAAAAAGGCTACAGCAACCGTGGAATGACACTTGAGGAGGATATAAACACAACGAATTCATTTTACCTGGATACTGATAAAGCAGTAATTCACAAAAAACCGACCCCTGTCCAAATTGTGAATGTCCATTATCCAAAACGAAGCGCAGCAGTTATTACTGAAGCGTACTTCAAACAAGCTTCAACAACTGATTATAATGGGATTTACCGGGGCAAACATATTGATTTTGAAGCAAAGGAAACGAAAAATAAAACTCGCTTTCCATTAGCAAATTTACATGACCATCAAATAAAACATATGAAAAGCATATTAAATCATGGGGGTATAAGCTTTCTGATAATCCGTTTTGCGGTATATAATGAGACTTACTTTATGCAGGCGGAATCATTTTTAACGTACTGGAATGATCATTTAAATGGCGGAAAAAAATCGATTCCATATGAAAATATTAACAAAGAAGGACATATTATTCCGTTTCACTATCAAGCAAGAGTCGATTATCTGAAACTTATCGACAAGCTCTATTTTTAGATTGGAGGAAGAGGCGTTATGGCAGAAAAAGGCCAATCTCGTACAGCCAGAAGAAAGCAAAAAAAAGCATCTAAAAAACCTTTATGGAAAAAAATATTACTAATAACTGCTATTACATTCCTGGCTATCGGTATAGGTGTCGGTGCTCTTTTTACGTATTATATTGCCACGGCACCGGAAATTGATGCAGAGAAATTAAAAAGCCCGTTTTCATCAAAAATTTATGATAAAGATGGCGAACTTTTTGCAGATCTCGGGGCAAAACAACGAACCAAAGTTGAATATAACGAACTGCCTGATGTGCTGATTGATGCCGTCATCGCAACAGAAGATTCAAGGTTTTTTGATCACCCCGGTATCGATATCTGGCGTATCGGTGGTGCAGTAGTAGCTAATATAACGGAAGGCTTTGGTTCTGAAGGTGCAAGTACTATTACCCAGCAGCTTGTTGAAAAATCATTCCTGTCACATGAAAAGAAAATCAGTCTCAAAGTTCAGGAAATGTGGCTTGCACTGCAGCTTGAACGGGACTATTCCAAACAGCAAATTCTGGAAATGTACTTGAATAAAATTTATTACGGAAAGGGTGCATATGGTGTAGCAAAAGCGGCAGAAACTTATTTTGGTAAAACAGATTTAAGTAAACTGACATTGCCTGAAGCTGCCATACTTGCTGGATTGCCACAACGGCCATCAGCATATAATCCATTTAAAAATCCGGAATTAATGAAAGAGCGGATGAACACCGTTTTGCATCTTATGGTACAACATGGAAAAATATCAGAAAAACAAGCTAAAGAAGCAAGACAAGTTGACATCCCATCACTATTGACCAAAGATAGCACTGATTCAACACCATATGAAGGATTCCTGCAGCGGGTTCAACAGGAAGTAAGTCAAAAATTAGATGGTGCAGACATTTATACTGACGGATTAAAAATATATACAACCATTGATCAGGATGCTCAAAAACATGTAGAATTTCTAATGTCTAACAGCGAAGATAGCCCAATTAACTATCCGGAGCCCAAAACGAACCCTGAGAATGGTGAAACAGTAAAAATGCAGGCAGGAATGGCTGTATTGGATACAAAAACTGGTGCGATACGGGCCATCGGTGGTGCACGCGGTGGTAATGAAAATCTTGGCACAAACTACGCCCTTTCTACAGGTGGCGGTGTTGCGGGTATAAGTCGACAACCAGGTTCAACATTTAAACCAATAATCGGCTACGGCCCAGCAATTGAAAACTTGCAATGGTCGACATATCATCAGCTGAATGATGATGGTCCTTATGAGATAAAAGGTGATGCTGATGGTGATCAGATTGAGACATGGGCTAACCAGTACTATGGTTGGGTTTCCATGCGTTTTGCATTGCAGCAATCACTGAACGTTCCTGCTGCCAAAACTTATGCGGAAATCGGCGGAAGTACAGCTAAAGAATTTGCGGAGGGAATAGGTATAACGTTTGGGAATAATGAAATCGGACTTACTGATGTGCTTGGTGGAGGAAAAATTGGTACCAATCCTCTCGAGCTTGCCGGAGCATATCGCGCTTTTGGCAATGGTGGTATTTACAATGAACCATATGCAGTCAGAAAAGTTGAACTCCCGGAAACTGGTGAAACGGTTAATTTGAAACCGGAACCTGAAGCAGCGATGTCTGACTATACAGCATACATGATTACCGATATGCTGCAAACTGCTATTACAGAAGGTACAGGTACACAGGCAAATGTTTCAGGATTACCAGACGCAGGTAAAACAGGTACAACAACACGAGACGGTGTAGATGGATCTCCTAACTCCTGGTTCAGCGGGTATTCCACAAATTATACGATTTCCATTTGGACCGGTTATGATAACCCTGATATAGGGTTGGTAGGTTCAGAAACGAAAGTACCGCATCAATTGTATAAACATACGATGACCGAGTTGTCCAAAGACATTGAAACACCGGACTTTACAAAGCCTGACTCGGTTGTGGAAGTTGCGGTTGAAAAAGGAACAAGACCGGCCAAATTACCGAGTGAATACACACCTGAATCTGAAATTGTGACCGAGCTATTTGTAAAAGGCAATGAACCTACAGAAACATCTGAAGAATACGATCAGCTTGATCCTGTTGAAAATCTAAAAGCTGAGTTCAATCAGGAGTCAGATACGATTAATGCAGAATGGAAATATGATACAGAGCAGGATGTCTCCTTTAAAGTTAGTGCAAGTATCGATGGCGGTCAGATGCAGGAACTGTCCTCCACTGAAGAGACATCAATTGAAATTTCGAATGTCGAACCTGGAACTGAATATGAAATTCAGGTTGTTGTTGTAAGTAATGAAACGGAAGAAAACAGAAGTGAACCTGCAACAACTACTGTTGCTGTTCCTGAAGAAGATGAAGAAGATGAGGAAGAAGGTAATGAAGGCGAAAATGGTGAAGGAAATATTCCAGCCGTTCAAGGTCTCAGCGCCGCAACGACACCTAATTCAACGATAGATGTTTCCTGGCAATATAATGGGCCGCCTGCCAGACATGAAGTGGTCGTTGCTAGGGATGGCCAGCAACTGCAGACACAAACTATCGACTCAGCTGGTATTGTTATTGAAGGCGATGGTGGTGCCCCGCTACAGCCGGGCAACTATACGATTACCGTTACCCCAGTTGGACAAAATGGCGCTAATTCTGGAGTCAGAGGTGGATCCAGTACTGTGGACGCTACTATAGATGGTAACCAGGATAATGGACAAAATAATGGTGGCGATGGTAGTGGAAATCCATCAGGTGGTAATAACTAATAAAAAGATAAAAAGAGGCAACCTCAATTGGTTGCCTCTTTCATTATGCTTTGCAAGATATACACGATTAAAAAATCTGATAAATATTACTTGCTGACTGCTTCTCTTTTCTTCATTCGCTTCTGCCCTTCCCTGCACAGATCAAGTAATGGGCACGTCGGACACTCGGGATTTCTTGCTTTACAATGGTACCTGCCGAAGAAAATCATTCGATGATGTGTGTCTGCCCATTCATCTTTAGGCACCTTCTTCATTAATGTCTGTTCAACTTCCAGAACGGAATCCTTCCAGCGGCATATCGCCAATCGTTTAGATACACGTTCCACATGCGTATCGACAGCGATTGCCGGTTCTCTAAAGGCAACAGAGGCCACCACATTGGCAGTTTTTCTGCCCACTCCGGCAAGTTTCATTAATTCTTCTTTTGTCCTTGGTACTTCCCCGCCATAGTCATCAATCAGCATTTGACAGAGTTTACGAATATTTTTTGCCTTGTTTCGATATAAGCCAATAGACTTAATATCCTGCTGTAATTCTTCAAGAGAAACTGCTAAATAGTCTTCCGGCTCCTTATATTTTTTGAACAATGATTCAGTAACCTTGTTTACAAGTACATCCGTGCACTGGGCAGATAATAAAACAGCAATAACCAGTTCAAACGGATTGGCATGACGAAGTTCACACTGTGCCTCGGGGAACATCTCCTTCATTACATCCAAACAGTAGTTAACCTGTGTTTTATTCAACAATTTCTTAGTCCTCCCCATCCAGCCAATTATAATAAAATGATGTATCTCTTTTTTTATTTGTTCCGGTATCATTTTGCTTAGCCTGATTATTATGAAATGATTTACTTGCTTCCCGCGCTTGTTCTACAGAACGGATACCCTTCTTTTTCCATTCGCGAAGAATTCGGTCAATATACTTAAAATTAAGTTTTCCCATTAATACCGATTCACGCAGGGCAGCTTTAATCAGAGCAGGTGCAAGCTCGTCCTCATCCAGCCAAGTATTGATCATTTCAATTTCAAATGGTGATAACGGTCTGCCAAATTCCTGTTCAAATAAGATGAATATAGTTCCGTCTTCATCAGGCTTCTTTTGTTCTTCCACCGAAAAAAGTTTTTCCAGAAGCGGATTTAAACTGTACGCCTCACTTAATTGATTCTGCTCATTTTTCATTTGTTCAATCGACAGGTAGTTGCGCTGAATCAGTGTACGTAAAATATTTGAACATTCCTTCTCATCGATGGTTAGATGTAATGAAAGTTCATTAGGTGTCGGAAAGTCAACTTTCTTTTGAAGAAAGCGGAAAATCTGTAAAACAACCATTACTTCTTTCTCATTCAATCCGACCGAAGCATAATTCTCAAGTAATCTTGCAGGAACCTGAACCTGATTCAATAAAATATCCTGAAATGAAATGGATTTCGTCATAACATGGAACACCTCATTTCTCAGTATAGCATGAAATTTAAATTAAACGATTATAAAATCCCTTGCCTCTTCATTCTGCAAGGGATTTTACTTTTTATTAAGGATACAAACGGTTCAACAGTCTAGGGAATGGTATCGTTTCTCTTACGTGTTCCACACCGGATAACCATGCGACTGTTCGTTCAAGGCCCAGGCCAAATCCTGAGTGTGGCACACTTCCATATTGACGTAGTTCCAGGTACCACTGATATGCCGGTCCGGTTAAATTATGTTCCTCATACCGTTGTTTCATTAACTCCAGATCATCAATTCGCTGTGATCCGCCGATAATCTCTCCGTACCCTTCAGGTGCGATTAAATCAGCACATAAAACAACTTCTGAGCGTTCGGGATCCGGTTTCATATAGAAAGCCTTAATTTCAGCCGGATAGTTTGTAATAAAGACCGGTTTATCAAAGTTCTCAGCGATTGCTGTTTCGTGTGGAGCTCCAAAATCCTCTCCCCACTCGATATCAGTAAATCCTTTTTCCTTCAACATTTCAATTGCATCATCGTATGAGATTCTCGGAAATGGTGCCTTAATTGCTTCGAGTTTTGTTGTGTCCCTATCGAGTGTTTTCAGTTCAAGCTTGCAATTTTCCAACACGGATTGAACGACAAAGCTGACATATTGTTCCTGTACTTCCAGGCTTTCATCATGATCCAAAAACGCCATTTCCGGCTCAATCATCCAGAATTCAATTAAATGTCTTCTTGTTTTGGATTTTTCTGCACGGAAAGTTGGACCAAATGAGAACACCTTACCCAGTGCCATTGCTGCTGCTTCCAAATACAGCTGACCACTTTGTGATAAATAAGCCTCTTCATCAAAATACTGTGTATGGAACAGTTCAGTCGTACCTTCAGCAGAAGATCCAGTCAAAATTGGCGGATCGACCTTAACATAACCATTATCATTAAAAAATTGATACGTTGCACGAATGATTTCGTTTCTTATTTTCATAACTGCATGCTGACGTTTGGAACGTAACCACAAATGGCGATGGTCCATTAAAAATTCAGTCCCATGCTCTTTCGGAGTAATTGGATAATCAACTGCTTCCTGAATTAATTCAATGTTACTGACCTGCATTTCGTACCCAAATGGAGACCTTTTATCCTCGACAATCTTACCCGTTATGTAAATCGAGGATTCCTGAGTCATGTTTTTTGCAAGTTGAAACGTTTCTTCCATTACGTCATTTTTAGCTACTACTCCTTGAATAAATCCTGTACCGTCCCTTAATTGTAAAAAGGCAATTTTTCCACTTGATCGTTTGTTGGACAACCAAGCCCCAATTGTTACTTCTTCCCCTTCGTGTTTTGGCACTTGTGATATCGTTGTTTTCAAAAGATTACCTCCAATAACTATGATTGATGATTTAAAACAAAACGTTTTATCCGCTTTGCTGCTTCTTCTAATAATTCAACTGATACGGCATAAGATAAACGTACATTATCCGGTGCTCCAAATCCCGAACCGGGCACTAAAGCAACTTTCTCTTCTTCAAGTAATGCCTTAACCCACTCATCAACAGTGTTAAAACCATTGCTTTTAACTGCTTCTCTTACATTTGGGAATAAATAAAATGCACCTTTTGGTTTTTTACATGAGATACCTGGAATATCATTCAATAAATGAAATAATATATCAAGCCGTTTACTGAATGTTTTTCGCATTTCTTCATTCGGATCTTCTTCTGACTGATACGCAGCAAGTGCTGCATATTGAGCAATGGATGTCGGATTTGATGTCGAATGCGATGCAAGATTTGTCATTGCTTTAATAATTTTTTCCGACCCTGCAGCATATCCTATTCTCCATCCTGTCATTGCATGTGATTTCGAAACGCCATTAATGATAATGGTTTGATTTTTAAGTTGCTCAGACAGCTGTGCAACGGAAACATGCTTGTCGTTTGTGTAAATCAATTTTTCATAAATTTCATCTGAGATAATTAAAACCTCATGTTTCTGACAGATTTCGCCTAATTTTTGAAGCTCATTTTTATCGTAAACCATTCCGGTTGGATTACTTGGTGAATTAATGATCATGGCTTTTGTTCTAGGTGTAATTGCCCGTTCTAATTGTTCCGACGTTAATTTGAAGTTATTTTGTTCATCTGCTTCGACTATTACCGGTTTTCCACCTGCAAGTTTTATTTGTTCCGTATAACTAACCCAATAAGGGGCTGGTACAATTACCTCATCATCTTTATTTAATAATACCTGAAACAGCGTATACAAAGCATGTTTGGCGCCTGTAGTCACAATTATTTCTTCTTTCGAATATTCGAGGCCGTTATCCTGTTTAAACTTGTCGACAATTGCATTCTTAAGGTCAATTATTCCTCCGGATGGTGTATATTTAGTAAAACCGTTAATCATGGCATCCTCAGCTGCATCAATAATATACTGAGGAGTATTAAAGTCAGGTTCACCTGCCCCAAGACCGATAACGTCATAACCCTGATTTTTTAATTCTTTAGCTTTTGCCGTTATCGCCAAAGTTGATGACGGTGTCAATGTTTTAACCCTATCTGCTAATTCCATGTAATCACCTTCCTATTTAAACATCCTTCTAAAGCCAATCATTTCAATTCTTGAACCATCATAGATGGATAAATAATCAATGACAAACCGATTGGATTCATCTGTATATGTTAGTTCCCATGCCGGATCATTATCATCCGTTACAATCGCTGGTGCTATTTCATGCATCTCACAATTTTTACATTTCCCGCGCCAATTGTTTCTGATGGTTTCCTCCGGTACTATATCAGACTTACTGATAATTGTTAAATCCTTATTTTCTGCCTTAAACGGATAAAAAACAATCTTTTCTTCATTATTTTTTGTTTTACCATGTAATATATAATAAGCTTTTTTACCGTGAAATCGCTCAACTTTTCCTATTTCAGTCAATTCTGTTTCCTGGATCACTGCCTCTTTCACACGATTGAATGAAGCAGTTTTGTCCTTTTGGATATCATTATACAAAAATACACCATAAATAAAACAAGAAACCAGAAAAAGACATACGATGCCGATTATCCATTTAAGTTTCATTATCCATCATTTCCCCTCCAATAATAAATGCTTCTTGTTTTATCATATTTTACTACTCATACAGTTCACTGCTCACGCTAACACTATAAATAAAGTTGAATAAATAAGATGAACTCACAATTACAGTATAACAAGCATTCCCGCAAATTTGGTTGATTTTTATTTATCTCAACAAAAATTACCTGTCCCATACCAGATCATACTGATGCATCAGCCGGTGCATCAGTATTTTTTATTTTTATTTTAAAACCATTCTTCTGCTTTATCCATTAATTTCTGTGTGGAGTCGTATGTTACCGGTACTGATGGGATTGACTCGGTAAAATATTTTCCGTATCGCGCTTTCATAACACGTGCATCACAGACAAATACTATTCCCCGATCAGAAGTTGAGCGAATCAATCTCCCGAATCCCTGTTTAAAGCGGATAACAGCATTTGGTAAGGATAACTCAAAGAATGCATTTTTCCCATGATCCTTCAGGTAATTTGATTTTGCTTCGTAAATCGGATGATTTGGCGGCTGGAATGGAAGCCGCACAATCATCAGGCATGATAAATCCTCACCAGGGATATCCACTCCTTCCCAGAATGAACTGGTACCCAACAGAATAGCTTGATCAAATGTTTGAAAGTTCTTTTTTAGTCTTGACCTGCTGCCGCTGGAAATACCTTGGGCAATCAGCATATATTTGTTAATATCAATTGTTTCTTTCAGTAAGTTATATGATTTTTTCAGCATATCATAGGAAGTAAACAGGACAAGCATTCTTCCCTTTGTAATCTTCGCCAATGATAAAATCGCTTCACAAGTGGAATAAATAAAATCATCAGGATTACCATATTTAATATCCGGAAAATCATTTGGAACCATTAATTGAACCTGTTGCTGATACGAAAAAGGTGAATTTATTTTTTCAGTAATTGTCCAATCAGATGAAAGACCGAGCCGATTCATGATAAACGAAAATGAGTTCTTCATTGTCAAAGTAGCACTTGTTAAGACGACACTTTCCTTTTGATCGAAAAAATCATCTGCCAGGAGCGTGGACATATCTGTAGGCTCACTGTAAATGTAAACAGCATTTTTGGCTCCATATGCCTCGATTTCTATCCATTTTACATTGGCAATACCCTCATCCATTAAAAACAACTGCTCAATTCGGTCGATAACCGATTGCAGTGCGGTCATGCTGTTATGGAGATCCTCCAAAACATACTTATCAAAGCTTTCCTCTTTTGTAAGCAATTGTTTTAACTGTGACAGCAAATGGATCATGTCTCTGAAGTAAAAAATTATCCGCTTGGACATTTCTTTGATAACATTCCACTGGTCGGGATTTTCTTTGCTCTCATCAAACCGGTACTGAATTCTGCCAATGTCACTTAAAGTCTTATCCTTTTGCTTTTGTTCAATAACATACTCAAAAAGCATACGGAATAAATCGTCAACCTCATATTTAGTTTTACCAGCAATGTCGTTCCATTCATCCATCTGAAAGGATTCATGATTTATTTGGTAGCTTTTTAATACTTTTGCCAGCCACCCCTCATTAGTTGTGCCAATTTGTGTCAATGTATACTGCACACTAACATAATCGAGTTTTAAACCATAATGCTTTGAAGCCGTTTCTTCCAGATGATGTGCTTCATCGATTATCGCTTTATTATACGATGGCAGCAATTGATAATCATTGAACATATCCGTGCATAGTAATGCATGATTTGTTATCAGGATGTCTGCCTGTTGTGCCTTTTTACGTGCCTTTTGATAATATGAACGGGAGAACCAAGGATTTGATGGATCAACTATACCTTCTGCATCGGTTGAAATTTTCCGATAGTAAAAATAACCACTCGATGGCATCTGGATTTCATCAATGTCGCCTGTTTTTGTCTCTGTCAGCCAGACAAGTATCATTGCTTTGGTAAGGGTAATATCGTAATTATCCTGTTGTCCGGAGGCTAATGTACGTTCAAATTTTTCCAGACTGATATAATGCTGTTTTCCTTTTAACAAAGCAACCTTAAACGGAAAAGGTATCAGTTTACGAATCAATGGTATTTCCTCATCCATTAACTGTGATTGCAATTGTGTTGTATATGTACTTATAACTATCCTTTTTTTATTCGATACCGCTTCATATATAGCCGGTAATAAATAGCCTAGTGATTTACCAGTTCCGGTTTCAGCTTCAATCAATGCATGTTTCTCTGATTGAAACGAATCGAAAACAGTCTCAGACATTTCTCTTTGTCCGTTTCTTTTTTCATAATTATCCATCTGCTGCTGCATCGTACCATCTGTTTCATATATATCATCAAGATAATTGCCAAACGCTATATCAACATTACTTTTATCAGGTCTGGCGTCATCAATATACCTGAATGCCAGCCCTCTGTAGGTATCCATGTTCTTATCCTCATCCATTGAAAAAGCCAGTTTCTGCTCTTGTTCATGCAGCAATGTGTATAAATCGGATTTAAGCATTTTTTCCAGGTTCAATAAATGTGAAACTGTTTCATATGGCAGGGAAGTCATTTTATGTTTCAGTTCAAGAAATAACTTCGCCGTGACATAAGCATCCGACAAAGCGCGGTGTGGTTCATCATGCATGATTTGAAGATATTCCGCCAATTGGCCCAATTTGAAACTTGGAGCCTGCGGATAAAGGATACGGGACAGTTCAACCGTATCAAGTACAGGGTTATTCAATTTAATAAATCCAATTCGATCGAGTTCTGCATTGAGAAAGCTCAAATCAAATGGAACATTATGAGCAATTAAATAGCTGTTTTCAAACATGGAAATAATTTCATGAGCTTTATCTTCAAATACAGGAGCATTTTTTACATCTTCATCTGTTATGCCGGTTAAACTTGATATAAATGATGGAATTTCTATTTTTGGATTAATGAAAGTGGAAAATTCATCAGTAATTTCATCGTTTTGGATAACTACAATTCCTACTTCAATTATTCTGTCATGACTTGCCGGTGAATGACCTGTTGTTTCCAGGTCAATAACGACATACTTCCTGTCCATAATTCCACCTTACTCTCATTTAATTACTTATTTTTGCTTTAAAGCTGTTTTTAGTTACTTTTGTTATTTTCCATTGCAAATGACATAAACTGCAAACTACTTTAAAAAAGTTTATGTGCTTTTATGCCGCTGCGGGAATACACTTCGCTTTCCGTGGGCGGCTGTTGAGCCCTCTTCGTGCTATCGCACTCAGATGTCTCACCTAGGCCTGTCCTCCCACAGGAGTCTCAGCGTATTTCCTCCGCTAGTTCGGTGTAGGATTGACAATTTATCCTTTCGTGATGATTTTAAACCAAAGCCAGCAGCCGGAATATGCGATACTCCCCGAATAGTAAAACCACTTTTTCTTCAATGCACGAAACCAGCGTAGGAAATATACGTAGACTCCTGCGGGAAGAAAAGCCTAGGTGAGACTCCGAAGTGCCTTAGCACGAGGAGGCTCACCAGCTTCCCGCGGAAAGCGAAGTATATTTCCGGAGCGGTGTCATAGCACCCCACCTTGGTTCGCAGTTTCTGTCAATTGTGAAATGGAAATCATTCGTTAAAATGAAATAAATAACACAATCCTTTGGAAAACAGCCATTGGAAAGAGTATATCTAAAAACACACTTACAGAAAAACTCTTATCATAAAATCTGATAAGAGTTAACATTAAAAACCTAATGAACATTACATTTCAGTTAATGGTGGTTCCTGTTCAATAAGTTGCTCGATCTCATTATTTTGATTCATGATGGCAACCTTAGGCTTAAATGATGCTAACTCATCATTTGAAACAAGTGCATATGACACAATTATAACAATGTCGTCGGGTTGTACAAGTCTTGCTGCGGCACCATTTAAGCAAACAATTCCCGAACCTCGCTCTCCCGGAATCACATATGTTTCCAGTCGGGCACCATTGTTATTATTTACAATTTGTACTTTTTCGTGCGGCAAGATATCAACCTGATCAAGAATATCCTGATCAATTGTTACACTGCCTACATAATTTAAATTGGCTTCTGTTACCCAAGCACGATGCAATTTTGCTTTCATCATGGTGCGGAACATGCAACTTCCCCCTATTGTAAACTTTTAATCAATCTGCCATTTGCATCAAACAGGACATTATCAATTAACCGGGCCCTGTTAAAATGAACAGCTGCAGCCAATATTACCTGCTGTCCAACAGATTGAATTGGCTGTAATTCCGGATAGGTTAATAATTCCACATAATCAATCTTCCCGGAAGTCTTTTTACGTATTGTATCTTTAACCTCTTTTACAATATTAGCAGGATTTTTTTCTCCGTCAACAACTAAATCGCGTCCCTGAGCCAATGCCCTGGAAATCCAGACAGCTTCATTTCGTTCGTCATCTGATAAATTAACGTTTCTGCTGCTCTTGGCCAATCCGTCATGTTCACGAACAGTTGGTAATGCAATCAATTCAATTGGAAAATTCAAGTCAGTTATCAGGGCATCAACTACTGCAACCTGCTGTGCATCCTTTAATCCGAAATATGTTTTATCAGGGCGAACAATATTATATAATTTCGTTAAGACGGTAACAACTCCATCAAAATGACCAGGACGAGAGCGGCCGCATAATACATTCACTCGTTCCTCAATTACCATTGTTATCGCCATTTTTACACGATACATTTCGTTTACATCGGGCAAAAATAGAATATCAGTTCCAGCTTCATCAGCAAGTTTAACATCCTTTTCCTCATCACGGGGATACTGATCATAATCCTCGTTGGGACCAAACTGCAGCGGATTGACAAAAATACTGGTAACCACTACATCATTATCTTTTGCAGCCTCTTTTATTAATGCAAGATGACCTTCATGAAAATAGCCCATTGTTGCTACAAAGCCGATATCGTTTTCCCGACCTATCATTATCATTTTTTGCTGCATTTCACTTACTGAACGGATAATCTGCATCGTTATCTCTACCCTCTTAATCGTTTGGTAAAAGTTCCTTATTTTTAATATGAAATGAATGTTCATCCAGCGGAAAGGATTTGTTTTTAACATCAGTAATGTATTTCTCCAATGCTTCTTTCCCAACTTTGTTGAAATCCGTATAAGCTTTAACGAATTTCGGCAATCGATCCACTCCATACATTAAAATATCATGGTAGACAAGAACCTGACCATCACAATCAATACCTGCACCTATTCCGATCGTTGGAATGGAAATAGCGTTTGTGACGATTGCGGCAAGTTCTTTCGGTACGCATTCCAATACCAGTGAAACAGCACCACTTTTGGCGAGTTGTTTTGCATCGTGGAGCAGTTTCTCACCGGCTTCTTTATCTTTGCCCTGTACTTTATAGCCGCCCAATACGTTGACCGTCTGCGGAGTTAATCCTAAATGAGCAACAACAGGTATTCCGGCATCTGTTAATCGTCTAACAAGTTCCAGTATTTCTTCCGATGCCCCTTCCACTTTGAGAGCCTGTGCACCTGTCTGTTGGAAAATATCCCGGGCAGTTCGCAATGATTCCTCCAGTGAAACTTGATAAGACATAAACGGCATATCAACCACCACAAATGTATTGCCCGCACCACGCTTGACAGCTTTGGCATGATGAACCATATCATCTACAGTAACTTTTACTGTGGAATCATACCCAAGCACAACCATCCCCAATGAATCACCAACCAGGATCATATCTACACCAGCCGCTTCAGCGTGCTTTGCAGAAGGATAGTCATATGCAGTAATCATCGATATTTTCTTATCCTCTTCCTTCATTTTTTGAAAATCCAGTCTACTTTTCATACTTGCTCCCCTCCCTTTGTAAACCATTCAATTTCCCCTGAATATAGTTTTTTGATCCCGTCTTCACTCGTCTCTGTTAGTAATGCACCATCCTCTGCAATTCCCAGAAATTTTGCTTCCCATTCTTTATGTAATGTCCTGATTTTAATTTGTTCCCCGATTCTGTAGCCGTAGTTTTCCCATTTGTGTTTTACTTCCGGGAAACCATTTTTCATGAACGAATCATAACGTTTTTCATATGTCAGTAATATATGCTGGATAAGGTCCCTGATTTTCCATCTAACCCCTGACTCCAAACATAAAGAAGTCGCTTTATTATTAATATCTTTCTGGAAATCTCCTGCTGCATGATTTACATTTATCCCGATTCCAATTACAACATACGTAATCTGATCCTGCTCAGCCTGCAGTTCCGTAAGAATACCTGCCGTTTTTCGGTGACTAATTAAAATATCGTTTGGCCACTTTATCCTGGGATTTAAATCTGTATGTTCAGTTATAGCATCTGCCAGAACCGTCGCTGACAGTAATGTTAATTGGGACGCCATAACCGGTGGAAGATTCGGTCTGAGTATAATGCTCATCCATATACCTTTGTTTTTTGTGGAATACCACTGGCGCTCCATTCTTCCTTTCCCTTTTGTTTGTTCATCAGCTATGATCACTGTTCCATGCTCTGCACCTTCATTGGCAGCCTGATGGGCGATTTGCTGAGTACTTGTTGTTGACGATTTATGTATAACTTTTTTACCAAGCCAGTCCGTTTTCAACCCCCATTGAATTGTATTTACGCTGACCTTATCGGGTGAGTTGACAATCCGATATCCTTTCCGGGAAACTCCTTCAATTTGATACCCGTCTTTTTCAAGCTCTTTCATATGTTTCCATATTGCACTGCGGGAAATATTCAATTTCTCAGATAATGACTGCCCGGAAACGAATTGATCATTACTGGTCTCCAGCAGTTCGATTAATCTGTTACGTGTTGATTCCATTTTATCCATTCCTTCAGATCGTTTTTACTGTTTGCTATTTTGCCGATAACAACTTCCATTTCAATTGCATGTAATGTATTCCGAATCCATGGACCACTTGTTATCTCAGGAAACATTTCACGCACATCATTTCCGTTTATTGCAAGGTCCTTTTTTGACTTGATCGGAACTCTTATGTCTATTGAATTTATTTGTTCCATCGTTACTTTATCCGGAAATAAAATATCAGTTAATACGCTGAATTCCTCATAGTATGCGGATGGTAAGCTATAAACAAGCCAACGGTCCACTCCGTTATTTTTATAGTAGGCTAGTGCATCATATAAGCTTAGAGCTCCATACTTAATTTTATTTGAGCATTTCCATTCCTTCACCCAATAATGAATACTGATTGCCGGATCCAAATAGTGAAAAAATGCAATAACTGAACTGAATGATTGTAAAGGTTTCATTTTATTTGGAAAAAGTTTAATGATATATGGATATTCTATCATAACAGGAAGATACTTATATACTTCTGTATTTATTAAGTAAGAAATACCATTGTTAACATGATTTCCTGCGAATAATTTGGTGATTTCGGCACATGTCCGCTCAACCGCAAGATGTTCCGTCTCACTTTTAACCAATTTCATGTCTGATAATGTTTCATTGCTTATGGAAAACCCGAGTTGACTTGAAAAACGAAGTGCACGTATGACGCGTAAAGGATCTTCCATAAATCGGTCATATCCGTTGCCGACAGTCCGTATTACTTTTTCCTCAATATCTTTTTTTCCATCAAATAAATCGATAAGCTTTCCTTTTTTGTCCATTGCAAGTGCATTAATGGTGAAATCACGTCGTTTCAAATCCTGATCAATCGTTTGAACAAACTTTACAGTATCCGGGTGCCGCTGGTCAGAATAATCGCCATCAACCCGGAAAGTAGTGACCTCATACGATTGATGACGATGCCGTACGATGACTGTTCCATGCTCCAATCCAACCGGGATAACCTTATTGAATATCTGCTGAATGACACTCGGTGGCGCGGACGTTGCTATATCGATATCACCTATTTCACGGTTAAGCAACAGGTCCCTTATACAACCGCCAACAAAATAGGCTTCATAATCATGTTTTTCAATATAGTCCAATATTTCTTTTGCTTCCATAAAAGGATCGGTCAATAACATAGGAATCACCATTATTACTTTTAATTTTTGTTCATAATATCATCGTACAGCTTAATATATTGGTGAACAATATCCAATGAATAAAAATTATTTCTGGCATGTGCCAGTGCTTTACTGGAGAAGCGTTCCAATAGTGAATCATCTCCTAGCAATTGAATCGCATATTCCGCTGCCTGTTCAGTATCTCCGGGTTCAACTATGTAGCCGGTCTCATTATGATTTATTACTTCGGGAATTCCGCCAATATTTGTCCCAATACATGGAACCTCACAGGACATCGCCTCCAGTAACGCCAATCCGAAACTTTCCTTTTCAGACATTAACAATTTCAAATCGGATATTGACAGCAGATCACTGACGTTTTTTTGTTTTCCTAAAAACAACACCTTATCTGTGATCCCCAAATTCTCGACCAGCTGATACGCCTCAGAGTATTCCGGGCCATCCCCTATCAAAAGTAATTTTGCTTTGATTTTATCCTGGATTTTATAGAAGGTATGTATAATGTCATTTACACGTTTCACTTTTCGAAAATTGGAAATATGGATAACTACCCTTTCATCAGGAGCGATACCATATTGTTGTCTGATTTCCGGCAAATCTTTTTTAGTATACTCTTCTTCATTAACAAAATTGTAGACAACATTAATATCTTTATTTACATGAAGCATTTCCCTTGTTTGTTTTACCAGACTATTTGAGACAGCAGTTACGGCGTCGGATTTCTCAATGCCGTGTCTGATCATTTTCTTCAGGGAACGATCTATCCCAAGAACAGTAATATCTGTCCCATGCAACGTGGTAACGATTTTTACATCATGTTCGGCAATGTCTTTGGCCAAGATAGCACAGATGGCATGTGGCATCGCATAATGGACATGAAGAATATCGAGTTTTTCCTGATCGATAACTTCAGCCATTTTATTGGCAAGGGCAAGGTCAAATGGTGGATATTGAAAAACAGGATAGTGACTGACCTCCACCTCATGAAAGTAAATATTTGTATGAACCCGATTTAACCGGAAAGGCAGACTGGAGGTAATAAAGTGAATCTCATGACCTTGTTCTGCCATCATTTTTCCGAGTTCTGTCGCAATAATTCCGGATCCGCCAATTGTTGGATAACATGTAACACCGATTTTTTTCATCAGTCTGTTCCCTCTTGTCCGCTCTGTTTTACTATCTCTCGCCAGTCGAAGTCACCTCTTGCCAATGCACGGATTACAATTTCTGCAGCAGCAAGATTCGTTGCCAATGGAATTAAATGAACATCGCAAAGCCGCATAAGTGCACTTACATCAGGTTCATGCGGCTGAGCGGTTAACGGATCTCTGAAAAAAATGACAACATCCATTTCGTTGTTGGCAATTTTTGCCCCTATTTGCTGATCGCCGCCAATCGGCCCGGATTGAAATCGATGAATGCTAAGCCCGGTTTGTTCCGTTATTTGTTTTCCAGTTGTTCCCGTTGCAAATAAGTGGTGATCTTTTAGCACATGCTTATAGGCATTACTGAAATTGATAATATCCTGTTTCTTTTTATCGTGTGCAATTAATGCGATCTTCATCGAATCCCACCTATTCAAGTATATTTTCCAATCCATATACTAATCTTTTTAACTGCATAACTTTGATTACGGATAGCTTTATCCCATCCATAAATGATCCGCGATTATAAGAATCATGTTTCACTGTTAATGTTTGACCAGGACCGCCAAAAAGAACTTCCTGATGAGCAACAAGACCCGGCAATCGTACACTGTGGATTCTGATTCCATCTGTTTCTGCACCCCTTGCACCTTTTAACGTTTCTTTCTCATCTGGATGCCCCTGTCTTTTACTTTCTCTTGTTTCTCTGATCAGGTCGGCAGTTTTAACTGCTGATCCTGAAGGGGCGTCCAATTTTTGGTCATGGTGTTTTTCAATTATTTCAACATCAGGCAGATATTTTGCAGCTGTTTTTGCAAATTGCATCATTAATACAGCACCTACAGCAAAGTTTGGAGCAATAATACAACCAATGTTATTCGTGATTGCCGTATCAGCTAAGGCGTTTATTTGGTCAGAAGTAAATCCTGATGTTCCAACAACCGGTCGAATATTATACAACAATGCCAGTTTCGTATGCTCAAAACCTGCTTCTGCAACAGTTAAGTCGATAAAAACATCTGCATCCACTTCCTGGAAGCATTGTTCAGGATCTTCATAAATTGGTACATCCAGATCCGGAAGCCCGTCAAGATCTTTCATGATTTTTCCGTTATTTTTGCGGTCAAGACAAGCAACCAAATCAAATGATTGTTCATTGTTGACCATCTGAACTGCTTCCGAACCCATTTTACCCCGTGGTCCTGCGATAATTATGTTTATACTCATGATTAGTGCCTCCTATGTTGATAAACTGTGTCGTTTATTCTTTACGTGTCCAGCGGTTTTTGTCCCTTGTCTCAATTTTGCTGATTGATCGTTCAAATGCTTCCGATAAATCGATATCAAGTGAATTTGCAAAACAGGTTAGAACAAAGATGATATCTCCTAGTTCCTCTTCAACAGTTTTATCCGTCTCGATAGATTTTTTTGGTTTTTCTCCATAGAAATGATTCACTTCACGTGCTAATTCTCCAGTTTCTTCGGTTAATCTTGCCATAAGACTTAGAGGAGAAAAGTATCCTTCTTTAAATTGAGAGATATATTCATCTACACGTTGTTGAATTTCAGTTGTATTATATATTGGTTTTTCTTCTGACATAATAAATGCTCCTCTATTTGTTAATCTCTTTTAATGGTAGCTAAATAGCCTTAATTTGACAAATTATTTATCTGAACCGTTTTGTATTGATTGTAGTGCATGCGTTAATTGTCTATAATAATAAAAGTGTCATTTTGCAACGCAGATGTAAGATTGGAGGATTTATAAATGATATTTGGACTAAAGATTAAAAACATTATCTTTATTTTGCTGGGGTCTGCTATTTTTTCTTTTGGTATCGTTCACTTTAATATGCAAAATAATCTTGGTGAAGGCGGATTTACTGGTATAACATTACTTTTCTATTTCTTATGGGAATGGGACCCTGCTATTACAAACATTATTCTGAATGTCCCAGTATTTTTTATTGGATGGAAATTTCTAGGCCGAAACACTTTTTTATATACGATTATCGGAACTGTTGCAGTATCAATATTTTTATATGTATTTCAAATAAATCCCTTCCCCACATATTTACAATCGGATATGACACTTGCTGCTTTATTTGCTGGTGTGTTCATCGGCGTCGGACTGGGGATCATTTTCCGGTATGGCGGCACTACAGGCGGTGTTGATATCATTGCACGACTTGTCCATAAGTATGTTGGTTGGAGCATGGGTAAAACAATGTTCCTTTTTGATTTTATTGTTATCACAACCTCCGTGATTACCTTTTTGGAATGGGTAGAAGGTATGTATACCCTAGTTGCTGTCTACATCGGTGCCAGAGTGATTGATTTCATTCAGGAAGGTGCTTATTCCGCACGTGGAGCGACAATCATTTCCGGTCATAGTGATGTCATAGCTGAAAAAATAATTAAAGATATGGATCGCGGTGTAACTGTATTAAACGGTAAAGGCAGTTTCACTGGTGAAAAACGCGATGTTCTGTATTGTATCGTTGGAAGAAATGAGATCGTAAGGTTAAAAAATTTAATAAATGCAATCGATCCACATGCATTTGTCGCAGTTAGCTCTGTCCATGACGTTGTCGGTGAAGGTTTTACATTGGATGAAAATAAAAATCCAATTGAAGATTAAAACACTTCTCACTACTATTATCGTTTGCGAAAGATAAAAAGTGGCATTCTATTTTAATATAATCAATGCCACTTTTTTGCACTGGGAAACGATTATAGCATTGAAGAGAGATATCCAAAACAGTAAAAGGGATGACATCCTTCATGTCATCCCTTTTGTTTATTCGTTGCTTGCAGCATAGATTAAAATAAATCTTACCAATTCAGCTACGGCTACCAGAGCGGCAGCTACATAGGTTAGAGCTGCAGCATTCAAAACTTTTTTCGTTTCACGTTCTTCATTATTTCGGATAACACCTGTTGAGACCAACTGTCCCATTGCTCTGTTCGAGGCGTCAAATTCAACAGGTAATGTAATCAACTGGAACAGTACTGCTGCGGAAAAGAAAATAATCCCAAGTAGCAGCATATTTGTCATTCCAAAAAAGATACCAGCCAAAATAAAGAAGAATGAAATATTTGAGCCCTTTGCAGCAACAGGAGCAAGTGCGGATCTGAAACGCAGAAATGCATAATCCTGTGCATCCTGGATTGCATGTCCTACTTCGTGAGCTGCAATAGCTGAAGCGGCCATTGATTGACCATGGTAATTTCCTTTTGACAATCTAACAACTTTTTTACGTGGGTCATAGTGATCGGATAAAATCCCTTTTGTTTCCTGAATATCCACATCGTATATACCGTTATCATCAAGGATTTTACGGGCAACCTCTGCACCGGTCATATGTGATGATATTGCTTTTTTGGAATATTTTTTATACGTACTTTTTACTTTTGATTGTGCCCAAATAGGTATTATCAATAACAAAGCAATGTATATTATATATCCACCGAGACCAGCTAGCATGTTCATTCCTCCATCGTTATTTAAGTAAATACCATATGGTCAATTATAGTCAAAAACTGATATTTAGTCAACTGTTTGAATCTTTGTTAATTTGTTTCTTTTTTTCACCTTTATATTTTCTCCAGCTCACATAAGTTAATGTAATGGCGATGCATCCACCAACAATTGCCACCATCCAGTAAAAGGGTGCCATTTCAGTATTTGTCTTAGCTCCGATAAGTAATGATTGTCCTTCAGCATGGGTTTTTACAGGTATTATCAATAAAATGTAAATCCCTATGATCAAAATAATCATGTGTTTACCAACGGAAGAAAAGTTCATAGAGATCACCTCACATAACATCTTCTTCAACTAATGTATGTGCGGTGATTGCAATATATAACAGGTTTACGTTAATGAATTAGCAGGTTTAATTGTTAGTTTATAAGCTATGAATATCGATAAAATACTAAGCCAAAACGTAAAATAACCGATTTCATTCATATATACGGTTAGAGAAGAATACGCCGGCATCATTTCAAATATATAATCAATTATATCATTATGCAGTGTCCAGACTGCGGCAAAAACGATATGCCGCAGTTTTATGGCGTAAAATGGAGCATATAATAATCCCTGAATTGCCATTGCTCCGTGTGAAAACATTAACATGTATCCGGTCCAGCTCAGAGTACCCTCAACATATAACGTTAATAAATTCATGACTACTGCCCAAATACCATATTTAAACAATGTAATAATAGCCAGTGCCTCTATGTATGGGGTGTTTTTGTTAAAAATAAAAAACAGTAAAAACACAGTGAAAAATAAACTTGCAGTCGGGCTGTCCGGAACAAACAGTAAAAATATATCAGGTGTTTCCGCAAGCTGGAAGCGATACCAGTAATAACCATAAGCAGTTCCAAATAAATTAATAACGAATAATAAAATTAAAACCCGTTTATCCAGAAGTATGTATTTAATCATCTATAATCCCTCTTCATCAAACACATTAATGTTAAAAGACACCTTCACCGACGTTTGGCAAAGGTGTCCTCATATTAAACATGTACTATTTTGCTTTTTCGTTGACTGAAACAATAAAGTCAACTAATTTCTGCAATTCCTCATCAGATCCTGTAAATTGGTCCGGTGGCATTGAACCAACACCTTCACGGGCAATCTTGGCAATTTCATCAGCTGATCGATCAATTCCGGTTAATGGAGGTCCTGCCCCCCCTGATAAATCTTCACCATGACAACTCATGCAATTATTCTCATAGATTGCATACCCGGGATCTTCCTTGTTAATTTCGACCTTTTCAGATGGATGAACTGGTTTATTGGCTTCAGCACGCTGCTCCCAGTTAACAGCTGATGATGATTCCCATGTCAGCCAAATTACAGAAGCCAATCCCAATAACATCATACCAACCGCAATTGGCCGTTGATGTGGTCGTCTTCCTGGTCCATTGTCAAGAAATGGAGCCAATAGCAACCCACCAAATGCAAGTCCTGGGATTATCAAAATACCAAATAAAACATATGGTCCACTCGCAAAGTCATATTTTAAAAGTTCATATAAGAACAGAAAGTACCAGTCCGGCAGTGGTATATATGATGCGTTAGTCGGATCAGCCATTCCCTCCAGTGGAGATGGATGTGCAAGTGTTAAGCATAAAAATCCAACTAAAAATACAGATCCGGCCAACCACTCTTTTAATAAGAAGTTGGGCCAAAATGCTTCTGTTCTGCCAGGATATTCAGAGTAATCTTTTGGTATGTTTGGTTTGCGTTCGGCGGAAATACGTGAGTCACCGACGAACTTCATTCCTTTACCCTTATGCACGGCTTAACCTCCTTTTATTTTATAGTGGTCCGGAAATTCCCTGTTTACGAATTAACAAGAAGTGCACTGCCATTAAACCGAATAATGCGGCAGGTAAAAAGAATACGTGGATTGCAAAGAATCTTGCAAGCGTCTGGGCGCCAACAATTTCCTCGTCACCAGCGAGTAATGTTTTTATTTCATCACCTACAAACGGTACCTGTTCCGCGATTTCAAGTCCAACCTGTGTTGCAAAATAAGCCTTATTATCCCAAGGCAATAGATAACCTGTGAAACCAAGACCAAGCATGGTGAAGAATAAAAGAACACCAACAATCCAGTTTAGTTCACGTGGTTTTTTATAAGCACCCTGGAAAAATACGCGCAATGTATGTAGTAATAACATTACAATAACAACACTGGCACCCCAGTGATGCATGCCGCGAACAATCTGACCATGCGCGACTTCAGTTTGCAGATAGTAAACAGATCTCCAAGCGTTCTCAATATCCGGAACATAATACATCGTCAGGAACATACCTGACAAAATCTGAATAACTACTACGAAAAATGTCAATCCTCCAAAACAATAAACAAAAGCTGAAAAATGATGGGCAGGATTAACATGTTCAGGTACTTCATGATCGGCAATATCGCGCCATAAAGGCGTAATATCTACGCGTTCATCAATCCAATCATATATCTTCTGTAGCATATACTGTTACGCCTCCCCTTGTGGATGTGCTTTACCAAGGAACAACATCCCATTTTTCACTTTGTGTTCATATACATCCAAAGCTGCTGTTGGTGGTGTATTTGGAACGTTCTCACCGCTCTTATAATAGCGTCCACCATGACATGGGCAGAAAAATTCGTTTGGATAATCATCGCTACCTTCCCATGAAACAACACAGCCTAAATGCTTACAAATTGGGGAAAGTGCTACGATATCACCATTATCATCTTTATATACCCATGCAGATTTACCAACTTTGGATTCATACCAGCCATCAACCTGATTGATTTCCCAATCCACTCGTTGTGGCTCATTTGTAATATCATCTGCAGACAAACCAACATTTGCCAAGTCTCCAGCAGCTGACTCTTTCTGCAAAACGGGATCAATTGCCATTCTGAGTGGCGATACCATCAAACCTGCTGCCATGAAACCGCCAACACCTGTAAGGGTATAGTTTAAAAACTGACGACGGGATACTTGCTTCTTGTCTTCACTCATGATTTTCCCCCCTCTATACATTTTTCACGGACAATTTAAATTTAATCAGATTACTAGGACATTACCATAATAGCGCAAACTGTTTGTCCGGTCAATATATAATCATTATTGTAACAAAAGTTTCGTAAAATGGATGAGAAAAGGGTTAATTATGTAGATTAATCTTTATCGCTCCAGTAGGATTTTATAAGCTCACTTACTTGTTCAACCTGACTGCGGATTACCGGTCGTAAGTCATTTGTCTGCGAAGCATTTCCGGCTCCGGGAAGCCATAATAATGTACCTTTTAGTAATTGCTCACTTTTTTTCCATGAAGAATCAAACGTAACATGGAAAATGTAAGTAAATGGCTGTTTTTCAATCTCATCAACCCATGAATTGATTCGCTCGATTTCCTCATCTTTACTGGCAGATTTAATGTAATTATACACTGGGGTCAGCATCACCCTCCCCGTAAGTTCCTTTTCCAGCTCGTGTGTAAAGGCATCTAATACCTCGCGCTGAAAAGCGTCTTTTACATATTCTGTGTCTTTCGATAAGTGAAATGGCAACAGCGGAACAATAATAGTATCAACATACTCTTTAGCCTGTATGTATTCCTGTAAATCTTTATTATTCCATTTCATAGTATACTTCCTGCCTTTCTATCTATTCTTTAACAATCGGAAAAAATTATGACCATTATTTAAATCTTATCTTATTTAAATAAAAAAAATCAACCTATTGCCTCAGCTGTTAGGTTGATACGATTGCCTATATTCAAGTTTATGTAATTCTTTCGCAAGTTTTTGAAAGGCTTGTCGGTCCCTTTCATCCAAGGCAAGGTCTATTTTTTCCTGCAATATATTTCTATGGTACTCATAAATCATTTTATCCAAAAGCTGCTTCGCCAGTTCCTGATCCTTTTGTGTGATGAAATACTCATCCGGAATAAATGGATTTTCAACTAAAACCGCTGCATAATAGATATTCTGGTTAGCATTTTTAAAATTCAATTGAATATATAACGGTTCATGCTGATTCATACGGATATCATGAAATGACTTTTCTGCATCAGTAGTTACCAATTGATTTTTATAAAAACGAAAAGGAACCTCTTCAGAACAATGACTTGTTATAACGATTCCTCTTGGACAAAATTTTGCTTCGCGGACAAAATGGACGTTTGATAATATCTTTTTGTGATTGACCAAGTAATTTAAAATCCAGACACTTTCACGCTTTTTTAATTGATAATTGTTTAAAAACCATTTAATAAAGCTTTTTTTATCCTGTACGGAAATAGGAGTTTGCATTCGTATGTTTAACCTCCCTAAGCAACATAATTAATTTTCTGTTGTCTGCTTTAACCGTATAACAAAATCCTCAACGTCGGCATCTAATGGCTGAAGCTTCAAATATTCTTCAAATACAGGAATTGCTGTGTCCATCCTCCCTTCTTCAGTTAGAAAATATCCATATTCTTTAAGGAAATCACTATCCTGGTTTAGGCTATTATATGCTTCCATATAGTGTTTTAATGCATTATCATATGATTCGATTTCATTATATGCGCGTGCAAGCTCCCATTCATACAGTGGATCACTCGCACCTAACTCTTTGATCTCATTAATTAATTCAACAATGCTTTCATGGTTATTTTGATTTTTAAACAGCTCAATTAAAAATAAAATTGCTTCTTTATAGTCAGGGTCAAGCGCGATTGCCTCACGCACCCATTTTTCACTTTCAGTATCTTCATTCAGCTGATGTGAAAGCGTTCCGGCAAAAAAGTAAAGCTCCTTATTAAATTCGTCAACTTCTATACCTTTTTTGGCGGTACTATAAGCTTCGTTTATCATTTCTTCATCCTCATACGCCTTGGCCAACTGATAGTAGGCAGAATGATAATACTTGTCAAGTTCGATTACCTGCTCCCAGGCTTTTATTGCAATATCTGTGCGGCCAGCATGAAGTGCAGTGAAGCCGTATTTAAATAATGTATCCGGATCTTCGCTATCTATTTCCTGAAAAATACTCAAAGCACGTTCGTATTCCCCGGATGCCGCATATGCTTCTGCCAGTCTGTCATTTATTGAAACATTTGCAATTTCATTCGTTACAGGCAAGATTTTTTCATAGTATGTGATGGCATGTCTGTACGAACCAGTGGAAAACAACAGCTCTCCAAGTGCAAAATCAATAATCGGTTCATTTGGTTCATACTGTTTGGCTGTCAGCAGCTTTTGTTCCGCAACCTCAAACAGTCCCTGCGCCTGATATAAATCCGCTAATTGAATCAATGTTTGGACATAGGCCGGGTCATCCTCTTCAATTTCATTCAATAACTCAATAGCTTCTTCATCCTTCTCCAACTCAGTGTAAACCTCGGCAAGCATTATCTTGATTTCACCTTCATTAGGATACTTTTGCAGTAATTCGTGCAGTACCTCACCAGCCTCTTTTAAGAACCCCCATTGGATATACAATTCAGCTATCGTATATTTTTCTTCATCATCAGCTTTAGGTAAATATTTATCTAATTTTGAAATTGCTTTTTCTGCTTGTTTACTTTCCATTAAATGAACGGCTTCCATGATTTCGGTGTCCACAATGAACATCCTTTCTACATAACTATCTGGTGAATTTCATCATACATAAAAGTGCATATTTGTTCAAATGAAAAAGAATCTGCCCGATACAGATTCTGCTAATTAACGAATTGAATTATTTAATTAGATTCGTAATTTTTTTACTTTCAAACCGCGAAGCAGATATAAAATGCGCATTAACCGCCGCGAATGATCTCCGCTGCGGGCAGTCGCTTTCCGCGGGCAACGCTTCAGCCTCCTCGGAAGAAAACCACTTCCTGCGGGGTCTTCAGCCGTTGGGACTGCGATTACTCGCCCCACCGAAAACCTTTTGCTTTTCCCGCAGGAGTCGACTGCCCTCCGCTCCAATCATACGCTGTTGTTATGTGCTAATCTAAAGGTTGTCTTAGGCTTATGATAACAGCAATTGAAACGTTATTCATCTAACCCAGCGGAGGAAATACACGGAGACTCCTATGGGAGCAGAGGCCTAGGAGGCTGTCCGACGAAGTGAAATTGTCGTATTTTTATTCGAAATACGGCGGAATATACATTGATTATTCAGTGTAAGTGCATATATATTCACAAAAATTATTCCATCGGACAGACTCCTAGATGAGACTCCGCAGCGACGAAGGAGCAAGGAGGCTCATCAGCCGCCCACGGAAAGCGAAGTGTATTTCCGGAGCGGTGGTCTAACACTCATCTAAAGTTACAGCGCATTATATATCTTTTGTGTATCAAACAGCATTTAATTACAAATTGACTCGAGGTCACGGAAAAAATTTGGATATGAGATGGCAACTGAAGAAACATCATCTATTGTAACATCATCATTTGCAATCAGTGAGGCAACCGCATGCATCATTGCAATTCGGTGATCATTGTACGAAGAAACAAAGCCACCATTTAACTGATTGGCACCGTGTATTATCATTCCATCTTCTGTTGGTTCAATATTTGCACCTAATTGGGTAAGGCCGGCAGCTACTGCATCAATGCGATCGGTTTCTTTTAATCTCAGTTCAGCAGCATCACGAATAACTGTTTTGCCTTCAGCCTGTGTAGCAATTAAGGCAATAATTGGCAGCTCATCAATTAAACGTGGAATGATATCTCCTTCAATTACAGTTCCTCTTAGATTTTGATGTTTGATTGTAATATCACCAATTGTCTCACCGCTGACTGTTTGCTTGTTGGAAATAGTAATGGAAGCTCCCATATCTGTTAACACATCAATGATTCCGGTTCGGGTTTCATTGAGTCCTACATTAATTAAGGTTACATTACTTTCCGGAACGATTGCTGCAGCTGCAATGAAAAATGCTGCAGAAGAGATGTCCCCTGGCACGTGAACATCTGTCGCCTTCAGTTGCCCATTATTAATATTTATTTGATTTCCTTGTCTGGTTATATTTGCTCCGAAAGCTTCCAGCATATTTTCCGAATGATTCCTTGTTGCGGCTGGTTCAATAATTTCAGTTATCCCATCAGCAAATAACCCGGCAAATAATAAAGCAGATTTAACCTGGGCACTTTTCACCGGAATTGTGTACTGCATTCCTTTAAGTTCCCCGCCATTAATAGCCAACGGTAAATAATTGCCATTATTGCGGCCATTGAAAGATGCTCCCATTTCTTTTAAAGGAACGACTACCCTGTCCATGGGGCGTTTTGTCAACGAAGCATCGCCGTGTGCAACAGTGAAAAAAGGCAGTCCTGCCAACACGCCAAGCATTAATCTGGCGGTTGTCCCCGAGTTGCCAAAATAGATGGGTTCAGTCGGTTCATTAAATTTCGAATAACCATTACTATGAATATGCAGTGTTGATCCCTCTTCTCCAATCTCTACACCCAATAATCTGAATGCGGCAACAGTTCGCAAACAATCCTCGCCATTTAAAAAGTTAGTTATTTTTGTCGTTCCTTCAGCAAGTGAGCCGAGGATAACCGCCCTATGTGAAATAGACTTATCTCCGGGAATTGTCAGTTCCCCGGTTAAGGAACGCAAACTTGGTGTTAACTTCATATTTTTCAACACTATTCACTTCCTTTGCCATGACCATTATTTTTCAAGCATTACTTCATAGCCAACTTTATGTAAAATCTGATAACTTTTCTGCTGTGCCTCTTTTGTTGAAACAGTTAATCGTAGCACACCAGTAATCCCTTGCCGAATTTCCAATATTTCTATGTTCGTAATGCTTATATCCTCTTCAGCTAAAACATTAGCGACGGAAGCAATTGCACCGGTCTGGTCCCGGATGTCCACATACAAATCAAAGAATGACGGTATGGCACCTTTCTTCGCTGTTCCCAGGCCATCACGATAATCCTTCGCCTGTTTAAGGTATTTAATTATTTCGGACTTACTGTTTTGTTCAATTAATTGTTTAATATCCGTCATCTCATTTATCCAGTCCTGAAGTAACTGGGACATTTTCCCCCGATTGTGGAAAAAAATATCCTGCCACAGTTCAGGATTACTCGATGCAATTCTGGTGACGTCCCGAAAGCCACCGGCAGCAAGCTTCGGAATGTAAGTATGCGTATCTCCCCATTTTATTGCCTGGTGAACAAGCGAAGATGCAATCAAATGAGGGAAATGGGAAATTACCCCGGTCATTTCATCGTGTTCACTTGCCTGAAGTGTAATAAAATTACTTTTTGTCGCTTTCAGTACTTCTTTTATTGCACTAATAGAAGTGTCCGAACAAGTTTCAGATGGAGTAAGTACATAAATAGCATTTTCAAACAAATGTGCCTTTGAGGCCTGTATACCCTTTTTATGAGACCCGGCCATTGGATGTCCGCCAATAAAAGTAATATGTTCATTTGATATTTCATTAGCTGCATCGATAATTGGCTTCTTAACGGATGAAACATCAGTTACAATAACTTCATGGTCGAATGGGATTTGATTTAACTTTTTAATAAAGAAAAGCGTTTCGGTTATTGGTGTTGCCAGAATAATAATGTCGGCTTGTTGTGCTGATTCCGTAAAATCTGTGCTTGATTCATCAATGATTTCATTCATATGTGCAAAATCAAGGGTGTGCTGGTCCACATCATAGCCAATTATATGTTTTTCATTAGATTTAGCAATACTTCTGGCTAATGAACCCCCAATCAGTCCTAATCCGATTATAAAAATTGTTCTTTTCACGATTTCAATGTCCCCTTAGTTAATTCCAAATGAAATTGATGCAATAATTCCTGCAATTGCTTCATGTCTTCCTCTTTACCTATTGTTACACGAATCGTCCTAGGACTTGCAATTCCTTCACCCGAGCGCACGATAAATCCATTCTTTAATAAATATTGAAACACTTCATCCCCGCTGACAGGAGTCGAAATCAGCAGAAAATTTGTTTGGGAGTCGTAGTAATGCCATCCGATAGAGTCAAGAAATGTTTCAAATGATTGTTTTACAGATCTGTTTCTGGATGCTGTATCTGCAATAAAATCATCATCATTCAATGCAATTAGTGCAGCTTTTTGTGCAAAGGAAGAAGTGTTAAATGGTCCTCTTACAACATCCAGCTTTTCAATCAGCTCTTTGTTTGCTATACCATAACCGATGCGTAACCCAGCCAACCCATAAGCTTTGGAAAATGTGCGCAGAATCAATAAATTTTCATAATTTGACAGCTGATCAATTGCATTCAAGTCCATATCCTTGTCAGCATACTCATAGTAAGCTTGGTCCAAAACTACAAGGACTCGTTCAGGGCACTTTTCCATAAAAGCCATAAACTTATCCCGTGGTATAACACTTCCTGTTGGATTGTTAGGCGAGCATAGCCAAACCACATTGGTATGCTCATCGATTGCATCAAGCATTCCCTGTAAATCATGATATCCATTTAATGTCGGAACTTCTTTGATGGCAGCCCCTTCTACTAAAGCATTATGCTTATATTGCGGAAATGTTGGGGAAGGCATAACTGTATTAACTCCCGGATATAGAAAAGCACGAGCAACCATTTGGACAACTTCATCTGTCCCGCTCCCAAAAACAAGCTGATTTTCAGTAATTTTTAATTTGGTTGCGAGTGCACTTCTTAATTCTGCGGTATATCCATCCGGGTAAATATCGAACGAAGGAAATTGTTTTGAAAAATAATCATCAAGCTTTTTTGAGTAACCAAATGGATTTTCATTTGATGCCAGTTTCACAATTCGCTCCAACCCATATTCTTCCATTACATCTTTAATTTGCATTCCTTGTTTGTATGGAGTTAATTCATTCAAAATCTGTTTACTATCCATCTATTACCCACCTGTCCTTTATTAATTTCAATTTGCTAATCGATTAATAAATGAATCCAAATAAATTAAAAGATCTGCATCATTAACTTCAACGATTTCCGGTTTTGCAATTTTCGATAGAAGAATCATCTGAATGTTGGTATCAACTGTCTTTTTATCCAATTTCATTTTATTTAGTATATGATGTGTATTTATAGCTGGAAGCTCTATTGGGTAGTTGTTGTCTTTAAGCCATTTACTAAGTTGTTTATATGGGAGCTTAACTTTGAAGTATTGTTCGCTGACATGCATGGCAAATAATAATCCAATTGCAACTGCTTCCCCATGTGTTCGGTCTCCATATCCTAATAATGCTTCCAAGGCATGGCCCATGGTGTGTCCTAAATTAAGATACTTTCGTATTCCTGCTTCCTTTTCATCAGACTCCACGATTGTTGCTTTTATTGCTATTCCCTTATTTATATGGTCAGACATTGCCAGCATAGTAAGCGTGGACAAATCAGAATCCAATATACTGTTAAAAAAATCTGCATCTGCAAGCAATGCTTCCTTGACAAGTTCTGCATAACCTGACCTGATTTCCTTTTTGTCTAAAGTCTGAAGTGTTTCCACATCAAAGACAACAGCGGACGGTGAATAAAAGTTGCCAATCATGTTCTTTCCCTGTTCATGATTTATCGCGACTTTTCCGCCGACACTGCTGTCATGGGCAAGGATCGTTGTCGGCATCTGAATAAAATCAATCCCGCGCATATAAGTTGCTGCAACAAAGCCTGCCACATCCCCAACAACACCGCCGCCAAGTGCAATAATAAGTGATTCACGATCCAGGCCATATTGCAATGCATCCGTGTGAAGCTGATAAAACGTATCAATGTTTTTCGTTTTTTCACCATGTGGAATTACTGACGAAATAACATTTGAATTGGATAGACTACTTTTAACATCTTCCAAATAATAATTTGCTACTATTTCATCAGTTACAATGAATACAGATGTATATTTTTTAGGTAAAAACTGTTCCAGCTCATTCCGGAGTTTTTCACCTACGTAAACATTGTATATATTAGAGGATGATACCACTTTAGTGACTTTCATTTAAAAGCTCCTTATTTCTTCGCGATATGCTTTAATTGCTTCTTGTAATTTCGGGAACTGGTCATTTGGAAATTGTTCCGTAATTGCTTTAGCAAGTTCAAAGGCAACTACATGTTCCATCACAACGGAAGCAGCAGGTACCGCACAGGAATCCGATCTTTCAATACTGGCGGTAAAAGTCTCTTTTGTTTCGATATCAACACTTTTTAGTGGTTTATACAGTGTGGGGATTGGTTTCATTACCCCTTTGACAACGATAGGCATACCGGTTGTCATTCCCCCTTCAAATCCACCAAGGCGGTTGGTTTTTCGATAATACCCTTTATCATCATCCCAGGCAATCTCGTCATGTACCTGACTGCCATTTTTCCGCGCCGCCTCAAATCCAAGTCCAAACTCAACCCCTTTAAAGGCGTTAATACTGACTACACCCCCGGCAATTCTACTGTCCAGCTTCCGGTCATAGTGTACATAGGAACCTATACCGGCTGGCATTCCCTCAACATATACCTCGACAACACCACCGATTGAATCACCATCTTTTTTGGCTTGGTCAATTGCATCCATCATTTGCTGCTCAACATCTTTATCCAATGTACGGACAGGTGATTCCTCGGAAACAGTTTTTCGTTCATCCATTGTTAATTCAGAATTTTCTTTGGCCACAATTCCGGCAATTTCCTTAACATATCCAGAAACTTCTATTCCTAAATGTTTAAGAAGCGTTTTGGCTACTGACCCTGCAGCAACCCTTGCAGCGGTTTCACGTGCTGATGAACGTTCCAGAACATTCCTCATGTCACGATGTCCATACTTTAATGCACCGTTTAAATCCGCATGACCTGGTCTGGGACGGGAAATTGTCCGTCTGATTTTTTTATCTTCCTCAAATGGGTCTTCTCCCATAATATCCACCCAATGTTTAAAATCGTTATTATGTATGACGAGTGAAATGGGTGACCCCAGTGTATAACCGTGACGGATGCCACTTGTTATCTCCACAAGGTCCTTTTCTATTTGCATTCTTTTTCCACGTCCATGACCTTTTTGCCTGCGAAGCAATGATTCATTAATATCATCCTTAACAAGCGGCATATTTGATGGAATTCCCTCAATAATTGTTGTTAACTGTTTACCGTGTGATTCACCTGCTGTTAAATACCGCATGAAACAACCTCCTTGTCAGGAATTTTGTATAACTATATCATATCTCATTTTATTTTTGTTGTATTTAATAAAAAAATATTGAAAAAATAAGGTGGTTTATGAAAGTTTATTACTTTTGGCACAAAATCTATATAATGCGCAGTAACTTTTTTTAATTATGGAGTGCTATATCACCGCTGCGGAAATACACTACGCTTTCCGTGGGCGGCTGATGAGCCCCCTTCGTGCTGGCGCACTCAGTGGTCTCACCTAGGCCTCTGCTCCCGTAAGAAGGAAGGCCGACTAAAACCGGCCTCGTCGGCCAACGTCGGCATACCCCTGATGCAGGGGCATGTATTTCCTCCGCTGGGTTAGATGAATAACGTTTCAATTGCTGTTATCATAAGCCTAAGACAACCTTTAGATTAGCACATAACAACAGCGTATGATTGGAGCGGAGGGCAGTCGACTCCTGCTGGGAAAGCAAAAGGTTTTCGGTGGGGCGAGTAATCGCAGTCCCAACGGCTGAAGACCCCGCAGAGTGGTTTTCGCAACGGAGGCTGAAGCGTTGCCCGCGGCTAAGAAGACACTGCGAAAACGTACTTTTTGAGCAGATGTCGCCCTGGTATCCGGAGGTGTAAAAGAGACTGCCCGGAGCGGAAATCAAACGCGGCGGTCACTGCGCATTTTATATCAACTATGTGGTTAAAAAACTTAATTTACGAAAACAGCCAAATAATAAAAATACGCTTGTTCTGGTGACAAACGTACTTATACAATATCCTTCTTATAAAAAAATGTATCTGCGAGTGATAAGTTGTATTTGTTTGGACTGAATATTTGCTCGGTACTGCCAACAAACAATACACCATTATGCCTTAAAGACTTGGAAAAATGATGGTATATTCGATCCTTTGCCTGATCGGTAAAATAGATCAGCACATTGCGGCATAAAATTAAGTCAACTGCCTTTGGATATTTATCTGCAAGTAAATTATGTTTTCTGAAACGGACATGCCTCTTAATCTCATTACTTAAATGATATAAGCCTTGTCCATAAGTAAAATATTTATGTTTTAATATTTCTGGCAGCTCTTTAAGTGATTGTTCCGTATATACACCCAGTTTAGCCTTTTCGAGTACATTTTCATCAATATCTGTTGCTAAAACCTGAAATTCGGCATTCGGAAGATGATGTTTAATCAACAGGGCAATGCTGTATGGTTCTTCACCTGCAGAGCATGCTGCACTCCAAATAAAAAGCTTCTCCCTTTTATTGACTAATTCAGGAAGAATAGCATTTTTTAATACTTCCCACCTTTTTGGATTACGGTAGAATTCAGACACGTTAATCGTTATCCGATCCAAAAACTCCTTAAGAAGTATGTCATTGCTAATAATCTCGGAAAAGTAATGATTAAAGCTGGGGTAGCCGCGTTTATTTCGTAATGAAGTTAGTCGGCGCTTCATCTGCGCTTCCTTGTACAGCGTTAAATCAATCCCCAATTTTCGCTTAATATTCGTGACGAATTCCAAATACTCCTCAGACATCCCCATTACGCCTCTTTTCGTTCCCTTTTGAACAACCTCTTTTAAGAAAGCCTCCGATAAATCGGAGGCTCAGCAGCTTAGTAAATCCAGGAAGTATCCTGTTTTGAATAAGACAAAATGTCATTGTTATCAAAAAATAAATTGATTTCTCTTTCTGCACTTTCAGGTGAATCAGATCCATGGATTACGTTCTTTCCAACAGTCATGCCGTAGTCGCCACGAATTGTTCCTGCTGCAGCCTCAAGTGGGTTTGTCTTACCCATCATGTCGCGGGCAGTTGCAATAACATTTTCACCTTCCCACACCATAGCAAATACTGGTCCGGAAGTAATAAACTCCACTAATTCACCAAAAAATGGTCTTTCTTTATGTTCACCATAATGATTCTCTGAAAGGTCATTGGAAATTTGCATAAGCTTAGCACCAACTAATTTAAATCCTTTTCTTTCAAAACGGTTTACAATTTCTCCTACAAGATTACGTTGAACACCGTCTGGTTTTACCATTAAAAATGTTTTTTCCATTGTTTACACCTCTTTTAGTATGTATTGTAGTTCCAACCGATAAAATTTTAACAGACTTTTATCAAAATAACAATCCAATCATGAACGTCTTTTACCGATATATTTAGCTATACTCTGCAACGTTTGCTTCGGCTTATTATTGGGAATCGAATCCAATGACCGCAAAGCTTTTTCCAGGTAATGATCACTTACTTTATATGACGCTTCAATTGCATTTGTCTGTATCAATTGTTCAATTAAGTGATTCATTTCTTCTTTGGAAACATTATCAGGATCGGCAAAAGTTTTTCGTAATAATTGGTTAAACTGTTCCTCTTTCATGGCAAACAGCACTGGCAATGTAATATTTCCTTGCAGAAGATCATTCCCGGCCGGTTTACCAAGTTCGCTCTCGGAGGCAGTAAAATCAAGAATATCATCGATAATCTGATAGGACATCCCAATGTAATATCCGTATTCAAACAGCCTTTCAGCATCCCTTTCCGGAACATCAGTGGCAATTGCACCTAATTTACAGCTGGTTGCAATCAGCAAAGCAGTTTTTCTTTTGATTCTTCGTAAATAATTACGCAAATTCTGATCCCAATTATATTTATCTTTAATTTGCTCAATTTCACCTAAAGTTAACTGAACCATTGTATTAGAGAGTACACGATGAGCAGATGGTTTTGTCAGCGTTGTTATATGTTCAAGGGCACTGGCCAATATGTAATCACCTGTGTACATAGCAACCCTGTTTCCATACAATTGTTTAATGGTTGGTTTGCCTCTCCGCAATTCAGCGTCATCAATTACATCGTCGTGGACCAATGACGCCATATGTATTAATTCAAGTGAGACCGCCACTTTTTTGATTCGATCAATATCATAGTTCCCGAATTGTCCGCTTAACAAAACAAAAACAGGGCGAATTCGCTTCCCCCCAGCCTGCAGCAATTGAGTCGATGCTTCCCGCAAAATAGCATGGTCTGCCTGAATAGCGTCATTTAAGGCGTCTTCAATTATATCCAATTCTTTTTTTAAATGTCCGTATGTTTTCGTTAATTTCATGCAAGTCACCTTTTACCCTGAATTCCTGTTTTATTGTGATTGTTTTGTGGCCATATGCATGGCGGCAACTCCACCGGTATAGCTCTTTATTTGAACATGCGAAAAGCCTGCAGACAGAAACATCTGTCTCAGTTCATTTTTATCCGGGAAACTTTTTGCTGAGTCATGCAGCCACGCATATTCTTTGTAACTCCTTGCGAACAACCGGCCTAATAAAGGCATAATAAAGCGAAAATAAAAATAGTACCCCTGCCGAAATCCGATCATTGTTGGCTGGGATGTCTCAAGACATACTACTTTTCCACCGGGCTTTACTACACGGTACATTTCTTTTAACACATTCATGTAATCAGGCACATTGCGCAAACCAAATCCAATTGTTACATAGTCGAAGGAATTCTCTTCAAATGGCAGTTTCATTGCATTACCTTGCATGAATTGAAGTTGATTGTAGTTTAGGGTTTCATTTTTTTGTTCAGCTACAGATAGCATATTGCGGCTAAAATCAAGGCCGACAACTTCACCGCTGCTTCCAACTTCTTCTGCGAGAGCGATAGACCAATCTCCGGTACCACAGCATACGTCAAGCGCCCTTGAACCGCTGGTAACATTCATACGTTTCATCACATCTTTCCGCCATGCCTTATGCCGTTGAAAAGAGATTATCGAGTTCATGGAGTCATAATTGTCATAGATTTTTTCAAAAACGTGATGAACACGTTCCTCTTTAGATCGTTGATGCATGCTTTACCCTTCTTCCGCAATTGATCTGTGTAAAATTCTATCAAGGATATGTGGTTTTATTGGTTCCAGATGCTTTGGAAATTGGGTTATCCATGATTCTACCCATTCTGTTTCTTTTTGAATGAATGATTCTGCAGCATTCCGGATAGTTATATTATCTGTTGAAGGAGAATGTTTGAACCAGACTTCCTGCAATTGGGAAGAACTGTCATACGCCATTTGCTTCATTTCTTCAGTCAATTTATTTGCTAATATCCATTCTGCAGCAATTTTAGTTACAGATGATTCACCGATAAACTCACCAACACGCGTGATTAAACGCGTTTCAATATTTTTGACAATCCGTATAAGCGTTTCAACTGAATCAATGTCACCATAGTATAATTGCATCTTATATTCGTTGATTTCTTTAATTGCCGAAGCAAGTATTTGAATCATTTCCACATCTTCTATTTCAGATAGGATCAAATAATATAATCCACTGTAGTAATCACCTGCTAAAACCGATAATTGCTTTGATTTTCTTTCTGTATTACTTTGCTCGGTGTTATTTGACTTTGGAACCAAATCATGTGTGTCAAGCGCCATCTGGACAAGCATAATAGAAACTGTATAACTCTTCTTTTTATCCTCTGATAATTCGGTATTATTTAAAATTACATTTAAAATAAATAATTTATCTTCATTCAATTCCGGGATTTGTACGTATTTTTCGATATATGAATGATGCATTCTTTCTCTAATCAATGCTTTAAGCTTTCCCATCTCCATACTGGATGTTTGCAAAACAACCACCTGTGCCCTTTCATGCATTCCTTAATGATATTGCCATTATAGCATAATTTGTGTATCTTCCATAACTAAAAGTTAACTCAGCAGTATGGAGACTTCAGCACTAAATATGTTTTATTCGTTTGTTAATTCACCATGGCTTGTCTGGATTACAGCCTTTCCTCTAACTTTAACAGCAGAGGTATGTTCAGTGAACTGCGCAATCATGATTTCATCTTTATCCAGCTTTTCAGAATGATGGAAACGCGTATCAGACCCCCTGGTTAATCCAATAACATTTACTCCGTCTTCCATTGCTTTTATAACAAAAAAATCATCTTTATTCATGAGATCCCTCCTGAGTATTCAAAAGAACAAAGAAAAAAGGGCACGCATTTACGTGCCCTTTTCGCCCTATGTACAAATTACTTAACAGTTTCTTTTAGGGCTTTTCCTGGTTTAAATGCAGGAACTTTACTTGCCGGGATTTTAATTTCTTCACCAGTTTGCGGGTTGCGGCCTTTGCGAGCTGAACGCTCACGTACCTCGAAATTCCCGAATCCGATCAATTGTACCTTTTCACCTTTTTTAAGTGAATCCATGACAGATTCAAAAACTGCATCTACAGCTTTTGTAGCATCCTTTTTAGAAAGATCACTTTTTTCTGCGACTGCATTTACTAAGTCTGTTTTATTCATGACATTCACCTCCTCCCAAAAATTCAATAGACACTGGAACAAATTTAATCTAATTTCATTTGTTCCCAAATTGCCATTTTTTATACTTAGTGCCACCAAATTCATTGATGACAAGGCTTATATTAACCGAGATTGGAACAAATTTCAACAATATATACCTATTTTCTCGGTTTTTATTTGATATTTAGCTATATTTTCCCATTTTAGTTATGCGTTTTTACAGATATTGGTAAAAATAGCCAATTCAATAGAGAGTAGTATTGCAGCCTAAGTATAATGGCTCTTTAAAGGATATACGACACTTATATGCAAATTCCTGCCGTTTTTATAAAAAAATTTGGAACAACTCGGCATTTGCCTTGTCTTATAGCAAATACCGCAGTTTTTCTTATCCATTAAACCTTAGAAAATTGATTTATACTTTATTAAAGTGAAAAAAAATAGCAACTAATTATAGTTGCTACAGAATAATTGCTATTAATCCGCCCGAACCTTCATTTATAATTCGTTCAAGCGTATCCTTTAATTTATATCTTGCATTTTCAGGCATCAATGATATTTTCGCCTGAATTCCTTCCCTGACAATTGAACTTAAGGACCTGCCGAAGATGTCAGACTCCCAGATGGATAATGGATCTTCTTCAAAATCCTGCATTAAATATCTTACCAGCTCTTCACTTTGCTTCTCTGTACCTATAATCGGAGCAAATTCTGATTCTACTTCCACTTTTATCATATGGATGGAAGGTGCAACAGCTTTTAGTCTGACACCGAATCTTGATCCTTGACGAATAATTTCCGGTTCATCCAATTCCATATCTTCCAATGTTGGAGCTGCAATTCCATATCCAGTCTGCTTTACCATCTGCAGTGCACCCGCTACCTGATCATATTCACGTTTTGCATGGGCAAAGTCCTGCATCAGTTCAAGAAGGTGATCCTTGCCGCGGATTTCTTCCCCAACAATCTCTTTCAGTACTTCATCATATAAGTAGTCTGGAGCGTGCAGGTCAATTTCTGCGACTCCTTCACCCATTTCCATCCCTGCGAGGTTTGCGTTTTCAATGTAGTCATAATCTGTAAAATCACCAACTATGTGGTCAACATCACGCAATCTACGAATATTTTTGACGGTGGACTGTATTGCTTCCTGATAATTCTTACGCAGCCAATGGTCTTCTTTCAGTACCATTACCCAGCTTGGGAGATTCACGTTAACTTCCAGTACAGGGAATTCATAAAGTGATTCTCTCAATACATTGTAAACATCATGTTCCGTCATTGTTTCAACACTCATCGCCAAAACCGGGATATCATATTTATCAGATAATTCCTGGCGCAGCAATTCCGTTTCCTGACTGGTGGGCCTTAATGAGTTAACAACCATAATAAAAGGTTTGCCAACTTCTTTTAGTTCCTCGACAACTTTGTCTTCTGCATCCTGATAATCAGCACGTTCAATTTCACCGATTGTTCCATCAGTTGTTACCACAACTCCGATCGTAGAATGTTCCTGTATTACCTTTCTGGTTCCGATTTCTGCTGCATCGTGAAAAGGTATTGGGTCTTCATACCAAGGTGTGTTAATCATTCTTGGTCCATTTTCATCCTCAAATCCTTTCGCACCATTAACAGCATATCCAACACAATCCACTAAACGAACATTGACATCAAGTCCTTCGTCCACATGTACTGAAACGGCCTGATTGGGAATGAATTTAGGTTCTGTTGTCATAATTGTTTTTCCGGCAGCACTCTGAGGCATTTCATCATGTGCCCGATCCCGCTCGCTCTCATTCTCAATATTCGGTAAAACTACCAAATCCATAAAACGCTTAATGAATGTCGACTTACCGGTCCGCACAGCACCTACAATCCCTAGATAAATATCTCCATTCGTCCGTTTCGAAATATCTTTAAAAATATCAACTCTCTCCAAACGATCCCCTCCCGATCTCCTTTTCCATTAATGGTAAACAAAACAAACTACGAATAATTGACATTACAAGTCTATGATGTTGTCCTATCAAATTATGACTTAATTATGTTTAAAAGAAATAAAAAATATAATTTAGCCCTTAAATATAAAAAATTCCCTTGCAACACAATATATGTTGCAAGGGATTTATTATGATATTATTTTTCAGGTGTATTAAAAACAGGCTCACCATCCTTAATGGTATATGGCAATGAATATGCTGGTACAAAAGGTGTATTTTCAGCTAACAGATAACGAATATCGTCCCCAGCTTCATAATTATGATCATACTTTTTTAAAGCATTATTTAAATCAATACGATAATCGACATATAGTTTTCCTTGCGCATCCATTACGATCGGCAAATTTTTCTGTGAAAATGGGCTAACTACATATGGCTCTGATTCAAGCCCCAGCTTTTTATAATCCAATTTGAAGATCCCATCTGCAACTTCCTGACCATAAGGTGGATAAATATGTTCCGACCGATATATTTCAAGCTTAACATTTACTTCTCTGATCGCATCGGTTACCCGTAAATCAATTAATTTCACTTGCGGATTTTCTTCAGGGTAAATAATTGTATATTGATATACACCACCATTTTGAAATGCAGTTCCAGGTATTTCAGCTATTATATTTCGTTCTTTCAGCTTTTTGAAATCAATTAAATACTTTTGAAATATGGGTGTATCACTTGGTTTGGTCCTGATTGGCAGAAGACCGCCAGTTTCTTCCCTGAACGTATCAACTGCTGATTGAACTTGTTCCAGCTGAGCTTCATTAGGTACTTTATTCTTGGATAGTTCATTTTCCGGATAAAGACATCCACTTAATAAAAATACGATCAAAAATGCATTTACCGCCTGTATATATGTATTTTTCTTCATCATCTATCCTCCTATGCCGTCGGACCACTAAAGACAATATATAAAATAATTATTCCACCAAGTATCAAGGAAATATAAGCTAAGAGTGACACAATTCCTGCCAGGAAACCTTTTAACTTATGTCTGCTAAGCAGTATCAGCCCAATGGAAAGTAACAGGAGGGCCATACCTGCAAATGAAATCCACATATTCATCATACTCTGTGACATTTTTTCACTCCCAATCATTTCTTGCAAGACGTATTATAACATAAGGCTACAGCAACAAGCAGTATCCAGACACATAAAAATCCGGGATAAAGGGGGCTGGCTTCATCCCGGTTTGACTAAATAATACCCACAGCAACTCTATCCATGAATGCTTGTGCGATTTATTTTATGCGAGCATACGCATTAATGTATCCTCACTTGCCCAAATATGATTATTTTTTGAACATTTGATTTAAAGTTTGCATATCCATTGGCATACTGTTATTTGTAATGGATTGAACGATTTGATCCTCTTTGGCTTTGGAAATCGGCTTATCCGCAATCAAAGCTAATTGCTGCACCAGATTCCTGACTGTTTCCTCATCCGAAAAATCTGCATGTTTTACGGAATTTGCTACATTATAAATTTCTTCGGGATTTACATTTGCGTCTTTTTGGATTTTATCAAAAAGATTATCCTGAAAATCACTCACATGCTCGCCTCCTTGCATAGTTAATTCAACATATTATATGCAAGGAAGAAATTAGCGTGTTATTTTGTATAGCTTGAGCTAATCAATGCAGCCAGATCATCCATTTCTTCTTTTTTATTTCGTTTCATCAGTTGATCGACTACTTCACTTGGTTTCATTTCATTGAAAAGAATCTGATATATTCCGTTAGTAATTGGCATTTCAATTTGCTGTTCACGGGCAAATTGACTCGCAGCTTTAGTAGTTCTTACTCCTTCAACAACCATCCCCATCTGATCCAATACGTCATCCAGTTTTTGTCCTTTTCCAAGCATATTTCCCGCACGCCAATTTCTGCTGTGAACACTTGTACATGTAACAATCAAATCACCGACACCCGGAAGTCCCAGAAAGGTTAACGGATTTGCACCAAGTGATGATGCCAATCGGGTAATTTCCGCTAATCCTCTTGTAATCAGGGCCGCCTTGGCATTGTCACCATATCCCAAACCATCGGATATACCCGCACCAAGTGCAATAATATTTTTTAATGCACCACCAAGTTCAATTCCCACGATGTCAGGACTTGTGTAGACTCGAAATGATTCATTAAAAAATAAATCCTGTGCCAGTTCAGCATTCTTATTGGTTAAGGATGAAACGGTTACTGTTGTTGGTTGCCTATTGCCCACTTCTTCTGCGTGACTTGGTCCGGATAACACAACAATATCTTCGTACGTATAATCATCCATTTCTTCGCTGATTACTTGAGAAACCCGTTTAAGCGACTCCGGTTCAATCCCTTTTGATGCATGAATAATTGTTGGCTTATGGGTGAGCAACTCATTCAATTGTTTGCAAACATCACGTATTGCTTTTGTAGGCACAACTAAAACGATTGCAGATACATCATCACTTGCTTTTTTTAAATCGGACGTTGCATAAATTTGTTCCGGTATTTCAACGTCCAGATATTTTTCATTTTTTTGTGTCGTATTAATTGCTTCAGCCTGTTCATTACGATGTGTCCACAAGCGAACATCATGTTTATTATCTGCTAAAACGATGCTCAAAGCTGTTCCCCAGCTCCCTGCTCCCAATACTGCTGCTTTACTCAACTGAATTCCTCCTTATTGACGTCTTCTTGCAAATATTTTTATTGGTGTACCAACAAAACCGAAAGCATCCCTAATTCTATTTTCCAAAAAGCGTTCATACGTAAAGTGCATTAGCTCAGGGTCATTTACAAAAACAACAAAACTGGGTGGTTTGACTGCAACCTGGGTTGCGTAAAGCACCTTTAATCGCTTTCCTTTAACTGTCGGAGTCGGATTCATAGCCAGTGCATCCATTATTACATCATTCAGCACATTGGTCTGGACGCGTTTTGCATGGTTTTCACTAGCTGATTTAATCGCTGGAATGAGCGTGTGTAATCGCTTTTTAGTTTTTGCTGAAAGAAAAACAATCGGTGCATAGTCAAGGAAAAGAAAATGAGCACGGATTTTCGTTTCAAACTCCTTCATTATCTTATCATTGGACTCAACTGTATCCCATTTATTCACAGCAATTATTACTGCTCTTCCAGCTTCATGTGCATAGCCCGCAATTTTTTTATCCTGTTCTCTTATTCCTGTTTCGGCATCAATTAAAACGACAACAACATCGGATCGTTCAATTGCCTTTAGGGCACGCAACACACTATATTTTTCAGTGTTTTCGTAAACTTTCCCGCGCTTACGCATCCCGGCAGTATCAGTAATTATAAATTCCTGACCTTCTTTGCTGAATTGACTGTCAATCGCATCTCTCGTTGTTCCCTCGATTTCACTTACTATGACGCGGTTTTCATTAAGAATGGAATTAACTAATGATGACTTCCCAACGTTCGGTCGTCCGATCACACTAAAATATATCGTATCATCTTCCTTGACATCGTCATTTATTTCAGGGAAATAATCAACAACCGCATCGAGTAAATCACCTAACCCAAGTCCATGGGAGCCTGAAATAGGAAATGGTTCTCCAAAACCTAAAGAATAATATTCATATATTTCCTGTCTCATCTCCGGGTTGTCCATTTTATTGACTGCAACGACAACAGGTTTATTTGATCTGTACAATAGTTTCGCAACTTCTTCATCGGCTGCCGTAATGCCTTCACGACCATTCAGCATAAAAATAATTACGTCTGCTTCGTCGATAGCAACTTCAGCCTGCTCCCGCATTTGTACCAGTAATGGCTCGTCACCAACTTCGATACCACCTGTATCTATAAGATTAAAGGTTGATGCCAGCCATTCAGCCTGTGCATAAATCCGGTCACGGGTAACACCGGGAATATCTTCAACAATGGATATCCTTTCCCCAACCAGTCTATTGAATATCGTTGATTTACCTACATTTGGTCTTCCTACAATTGCTACAACAGATTTCCTCATGAAAGGAACATCCTTTCTTTTCCTGTCACAAAATTTGACATTTACTAATACTGATTCAGCTTTTACTAATTCTAGCAAAAGAAAGGTGTAATCACAATTATTATTAAAACTAAGGATTGGTTTGTAAAAAATTTTTGGTAATTGTGTCATTATAAATATAAACTGCGACGTAACCGCCGCATTTGATTTCCGCTACGGGCAGTCGCTTTCACACCTCCGGGTACCAAGGCGACATCTGCTCAAAAAGTTCGTTTTCGCAGTGTCTTCTTAGCCGCGGGCAACGCTTCAGCCTCCTCGGAAGAAGACCACTTCCTGCGGGGTCTTCAGCCGTTGCTTTTCCCGCAGGAGTCGACTGCCCTCCGCTCCAATCAAACGCTGGTACAGTGTAAAGAAACCTATTATGACATGGGGTTCTTTTGGCTTTTACAATTTATCAAAGTAAAGCGAGCCATACCCAGCGGAGTGTATTTCCGCAGCGGTAGACCAGCGCTCATATTAAGTTACTGCACATAATATATCAACTGTAATGGTTGCACTAAAGAACCATAGCAAAAGCCCCTCCTGATTAAGGAAGGGCTTTTCTATAATAAATATATTATTTGTATTTATCCAGTTTATCTCCAATGAAATCGCCGAGTTGGAAACCTGATTGGTCTTCGTCTTTTTCATACTGTTTAAATTCTGCTGCTTCCTGTTCCTGTTCTAACTCCTTGATGCTTAATGACATCCGTTCTTCCTCTTCATTAACTTCCAGAACCTTTACTTTTATTTCCTGACCAACCTCAAGAACTTCCTGTGGTGTACCTACATGACGGTTGGCAATTTGAGAAATATGAACAAGTCCCTCAACACCAGGGAAAATTTCAACAAAAGCACCAAATGTAACAAGACGTTTTACTGTTCCTTCCAGTACATCTCCGCTTGATACCTTTTCCTGAATACCTGATCATGGTCCAGGAAGTGTTTTTTTACGTGAAAGAGAAATACGTTCATTATCCCTGTCTACGGATAGAATTTCTACTTTAATTGTATCGCCTTCTGAAACTACATCAGAAGCCTTTTCAACATGTTCGTGTGCCAATTGGGAAATATGAACAAGTCCATCAATTCCCCCAAGATCAACGAATACACCGAAACTGGTCAGTCGCTGAACTGTCCCCTCTAAAACCTGACCTTCTTCAAGAGTCTGGACTAATTGTTGTTTTTGTATATTCGCAGCTTCCTGTACTACATCTTTATGGGATAGTATAACCCGATTTTGTTCTCTGTTGAGATCAACAATTTTAACAGTTAGTGTTTTATTTTTGTAATCAGTAAAATCCTCTACAAAATATGTTTCCACTAATGAAGCGGGAATAAAGCCACGCAGACCAACGTCAACCACTAATCCGCCTTTAACTATTTCTTTTACTTCCGTTTCAAATACTTCATTATTGTTATATGTTTCTTCTAATGTTTCCCATGCTTTTTCAGCATCAACAGCTTTTTTGGACAGGATTACTTCATCATCCTCCACTTTTTTAACTTTTAAAGTAAGTGTATCATTTTCTTTCACAACATCACTTGCTTGTTCAATATGAAGACTCGACAATTCACTTATCGGTAAAATCCCTTCCGTTTTATATCCAATATCTACAAGAACTTGTTTGTCATCTACCTTTACTACAGTTCCTGTAAGAATATCGCCTACGTTTACCTGTTGCATTTCATTACTAGATTCACTCATACAAATAGCCCTCCTTATAATCCAAAAACAACAATACACTTATATGTTCTTTTTATAACTTCTAATATTTACAATTATTTGTCAAGTAATGAAGACTTTGATTCATGGTTTTTGATCAGATTTCCAATCTCATCCATAATTGCTTCTGCTGTATCCTTAGCTGATGCTTTAGCGGCCCGATATGGCTCCATATTGATAGGTTTACCATAAATCACCGTAAGTTTTTTGCCTGGCTTATATGGACCTATAATCGCACATGGAACGATTGCTGCATTGGATCTCAACGCAAAAAATCCCGCCCCTGAAAGTGGCTTGCCAAGCTTTCCTGTCTTACTTCGAGTACCCTCAGGAAATAATCCCAAAGTATTTCCATCTTTTAAAATCTGCAGCCCTTTTCGCAGTGCATTTCGATCACGTAATCCTCGTTTGACTGGAAATGCATGAATACCTAATAATAATTTTCCTAAAAACGGTTTTTCAAAAAGTTCTCCTTTTGCCATAAAATAAATATCACGTGGAGAAGTAATTCCAACTACTGGAGGGTCCAGATTTGAAATATGATTGGAGCAAATAATAACAGGTCCTTTTTTTGGAACATTTTCCTTTCCGATGACCTTAATTCTGTACAATGGATAAAAAAGTAGTGAAACAACATATTTTGCAAATTTATAAAGACTCATTTTCTAACCCCTCTGCTCAGCAATTACTTTTCTTGCCTTATTCAGGATAGATTCAGCCACTTGATTAATTGTTAATGACGTAGTATCGATTTCGATTGCATCATCAGCTTTTAATAAAGGTGCAGCCTCTCTCTTTGAATCGATTAAGTCTCTTTGTTCTATTTCACGTTTTAGTTCTTCCAAATCAGAGGAGAATCCTTTTTCCAAATTTTCTTTATGCCTTCTTTTGGCACGCTCTTCAACAGTTGCAATCAGAAAAATCTTTACCTCCGCATCAGGGATGACATGTGTCCCAATATCCCTTCCATCCATGACTACTCCTCGTTTTTCAGCTAATTCCTGTTGTCTTCTTACCATGTCTTCGCGAATACTGGGGTGTTTTGCAACCTGTGATACATTGTTTGTAACCTCATTGGTGCGTATTTCCGATGTAACATCTTCACCATCAACCATCACATGCTGACCATCCTCTCTCTGGATAAGCTCTATATCTGTGTCAGCCAATAACCCGGCAAGTGAATGTTCATCTTCAAGGGAAATTTGGTTTGTAAGAGCTTTTAAGGTCAAACTGCGATACATTGCACCAGTATCAATATAAATATAGGAAAGTCTCTCTGCTACGATTTTAGCTACGGTACTTTTGCCTGCTGCGGCCGGACCATCGATTGCTATTGCTATTTGCTTATAATCCATTGATGTACTTCATTCCTCTCATCTTCCATTCATGGTAGTAATTTTGCCATTAAAGGAAAAACTTGGCCAAAGCCAAGTTTGAATTAAACTCTATATAAATAATAACATAATTATAAAAAAGTGGTCTATCGGTTTTTGCTTATAATAACTCTTTTTTTCTGGCCTCACGTTGTTTCTCAAAACAATACCTGATAATACTCTGTTGTACTTGTTTATTAACTGAAATAAACTTCATTGAAGCCGTCTTAACTTTATTTCCATCCTCTTTTACACGAATCACTTCCGCCTGTGCATTTACATAGCTGTAATCTCCTGAATGCATCTTAAGAACGATACAAACATCGGCAGATTCATTGGTTGTGACATTTTTACCATTAGGGATAATCATTGACATTCCCCCGCCGCTAATATCGGATGTTACTGTCGTAAATGGTTCATTTGTACCATGAAACGCAACATCCACTGCTGTTTCGATCCGCACATATTCACGACGCTGTATTTTTTTAATATCCTTTTTATCAGGAAAGTATATTGCAAGTGCAGGTACATTTAATTTAACCTTTGCTACAATTTCTGTATGAAACAAATAAACGGATTGATCCTTACCTACATATGTAGCTGTAAAACGTGTGCCTTTTGGCAGAAATCCAGTTTTATTGGTTTTCGTTTCAATTGGATAATCGATAAATATATAGTGCTCGTTTTTCTCAATAACTTTACATCGATATTTCTTTGTTTCCTTATTATTCGGTTGTTTGATTTCGATGGTGAGTAATGTTCCAATTCTCAAATTTAATACCCCCATTTAAGTAATACGATATACCTATTATTACAGAAAAATCAAAAAAGGGAAAGACTTAATCTTTCCCTAAAATACAGCAGCAAAATTAATTTCCTTCCCGTCCAGTCTTTCAACCTTTTCTTCTGAACCATTCATTGCATTTATAAATATGCGGTATGTCTCATTTCCCATCGTGCCTAAGAATTCATAGACTAATACCTCTTCACCAACATCGTTATCGATTACCGCCAAATGCTCCTCGTTAATCTGAACGTCCGGGTTTACTTTATCCTTAGCCTCTTTTTTGGATATCTTCGGCTCCGGAATATCTCTTTTCTTATGATTCATAAAGTAATTTCGAGCAGTAAGACCAAGGAGATCACCATTATCCAGTGCTACTTTAACTTCAATAGCATCAGAATAAACGCGGATTCCATTCTGATCATAAAGAAACGAATATACCCCAATGTTATCATATTGGTTACTTTGAAATATCATCATATCTTCAAAATTGTGTTTTTTCAGGTAGCCTTCAGCCTTTTCAAGCCCCTCATTAAGACTGATTTTTTGTTCACCAACATTCCGGTTTACCAATAATGTAATAGGATGTCCGCCTTGTTGAGACATGTCCATATACCCAGTTTTCTTTCCATTTTGATACGAGATACTATAGACAGGTATATCGGCCCCTTTTCCATTTTTAGTGATTGTTATATTATCCTCATTTTTTACATTAAATAATTCTTTGCTTCGTTCCAATGCTTTGGTTTTACCAATTTTATCACCTTTTAAAAATTGATACTTATGCTCATTGGAAGATGTTCCACTGATTGAAGAATCTACATTGCTTTCGGTAAAACCTTCTACTTTCTTTTCAACAGTTTTAAAGCCGTCAACAATAGTATTATCCGACTGTTCATCCTTTGTTGCTAATGCAAGTTGTACATCCATCCAACGAAGATTCTCATCCAACACGACATGCTGAACCTGACGAAGTTCATCTTTCAATTCCTTGGATTGTTTATACAGTTCTTCAAGTTTAGATGTTTCCTTTTCGCTTAATGGTTCCTTCTTTAAATCCCTGACTGCAGTTCGATAGGTAAAATCACCTATATTTGAAAGGAATTCTTCCGTTTTATTAAAAGGCAGCAATGTGAGAGGCAATTGTCCTACATTTGATATTGCTTCAGATGTCAGCCGCCATATTTCAACCATTTGCGGAGATAATCTTTCTCTCGAGTTCATTGCAAGTGCCGTTCCTATTTTATCATGCAGCAGATCCATATTATAGGAGAGTTCATGAAATGCCCGCTGATACGTATTTTCTGCCTGGATAAGAACTTCATTTTTTTCCTGATGTTCCTGGTAGCCCCAAAATGCTGTCCCGGCAAGTCCGACAGTAAGAACGCCTATTAATATCCATCGTACCATTTATATCACTCCTCACTATTTGGCAAATATATGTTTTCCTATCTTCTTAATCTGAGGTCTGGACCATATCCAATCAGATGTTGCAGTGTTGGGGTTAAAATAATAAATTGCATTGCCTGAAGGATCCCAACCATTTATTGCATCCAGTACAGCTTTTCTTGATTTTTCAGATGGTGTCAGCCATATTTGTCCATCAGCTACCGCAGTGAATGCCCGTGGTTCAAATATTACGCCTGATACTGTATTGGGAAATGAGGGACTCTCTACTCGATTCAGAATTACAGCAGCGACTGCTACCTGACCAACATAGGGTTCACCCCTTGCCTCCCCATTTACCGCATTTGCCATTAATTGAATGTCATTTTGCGAGTATCCTTGGGGTACGTTAACAGCAGTTGGTTCAACCGCATCCTGCTGGTTTCCTCCACCCTGCTGATTGTTCGTATTCTGTTGATTATTGGTATTCTGCTGGTTATTGGTATTCTGTTGATTATTGGTATTCCCTTCAGATTGCTGGGAATTAGGCATACCCCCATAGTGTGTAAAGTCGTTTCCTTGTCGTATTTGTTTTTTTACATACTGTTTGTCATATTCACTTGCTTCCGTCAGTTTTTGTTTTGTTTCTGGTCCGGCAAGTCCATCAACTTCCAGGCTGAATTCATACTGAAAATTACGTAATGCCCAATAGGTTCCCCAGCCGAATACCCCGTCAATATTTCCATTATAAAATCCCAAATATTGTAGTCTTGCCTGCAATTCAATAACGTCATCACCTGTAGAACCATGTTGAATTACTTGTTCGGAAAATGCATTTACCGGCTTTGTGGAAAAAGTTGATTGAAGTCCTATCGCCAAAACACATATAATGAAAAAGAATAGAAACATTTTTTTATAGTTCATTTAGTTTCCTCCTGCTGTACATTATCAAGTAATATCTATTTTTTAACATAATGTCTATTTTATTCATTAAGAATTTCAACCATAAAAAATCCTTTGTATCTAAAGGTTTAGAAACAAAGGATTTATGCTCGCATTTTTCTTTTATGATCAATATTGTTGATAATTGGCTGATTGGCAGCTTTTATACGGTGGAGTCCAACAATCCATAGTATAATCATAAACGGGATTAACAGTGTCAGCCAATCGCTTGTGACAGTTTCCAGGATATAATTATAACTGCTATGCAAAATGAAAGGGAATACCAAAGCTAATGCAATATTCCATTTTTTATACCGGCTTTTAACTTTTGCCTTACCGAAATGGTATCCCATTATAACACCGAATAATGCATGGGATGATACTGGAAATAGCGCTCTTGTAAACGCATATTCAATTCCATTGGTAAGCAGGTACAATAAATTTTCTACCGTAGCGAAACCCAAACTTATGGAAACAGCATAGATTATTCCATCATAATGTGCGTCAAATTCCGTGTGATGATAAATAATATACAGAAATATAAACCATTTAAAAAACTCTTCGATAAGACCGACATATAAAAAGGATTGAACAAAAGCACTGGTGCCCGGGCTTTCCACTGTAAAGGCATATTGAATAAACATAATCGGAAATACAAGTAAAGCACCAAATATGAAGGTTTTTAATATTAACGTTATTGGCTCAGTAAATCGATCTTTTAAGTAAAAAAAAGCCATTAAGGCAAACGTAGGTGCTATCCCGGCTGATAAAACAGCAAGCATGACAAATAACCTCTTTCCAATTATGTTTATTTCATCGTATCATTAAGTAATGTAAATGAAAATAGAAATTAGGCTGGTGATTAACGTGAAAGATATTGCAATTATACATACAGGCGGAACAATTTCGATGCTGGAAAACAAGAATACCGGAGAAGTTACTACAACTGACAAACATCCACTGACGGATTTATCGTATTATTTTAAAGCTTATGCCAACGTGAAGGAATCCATTGCTTTTTCACTTCCTTCTCCCCAAATAACACCAAAGCATATGCTGGACTTGGCAAATAAAATTGTGGATATGGCCGATGATTATGACGGATTTGTTATTACTCATGGAACAGACACACTGGAAGAAACGGCATATTTTCTTGATCTTGTACTCGATACAGATAAACCAGTTATAATCACAGGTGCCATGCGGTCAAGTAACGAAATTGGATCTGATGCTCTATATAACTTAATCAGTTCATTCCGGGTGGCATCTGACAGTGAAGCCGGAAACAAAGGCGTGCTGGTTGTAATGAACGATGAGATTCACACAGCAAGGAATGTAACAAAGACATCAACAAGTAATGTAGCTACATTTCAAAGTCCGCAATACGGGCCAATTGGAATTATTACTAAAGAGTCGATTATATTTCACCATACGATCATATCGAGGCATATACACCCGGTAAACCAAATTGACAAAAATGTGTTTTTATTAAAAGCATACGCTGGGATGGACGAGCAAATTTTGAGCGCGCTGCATGAGACCGGACCGGACGGAATTGTAATTGAAGGATTGGGGCAAGGTAACTTACCTGTAAGGACGGTCAGACCAATCCAGCAAATGATTGAGGATAATATACCTGTAATACTTGTATCCAGATGCTTTCAGGGGATTGTACAACCAACATATGCCTATGATGGCGGAGGAAAGCAGTTGAAAGAAAAGGGTGTTATATTAGCCAACGGATTAACAGGCCCGAAAGCCAGATTAAAATTACTAATCGCCTTGGAAACAACTAGCAATGTTAAGGAACTAACAAATATTTTTGAAAAAGAATACTGATAGAAAGCCTGTTTACTGAATGAATTGTTGCTATTTGCTTCAGTATAGAGTGCCGAGCCTCCTCAGCTCGTACCTCGCTTCCGAGACTCGCCTAGCTTGAACTTCTGAGCAGGAGTCTCGCATATTCCATTTGCTGGTTTTAATGGTTTAAAAATCTTGATATATCTTTTTATTCATTAAAAGCAACAACCAGCGAAGTGTATTTTCGCAGCGGTGGAATAAACACTCAAATAAGTTACGTCACATTTTATTTCAATTATGGAATAACAGTACCTATATGTAATGCGCAAAAAAAGAATGGATAACAGCCATCGACTGTTATCCATTTTATTTGTTAGGACTGGTTTGTTATTGCGTCGGCAATTTTCTCACCATGATGCCGTCCGTTTTCAATGAAGATCTCATTATTATTGTACCCGGCAGCAACAACACCGGCAACATATATGCCCGGGACATTCGTTTCCAGCGTATCTTCATTAAATTTTGGCCGGCCGCTTTCATCATCAATCAAAACTCCGGCTTTTTTCAGAAAATCATGATCTGGTTTATATCCTGTCATTGCAAATACAAAATCATTTTGAATCTCTTTTGTTTCTCCATTTACTGAATATAAAACCTTATCGTATGTGATTTTTATAGGGGTTGCGTTAAATTCCATCATAACCTTGCTCTTTCTTACTAACGAGTCAAATTCAGGCAGAATCCAAGGTTTGATACTTTTCGAATATTCTTCTCCCCGGTATAGCACTGTCACATTTGCTCCCGCCTTATGAAGTTCAAGAGCAGCATCCACGGCTGAGTTTTTACCACCAATGACCGTTACATTTTTATTAAAATATGGGTGAGCTTCTTTAAAATAATGAGTTACTATGGATAACTCTTCACCAGGAATATTTATTTTATTCGGTTGATCATAATACCCGGTAGCAATAATTGCTGTATCCGTTTGATATTCACAAATTTCACCATTTATTTTTTCTGTTTCTATTTGAAAAGTCCCGCCTTTTGATTTTATCCCGGTAACTTTTTCAAATGTGTTTATTCGTAAATCCTTGCGTTCGGCAACAGCTCGATAATAAGCAAGTGCCTGAATCCGGACGGGTTTTTGCTTTTCTGTTATAAAAGGCAACCTGCCAATTTCAAGTTTTTCACTTGAACTGAAAAAAGTCTGATGTGTGGGAAAGTTGTAGATTGTATTTACCACATTTTCTTTTTCAATGATTAATGGTGAAATTCCCCTCTCCTGGAGTTCGATGGCACATGACATTCCACAAGGTCCGCCTCCAATAATTACAGCTTTTTCTCTCTGCATCCTTAAAGCACTTCCTTTACTTACTTAAAACTTTAAACCATAAAAAAACTCCTATCTAACTATACATGATAAGAGTTTTTCCGTCATTAAATTCGCTTTACATTTCAAGGTTGAGTCAATATTTAAACTTCTGATCCCGGTATTGTATCTATACCCAGCCCCTGAATCTTGCAGCCTCGGCCATTTTACGTACACCAATCATATATGCTGCAAGACGCATATCCACTCTTCTCGTTTGTGCTGTATTATATATATTATTGAAAGCTTTAACCATGATGGATTGAAGTTTTTCTTCAATCTCGTCTTCCTCCCAATAATAGCCTTGGTTATTTTGTACCCATTCAAAATAGGATACAGTAACTCCGCCAGCAGAAGATAACACATCCGGTACCAATAGGATGCCACGTTCAGTTAATATTTTCGTTCCTTCCAATGTAGTTGGTCCATTAGCAGCCTCGACTACTATATCAGCCTTAATGCGATGTGCATTTTCTTCTGTAATCTGATTTTCGACTGCTGCAGGAACAAGGATATCACAGTCCAACTCCAGTAACTCTTCATTGCTTATCGTATCATTAAACAGTTTTGTAACTGTTCCAAAGCTGTCTCTTCGGTCAAGAAGATAATCAATATCGAGACCATCAGGATCATGCAATGCACCGTATGCATCGGAAATCCCAACAACTTTTGCACCAGCATCATGTAAAAACTTGGACAGGAAACTTCCAGCGTTACCAAAGCCCTGAACAACTACTCTTGCCCCTTTTACATCAATTCCCTTTTTCTTTGCTGCTTCGTTAATAACGATTGTAACACCTTTTGCAGTAGCAGATTCTCTTCCATGTGAACCACCTAGAACGATCGGTTTACCGGTAATAAATCCCGGACTGTTAAATTCATCAATACGACTGTATTCATCAAGCATCCAGGCCATAATCTGAGAGTTTGTAAATACATCCGGCGCAGGAATGTCTTTTGTTGGGCCAACAATCTGGCTTATAGCACGAACATAACCGCGGCTTATGCCTTCCAATTCCCGAAATGACATTTCACGTGGATCACAAACAATACCACCCTTACCTCCACCATATGGCAAGTCAACAATACCTGCTTTTAAGCTCATCCATATTGATAAGGCTTTCACTTCTTTTTCAGTGACATCAGGATGGAATCTCACACCACCTTTTGTTGGACCTACAGCATCATTGTGTTGAGCACGGTATCCAGTGAAGATTTTAATTGAGCCGTCATCCATCCGCACAGGGATTCTTACTGTCATCATACGGATAGGGTCTTTTAACAACTCAAATACTTCATCAGGGTAACCCAACTTCTCCAGTGCATTTTTAACAACAGTTCGTGTTGAACTTAACACATCCAGTTTATCAATCGTTTCTTTAGTAGAACCTGCTGCATTATCGGCTACCATGAACTTACCTCCTAGATTATCAAAAAAATATTTAAATTATAGCTGTACTCAGAGATTAGTATACACCTTCACAATAAATATGCAATAATATAAATCTATTTTCTTCAGGAAAATACGAAAGCGTTGTCATTCCTTATTTCAAACCTGATACCTTAGCGGTCATAAAACGTGCTTATAATCTGTCTGACAGCATATTCCTGTAATATTACCTTTCCATATTCCTTCAATCGATGTGATGTAATAATGCTTGGAATAGAAAACTCGGACATGATGGCTATTATATTTTCCTTATTTTTGGAAAAAAGCTCACTATCATGCAACAACATATAATACCGGTTATCCAAGTAGTAAACTTGCCCGCCCTCCATATTAAATGATGATAAATATGGCGTTACCCGGATAATATCTTCAAAATCGTCAAAGGAGAATATCAATTCCTTACTTTCATCCAATGTCACTTTCATTTCAATGAAGTCCTCATCCCAACTTGTATTTTCAATTTTTTGTGTAACAATAACATGCATCCCCTGTGCTTGCATCAAGTGTACTTGAACAAGCAGTTCACCTTCCAGCTCAAAATCCAGTTCGGTACTGGCTTCATACATCATATCGCTAAACAAGGTCTTGACATTTGCGGCATCATACCATAAATCCTCTTTTGTAAAACCACGGTCAATTAAATCATCAAACGTTAAAAAAATCGTAAATTGATTCTCGGAGACCCGTTCAATACGCATACAGCATCCTCCTTAATACCCATTTTAAAGCAGTGTTACTATTTTTAAAGTAAAAACTCGCACAATATTCTTTACTATACTATATGCCATAAACGCAATTGTTGAACATTACATTTTCGTTTGTATAAATGTTAATACATGACATTCTGATTTTGTACCGAGACGAAAAGGCAATCTCGTGTACCCATAGCCTTCGCTGACTATAATAGTTGTATTATGTAATTTGGTCAATCCGCCTCTTTCAAAAAATCCAAATCCTAAAATTCGAATTTGTCCTCCATGTGTATGACCTGCTAAAACGACATCAAGTTTATTCTGCGATTCTTCATCCAGGTCATAAAATGCACTTGGGGCATGTGTCAGCAGAATATTATATTCACCTTCTGCATTTGCCATAGCAAGATCAAGTCTGGCCTCGCGATATTGGCAGCAGTCAAGTCCGATAAGGCTAACTTTATTATTATTTATTGTTATATCATCATTCTGGTTTGCCAAAATAATTACTTCTTCTTCAATTAACAGTTCGTAAATTCTATTTGGGAATGCCTCATAATCGTTATTCCCCCATACAAAATAAATCGGTGCGTTCAGTAGCTTCAACTTCCGAATGTTATCTCTTGTTCGTTCGATCGGAACGCCTTTTTCTGTCAGGTCACCGCCTATAACAACAATGTCAATTTTCTCACCAATGTCATTTAGTGTATCCTTTTTTAACGTTCTTCGGTGAATGTCAGATATGAAAAATAAACGGAATGAAGATTTTATTTTCGTGTCATGGATTGTCCGATAATCAATTGTATCATGATGTGCTGTATAAACCATATAGAATATCAATAATGTTAATACGATTATAAAGACGGATATTATGAATGCCACTAAAAGTCTTCCTTTCCGACAGCTTTTTTGTAAAAATAAGGCTATTTGATTCCGATCACTTATTTGCAAATACAACAAACATGATCAATGGAATTGATTACAATATACCGTTAAGGTTAGCGGATGAGATCCTAAGTCTATAACATATCCAGAAATATTTTGTATTTCCAGTTGATGTGAACACCAAAACTAATTATTTTAAATAGTATCATGTTTCTCGTCATTATAGTACAATACTGAATTATTTAACTGGAAGAATACAGAAATCATTAGGACTCACACCCCAGTATATACAGAATTTGTGTTGACATGTTAGTAATTAAATAAAAAAGCTTCCCCATATTTTCATGGGGAAACCCATTCAGATCATCCTATTAACAGCTCTATGTTCGTTCAAAGAAACGCTGCTGTGCAACTGCAGCGACATAATATTTAGCGAAGTTTGGATTGTTACCAGCAAAAACAACACCAGCCAGGTTATTCTCTTCTATCGATTTAAAATAAGACATGGCGGTTGTTGCAACACCAATTGGTTTATAGTGTTTATATTGTTCACGGATGAAGTGCATCAGGTCCTGATGGAACTTTGCCTGATTATCGGTTCTTCCACCAACAACATAAATTGAGTCAAATAAAACAGGATATGTTGACACAAATGGCTTATCAACTTCAATTCTTGTACCATCGTCCCCAACAACTGTACCAAGGTTTTCACTTAAAACATTTACAAACACACCATATTTTTTCAGGACGTTAAGTGTGTGTCTTACCTCCTCACCATTGAATCCATTGCCAATCAACACAGCAACATTTTGTGTATAGGCATAGTGCGGAGTAGTAGCCGTACTCAGAGCAGGAGAACTTGCCGAAACCGGTACCTGTGATCCCGTCGGCGGATCAACTCCAATATTTTCAGCAATTTGACATGCCATATCTCGATCCACGTTAGCCCACATTTCAACGTTCTGCTGCCGGATGGATTTACTTTTAACATATCCCAGATGGAAGCTGAATGTCTCCACGATGCGCTGCTTCTCACCAGGTGTCATGCTATTCCAAAAGAGTCTTGGCTGTGAAAAGAAATCAAAGAATGACTCACCCGGGCGTTCTCTTGTCTTGTGTCCATGGACTTCTTCTGGATAATGCGCATAGCCTCCTTGTTCTGGCGGGGTTTCTGCTGGTGTATTGTCAGCTAACGAATTATTACGATAAGTTACCTCGTCAACATCGATCCGGTGTCGCACATATCCTTGCCGCTGGTTAACATTCTTTTCACTGATCGGCTGGTTCACTGGTATATTATTAATATTTCCCGTGCCAAGCCGGTGGTAATCCGTATCTCTGTAGGCAAACGATCTACCCTGCAGGACGGGATCATCCGTAAAGTCAATTCCCGGGACTACTGTTGCCGGGTCAAATGATGCCTGCTCTTCTTCTGCAAAGAAATTATCAACAAGTCGATTCAACGTCATTTTACCAATGATTTCAACTGGAATGACTTCTTCCGGCCAGAGTTTAGTATCATCCAGAATGTCAAAATCATATTTATACTGATCGCCTTCATCAATCAGCTGCACACCCAATTCATATTCAGGATATGCCCCACTCCTAATTGCGTTTTTTAGGTCCCGTCGATGGAAATCCGGATCCACTCCGCCGATTATATTTGCTTCATCCAACAGCAGGGAATGGACGCCGAGCAGAGGCTTCCAGACAAATCGGACAAAGGTCGATTTACCATGTTCGTTAATAAACCGGAATGTATTAACTGGCCAGGCTTCCATCATGCGCCAGCTTCTTGGCCGGCCCCTGTCGGACATAAGCCACATCACGAAATGTGCAATTTCCTGGTTATTGGCGATATAGTCCCAGGCAGTATCGTGTGCAACAGTGGCTTGCGGAATGCCCGTTATTGGACTCGGTTTTACCGCATGTGTAAAATCTGCAAATTTCATCGCGTCCATGACCGCAAAGACTGCAAATGAGAGTGCCAGCATATCATAATTTCCTTCTTGTGTGTAAAACTTGGTTGCAAATCCGCGTATATCGATTGCTGTATCTTTGGAACCTTTACTTCCGATAAAGTTGGAAAATCGGACAAACACAGGCGTTTTGCTTCCGGGTTCCTGTAAAAAATCGGCTCTTGTGACATGACGCATGGATTTATATAACTCAAATTCACCATATGCCCCGTCACCTCGTGCGTGAACTACTTTTTCCGGGATCCGTTCCCTGTTAAAATGCGACTGTTTTTTGTAAAAGTGAAAGTCCTGAAATAGTGTCGGTCCACGTCTTCCCGCTCGTAACGACCAGTTGTCTTCCGAAATTTTTAAACCGGCATCACTTGTTAATTTCTTGCCTGGACCAGTATTTTTTTCACGGTATTTTTCCAGTTCTGCATCTTTCTCGTCGTAGAAAGGCCGCCTTTTGTCGTCAGGTGTCCTCTCATTATTGGGTTCTTTGCTGTTTTCGGGCCGTTTAGGATTTCTTTCATTATCTTTATCCTTATCCATTTTATCACCCATCCTGTTGTAAAATATTTTTGTTCCAATTACATACATATGCTTCCATGCTGAAGTTAGAACTTGAAAGAGTGACTGTGGTACAGGAAGGAATAGATAAATTGGACAAATTAAAATGGAATCTTCATATACCAAACAAAAGAAGATTCCATTAGAAAAAACCAAATTTATTAGAAAGAATTATAAATCTCTATAAGCTCGTCCCCAAGAAGTATATAGGATCCCCCCACTACAAGAACAATTATAACAATAACAAAAATCAGTCTTAGTAATGCACCACTGAATTTAAAATGTACTCGGCCATTGTCACTGTTGTGTACCTCTTTTCTGGGAGGCAGATTTAATATATCAACTTCACGTTCATCTGTATCATTAGTTTCTTCCTTATCATCATTTTCTTCAGGTAAAGGCTTTTCGGAACTGCCCTGCACCTCATCCAACAGATTTCGCAATTCATCCGTATGTTCCTCATAATCCTTCGTTTGATTACTCATTATACAGCACCCCACTTTTGAAGCGAATTACTGCTCCCAATAAAAAATCCACAATAAAATGAGCAGTGATTGTGACGACCAGATTTTCCGTAAGCACAAAAATATAACCAATATAAAAGCTTACAACTAGAACTGAAATCAATAAAACCGGTTTTTTTAAATACCGTATATGTACTACTGCAAAAAGTACACTTGCAATGAAATACCCGAATGTTGTTTGAATTACTCCTCTGAACAGAAGTTCTTCTGTAATTGCAACAAGTAATGCAAGTACAAAAATTCCACCAATAGAGCGGTTTTTAAAAATTCTATCATTTATTCCCCCATCATCATAGTATTTTTTGGGAAAAATATAGATGAGAACAATATCAATCGTAACGATAATCAGACCTGGCAGCAAACCATAATATGCGACTTCGTACACATCGAAATGGAAGTATGTGAGCCATTCCGCTATCGTGTCAAAAAAGAACAAGCTTAACAGAAAACTTACAACCAGTAATAAAACTTGAGAAAAATATAATTGTTTAGTTAACTCTTCATCAGTCAGTTGCTTTATTATCTCACTTTGTTTTGTCATCACTATCTCCAACCAACAGTAATTTCTTTAATTTGTTTTTCCAGGTAAATTGTGAATGCCTGATTTCAGTTTGTGCTGGATTCCACTCAGTAAAATCAAAACCACAATTGGAACAGCACCAGTCTATTGGTGTCTTAAATCCATCCTGAAACCCTTTATAAATATGCTCCCGTAAGCATTCATCCTGATGAATCCAATTGACCATCTCATTCAATTTTTGTCCTTTCAAAAATTTTCTGTTTGTTATCAACTCGCTAATATCGTGCAATGATTTAATCCATTTGTCTTTCTGGTAGATAATCTCAATTTCTTTAATCATACCATGCTTCTCCAGTTGATAGTGTAAAAATCGCCACTGTGTTTCACTTAATTGTAATTCCTGTTCAAGCTGATGAACCGGTGGAAGAATTGGTGACTGCCGGTACAGTTGGTAAAGTCTGCTGAATATTTGATGTAATGCATCTTCAGACGGCAATTCGTTTTCAATAATGGAATTTGGAATTTGAGCATCATCCGGTGCGTAAAGCAAAAGACTCACACTTGATATCCCATCACGTCCTGCCCGTCCAACTTCCTGAACAAAGGATTCAGTCTGTAAAGGAAAGTGATAATGAATAACCAAACGAATATTATGCTTGTTGATTCCCATTCCAAAAGCACTAGTACAACAAATCACATCCAGTTGGTCATTCATAAATTGCTGCTGGATGGTAACCCGGTCCAATTGATCCATTCCCCCATGATAAAAAGCTATACGGTGTGAGGGAACGTTTTCGGATAAGAAGGCAGCAATTTCCTCTGTCTTTTGCCTGCTTGAGAAATAAATCAATGTTGGTACACGATAATTTTCCAGAATGTTGACAATGATATTTCGTTTCCCGGAGTCACCACTAACTTTTTGAATGGAAAATATAATGTTTTCACGGTCCACAGGATAAATATGTTTGACCATAGCAGGCCTGCTTAACGAACCAATAATATCGTCCTGTACTTCTATTGTTGCTGTAGCACTTAATGCAAGAACAGGCGGATTATTCAGTGTATTCAGTACCGCATCAAGACGTAAATAATCCGGTCTGAACTCATGTCCCCACTGTGAAATACAATGAGCTTCATCGATTACAAACAAACTGATTTTTACAGATTTCAAACGATCTGTCATTTCCCTTTGCTGCAGCAATTCCGGTGAAACATAAATCAATTTATATTCATCCAGATGACTTAAAACACGTTTTTTATTCCGTGGTTCCATAAAGCTGTTTAAGGCAGCAACAGCCTTAAAGCCTGTTGATTTTAATTGTTTTACCTGATCCTGCATCAGCGATATCAGTGGTGAAACTACGATGGTTATTCCATCAAAAATACTGGCAGGAAGTTGATAACAAAGAGATTTCCCTGAACCCGTCGGTAAAATCCCTAATACATCATTACCCTGAAGAACATCTTGTATAATTTCCTGTTGTCCCGGACGAAACGATTCAATATTAAATTTTTTTAAGTGTTGTTTATCAAGTAAGTTGACAGTCAATTTGATCACCTGATTAGGATATTTTTTCAACAGCTAAAACCAGTCGAATTTGAAAATAGCTGATACGCTCATCTATTTCCTGTTTAATCTCTTTTAATTTATATGAATTTAGTTTATTAACCGCAGTTAAAATTTCCTGCCGCTGCTGTTCATCTATGTAAGTTTCAAGCGGGAATTGACTGTCATAAAGTGCTATTTCCACCAGATGATCATAGATTGTATTCAGTTTCAAGTTACGCATGGCGGCTATTTCTTCGGCAGAATATTGCTTTCGTAACAGTTCGTTTGTTCTTTGTGCTGACTTAGTAAGCTTTGAATCTTCCACCATGTCACTCAAAATGGATGATAACAATGGGTATTTCCCTTTTTCATGCTCAATCATACTTAACATTTGCTGGATTACTGCAGTCAGAATCAAAGGTACATTAATTCTGCAGACCTCATAGTGGTCAGCAAGTTGATAAGTGCTCATTCCATAATGCCTGAATCCGGTGATGCAATCGACGAACATACTTGCCTCCCGATCAGAAAAACAGTTTAATAGCGTATATAATTCATCATGAATGTGATTCAGATACTGCTTTTGATATTGCCTCACATTAAAGTATCTTTTTTTCACCCATCCTGTTATTACTGGTTTATCAACAACGGGAATAAAGTTAAGATTACCTTTGACGCTATTGGTTACTGTTTGTATTAACAGCATTAATCTCTCAAAAAACAGTTGTGTTGAGTTGTAATACTTCATTCCGTTGAAATAACTTAATGGAACGCAATCTTCAGTTTCCTCAAGCAATTTATAACCTGAATCAGCAGGTTTTGCAGTGGACTCACCATCTAACAATATCAGATTATTTGAAACTAATTTATTTATTTGTTCATCAAAATCCTGTTTGCGTAACGTTTTGTAAATTCCATAATAATTATCAAGCCTATAAATATGAGCATCCTGAACCGTTTGAATTGATCTTTTTCCTTTAAGCAGATGGTAGATTGCGGAAACACTTCGCCCATTTTTAAATTGCGAGCTGCATAATATCACAATACGATCAAATAACAAGGCGGTTACTCCTTTACTAATGGAATTGTTACGATTGTAAATTTCTTTCAACACTTATCATAACACTTTATTCTTTAGTTGAAATGAAAAAATGTCGGATTTAAAATAGATTATAAGGATTGTTTTTTTCCTAATACAGGAGGTTGTCAAATGCCTAAATACACAATTGTCGATAAAGAAACGTGCATAGCATGCGGGGCGTGTGGTGCCGCTGCACCTGATATATATGATTACGATGACGAGGGAATAGCTTACGTAATTCTGGATGATAATGAAGGAACTGCTGAAGTACCTGAATTATGGGAAGAAGATATGCTCGATGCGTACGAAGGTTGTCCAACCGATTCAGTTAAAGTTGCTGACAAACCGTTTAATGGAGACCCAATGAAATATGAGGATGAATGAACTGCAGGCTGGTTTCATAATCGTTGGAATCAGCTATCTTTGATACTTACTTCACTAATGTGTACTGCTGTTTCCAATGTTTTGAGTACATCATTTCCTATTGTAATCCGAATAATTTCACTGTGACGAAATAATGCACATAATGCTACGATAGTAGTCCAGTTGGCATTATTCCGGCGCTTTTCAATTTGTACAAGTGACTTTTTGGATATCCCCAGGACAGCAGCCATCTTTTCCTGTGTATAGTTGCTTTCTACTCGTATCAATTTAATTTTCGCTGATAATTTTTCAATAATCGTGCTTTGATTCATTGCAATCATTGTTCGTTTTCTCCTCCACTTATATAATAATTCGCAAAGTATAAAAAGTCAAAATGAAAAGCGTTCCCAAAGGATATGTTCCTTTATGAACGCTTCAGCAGAAATTACTCATTTATATTTATCGGATTGGCGCCTTCAGGTACTTTGATTGGCCCTGTTAATTCGTATGGACCGATTGTTTCATATGGGGCATTTGTGAACCTTACTTCCTGATACCCGAAACTTTTGGCTGTCATGAGTAATGCATCAATCATCGTAACTGTTTCCTGGCTAACTGTAACCGATTCTTTATTGTTAAATGTTAAAAGAACCTGTTTTCCTTCAGTCTTAACGGAGAAATCAACAGAGTTCGGTACAGACTGTGAGACATTAAAGTCTTTTTCATCTTTTTTCATTTCCGAAAGTGCTGTTTTCATATCTGCCTGATCCTCAACTGGCACCCGAACAAGAAATTCCCGTTTATCAGCAGATTCCTTATATAGCTTATAAACTACCTTCTTTGACTTTAATGGTAATTCATTTACACTGCCAATTGCCCCAAGCTTCACTTCCCGATTAAAGTTGACTGTATCAATTTGATATGGCTTAAACATTGCTGTCAATGTATCTTCAAAACTATTACCTGGAGCACCACTTGGTCCAATTGAAAAATCTTTGGGCAGATCAATAAGCACCTGACTATTTTCCCGGTTTAACCGGAATGTAGCATCGTTAAACATAAATTCGCTTACACCCCAAGAACCTTCATCCACCAAGCTGCCTAATTGATTATAATATTTTTCAGGATTTTCTGAGCTGGAAATTGGAATGGAAAACGGGACGACATATTGAGCTTGTGAATCCATAACAGCTCCATGAACAATATTGGAGTTCTCGTTGGGAGAATGTATAACATTAGACGTTAATGCTCTATCCATCATCATCGTATCCTGTTGAGTCTCTCCGGAATCTGCGGAGTTTTCCTGGCTGTTTGACTGAATGCCTGCTTCTTCACTGCTTTCCATACTTTCATTCGCAGCAGAATCCTCCATTATCCTGTCACCGGAACTTTCACTGCTGCTCTGAAACATCACGTCGTTCATAAGGGTCGGTATGATTAATACGAGCAGCGCCAGTACCATAACTGTGCCAAGAGCAGGAAGCACATAAACCTTTTTGCTCCTTTTGTGTCCCCTTTTATTCAATTCAGAGGAGATACGCTGATATAATATGTCCTTTTCCATGTTGTCTTCCACTTTTGGCATTAGTTTCAGTGATTCTTCAATCTGATGCTGATCATTGTTGTCAGACCTTTTCATGTTGTATCTCCTCCTTTCTTTTGATCTTCACTTATGTAATTACGCAAGACCTTCAGTCCACGATGCTGTGTTGTTTTTACTTTGCTTACACTGAAATTTAAAATATCTGCAGTCTCCTGAATGGAAAAAGATTGAATATACCTTAAGATAAGAACACTTTTTTGGTCAGGAGTACATTTGTCCAAATAACGGTAGACATTCTTTATCTCCTCATTTTGCTCAGCTATTTCATCAGGCAATGGATTTTGATCCTGTATTAGCTGTCCTTTTTCATTCCAGTCAAAGAATTCCGAAATACGCTTTCGTTTTCTTTTCATTGACCGAAAATAATCGATTGTTACATGACGCGCAATCGAAAACAGCCATGTCTTTTCACTGCTGTCACCTTTAAATGAGTCATAGGACTTTAACACCTTGATGTATACTTCCTGAACGAGGTCTTCACATGTCTCTTTATCTTTTACCATATAGAAAATAAATTGATACAAATCGTTATGATAGTTATCGTAAAATTTCTCAAAAACGGTATTCATCAAGATCCCCCGTTCAATAATATAGTCGATTAATATCAAAATAAAGTTACAATATATTAATACTATATTAGAAAAAAGCAAAAATACCAACCACATTCAGTTGGTATTTTGCAGGTTAAAGCGATTATTGGCATATTTTTTAAATAAATGTACGATTGCAGGGTAAAACATGATCATGAATATTGCATTTCCAACGGCATGGTTTACGGTGAACGGAAGTCCGGCAATAAAATATGGCCAAAACTGCCCGGCAACTGAATAGGTCATAAGTGAAATCACAAACCCATACAGAAAGCCGCTGAAAATGGAAAATAAAACGATAATCCAAATTGGAATTTTCCGCGGATATTTTCCGAGAAGTCCGCTTAATAAGCCGATCAATCCCCATGAAACAATCTGCCAAACTGTCCATACTCCCATACCTAACAGCATATTCGATAAAAACGTGGTTAAGCCTGCCAAAATGATTGCCGCGAGCGGACCCAGTAATAACCCGCAAATAATTATCAGCGAGGTAACCGGCTGTACATTTGGTATAAAGGCAAAGGCTGCTCTACCAACAACTGCCAGTGCTGCAAGTAATGCCAGTAATGTTAATTTATACGTATTCAATGGAATCACTCATACGATTGTAGGTCTAAGGTCACTTCATCACCTGGAGAAAGTTTTAATTCCTTAGCACCCACTTGGGCCATTTCACCGTTTACCATTATTGCCCAAAACGTCTTTTCGGATTCTTTAGCTGCCACACCTTCAATAGAGGTGATAAAGCCACCGTCCTCTTTCAGTTCAAAATTATTTTTCATTACTTCCATTAAGATTGCACCTTCTTCAATTTCAATCTCTTTTTCGTTAAGGTATTCATCACCATTACCCTTGGAGATTGTAATTCGAACGGTGTCTTCATTTTGTTCTTCTGTATTCTCACCGGACGTACTTTCCTCATTTTGGTTGTTTGTCTCAACCTGAACCTGTTCCTGATCCTGTTCTTCTGCACCACAGCCAACCAATAGTCCAAAGACTACCAGCACAGATGCAATCCGTAAAAACCATTTGTTCATTTTCCCATTCCTCCATTTCTTTATTTGTTGAGGAGAATTGGGCGTTGGTAACCTGTACATTATGGTATTTCTATGTCTGTTTCAAAACCATTTTCAAGTAAAAAAAGCTGACCCTTCCTCAGGTGTCAGCTTTTTAGACAATCGATACATATCAAAAACCATCAAAATGCACTCGGTTGTCCCAATCGCTCATACCCTCGAAGCATTGAAACGTTAGACAATGGCAGGTCTACTGACTCGTGATTCATCCCTACTTTAAGCCCTTCCCATATGACAGCATCATACAGTGGATTACGCTTATTTCGTACATCACTTACAGTTGCGAGGACAGTTCCAGCTTTCCACTGGATTCCCTATTAAGGTAAAGCACCACTATCTATAATTAGTATTCAATTCATACTAATCATATCATAAAATAACAAATTTTGTCACATTTATTTCTACTCAGCAGGTATCCTGAAGGTAAATGTCGTTCCTTCGTCAACTTTACTGTTAACCGTAATTGTTCCATTATGAGCTTCCACTATGTTTTTGGCAATAGCAAGCCCGAGCCCGGTACCTTTTTTCTTCTTGTTTCTTGTTCGTGACTTATCAGCCTTGTAAAACCGTTCGAACACAAACGGTATATCAGCCTCTGGAATACCGCTCCCATTATCCTCAATCGAAACATACATACCTGTTGGGTCACTATCCACAATAACGTTTACTTTTCCGTTTTCATTGGAATGTCTGATTGCATTGTCGATTAAATTAGTGAAGACCTGTTCCACCCGATCCGGATCAAATTCTAATTCAGTTGCGGTTATATGGTTCATCAAATTTAATTCTACACAATTTTCGTATGCGAGACCTTTAAATTTTTTCAATATACGTTCAATGAAATTATTTAAATCAATATTTTCTTTATTTAACCGTATATGTCCTGCTTCCATTCGTGCAAGGTCTAATAATTCATTAACCAAACGGCCCATTCTTAACGACTCTTCATGAATAATTTGTGCCAATTCGTTTTTTTCTTCAACTGTTTCAGCAACATCGTCTACAATCGCTTCGCTATAGCCCTGAAGCATGGAAATTGGCGTTCTTAATTCATGAGAAACGTTTGCAATAAAATCTTTTCTCAGTTTATCCAAACGTCGTTCCTCTGTCATATCACGGATAACAGCTACAGATCCCCGGACATATGTCTGGTTGTACAAAGGAGTCATAATCATAACCCATGTACGCCCCTGAATATTTATTTCACGTACAGCTTCATCTTCATCATTAATGACAATTTGCAATATTTCATTCAAAGGGTACGGGGCCTTTTTAGAACCCTCGCTTTCCTGTAAACTATTTTCAAAGTTCAAGTTTTCAATAAATCGCTCTGCGGGTGGATTGGTTACAAGCATGTCCCCATTACGGTTAAACGTTATTACACCATCCGCCATCGAACTAACAATACTGGAAAGCTGTTCCTTCTCTTCTCTTAATGCATTTATATGAAATTTCAACTGTCTTCCCATTCTGTTAAATGCAATTGCCAGCTCACCAATTTCATCATGAGTCAAAATAGGGACTTTCGTGTTAAATTCACCACGTGTCAGATCAAATGCCGCCTCCCGCATCTTGATTAAAGGCGAGGTAATTCTTGTCGACAGGAAGAAAGCGAAAATAGTTGTTAAAATAATTGCTATTCCGGCAGCCAGTAATATAATTTTTGTTGTTTCTGCTTTTGTTTTATTAACGATATCAAGTGATTGATATACAAAAACAGCAGCATTCTGATTTACCGGTGTACCGACAATCATTGCCTCTATATCACTGTCGGGTAATACCATCTGTTTCTTCACGTCCTGGTTCTTTGTAAATACTTTCTTTAAATCTTCCTCGTTTTTCAGCCACTCGACATCTGGTGTACGCAATTCACTATTCGTGCTGCCTGATGTCCAATAGGTGCCATCAGCATAAACGATAGCTATCCGGCTTACAGGATCCTTCACTCGTTCAGCCGTATCCAGTGCCAATGCCTGATTGTCGTATTGTTGAACCATTCTGGAAACTTTATCAGCTGTTTGCATCATATCATCTTCAGCTTCATTTACATGGAAGTTTTCAAAAAACTCCATTAGTAATATAGTTAATATGAATAATACAAAAGAAACTAGCAATAAAATGGTTATTGCTAGCTTCCCTACAACACTTCGCCAAAACATGATTAATCATCTACCTCAAATTTATATCCAACGCCCCAGACGGTAACAATCATCCTGGCGGCCTCATTGGATACATTGTTTAATTTTTCCCGCAGGCGTTTAACATGTGTATCAACTGTACGTAAATCGCCGAAAAACTCATATTGCCATACTTCTTTTAATAATAGCTCACGGCTGAATACTTTGTCAGGTGATTCAGCAAAAAAGCATAACAATTCATATTCTTTAGGTGTAAGGCTGACTTCAGTATCATCCGCCGTAACCCGGTGTGCATCATGATCAATAGTCAAATGAGGAAACACAATCAAATTTTTCGTTGGTGTTTCTGCCTCACTGTAACTTACTGTGGACACTCTTCTCAATAATGCTTTTACCCGCAACACAACTTCCCTTGGACTAAAGGGCTTTACAATATAATCATCGGTTCCCACTTCAAAACCCTGAACACGATTAGATTCTTCCCCTTTTGCTGTAAGCATAATAATAGGAGTAGCCTTTTCCTTACGTAACTCTTTCGTTACTTCAATACCGTCCATTTCCGGCATCATAATATCCAATAAGATAACGTCATAATCAGTTGCAAGTGCAAGTTCCAATGCTTCCGTTCCGTTTTCGGCTTCCTCAACAATAAAATCTTCTTTTTCAAGGTACATTTTAACTAAACGGCGAATTCTCTCTTCATCATCCACAACTAATATTTTTGCATTTGTATCCATCCGGACTCCCCCTCTACCACTAATTTAAAAACTAATTTCCATCACGGTAATTACAATTTAGTTTAAGCATATGAGTGAAGACCTGCCAGAACCAGATTAACTGCAATAAGATTAAACATAATTATGGCAAAACCTCCGACAGCGAGCCATGCAGATTTTTCACCGTGCCAGCCCCTTGAAAGACGTAAGTGGAGAAATGCTGCATAAAAGAACCAGGTGACCAGTGCCCATACTTCTTTGGGATCCCATCCCCAGAAGCGGTCCCAGGCGATTTGTGCCCAGATGGAGGCAAAAATTAATCCACCCAAGGTAAATACAGGGAACCCGATTGCCACTGCACGATAAGCAATTTCATCCAGTAAATCCGGTTTTGCTTTTTTCAGGAAAGGCTGGATCGCTGCTCCAACCCGTTTGCGTAAAATCAGTCTTGCTAAACCGTATAACGCCAGTCCGGTTAGCACTGACCAGATAAGCGTGTTGAATTTCCGAGCTGCATCGACACCTTGCATCCATCCGGGTGCCTCAAACAGCGGATTCATTCGATCACCAGTTAAAAGTTCACCTTCATTCGGACCGGCAATCGGCGGCAGATGGTAATTTGTCGTTACCGTTTCGCCATTGAACGAATATTCAAATTCCGCACTATATCCTGACAAATTGAAAGCAGTGGATATAACACTGAAGCCAACAAAGATGAACAGAGAAATTAAAACAACTTCCAGCCAGGTAGTCCGTTTGCTCCTTTTTGATTGGTCAATTTGCCTGATTAAATAAATAAGACCAGCAACAAAACTGATTGATAAAATAGCTTCGCCTAATGACACGGTTGTTACATGGATATACAGCCAGTGACTTTGAAGCGATGGCACCAATGGAGCAATTTCTGTTGGAAACATACTTGCATAGGCAATGACAATCAATGCGATTGGCAAAGCAAACAACCCTAAAATATTTAATTTGTATATAAAATAGATAACAATGAATGCTAACACCAATCCCATTCCGAAAAATGTCATAAATTCGAAAAGGTTACTCACAGGCGCATGACCACTTGCTATCCACCTTGTAATAAAATAGACAATCTGAGCTGCAAAACCAATTATCGTTAAAGAAATGCCTATTTTACCGGCAACCCCCTTTTTATTATCTGCTTTCTTTTCTTTAATGGTGGCACCAAAGAAAAGTGTAGCAATTAAGTATAGGATAAAGGCTGTATACAGCATGGTACTGCTTATACTTAAATAATCCATGGAGATCCTCCTCCTTTTTGATAATCTTACTTGTCATCCAGTTCCTGTTGGTCATCAACCATTTTCACATTGGTATCTTTTATCATATTTTCAATATCTTTTTTCACACCAAACCAGTTTTTGTTTGTATGGGCTGCCATTAATATACCCTCACCTTTAGGATGGATCCAAATCCTCCGGTGTTGCCAGTACATACCCTGGATAACTCCTATCATAAAGATGGCAGCACCTATAATAAATAATGGAAGCGTATAGTCCCGGCGAACCGTTAATCCACTGACAGCATGTGTCTGGAAGTTCTGGATGCCCAATTTATAATCGTTTTCACCGGTTGCATCCACATTCTTTCCAATGCCTACAAAACTCATTTCAGGTTCACTGTTATCAGGAGGATGTACAATAAATACGTATGCCGGATTTCTTGGATACTCTGTTTTTGTTCTTGGTACACCATTGTCCAATTCATAATCCGGGTAGTACTGATCCACAACAACCTTAAAACCATTGTCTAATTTATATTCGGATTTTGGATCAGTTAAATCAATTTTAAAACTGCCAAGCGATTTCTCTTCCGGATCATCTGTTTTGTGGATTTTAAATGTCATACTTGAAAACTCATTTAACTGATAACCCGCTTGATACAGTGTGTATCCGTCAAATTTCAATGGGTGATTCATTTTTATTTTCGCTTCTGTTACTTTCTCAAGCTCAGATGTGGCCCCGGTAACAGCCTCTCCGGATTTCTTATAGATGATTGCATTCGTTTGAAAATTCTTCGCAACCATTCCTTCCTGTTCAATTGCTTCCTTAAAGCGTTCATCATCTTTATCATACGTTTCCAGAATAAAGTTCTTATTTTTTATATAATACTCACCCTCAGTACCTGGAATAACCGTCTGCTGTCCTTCTCTGACCCACACATATTCATCCAGATACATAAACGGGGTCATTCGCAATAATGCTGCAATAAGGATAATGATAAGACCAATATGATTTACATAAGGACCCCACCGGGAAAAACGCCCTTTTTCAGCTAATATGTGACCATTTTCTTCGCGCACTTTATAGCGCTGTTTCTTTAAACCGGAAACCATTTTTTCTTTTTCATCGGCAGTAACATGTTCCGTTTCGCTGAACAAACGCTGTCTTCTGATAAATGTAGCATGGCGCTTTGGCTTTTGTTTTTTCAAAGCTTTATACAAAGGTACGAACCGGTCAATACTGCAGATCACCAATGAAATACCTATCAATGCAATTAATAGCAAATACCACCAGGAACCATATAGGTTATGAAAACCCAGTTGATAATATATTTGACCAGTAATCCCATAAGTTTCTTCGTAAAAAATAGCAGGATCTCGTGAAGCTGCATCAGCAGGTATGTACATTTCCTGCGGGTAAATCGTTCCAAGTGCTGATGCAATTAAAGCTAAAACAATCAGCCAGACACCGACTTTAACGGAAGAAAAGAAGTTCCATATTTTGTCGACAATGGACTTGTTATATGTTTGCGATCTCCGTGCACTTCCATCATATCGCATATTCAGTAATTTCTTCTTGTCATTTCCGTCAATATGCTGGTTTTCTTCTATCGGTTTGCCGCATGCCTCACAAAGGACCGTTCCCTCCGGATTAACATGTCCGCATTCACATTTTATTTGTTTCATTCATATCCCTCGCAATAGCTGCATTCTCTATTCAGGCTGAATCTGCTGCAAATATCCTTCCAGCTTATCCAGAGTTAAAGCACCTTCCACAACCTCAACGATTTCCCCTTCCGGACTAATGAAAAATGTACTCGGGATAGGTCCGACATTATACTGATCCATGACCACTTCCTTTGGATCAAAGGGTACTGGAAAGGTTAAATCGTATTTATCGATAAAACGATCAACAACAAATTCTGTTGAGTCAAGATTAACGGCAACTATTTCTACTCCTTTGTCCTTATATTCAGGGTAAAGCTGTTGCATATAAGGCATTTCCGCTTCGCATGGTTTACACCAGGTTCCCCAGAAATTCAGCATAACCCCTTTACCTTCCAAATCACTCAGTTGTACCGTTTCAAGCTGATTGTTTTCATTTATTTGCTGAAGTTTAAAATCCGGTGCTTCATCACCTACATCAACATTCGTGTTATCTTTGGTTAAATTCGATACTAAAGCATATACAACTGCTACAACCAGTATTGCCAATACTATTGATCGAAAAATCAGCCGTTTTCTCTTTTTTCGCTTTTTATTGTTTTTCATTTCGTCAAGATTCATGTCTGTTCACTCCCATGCCATTATAGCACGTTAACACAGTGGTAAATTTGACTATTATTCAACAATTCACTTCTGTGCCGACAACCGCATTTTTTTGACTTCATGAGGAGTTAACGGACGGCAATCACCAGGCTTCATACCATCCAGTGTCAACAATCCGTACTTTTCCCGTTTCAGTTTGGATACTGGATACCCCAGTTTCTCCATCATTCGCCGTATATGCCTGTTTTTACCTTCATGCAATGTCAATTCCAGTATCATCGTATTTTTTTGCCTGTCCACTTCAAGAATGTTATATTTAACAGCTTTTAATAAGTCGTCACCGTCTCTGACACCTTTTCTTAGTTTTTGAAGTTCACGCTTTTCGGGGATTCCTTTTATTTTTGCAACATAAACTTTATCAACGCCATGACTTGGATGCATTAACAGATTTGCAAAGTTTCCATCGTTGGTTAATAACAAAATACCCGATGTGTCATAATCCAGTCTGCCGATCGGATAAATCCGCTCCGGTACTTCTCCAAGAAAATCCGTTACGACCTTTCTTCCCTTGTCATCCTTTATACTTGAAATGACTCCTCTTGGTTTATAGAGCATGTAATATACTGGTGCTTCCTTTTCAAGCAGCACCCCATTAACCTCAATATCGTCATGCGGCGTCACTTTCGTACCCAGTTCAGTTACTGTTTTATGATTAACTTTTACCTTGCCGTCAACAATAAGTTTTTCTGCTTTTCTTCTTGAAGTCACCCCGCTTTGCGCGATAACCTTTTGCAATCGTTCCACTGAATCTGTCATTATATCACCATTTCCGATTATACTTTTAAACATAATAATAGCGTTAACCTCATGTTAACGCTACTTTTATGATAAACCAAATATTATTGTTACTACTATTATCGAAGCAATTATACCAACTAAGTCAGCCAATAGTCCAACCTTTAGTGCGTAGCCCATTTTCCTGATCCCGACTGCCCCGAAATACACGGTTAATATATATAGGGTTGTATCTGTACTTCCCTGCATCGTCGAGGCTAATCTTCCGATAAATGTATCAGGTCCATGTGTGCCAATCAATTCTGTAGTCATCCCCAGAGCTGCGGTACCGGAGATTGGCCTAACCAGGGCCAGTGGAATGATTTCCGGAGGCACCCCGATCATTACAAGAAATGGCGAGATTAAATTGATAAATGCTTCTAAGGCTCCTGAACTCCGTAAAATGGCTATTGCCACAATCATTCCTACTAAAAAAGGAAGTAAAGAAAATGCCATTTTGACACCATCTTTTCCCCCTTCCACAAACATTTCGTATGTCGGCACCCGTTTCCACGTAGCCACAACCAAAACGATAAGTATGAAACACGGGATCAGCCAGGTGCTGATTGATGTAATAATACCCATAACTATTTCCTCCTGCGACTTCTGTAATAAAAGAACCGATCAATTATTATCGCACTAAGTGAAGAAATAACTGTTGCAATAATTGTGGTGCCAACAATCTCAGTGGGCGATGCAGAATCATATTGCATACGTATTGCGATTACGGTTGTTGGAATAATTGTCAAACTGGATGTATTTAATGCCAAAAAAGTAATCATTGACCTGGATGCGGTGTCTGTCCCACTTAATTCCTTCATTTGCTCCATCGCTTTTATACCCATTGGTGTTGCTGCATTACCCAACCCGAAAATATTTGCTGTAAAATTTGAAAGAATATACCCCATTGCCGGGTGATCCTTTGGTATGTCGGGGAATAATTTGACGACAAATGGCCTGAACAATTTAGTCAGCACCTGTAGTATTCCTGCTTTTTCTGCCACTTTCATAATCCCCAGCCAAAATACTAATATACTTATCAATCCGATTGAAATCGAAACCGCATCATCGGCACTTTCAAATAACGCTTTATTCACATCTTCCATTGTGCCATTGAACATGGCGTAAACAATCCCAACAATTGCCATACCTGCCCATATCAAATTCACCATATTATTTCAACCCTATTATCCGTTGATAAACTGTGAGGATATTTTCAAAAAAGTAATCATTCCAGTTTTGTTCTGAATATATTGGTGTTTCCATAACTGGCTTCGAGTTGATAAAATAGATGGTTTTTCCAATGACTTCATCTGTTGTTTCCGGAGCATTGTTTAAAATATACGACTTGCTTTCAATCGCAGTCTGTTCGTTTTCCTTAAGAGGCAATACTATATCATGATGTAAATAGCCTATTGCATTATTGTCAGAACCGTTTAAGTTATATTTTGTCTTCCCTCTGTTATCAATTGTCGTCATATCATATTTTTCAAACCCCCATTCAAACATTCCGATATGATCATTCCAGTCATCCGGACCATTCAATGTTACAGCAATCAATGTCATATCATTTTTCTTTGCTGCCGTTACCAGGGTTCTGCCGGCTGTTTTTGTATAACCGGTTTTTCCGCCGATACAATATTCATATAATTGTGTCAGTAATCTATTTTTATTTTGCCAGGAATAGGCCCTGTTTTCAGATTTAAAGTTTTCAGTTTTTGTTATTTCCCGAAACTGTTCATTGTTCATCGCATAGCGCATAAGCAATGCCATGTCATATGCAGTGGAATAATGATCTTCAGAATCAAGACCATGAGGATTGTCAAAAGATGTATTTGTCATTCCGAGCCAGCGAGCTTTTTTGTTCATCAAATGAACAAAACCTTCCATACTCCCGCCAACATGCTCACTGATTGCTACAGCTGCATCATTACCAGAACGAAGCATTAATCCATAAACTAGATCCTCTAATTTGATTTTTTCTCCCTTTTCCAAATAAATGGAAGATCCTATTTCTTGTACAGCCCGTTCACTCACTGTCACCGTTTCATTTAATTTTCCCGATTCAATGGCAATGATAGCTGTCATAATTTTCGTTATACTGGCTATTGGCTGTTTATCATGCGCACCTTTGTTAACTAGTACCCGTCCAGATGATTGTTCCATTAATACAGCATTATTAGCCGAAACTCCAGGTTTCGCTCGTCCAACTTCAGGATAAAAAAAACTGCTTAAAAGAAGGCATAGTATAATTACCGCATAACGCATAGTTGGTTCCTCCCGCTGATGGTTTATCTGTATATTTTATGCACGGTATGATTAGATATGATTTAAATAAATAAATCCTTACATACAGAATGCAAGGATTAATGAATCAGGCTATTTTCGGTATAGATTGTCTATTTTTGACACAAAAGGCATAAAATGCAACGTAACTTTTTAAAAAAGATTGAGTGCTATAATACCGTTGCGGACTAACATTCATATAAAGTTACGTCGCAGTTTATATCAACTACGAGGTTAAAAAGCAACAAAATTTACTAAAATACCATGAATTAAAATAAGAATGTATTAATTATTATTACTGGAATCCAGCTGTTCCGAAAACTTTTCAAAAAATAAATCCGCTTCCTGTTCAATTTCTTCTTCGTTCGGATTTTCCGGCAATGGAGGAAGTTCTTCAAGGGAGGTTAAGCCAAAATACGTTAAAAAATCCTTCGATGTACCAAATAAAACCGGGCGGCCAACACTTTCTCTTCTGCCAACCTCCTCAATCAGTGATCTGGCAATTAATGTTTGTACTGGCCTGTCACTTTTTACACCTCGGACATCTTCAATTTCCGTCCGTGTGATAGGTTGCCGATATGCGATAATGGCAAGCGTTTCCAATGCTGCCTGTGACATTCTTGTTGCCTGAGGAGTTTCAATAAGTTTTTTAAAATAAGCACTGTGTTCCGGCTTAGTTGTTAAATGATACAGCTGATGTGATTGCATGATCATGATTCCACGATCCGTATTTTCATAGTCATATTTCAGTTCCTCAAGCAAATGATCAACGGTTGTTTCTGTGATATCCAGAATTCGGGATAATTGTTTGACCGTTATCCCTTCATCGCCACTGGCAAATAACAGCCCTTCTGTGATTGCTTTTAAATCATTGATTTCCACTGTCAATCCCCCATATAAAAAACATATAATACATCAAAATGTTTTTCCTGTTTGCATTGTACTTCATTACTTTTCATCAATTCCAAAATCGCCATAAATGTAACTACAATATGGGAACGGGACGGGTACTGGAACAAATGATCAAACGCTACACCCTGTTTTGAACTTTTAACGACACGCAGCACTTCTGTCATTCGCTGTTCAATCGGAATATCACCGCGTTTAACCTTTGTTTCCAACGGTTCATTCCATTTCTTCCGTTCAAACATTCTTTCCAATGCATGAATCATATCATAGATGGATGTATCGCCTTTTGTCACTGGCTGCTTGGTATCGATGTAATCAAATACTACCGGCGGCCTGGTGAAAATCTGATTTGCATCGATTTCCTTTTCCTTTAATTTTTCTGCAGCATCTTTATATTTTCTGTATTCAATCAGACGCTGCATCAGCTCTTCCCTTGGATCTTCCATATATTCTTCATCTTCTTCATCAATTTCCTGATTGGGCAAGAGCATCTGACTTTTTAATGCCAATAATGTTGCCGCCATGACAAGATATTCACTGGCTACGTTCAATTCGAGGCGTTGCATTGTATGTATGTAATTCATATATTGCTCAGTTATTTGTGCAACAGGAATATCATATATGTCAATCTCGTATTGGTTAATTAAATGCAGCAATAGGTCGAGCGGCCCCTCAAAAGCATCCAATTTCACCTGATATGATTCATTCATAAGCCTCCTCCTTTATAATAGGCAAGTTAAATATTATACGAATTTAATTTTTGTCATAATCGCCTATACACCACGGCTCATGTCAACATAAGCTATTAATGTAAGATAAATGTTATCAAAAAAACATTTATTCGTTAAGAGGAAAAGGAGGAATAGAACTATGGGTGCTAATTATGGCGGAGGATTTTCACTAATCGTTGTACTGTTCATTCTACTGATTATCGTTGGTGCTGCCTGGATGTAATGTTAGAATAAACATCCCGATAAAAGCCAGCCTTTATACCGGGCTGGCTTTTGTTCATTTTTCTTCATTTTTTTGTTCCGGTTCATCACATTTGTTATAAAATTGCTGTGTCATGTCATCTGCACATACTGCATATTTATCTTCATACATATTTTTAATTTCATTAACCATCTTTTTGCCAATTCCCATACTGCGATGCGAGGGATTTACGGAAATATGCTGCACAACAGCATTAATATCATCCTCAATCCTTACCCCTATCGCACCTAAAACATCTTCTTCCTTCCATAAAAAAAGATGCCAATCAGGATTCGTCTCATATTCTTTTATTGTCTGTTGCAATTTTTTTACATCTTTTTCTTCCGGCATAAAAGATAGTAAACCCATTGCAATCTTTTCCTGATTTTTTTTATAACGAATTAACATAATTACCCCTCATTAGAAATAAACTTGTCAGAATTTGATAGCTAAATTTTAAAAAGTATATTTTTATCTAAAGTACCCCACTTAATTATTGTAACGATTTTAGTTCGTCTATTTATTTATGCAACATCACGCTGAATTTGTCAAATTCAGTTTTTCAAAAAACAAATACAATCCAGTAAATGAATCCCCAAATTATACTAAGTGTTAATAGAACAAAAAATAAAATCCAATTCTTTTTACGTTGACTCAATTTGAATTCATCCTCTATCAAGCATTGACAGATTTAATATAAATCATACAGCAAACTGTTTTTACCATCATTCATATTGCGTGCTTTTCCGTGTTAATGCTTTGTATATTGTATAACCATCTGATTTTTTTCCTTTAAATTGAAACGGAACCAAATTAATAATTGCAACCCACAAGTTAAATAGTAGAAGTAATAACAGATAACTAGTTGGAAATACTAGATAAAGAAAAAACAGCAGACAGGCAAATACCCCATTATTTAATGGTCCACACATAGCTATTATTACAATTTCATGTGTTTTATACGGGGTTTTTCTGTCACTGGATGCCATTCCGCCAATAAAGAAAATCGAACGTATCATTATCCGGACTTTATGGAAGGAAAAACTGCTGATCTTTCTTCCTGTCCCGATTGATAATTTTACATTATCTGCATGAAACATTCTGGCGCCGATTACATGTCCGGTTTCGTGTATTAATGTACCAACGGGGGCTGCAATAATTACAAGATACAGGAGCAAGTAAATATCCATAATGGCTGGCCCGTTACTCTGAATAAATCGTTATTTCCTTCATTACGTCCCCGTTTTTCATCGCTTTAGCATGTTCAATACCTGATGTAACCTGGCCGAATACAGTGTGAACACCATCCAGATGCGGCTGTGGTTCGTGTACAATGAAAAATTGACAACTTCCGGTATCTTTACCAGCATGTGCCATTGATAATGAACCCTCAGCATGCTTGTGCGGATTACCTTCTGTTTCGCATTTTATCGTATATCCTGCCGAGCCTGTTCCATTTCCGTTTGGACAACCGCCTTGACTGACAAAGCCATCGATCACACGATGAAAGGTTAATCCATCATAAAAGTTGCTGTTCGCTAATTTCTCAAAGTTTGCTACTGTATTTGGAGCTTCATTCGGATAAAGTTCAAATTCAATTCTATTACCATTTTCCATTAATATATAACCCGTGCTCATAATTCCATCTCCTTTTATGTTCATAAGAAACAATTTTTATTAGCTCTTTTTCAAGGGCTGTTGCAATTAAATTACTGTCTATCAATTCATTTTATCCATTCTATTAAAAGAATACAAGTTACATTTTTATTCGTACGATAAATCGTTTTGAACGACATCGCGAAAACTCTCCCGCTGAACAACCAATTTATCCTGGCCGTTCTCCACAAAAACGACTGCAGGATTTGGGAATCGATTATAGTGATTTGCCATTGAGTATCCATATGCACCAGTTGAAAACACAGCCAGTATATCACTGTTTTCAACAGCTGGTAATGGAAGATCCCAGATAAGCATGTCACCCGATTCGCAGCATTTTCCTGCAACAGAAACCAAATCTTCTGCTGGCTGTGAGGCTTTGTTCGCCAACACACCCTCGTATTTTGCCTGATAAAGGGCCGGTCGTAGATTATCAGTCATTCCTCCATCAACCGAAATATATTTACGGACCCCGGGAATGTCTTTCATAGAACCAACCGTATATAATGTTAACCCGGCATTTCCTGCTATCGCCCGTCCTGGCTCAATCCAAATTTCAGGTGCTGGTATATCAAGTACTGCTGTATGTTTTTTAACGGTAGCTACCAGTTCTTCTACATATGTGGAAAAGGTGAGCGGCTTATCATCTTTTGTATACCGAATACCAAATCCCCCGCCAAAATTAAGGACTTCAGGGGAATAGTTGTACATTGACTTCCATTCCTGAAGCTTTTTGAATAGCATTTCTGCGGTTTGCATAAATCCATCCGTCTCAAAAATCTGTGAACCTATATGACAATGCAATCCCTTGAAATGAATCCTATCATGATTATACAATTTCTGAAATGCTTTATCAGCTTGCCCATTATGCAAATTAAACCCAAACTTTGAATCTTCATTTCCTGTCATTATATAATGATGTGTTTTCGAATGAACCCCAGGTGTTACCCGCATGAGGACATTTATTGTCTTATTATATTTATTCAATAAACTACTTATTAACTCGACCTCATAAAAATTATCAACTACAATACAACCAACTTCGTACTCTATAGCCATCGTTAGTTCATCAATACTTTTGTTATTTCCGTGCATGTGAATTTTTTCTGGTGGAAAGTTTGCCTGTAAAGCGGTATACAGCTCGCCCTGGGAGACAACGTCCAGACTTAGCTTTTCCTGTTTAACAACCTGCAGCATTGCAATAGATGAGAAAGCTTTGCTTGCGTAAGCCACTTGTGCCTTTACACCTAAGTCTTTAAACGTATCGACAAATTTACGGCAATTTTCACGTATGAGCGAAACATCATACACATATAGTGGAGTGCCATATTTTTTTGCAAGTTCAATGGAGTCAATCCCGCCTATTTCCAAATGCCCTTGCTTATTTATTTCAAATGGATGATTATCTATTATCATATTCATTTCCCCCCATTGCTGCTTAAACTGTTGCTTTGAATAATAAAAATACTTTATCACAAGAATGTTAAAAACAAAAGAGGAAAGAACGCCTTTAGTGGCGTTCTTTCTTTACAATCGGCTGACGGTAATTGTTTCTTGGATGAACTATACTTGGGCGCTCGTTAGATAATGGTATTGGAACACGAAGAAGAATTTGCACCATTGCATTTGGGTTAAATGGGATAAACGGCCATAAATATGGTGTTCGCATTGACCTTATTCGAATCAGGAATAAAATGAATAGGGTTACCCCGACTGTAAATCCAACCATCCCAAATAAACCTGTTATAATTACCAGCGAAAATCGGATTATTTTATTGGCGACACTCAATTCATAGCTTGGTGTAACATATGTCCCGATAGCACTTACAGCTATATATAAAATTACCTCAGGACCAAACATTCCAACATCAATAGCAATCTGACCGATTAAAACTGCGGCAATCAGCCCCATCGCGGTTGATAATGGTGTTGGAGTATGAATAGCGGCCATTCGTAAAAATTCAACTCCCAAATCAGCTAAAATAATCTGTACCGCTATCGGGATAGTCCCCTGTTCTTTCGGCCCGATAAATGCCAATTCCTTTGGCAGCAAAGTCGGATCCAGGACAAACAGCAACCATAATGGAAGCAGAAATATCGAAGCCATAATAGCTAAAAATCGTGTCCATCTTATAAACGTTCCAATTGCCGGTGTGTTACGAAATTCCTCTGCGTGCTGAACATGATGGAAAAACGTTGTCGGTAAAATAATTATACTTGGTGATGTATCAACCATTAATAAGATGTGCCCCTCCAATAAATGGGTTGCGGCAACATCAGGTCTTTCCGTATATCTTACCAGTGGATACGGATTCCATTTACGTTCAATAATAAATTCTTCCACTGTTTTATCGGCCATTGCAATCCCGTCAATTTCAATTGCGTTTATTCTATCCTTTATTAACTTGAGAAGCCCATCATCAGCAACATCCTTTAAATAGGCAACACAGACATCTGTTTTGGAACGTTCACCAATCTTCAGCATTTCATGACGGAGCCTGGCATCCCTTACTCTTCTTCTTGTTAAAGCAGTATTTTCAATGATATTTTCGGTATATCCATCTCTGGAACCCCGAACAACATGCTCTGTATCAGGCTCCTGTGGTGTACGACCAGGATAGTTACGTACATCAACAATAAATGCGAATTTTTCACCATTAACAAATATGACGATTAAACCGGATAATAACTGGTCTACCGCCTCATCCAATGTTTTCGCTTTATCAACTTGCTGATGTACCAGGCGATTTTCTATAATCTCCGGTACTTTCCTCATGTTACTTTCTTTATCATTAATATCTATAATCTTCTTCATAATTTGCTGGACAAGTGATGTATCACAAAGTCCGGTAAGATAATAAATTTGGATTTTTTTCTTTAAAATAACCAGCTCACGAAAACCGAGGTCAAATGATGTACCAATACCAATTTTATCTTTCATGTATGCTTCGTTGTCATCTATCTTTCCGTAAACCGGATTTTTTGGCTGATTTTTTTTCACAAAATACACTCCACTCATTTTTAAAACTTACTTTACAAAAATGGTCCACTGAAAAATCGATCCAGCGATTTTTCCAAATACGATTGCCATTAAAAACCATAACAATTTGTCATCCATACGGATTCTTTTCGAAAGAATTGGAAATACATTCAATACTTCTGTTAATGCGGCAGCGAGCATTCCGTTAAAAATGCCGTGAAAAACACCCCACAAAACCAAAAGTACAGTTGGCTGATCCCATGTGACATCTGCAAAAGACATGTATGTCCCAAATAAAGATCCTAAAATAACACTGGCAATATAAACCTGCAGGAAGCGGTCAGTCCGACTCAGCTGAATCAATCTGGGGATAATACCTAGAACTGTCAGAAAAGCAACAAATCCGCCCCCAACAGCCAAACCACCAGCTAATCCTATTAAAATTTCCAGTAAACTAATGAAAAGGTTTTGTATCATTCAGCTTGTTCTCATAATAACCGACATATTGATCAAGATCCTGCTGGTAGTTAAATATTTCCACTTCCAGGGGGCTTGGTTCTTCATTGAATCGTTTTGAAAACCAATGATTGAAGAATAACAGCATACCTATACCAAGACCGAATGAATATGGTATTTGGATCCATAACGGATACCTGTTTTCCTCGCCCGTAAGTAAAAAGTGAAGTTTTTGTTGAACTTCCTGCATACTGACATCATAATGAAAATTCATTATGGTCATCCCAGTGCCAATGAAAAGAAGCAGCCAAACGATAACCACTATCATTTTATTTGGAGGTTTTTTATGTTTTTTAATCCGAATGATGGTATGTGTCGGACCCACAAGTTGAAATTCCAGGTTCTCATGTTCTTGACTTAAATGATCAATCACTAAAAAACTGTCAATGATTACGATATTACGATCTTTTTTGGTCACACGATATACAGGAGTTTTTTCCAATTTTCTCTTAAGCTGGGAGGAGGAGGTCGAAATGTATGCAATATCCTTTAAATGAACCTCTTTTAAATACGTCATTTCCACATTTTTTTTCATGCGCAAATAAACAATTTGTGACATGCGGATATCATCCTCTTCCATGTGATATATAACATAGTATTTGTTAAAAGTTCATCAATTATCACAGAAAAAATCACCACAAAAGTGTGGTGATTTTTCATTGGTTCATATTAATTTTCATTTCACGCAATATCTTTTTCTCAAGCCTTGAGACTTGAACCTGAGAGATTCCTAGTCTCTCAGCTACTTCGGATTGCGTTTTATCTTTGTAATACCGCAAATAAACAATTAGCCGTTCCCTTTCATTCAATCTCCTTATTGCTTCCTGCAATGTCAATTTATCAAACCATTTCGTGTCCTGCTCGGCAATCTGATCCAGTAATGTGATTGGATCACCGTCATTCTCAAATACAGTTTCATGGATTGAATGTGGTGATTTTGCAGCATCTTCAGCATGAACCACTTCCTCTGATGTAATGTCAAGAGCTTCAGCAATTTCATGTACTGTCGGTGATCTGCCCATTTTCTTTGTTAACTCATCTCTTTTTTTGCGGATTTTATTTCCGATTTCTTTAAGTGACCGACTTACTTTAACACTTCCATCATCCCGAATAAATCGCTGTATTTCTCCAATAATCATTGGTACCGCATACGTGGAAAACCTGACATCGTAGGATAAGTCAAATTTGTCTATCGATTTGATTAGTCCAATGCTGCCTATTTGAAATAAATCATCCGGATCATACCCCCGATTTATAAATCGTTGAACAACTGACCATACGAGTCGGACATTTTTTTCAACAAGGATGTCCCGTGCATCCTGATCACCTTGCTGACTTCGATGGATATATTCCTTCACCTGTTCATCCGACAATGAGTCTTTACGATTATCATGTTTAACATTTACATCCATAGGCATCCCTATTTACTTACCGTTTTACTTTTTGATAATTGTTTTGTCATATTTACGGTTGTCCCATTACCGGGGGAGGATATAACTTCTATGGAATCCATAAAATTTTCGATGATTGTAAATCCCATGCCGGACCTTTCCATCTCCGGTTTTGATGTATACAACGGTTGTCTGGCCTCGTCCACGTCTCCAATGCCAATACCATTATCTTTGATTGTCAGTTCCACTTCACCATCATGCAATATACAGGATATCGAGATATGATGACTTGGTTCATTGTTATATCCATGAATTATGGCATTTGTTACTGCTTCTGAAACTACTGTTTTAATTTCGGTTAATTCATCCATTGTTGGATCCAGTTGGGCAACAAATGATCCAACTGCAACCCGGGCGAATGATTCATTTTCGCTCACACTGGCAAACTCTACAAACATTTCATTTTTCATGAAGCCACCCCCAACGTAAATAACGCATGTTCTTCATTCTCCTCCAACCGTACAATTTTAAATAGACCAGACATTTCAAACAGTCGCCTCACTGGTGCAGAAACGGAACAAACTACCATTTCGCCACCCAACTGTAATACTTCTTTATACCTGCCCAACACAACACCTAATCCTGAACTATCCATAAATGAAACATCCTCAAGATTCAAAATAACATGTTTTATGGGATTATTATACATCATTTCCTTCCACTTATCCCGCAATGCTTCTGCTTCATGATGATCTAATTCGCCGGATATTCTTACGACTAGTACATCTTTTTTAACTTCAAACATAGTAGAAAGACCCATTACATTTCCTCCTTACAATTTCGTTGTAAGCTACTTTTTCGCTATTAAGCGGGTCAATTCCTGCTCTATGACAAAAGTAGAAGCATTTCGTTGTTTTTAGAAGTAAAAGATGTTATTTCACCATATTTTGCATAGTCCTCTTGAATAATGTGAAATATGATGCTGGTTTTACTTCATGATCGATAATCAACGGCGTTTTCGACACTACTTTACCATCGCTTTTTACCACCAGTTCACCAACTTGTTCTCCACGATCCAACGGCAGATTAAAATTGTCCCTGAGCTCTACAGATGCCTTGACGTTCCCATTGGATTCTCCTTTTTTATGAATGGTGCTTACTGACTCGGATGCTACAACATTAACGTCATTTTCTTCAGCTTTCAGTAACTGCAGTTTTGTAATCGTCTCACCTTTTTTGTATAAATTTTTTGTTTCAAAATGGTTAAATGCGTAATCCAGCATTTGCGTTACCGCCGCATTCCTTTTCTTCATCGTGTCTGCACCCATAACCACCGAAATTACCCGCATATTATTTTTTTCCGCTGTCGCAGTCAGGCAGTACTTGGCTTCATTTGTATAACCCGTTTTTAGCCCGTCAACACCTGCATAGAATTTAACCAATTTATTCGTATTTACTAACCAGAATTCATTTTCCTCGCCTTTTCTTAAATAATCTTCATAAATCGAAGTATACTCCGTTATAGTTTCGTATTTTAATAATTCTTTTGCCATAACCGCCATATCATATACGGTACTGTAATGATTTTCGGCAGGCAGCCCCGTTGAATTTTGAAACTTTGTATTTTCAAGGCCTAATTCTTTAGCTTTTTCGTTCATTTTCTTGACAAATGCTTCCTCACTGCCGGCAATTCGCTCGGCAAGTGCAACACTTGCATCGTTTCCTGACGCTATCGCAACACCTTTTAACAGATCATTAACACTCATTTCCTCACCGGATTCTAAAAAAATCTGGGAGCCTCCCATCGAAGCGGCACGATCACTGACACGGATCATTTCACTTTTTTTGATCTTTCCTTCATCGAGTGCTTCCATGATGAGTAATAGTGTCATAACTTTTGTCATGCTTGCCGGGGGGAGTTTTTCATGAGCATTTTTGTTATAAAGTATTTTTCCTGTATCACGTTCAATAAGTATAGCAGATTTGGCGTCCTCAGCCAGATTCAATTCCTGTTCCTTCTTATCATCCTTTTCCTCCCCATAGATCGAACTGGTAGATGCCAGTAGAATAGAGAATATAATGCTAGCCATTAAAACAAATTTTTTCATCGTTTTACCTCCAACATACAATATACTTATAGGATTGACAATTTCATCCTATTTATACTTTAAAAGTTGGCTTCCAAAGGAAAAAGTCCAAATAAAAAACGCACAATAATTTGTGCGCTTTGTAGTGTTTTATTGTTTTGCTAATATGAATCTCCACAAAACAGTCTACTACTTTGTAACAGTATCATATATCAGTTGCGGGCGTTCAACTGTGTCTTCTGAAACTGTTATGCTCGCATGCAGTTTTTCTTTTACATCTTCAACATTTTCCTGATTGGAGTATATTGTAAGTAAGGGATTTCCTTCAGTCACCGTATCTCCAATTTTTTTATGGAGAACAATTCCTACAGCAAGATCAATCTTTGATTCTTTTGTCGCTCTGCCGGCCCCAAGCATCATTGCTGCTGTACCAATATCATCCGCTACCATTTCAGAAACAGTCCCGGAATATTTAGCTTTTAAATCAATTTTATATGCAGCCTGTGGCAATGATTCCGGATTATCAGCTACACTGGAATCGCCACCCTGTGATTCAAGAAATAATTTAAACTGGTTAAATGCTTTCCCGTTGTTGAGATTATTGGATAAAAGCGTTCGTGCTTCATCAAGCGAATCAGCTTTGTTTGCCAGCAGAACCATTTGACTGCCAAGTGTTAAGCAAAGTTCTGTCAAGTCTTCCGGACCGTTACCTTTTAGCGTATCAATTGCTTCCTTTACTTCCAATGCATTTCCGATCGCCTTCCCTAAAGGTTGACTCATATCTGAAATAACTGCCATCGTATTCCTGCCAACCCGGTTGCCGATTGATACCATTGCTTCAGCCAGTTCTTTGGCTTCATCATATTGTTTCATGAAAGCTCCGGCACCTGTCTTAACATCCAGAACGATTGCGTCTGCACCGGAAGCTATTTTTTTGCTCATGATGGAACTCGCAATCAGCGGAATCGAATTTACCGTAGCAGTTACATCCCTGAGACTGTATAATTTTTTATCAGCTGGTGTTAAATTTCCTGTCTGACCAACGACTGCTGCTTTGTTCGTATTGACAAGATCAACAAATTCGTCACTGGATATTCCGACATGAAATCCTGGAACTGATTCTAATTTGTCAATGGTTCCACCTGTGTGTCCCAAGCCTCTTCCGCTCATTTTTGCCACCGGGACTCCAACAGAAGCAACTAAAGGTGCAAGGATCAGCGTCGTGGTATCCCCAACACCACCTGTAGAATGTTTGTCAACCTTTATCCCGGAAATGGCGGACAGATCAATTTGGTCTCCCGATTCCACCATTGCCGTGGTCAATTCCGCACGTTCGGCTTCCGTCATATCCTGAAAGTATACTGCCATCATTAAAGCACTTACCTGATAATCAGGAATATCCCCATTTGTATATCCATTGATAAAAAAACGGATTTCTTCTTTGGAAAGCTCTTCACCATCACGTTTTTTTTCAATGACATCGTACATCCTCATAGTAATCACCTTTATCATTAATTTGGTAATGTGCGGATTATCTCTTTAACAAAACGCAGAAAATCTTCACGCACTTTTTCGGTTGTCTCAATTACTTCATCATGTGTTAACGGCTGATCAAGTATTCCTGCCGCCATGTTTGAAATACAGGAAATCCCTAAAACACGCAATCCCGCGTGAGCTGCCACAATTACTTCAGGGACTGTAGACATGCCGACAGCATCCCCGCCAAACGTACGGAGCATGTTTATTTCCGCCGGCGTTTCATACGTTGGACCAGTGTTCCCGACATATACGCCTTTTTGAACAGACATTCCCAATTTCTCCGCACAATTTGCAGCATGATTAATGTACACTTGTTCGTATACTTGTGACATATCCGGAAAGCGTTCGCCCAATTGATCATTATTCGGACCAAGTAATGGATTATCTCCCATATTATTAATGTGGTCTGTAATGATCATTAAGTCACCTGGATCATACGCTTTATTTATACCGCCGGCAGCGTTTGTCACAATCAGCGAATCAATTCCAAGTTCTTTCATCACACGAACAGGGAATGTAACTTGCTGCATCGAGTAACCCTCATAATAATGAAAACGCCCCTGCATTGCAATTACTTGTTTTCCTTCCAGTACACCTGCAACAAGTTGACCCTTGTGGCCGGAAACAGTTGATTCAGGGAAATGAGGTAAATTTTTGTATGGTAAAGTTACCGGATTTTCTATTTTATCCGCTAAAACACCAAGGCCCGATCCTAGTATTAAACCAATTTCAGGCGTTCCATTCAGTTGTTCCTTTATATACTTGGACGCTTCCTTTATAGCTGTCAGATCCATATCGCTGCCATCCCCTTCCTACTTAATATCCTTTAAAAAGCTTTCGCCGTGCTTTGGCATTTCTATATTAAAGTTATCCGCAACGGTTGCACCAATATCGGCAAATGTTTCTCTAAGTTCGAGCTGTTTTCCTTCTTTAACGTTGTTGTGGTGTACTAACAACGGTACATATTCGCGGGTATGATCTGTACCGTGATGAATCGGGTCATTTCCGTGGTCTGCCGTTATAATCAGCAAATCGTCATCTTTCAGCCGGTTTAATACCTCAGGAAGTCTTGCATCAAATGCTTCCAATGCCTTGCCATAGCCTTCAGGGTCCCGGCGGTGTCCATATTTAGCGTCAAAATCCACTAAATTCAGGAAGTTTAAACCGGTAAAATCATCAGCCATTGAATCAACCAGCTTTGTCATTCCATCCTCATTATCTGCTGTACGAATTGCTTCCGTAACTCCTTCACCATCATAAATATCAGAAATTTTTCCTAAGGCGATAACATCATATTCCGCATCTTTCAATTCATTCATGACAGTACGGCCGAATGGTTTCAGTGCATAATCATGACGATTTGCCGTACGTTGGAAAGCACCAGGATTACCGGTAAATGGACGTGCGATTACACGACCAACCATATATTTTTCATCGAGTGTCAATTCGCGGGCAGTCTCGCAAATCTCATATTGTTCTTCAATTGGTACAATGTCTTCATGGGCAGCAATTTGTAAAACTGAATCAGCAGAAGTGTACACAATCAATGCGCCGGTTTCCATATGTTCCTTACCTAATTCTTCTATTATTGCAGTACCGGAGGCGGGTTTATTACCAATTACTTTCCGGCCAGTTTTTTCTTCCAGTTCATCGATAAGTTCTTTCGGGAATCCATCCGGGAAGGTTCGGAATGGCTGCTGAATGTTTAGCCCCATAATTTCCCAGTGACCTGTCATTGTATCCTTGCCATTTGATGCTTCCTGCATCTTCGTATAATGAGCCTGTGGCGTTGCAGCCTTTTCAATACCCTTTATTTCCCTGATATTGCTTAGTCCGAGTTTTGCCATATTAGGCATATCCAGTCCATCCATACGTTCTGCAATGTGCCCTAAAGTATCTGCACCTTTATCATTAAATTGTTCGGCGTCAGGTGCTTCTCCAATCCCAACGGAATCCATTACAATTAAAAAAACGCGTTTAAATTTCTGCATGTTATTACCTCCCGTATTTGTATTCCCTATTTGTACGTATAATATGTTTAGACCATTTATTGTTGTAGGATGTCTGACAACCAAAATTAAAAAATTATGCCCGTGGATGATAAGTTTGATATATATCCTTAAGTCTTGCTTTTGTAACATGAGTATAAATTTGTGTTGTGGAAATATCCGCATGCCCCAGCATTTCCTGAACGGACCGTAAATCCGCCCCATTCTCCAATAAATGTGTAGCAAAAGAATGTCGTAAAGTATGCGGTGTAAGTTCCTTCTTAATCCCGGCATCTTTTGCAGCACCCTTTAATATTTTCCAGAAACCCTGCCGTGATAACGGTCTTCCATGCTGGTTCACAAACAAAGCATTTTCATCTAATTTGCGTTTGGTTAAGGCTGGTCGTGCATTTTGCAAGTAATCTTCCACTGCATTTTTTGCAATATCACCAAGTGGTACGATTCTCTCTTTTGATCCTTTTCCAAAACAACGAACAAATCCCATTGTTAAATGAAGGTCGCTGACTTTTAATGATATCAGCTCTGTTACACGTAAACCTGTTGCATATATTACTTCAAGCATTGCTTTGTTGCGATTTCTCAAGGGAGTATCACTGCGGATTGTCAACAATGCTTCAACATCCTGCGGTGATAAGATGGATGGAAGCTTTCTCTCCTTTTTTGGTGTTTCTATATGTATACTTACGTCCTGGTTTACAAGTTGTTCTCTTATCAAAAATTGATGAAATGAACGAATTGATGAAATGGTCCTTGCAATTGTTGCTGCAGACTTTCCATCGTCTTTAAGCTTATACAAAAAACCGATTATGTCAGTCCGGGTTACATCATCCCAGCCTGTTTTTTGACTTACTTTTTCGATATAAAGCATGTATTGTTTTAAGTCTCTTTTATATGATTTTAATGTGTTATCGGATAATCCCCGTTCCACTTGCAAATAATGAAAAAAATCTTCATAACCGGACTTGAGCATTACTATTACTCCCCTAATCGAAAAAATAGGTTTAATCTGTCAAAGAAACTTTCTTCAGGATTAAAAACTTTAACCGAAGGACCTTCAGGCGGGTCATACCGATGAAACTGTTCATATTCGGCATGCATCGCACGTAAACCAAAGTAAAATAATGCTGTACAAGCTACAAAGATAACAAAAACCTTTACTGTATCCCATATCAGATTTTTCATATGGCATGCCTCCCCTATTCATATCTATTAGTACAAGATATGCAAATAAAGGAGAACAATATACATGTAACCATAAGTCAGCATTACATTAAGTTATCCCACATCAAAAGTAACCTATTTTGTAGATTTTGTAAATTATTAAGTAAAGAACATACAAAAGCCTTTTTTCCCGTTAAGTAAGAAAAAAGGCATCCTCATCCATGATTATTATTCAGATGGAACGGCTGCTTTCTGGCATTGTTTACAAATACCGTGAAACGTTAAACGATGATCTTTTACCTGAAAACTCCAATCATTCTCTACGACTTTTTCAACATCTCCAAGTAAGTCATCAACTATTTCCTCAACAGATCCGCATTCGATACAAACAAGATGGTGATGAAAATGTTCTGCGCCCTCTTTACGAAGATCATATCGTGAAACGCCATCACCAAAGTTTATTTTGTCTACAATTTTTAGTTCCGAAAGCAATTCCAACGTACGATAAACAGTAGCTAATCCAATTTCAGGTGCTTTTTCTTTTACCAGTAAGTAAACGTCCTCTGCACTCAGATGATCTTCCTCACGTTCCAATAAGACTCTGACAGTTGCTTCTCGTTGTGGAGTAAGTTTATAACTTTGTGCATGGAGTTGTTTTTTTATTCGCTCTATTCGATGTTCCATGGCAAGTCTCCTCCCTAATATCCCCAACTTCATTATATGCACAGATGTAACAGGTGTCAAATTATAATTATTATAATCTGTTATCGATAATCATTATCATATTATATACAATTTAATGATTTTCATAAAATGATTTGATAATCATTTCCATCGCTTCATTAGCGACGAATGCTTCCAAACCTGCTGCCACAAATGAGATAGCCAATAATAAAGAGAAAACAGTTAAATATTTTCCGAAAGGCTGAAAAACCGGCTGAGATATTTTACGTGTGAAAAGCTTACTCAACAATGTTAGTGAGAATATCATCGCAAGACTGCCAGCTATTATATAAACAGGAATAATCAAAAGATTTTGAGGTGCAATGGACAATGAAGCCAGGAGCAGACCCTTTATACCAATCTGGCTTACAATAAATCCTACAGAGAAACCGACTACCAGACCTTTCAAAAACAACAAAACCCATACAATCGGCAGACCAATTACAGACAGCCCCAATACAAACAGCAGTAAAAGATATTTAGCATGGTAAAAAAAACTGCTCTTTAATATTTCATTGTTGTCTATTTGTTCTTTATCAGCTATCTGACCGAAAAAACGTTCAAGGTAAAAGAATAATTCCTCTTTCTGAGTAAAATTCATGCTGTTGACAATAATTGCACCAAAGATTACCCCTGTTAAAAATAGTATAATCATAAAAATATAGATAGTAGCATGGTCTTTTACATGATTTACTGCCATGTTTCGTTTGTTATACATTGGAATCCTCCATTGCTTGTAAATTTCTTTTCTAGTTAAAAACTATGAAGAATTCCAATTAAAAATACCAAATTTACTAATGTTTTCTTTAAAATCTATCAGGGGAGGTAGTTACACTTCCATATTTTCCCCCGCCTCCTGCTTTTATTGCCAACTTACCTTCCCGCATTTGAATAATCGCTGCTGCTAATTGTTCAGGTACAACCTGTTTCAAGTCCTCAAATTCCGTATGATGGATGATGTTCATCTCAGTCTGAAAATGATCCAGCAGCTTACGGAATGTTTTCGGGCCAAGCTTAGGTAAGTACTCCAGCGGTACCTGGTATAAATAAGGCGGACGTTCTCTTGTTTCACCATTTGCATCGCTTAATTCCTGAATCCGGTCAAACACTCCCTTAATAATTTTCTGCGATCCGCATGCATGGCATTGTTTAGCAACAGTTGTAAGTGGTTCAAGACACTGACTGCAAACAGTTGTATAATATTTTCCAAGGTGCGGGTTCATACCAAAATTTTGTTTAATTCCCCGCCCATCAATATTGCTTAGTGCCCAATTAAATTCTTTAAATGAAGGTTCTTCCATCAATATTTCCTGATATTCTCTGGCGATTTTCGGTAATGAATGGGCGTCAGAGTTTGATAGAAAGGTGTAATCATGCAATTCGCTAATTTGGTCAGCCATTTCTGTATCAGAACTAAGTCCCAGTTCAATACCGTCAATTAAATCCGGATCCAACACTTCCTTTAGTGATTTATGGACCCCTTTTCCGTACATGCTTTTAAATGGGGTAAACACGTGTGCCGGTATAAATATACCTGATAACTCTTTCACCTTGTATTGCAGTTCTTTCGCTGTTCCATAATAACGCTGGGAGCTTAATGTTATGTTTTTCATTCTGGTCGTCAGCCACTCGGAGAATCTCCCGATTAACTCAAGTGATGGAAAATAACATAGTACATGAATGGGCCCCTGACAATTATCATCATAAACTTCAATCTCCGAACCAAGTAATAACGTTACATCCTCAAAACGTACTCCCCCACCCTCCAACTCATAGGCTTTATTTGCCTCAATCAGCTGTTTCATCTCCTGTTGAACCGCCGGGGCATGGCAATCGATGACTCCAATCATGTGAATTCCTTTGTTACGGCTCGCTTCTTTTAATATATTTGTAAGAGTCAGCGATTTGGCGCCGGTTATTTTCACCGGGTTATTATATATATCCCGCCCGATATGAATGTGCATATCAGCGAAAAAAGATTTAAGCATTGGTTACATCCTTTCCAGCATTTCTAAGTAAAGTATCGCATAGTTGGTTTTGGCGTCGTGGATTCGTTGTTCGTTGACATAGTCTTTCGCTTCTTCCAATGTTAATTCAATTAGTTCAACAAATTCATCATCGTCTCCGGACCGTTTATTCTCCAGCGGGACAATGTCTTTGGTTAAATACAGATGCATGATTTCATCAGCAAAGCCTGGTGATGTATAAAAAGATGCAACGAATTCAAGGGAATCCGCATCTGTGGTATACCCTGTCTCTTCCTCCAGTTCCCTGATTGCAGTTACTTCCGGCTGTTCACCGGGTTCCAGTTTTCCTGCCGGGATTTCAACCAGTGATTTTTCAAGCGGCTTCCGGTATTGCTCCACAAAAACAATTTTATTACCTTTAGTTATTGGAATAATTGCTACTGCACCGGGATGTTTGATCAATTCCCGTTTTGATGTTTTTCCGTTTGGCAGGGTTACTTCATCCACCTGCAGATTAATTACTTTTCCTTCGTATATTTTTTCCGTATGAATTGTTTTCTCTTCAAATTTCTTCATTGTTTCCATCCTTTTGAATCTGTTATTGATATTGTTTTGATTAGGCTTGTTGCTCTTTAACTTCGCAGTTGACGTAAACTGCTGCGAACTAAATTTTATATTATTTAGTGAGGCTCTTTGATCACCGTAGCTGGAATATACTCGCTTTCCTAAGGTCTTGTGCCGAGCCCCCTCAACTCGTACCTCGTTTCAGGGTCGCCTAACTTGAACTTCTGAGCAGGAGTCTCGCATATTCCAGTTGCTGGTTTAAAGGGTTAAATTTATCCCGTTACTAAAAATTATCGATTTACCAAGATAAAGTGAGCAAAACACAGCGGAGGAAATACGATGAGACTCCTGTGGGAGGAAAGGCATCGGTGAGACCATGGAGTGCATTAGCACGTAGTGGGCTCAGCAGCCGCCCACGGAAAGCGAAGTGTATTTCCGCAGCGGTGTTATTGCACTCATCTTTATTCAAAGTAGTTCGCAGTTTATAAATATTTTTAAGCTGATTAAGAAAACGGATCCTCATTCCGTTAAATAGCAGAAAAACTGTTCTAAAAGGGATTAAGCTGATTCTGATTCTGCTATTTCCTCGAAATCAATGGAATATAGGTTAAAATAGTAAAATAACGGAACGAGGATCCGAAATCCTGCTTTAAACAAGGAATTAAACTGAAATAACGGAATGAGAATCCGGTAAAATCAGCAAATGAATTCTTGTTCCGCTATTTTTTAAACCAGCACCACTTTTTCACGACCCGGATGCGAATATCGTCAGAAACCTTCCAAACACAGCAACAAGTATGTGCTCAAAGAGGTATCCGGGTATTCAAAAACTTTTGCATAATTTCAGTTTAAATCTTTTAAGCCAAAAAACATTTTATTTATAATCCTACTGTTCATTTTAGCACAGACGTGAAATAGTTGTATTCAACGGAAGAAATTCACTACAATTGAAATAGATATATTCAAATGGAGGTCGATAGGATGAAAAAGAATCAATTGGGACAATCAGACTTATATATCTCTGAATTGACACTTGGCTGTATGTCACTTGGAACGGACAGCCAAAAAGCCAAAGATATTATTAACCATGCACTGGAAAGCGGCATTAATCATCTGGATACGGCGGACTTATATGATTTTGGTGCAAATGAAGAAATCGTCGGCGAAGCATTAAAAGGAAAACGTGACAAGGTTATTTTAACCACAAAAGTCGGAAATCATTTTAATAAAGAAAAACAGGACTGGTTTTGGGATCCATCAAAAGAACATATTAAAGAAGGTGTAAAGGACAGTCTGCGCCGTTTGAAAACGGACTATATTGATTTTTATATGCTTCATGGCGGTACAATTGATGATCCCATCGATGAGTCAATTAATGCATTTGAATCATTGAAACAAGAAGGTGTCATTCGTGCATATGGGATATCTTCCATCCGCCCCAACATTATACGCGAATATGTAAATCGTTCCAATATTGACGGTGTCATGATGCAATATAATATGCTTGATCGTCGGCCTGAAGAAGAAATATTGGATCTATTGCATGAAAATAATATTAGTGTGTTAGCCAGAGGTCCTTTAGCAAAGGGAATGCTCAGCAATAATGCAGCAAAGCAGATTGAAAAAAAAGGTCAGGACGGTTTCCTTGATTATTCGTATGATGAATTGAAATCTATTCGGCAAAAAATTGCTGACATGGATAAGACATCTCAGAATCAGCTTGCACTTCAATACGTATTAAAACACCCTGCCGTTGCAAGTGCTGTATTCGGGGCAAGTTCAATCGATCAACTCACAGAGAATGTGAATTTTGATCATTCCAAAGCACTCACCGATGAAACGTATCAAACAATAAAGGGAATTACAAAAGCAATTGAATATACCAACCACCGATAGTCTCCCCTTCACTATTATAATCGGTTCACAACGGTTACAGGTGGCATGAAAATTTTACTTTTTCATGCCACCTTTTCTTGTTTAGAAACGATAGTATATATGAAGAAGTATTTTCACACAAACATATATTTCCATTGATAATAATTCATTACACACATATAATAAGAACAAATGTTCTGTTATGTGAGGTGATTTAAAATGGATTATTCCAGTTATCCGCGAAATGATGTTCTGTGTGTCGATATGCGGTCATTTTACGCAAGTGTTGAAGCTGTCAGATTAGGGTTGGATCCGATGACAGTTCAGCTGGCTGTCGTGGGTGATCCAAACCGATCAGGCAGTATTGTCCTGGCCGCCTCCCCGGCATTAAAAGAAAAACACGGTATCAGCAATGTCAGCCGTTTTTTTGAACTGCCGGAGGACCCGGAAATTGTCATCGTACCTGCACACATGGCCAGTTATCTGCAGGTATCCATGGAAATCACAAAATTAATTAATCAATATGTGCCAAAAGAAGCCATTCATCAATATTCTGTTGACGAAGTTTGGGTTACGGTAAACGGGCTTCAAAAATTATTTGGAGACCGGTGGCAGGTTGCCGGACTAATAAAACAGGACATCCTGGAAAACTTCGGGATAACCTGTTCAATCGGAATCGGTGATAATAAATTCCTGGCAAAAGTAGTAATGGATTTACACGCCAAAAAGACCGGGATAGCTGAATGTAAGTATGAAGACGTGGAAACGAAGCTGTGGCCGTTCCCTGTTGAAAAGGTATGGGGGATTGGCAGCAGAATGAAGCGTAACCTGAACAGAATGGGAATCGTTAATCTTGGTCAGCTTGCTAATGCAGAGTTAAAATACTTGAAAAAACGATTTGGAATTATGGGTGAACAACTGTATTACCATGCTTGGGGCATTGACCTGAGTCCAGTTTTCGGTAATTTCACGAAGACCGAGCAAAAAGGATTCGGTCATGGAATCTCTTTATTGCGTGATTATTCCGGGGATGAAGTTGCGGTTTGTATTCTCGATCTTTGTGAAGAGGTATGCCGCAGAGCAAGAACTGCAGATAAGGCCGGAAAAACCATCCACCTTGGTATTTCCTATTCCCAAGAAACAGGTGGAGGCTTTAGCCGGTCAAGGTCTGTTTCGCTTCCGACCAATATTACGATGGATGTTTATGCAGTTTGTATGCAGCTGTTTAACGAATTTTACGATGGAAAAAGTGACATCAGACATGTATACGTGACGCTGGATAATCTTTTTGACGATGGGGAAACCCAGTTGGATTTATTTGATGATAAACCGAAGAAAAAAGATATCGGCTATGTAATGGATTCGATTCGCGATAAATACGGATCAACTGCCATACTCCGTGCTACCAGCTACACGGATGCCGGAATTACCATTGGCAGAAGCAGTAAAATAGGAGGCCATCAGGCTTAATCGATGGCTTCCTGTTAAATGCTCCACTATTTTGTATGATAATAATAAACGCCATCTTCAAGCCACTTTTCGACCATACCTTCTTCTTCGAGGTAGTCAAGCTGGCCGATTGTCTCAGACATGGTTAAGTCCAGTTGTTTTTCATACTGTTTCGGAAAAAGCTGCTGACAAATTTGAAATGGTGTCTGCGCATATTCCAACAGAAGTGTTTGAACTTTTTTGGCACGCTGCTCCTGCTTTTTCTTTTGGACAGGAATTAATTCATCCACATTTGAGAAAATAGCTCCATGTCCGGGAAAAACCGTTTTAATCCCGAGTGACAAACATTTTTGTGAATTAGCCCGATACTGCAGCAATGGCTTTGGACGTTCCTTTTCACCATCATGCGGCGGTTCCAGCAATGGATTGGGTGAAATATGACGCAGTAAATGATCGCCGCCTATAAAAGCACCGTCACTTTTACGGAAAAAGGATAAATGACTTTGAGCATGCCCTTTCGTTTCAACTACACGCCAATCTTCATGCCCCGGCAAAATATCTCCTTCGTCAATGGCGGTCGTTAACTGACCTGCACCTGCGAATTTTAAAGGTCCACGCAGTTTATTTAATACTGCCTGGAATTCCGATGGTACCCCGGAAACAACAAAGAAATCTTTAAAAAACTGTTCATAATGTGAAAAAAAGGCTTCATTTCTGGTTAGCCATAAATCCACGTTTTTATGAGCGACAATACTTTCAACCCGGGGAAATTGTTCAATCAAACCGATGTGATCCGGATGATGATGCGTCAAAATAATCTGTTCAATATCCTCAGGAAAATATCCCAGTTCTTTCAACTGTATTTTTAATGCTTCCCAGGCTTCTTTCGTTTTTACACCTGCATCAACCAGTGACAGGGTATCCCCTTTCAAAAGGTATATATGCACATCCCCGACGGCAAATGGTGTTGGTATTGTCAGTTGACTGATTGTTTTATGTAATACTTTCATAAATATATCCCCCAAAAATGAATAGCCATTCAGTTATTCTTATATTGTACCGTTATCTTAGAAAAAAGTCACTTAATCAGTCTGTTTTTTTCTCCAGCAAACGATGAACAGCCTCGGTTAAAATGGATGGTAAATATTCAAAGCTGTATGTTAACTCCAGCCGTTCCGTCCATTGATGCGGATCTTTTCCTAAAGGTCCGATATTCAACACAGGCATGGTAAGTTTCTCCATGATATCTTCCGGAAAAACAAATCCGTTGTTTTGCAGGGGCATATTCGTCGTCAATTGCTGTAATTTGCTTTTTGATGCTACAGGACCGACATAACTTAAGTCAGACAGTCCTGTGAAAAATTCAGCAACAGTTAAATCCAAATTATAGTTTCTGTTTGTATACTCCTTCACGTGATCCATCACGTCTTTAATATAAGGATTATCGTACGATGATACAGCCGGATAAAACGGCGGGCTGTAAAACAAGACAATCATCGGTGCCAAATCTTTGCACATGGCTGCCAATTCCTGAACGAGAAGTGTGGAAAAATCACGATCACCTTGATTACGTTGACTAACAAGCAAATTTTGCCGTCTGGTAATCTCTTTTTCACCGTAACGTTTTACTGCTTCAGTATATAAATCTTCATACATCATGACATTAACGTTAAACGCAGGCATCGAAAAATCGTCAGCAACACTGGCAAAATAATTTGCTTTTTGGTTAACATATTTTTCAATCTTACCGGCAGCAGTTCGTGCACCTGTTAAGAGCTTTTCATTTATTTCTTTAAATGTTTGTTTCAGGTACAGCACATTGTACATTGTGATAGCTGCATGCGGTGTCTGAACCGAATATTCTTCCTTTAAATCCCGTTGCATCAGACTTACCGGCGGTGGTGTCACTTCATCTTCTATTTTTTCAATAAATGCTTCATCCAACTCAAGCTGCTGGGATAAAAAACTTATCATCAAATTCGGATTAATCCCTGCAAAAGGTTCACCTACATGGGATTCTTTACCATAACAATAAAAGCCCGGCAGCACTTTCCCAATTGAACCGGTATAAACATAATACGAGGGATCACCTGGGTATTTACTGAACATCGGCTCCCCATTCAAACAGGCATTATAAGTCAGGTTCTCTTCTTTTTTTATCTGATTTAAAACTGGCAAGGCAGCAAGCATCCCTTGCGAATTAACTTCTTCATCAGGTACTGACAACAACAGAATATTACCGTCGAATTCACCATCCATCGCCCTTTCAAGCATGGAAAAATGTAAAGCGAGTCCTGCCTTCATATCCATGGAACCTCTGCCAAACAGCCAATCCCCGGACGCGAGATCATCTTGAATCGTCTCAGACAATTTATTTTTTATGCTATTCATTTCTCTGGTAAGTTCTTTGGGGTAAAAGGCAAGATTCTGCAGTGAACCGTAATCCTCTGTAGCAACAACATCAAAATGACTCAACAGAATTACCGTTTCCGATGTATCTTTCCCTTTCACCAACGCAGTTAAAAGCTGCCGGCCATCTTCCAGCGGATGCAATTTTAAATGGCCGGGATTATTTTGAAAATACGGTTTTTGTGCCAACAGATGCTTTAAATACTCTGCAATTGCAATCTCTGCATTGCTTCCGGTAATACTTTGATGATGAACAAATGAACATAATAAATCCGTAAGCTGTTCTTTCGTTTGCCAGTCTTTCACGTGATCCCTCCTAAATAAATTGACTTATTATCAAAAATAAAACACAATCAAACAAGAGGTGAAACAATTGTCAACTGAAATAATAGCTCATCGTGGTGCCAGCAAACTTGCACCCGAAAATACAATTCCGGCATTTCAGCTTGCATACGAGGCAGGAGCTGATGGCATCGAAACGGACGTTCATTTAACAAAAGATAATATTCCGATATTGATTCATGATGAGCGGTTAAAACGAACAACAGATGGTTCCGGTTACATCAAGGATTATACATTTGAGCAACTAAAGCAATTAGATGCAGGTTCATGGTTTTCCCCTGAATATACCGGATCAAAACTGATTTCATTGGAAGAATTTCTGCAATGGATCCAGGACAAGCCGTTATGTTTAAATATTGAGTTGAAAAATAATAAAATAGATTATAAGAATCTGGAAAACATTGTTTACGAAGTGATATATCACTATCAAATAGTAAAACGTGCCACGTTGTCAACCTTTAATCCAAAGAGTGTGGAACGATTAAAACAGTATAATCAGGATATCGAGGTAGCGTTATTAACATCCAGACGCAGTAAAAACCTCGTTTTACGGGCAAAAGATTTAGGCGCAAATGCCCTGCACATCAAATACCGGTTACTCAATCAGTTACTGGTTGACAAAGCGCACCAGGAAAATATGGCGGTTCGTGTTTACACGGTTAATAAGCCTGCCCATATGCAACGCTGTTTTAAAATGGGATGTGACAGTATTTTTACCGATGTACCCCATGAAGCACTTCAATATCGCGATCATCTAATACACAAATGAACGAAATATTTAAGGAGGATTAAAATGGAAAAATTATTTACGCCAATCAACTTTAAAGGAATTACCTTGAAAAATCGTATCGCCATGTCTTCGATGTGTATGTATTCCTGCATGAATCAGGATGGGATGATAACTCCATTCCATCAAACGCACTACATATCCCGTGCTGCAGGACAGGTTGGACTTGTAATGACAGAAGCAACAGCTGTTGTACCGGAGGGTCGTATTTCTCACGAGGATTTAGGAATCTGGAATGACGATCACATTGAAGGATTAAAAGAATTGAACGAACAAATCCACAGCTACGGTTCAAAAACTGGAATCCAGCTCGCCCATGCCGGCAGGAAAGCCAGGCTGGATTCGGAAATTTACGCCCCCTCTCCCCTGCCGTTTAACGAATCATCAAAAACACCCGCTGAAATGACACAGGGGGATATTGCAGCAACTGTTGATGCCTTTAAACGTGCGGCAAAACGAGCGAAAGAGGCAGATTTTGATATCATTGAAATCCATGCTGCCCACGGTTATTTAATTAATCAATTTCTGTCCCCTTTGACTAATAAACGAACAGATGATTATGGTGGGAGTGCGGAAAATCGCTACCGCTTCTTAGCTGAGATAATTGACGCGATTCAATCGGTGTGGAAAGGACCGCTCTTTGTTCGCATATCCACCAATGAATACAAAGACCAGGGTAACACATTGGAAAATATTTTGTACTTCGCAAAACAAATGAAACAACAAGGGATTGATTTAATTGACTGCAGTTCCGGCGGCGTTTTGCCGGCTTCGATAAAACCGTATCCGGGATATCAGGTCAAACGATGTGAACAGATTAAACAGAATACATCGATTGCTACTGGTGCAGTAGGCCTAATTACAACCGGGATTCAGGCAGAAGAAATACTGCAAAATGACCGTGCTGATCTAGTATTTATCGGACGTGCATTATTGCGCAATCCCTACTGGGCAAAAGCAGCAGCTGATGAACTGGGTTACCCGATTGAAGCAATAAAGCAATACGAACGAGGATGGAAATGATATGGAAATGCTGTTTCTTGGTACCGGCTCAGGGGTGCCGTCAAAAGACCGTAACGTATCAGCGATGGCTTTAAAGTTATTACAGGAACAAAATAGCATATGGTTGTTTGATTGCGGGGAAGCCACACAGCACCAAATACTGCAAACATCGATTAAACCGCGTAAGATTAATAAAATATTTATCACACATATGCATGGAGATCACATTTTTGGTCTTCCGGGTTTATTAAGCAGCAGATCGTTTCAGGGTGGTGACGACCTGTTAACTGTTTATGGCCCTACCGGTATTAAGGAATACATTGAAACAAGTCTTAAAGTAAGTGGTACCCATCTGAGCTATCCAATAGATGTTATTGAATTCCCGGAAGGTAAGCTGTTTGAAGATGATCAGTTTACTGTGTATACAAGAAAACTTGACCATGGTATAGAAAGTTATGGTTTTAGGATTGTTGAAAAAGATAAACCCGGAGAACTTTTAGCGGATAAGTTGCAGGAAATCGGTATTCAGCCGGGTCCGATTTATCAGCAGATTAAAGAAAATGATGTAGTTAAAACAGAAAATGGACATATCATTTATCGAGACCGATTTCTCGGTCCTGACAAAAAAGGACGTGTCCTATCAATCCTTGGTGACACACGATCAACGGAAGACTTCAGTGACTTCATAGAGGAATCAGATGTTCTCGTTCATGAAGCAACTTTCGGCGGAGAACATGAAGATTTGGCACATAACTATTTTCACAGCACAACGAAACAGGCTGCCACTCTGGCTAAAGCCGGCAATGTTAAGAGACTCGTTATGACACACATATCATCACGCTATCAAAAAGAAGATTACAACATGCTGCTGGACGAAGCAAAGGAAATTTTTCCATCAACAGAACTTGCTAATGATTTTTACAAGGTTACGATAGATTCCAATTAAAGGAGAGGTTTTATGGAACATATTGAAAAACTGGTAAAAAATCAACGGGAATATTTTAAGCATGGGGAAACATTAGACTATTCATTCCGTAGAAATCAGTTAAAGATGCTGAAGAACATGCTGAAAAACTATGAAAAAGAAGCGTACACGGCACTTAAGAACGATTTGAATAAATCTACACACGAAACACTGACGACTGAGCTTGGATTTCTTTATACGGAAATAGATTTCACCCTTAAACAGCTTAAAGAGTGGATGGAACCGGAAAAAGCAGATACTCCTGTTACCCATAAAGGAACCAAAAACTACATTTACAAGGAACCATATGGTGTCACATTAATCATTGCGCCATGGAATTACCCATTGCATTTAGCGATCGCTCCTGCCATCGGTGCCATCGCTGCAGGCAATACCGTTATATTAAAGCCGTCGGAATATACACAGGCAACTTCTGCTCTGCTTTCGAACATGATCAATAACACCTTCGACAGTTCGTACTTTACAGTTGTGGAAGGTGCAAAAGAAGTTAGTCAACAATTACTTGAGCAGCGTTTTGATTATATCTTTTTCACCGGAAGTACTGCAGTAGGAAAAATTGTCATGCAGCAAGCGAGTAAACATTTAACACCGGTTACCCTTGAATTAGGTGGCAAAAGCCCTGCAATCATTGACAAAGATGCAAATATTGATCTGACTGCAAAGCGGATTGTCTGGGGAAAATTTACCAATGCAGGCCAAACCTGTGTCGCACCGGATTATTTATACATTCATGAAAAAGTAAAACATAAACTGCTAAAAGCAATGAAAAAACATATTAAATCGTTTTACAGTAAAAAACCACTCGACAACGATGATTATGTTCGGATTGTCAGCAGTGATCATTTTACTCGGCTTAAAGCTTATCTTTCCAACGGTGAGATCATTTATGGCGGTGATGTAAATAAAGAGAAGTTATCCATCGAACCAACGATTATCGATAACATCACTTGGAATGACCCAATCATGCAGGAAGAAATTTTTGGACCACTTTTACCGATTATGACATTTTCTAATCTTGATGGTGTTATTTCAAAACTGAAAGAAATGGAGAAACCGCTCGCATTGTATTATTTTGGGGAAAAAGAAAAATCGCAAAGAAACGTACTGGAAAATGCATCATTTGGCGGAGGCTGCATCAATGATACACTCTATCATCTTGCTAATCCCCACCTGCCATTCGGAGGAGTCGGAAACAGCGGCATGGGATCCTATCATGGAAAATACAGTTTTGACACATTTTCACACAGAAAAAGTATTCTTAAACAATCAACCAAATTTGATATCCCGTTACGTTATCCGGGAAGCAAGATTGCACATTCGATTATTAAAAAAATCATGAAATAAAAGGAAAAGAGGCTGGGACAAAAGTGTTTTATCAAAAACAAAATTCGAACATCTTGGAAATGGCGCATATAACCGCTCCGGAAATATACTTCGCTAGCACCACGCATTGTTCGTCTTTTGGTGTAATTCTTTTGTTATGTCCCAGCCTCTTTTAATTGTTAAGTCAATATTGTCAATCCACAACAAACCTTAATAAATCTCCAAAAATGATATTATCTGATAACTGCAACTCTTGTCTTACCACATCTAAATTGGGTTTACAATGCTTAACGTCTACAGCCTGCCCGCTTTCTTTCGCATAACAGATATTATCCTTATACATGTATGCTTCCGAAATAAAACTGCCATCCCGAAAAATAACTGGATGATCACTGTCCCTTGTGAAAAGATTGCGACCAAATGAATAACGATTTTCTGTCTTAATTCCCAGAAGATGGAGGAGCGTAGGGCGTATATCAATTTGCCCACCTTGTGTACTAATGACCTCTCCCTCCTGGCCGGGGACGTGAATAATAAGCGGTACTTGTTGATGTTTCATGTGATTTGCAATATTATTCTCTTCATCCAGTAACTCACTCAGACCTTCATCATATTTTTCAGAAATACCATAATGGTCACCAACTAGGACAAATATCGTATCTTCGTACATACCTTCTTCCTTTAATTTTTCAAAAAACAATTCAATAGATTTATCCAGATAACGAACAGTCGTAACATAACGATTTACGACATCTTCATCTGTTTGCGCCTTATCAATAAACGTATCCTCTTTATCTAACAAAAATGGAAAATGGTTCGTCAAGGTCAGAAATTTGGCATAATAAGGTTCAGGTGCGTTGTCCAGATACTTTATTGATTGTTTAAAAAATGGAATATCCTTTATGCCGTAGTTAATCGAGTTCTCATCTGTTACATTATAATTTCTTTTTGAGAAATATTTGTCATATCCAAGTGATTTATACATTACATCCCGATTCCAAAACGTGCGATCATTCCCGTGAAATGCAGCGGCATAATAATCCTTATTTTCTTTTAATATATGTGGAAGACTGATGTATGTATTTTCCGGTCTTCTTACAAAGGCAGAACCACTTGCTAATGGATAAAGACTGGTATCAATCATAAATTCCGCATCAGATGTTTTTCCTTGCGCTGTTTGATCATGTATTTGATTAAAATAGAAACTTTCGTTGATTAAATCATTTAAAAATGGTGTTACTTCCTTTCCATTTACTTTTTGATTAATAACAAAATCCTGGGTTGATTCTAAACTTATCAAGACAATATTTTTCCCTTTTGCCATCCCGAATAAATCCGTTTGCTCAGACTCTTTATGCTGTAAATGCTCTTGTAACACAACGGCATCCGCCTTTGTAACCACTAATCGCTGAAGAGGTGCTTTAATCCCTAAAGCAATATCATATAAATGATAGTTTAATGGCCCTAATGACTTTACCATCTGCTCACGATCATATGACTCAGAAAAAAGATGATCAGATTTAAGCAAACCTAAACCAATCGTTAACATTACAAATACCGAACCAACCGCGATATACTTCCTCTTTCTTTGTTTTGGAACTGTCAGGCTAGACTTTGATTTAAAAAGGAACCATCCCACGATAACTAAATCGATAAACATAAAAATATCCCATGGACTCATTAATTCAACCGTACTGGCACTAAGACCACCAACATTATCAAACTGAAACAGAATTGGTATTGTAACAAAATCCGTGTAAAAACGATAATACAGCAAATCTCCGTAAAGAATACCTGTCCCAACCACTAACAGGCCATACAATACAGATCTGTTTACTTTTTTACCAAAATAAAAGCTGATTCCCATTATTAACAATAGTGAGCCTATTGAACTTATCAGTATTAAGATAATATCAAAAAATGAATGAATACTTAGATTAAAGCCGATAATGCAAACAATCACCGTCTTTAACCAAAGGATGCCAGTTATTAATATAATAAGTTGTAAACCCGTTACATTTTTTAATCGTTTATTTTGAAGCATCGCATTTTATCCTCCTCAACTTTACTTACTATTGTTTGTTGAAGATTAGTTAATGCCTTTTGAAATTCCGTCAAGGTATGATCCCCCATTAATGCCAGCTGTATCCAATTCCGCTTCAGCAAGTAGTCACTTTCATAGCTAATAATTATCCCTTTTTCCTTCAGCTTATCACCTATGTCTTTTGAAGAAACGTAATCAGGAAGCTGAATGCTCATTATACCGGGTGAATAATCTTCATTTCCCAAAACAGTAAAATTAGCACCTGTTAGCATTTGCCTAACAGTACTTGCTACATTTTTCTTCTTTTCCAGATCCACCCTTTTTACCGCTTCATGCAATGCAGAAATAAGGTTTGATGAGTGTGTATACGGAATACTGTCGGTTTTTGAATACTGTCCCAAATCTAAATATCTGGGTATCTCATTATTCGGTAAAATTTGCTCTTGATGAAAAACAATTCCCAAACCGGGATAAGCACCCAATCCCTTTCCACTTACCGTACTTGCTAAATAAACATCCTTTAAATCAACGGGAACTACTCCAACTGAACTGCATGCATCCACACATAACTTAAAATGGTGTTTTTTTGCTAGCTCCGCCATTTTATCCAAATCGTATAGATATCCTGTTGATGTCTCACAATGTACCGTCCAAATCCAATTAATGTCTTCATGTGTTTCAAGAAAACGTTCAATCTCGTTTATCGTAACTTTCTCGTTCCATTGTTTTTCTAATTTATAGTAATATAGATTTAGCCTTTCTGCATGATCTATTAACCGGTATCCAAACTCCCCATTTGCGATAATCAGCCCTCTACCGGGAAGTTTCTTGATTTGAGCGGCTACCAGATCATTCGCAAGCGTCCCTGTCCCAACTACTATTTGTGCATATCTTGCATTTACAAGTTCACAAAGCTGATTTTGAACTGTCTTCATTTCTTTAATAAAATCACCGGAACGATGAGAAATAGCTGCTTTTCTAAATGCTTGTTCTACATCTTTGTTGATTGCAACAGGGCCAGGTAAAAAGTTAATTGGCTCTGATAGTCTCTTTTTTTGCATCATTTTAGAAAAAACTTTTGAGGTAGTTTCAAATTTCTCTTTAGTCAGGTACATCGGTTGATAATTTGCCCCCTCCGTTCCAACCATTGGTCCGAATGATTCAAACCCGATTTTTTTATAAAGCCTAATTTGCCGGTCAGTGCCTGAAATAAGAGCCATATTATACTTCTTTTCCAAACAATAGCTGATAAGCACATTCGCCAATTGAAAAAATACAAGGCTTTTTCGATATTTCTTTTTTACGGAAAGCAGTCTGACTTCACATGGATTAGCGTCTTTTGGCAAATAATCATCTAAGTCGTCCAATTTATGATCAAGGGAAAACGGGCGATTGGCACGAACCGCAATCATTCCGATAACTTCTTCATAATCTTTGGCAACTATATATATATTTTCCTTATCAAATTTATCGATTAAGCGATGGCTTTCGTTTTGTTGATGTTGCGGGATTTCTTCAACAAACGTTTCATAGTTTAATTTGTAGATTTGTTCCATTTCTTCCGGTTCTGAAGCTATTTTATATGTTAACGTAAGATGCTCCATTCTTTTGCCTCCTCAAGCCAAAAATAAAATCGAGTAAGCGAAGCGTGGATACACTTGTTCACTTTCTTTGAATATGTGGGATTACAACGACTATTAATAAAATAAACAGGCCAATAGCAAAATAAGTTTCTTCCAATATCCAGGCTGTAACAGGAATAGAACCCATCGAAACCAATCCAGCAATCGTAAAGTTTCGAATAAGCAGATAACTTATTCCCATACATATTCCTAAAACCACAATCGCAAGCGGCATGAAAAATAGTGTTGAAGCTAAAAAAACAACAACTCCCTTTCCACCTTTAAAACCAAGCTGCACCGGCCAAATATGCCCAACCAACAGGAAAAGCGCACTAATCAGCAGTATTATTTCATTTTCCGGGAATATAAAGCTTACTAACGAGAGCGTAATCATTACTTTTGCAATATCAATTAGAAGCGTACACAGAAACCCTTTTTTTCCCAACTGTCTTCCGGCATTTCTTGCTCCAACATTACCGCTCCCAAGCGTTCGAATGTCTTCTCCAATCATCCATTTGGTTATGTAATAGGCACCCGTTATACTTCCAAGGCAATAAGATAGCAGAATGATTGAAGTAATCGTTAGGATCATACTTCCTCCCCCAAATGAATCATTTACTTTTAAAGAATAACTAACAGCAACTTTTTCCAGTCATTCCTGCTGTCGCCTCACTCAAAAAGGGCTGTTCCTTCCAAGTAATCTTAAAGTAGAATAAAGCGTTTTCTCACTTATTTTAAACGTCCATACTTAATTGATTTAATAGTTTAGTGTTTTCATACCCATAGATATCACATGTTACTATTAAATTTAACCACTTATCATCAATTCCTAAAAATTCTTTACAACCTCATTATATTTTATTTCCCTATAATATTGTAAAACGATATACATCGTATTACAAGGTCGATGAAAATATTTAACTGAAATCGACAATAATCCAAAAAATGTTTAACAAGTCCGATTGTTTAAAACAAAAAAAAGCAGGCCATTTTAAGTACAATTTGATGTTAAGTACTCCAAAAATGAACTACTTTTTGTAATTTGACTATTTTTGGGGATTGGTATGATCAAAGATATGTGATCTTTAATTAACGCTTAAAGTCATCCAAAAAATCTTTCTGAAAGCTTGTCCTTGGCTGGTCATCATTGTCTTCTTCGTTCTTAAACTGTTTAAAGAGATTCTTACCATATTTCTGGGTCAATTCATCGATAGCATGATATAGTTTTTCTTTTCCTGCTTCTTCCTCATACGTAAATAAATCCAGCTGTTTGGCAATATTTTGTTTTTCGTCAACATCCTGAACGGTAATTCCAAGTAACCGTATTGGGTCTAAATTCCAATGCTTATCAAATAGTTCATAGGCTACCTGAAGGATATCGGATTTTTTATCGATGTACCCCTGCAGCTTTTTGCTTCGTGTTATCGTTTTTCGATCATAATAACGAATCATTATCTGTACACTTTTTCCTGCTGCCTGCTTGCGAATCATTCTCCGCTCAACATTATCAGCAAGCTGATTCATTAGTTTTCGTATTTCCGTTTCATTCGTTGTATCTTCCGGTAATGTTTGCGAGCTGCCTATACTTTTGAATTCATTTACTGCATCCGGGTCAACGGGTCTTGTATCAATTCCGTTTGCCCTGTTTTTCAGTCGTTCACCATTGATACCAAGCAGCCTTTTCAGCTGGTATGTATCACCGTTAGCAAGGTCACCGATTGTATTGACATCCACAGCCTGTAGTTTTGATGCAGTTTTCTCACCAACACCGTACATTTCTTCAATCGGGAGCGGCCATAGCTTACCCTGTATATCACGTTTGCGTAAAATAGTAATTCCCATTGGTTTTTTCATATCAGAGGCCATTTTTGCCAGGAATTTATTTGGTGCGATACCAATGCTGCATGGAAGGTCAAGTTCACGTTGGATTTTATTTTGCAGGTTTTGGGCAATTTCAATCGGGTTTCCATGCTGTTCCGTATCCGTCACATCCATATACCCCTCATCAATTGAAACTGGTTGAACATACGGGGTTATTTCTGCCATCATTTTAAATATTTCTCTCGATGCAGCTCGGTACCTGTCAAAATTGGGACGTAATACAGTTAACTCCGGACAAAGCCTGCGTGCCTGCCAGAGCTGCATTGTTGTCTTTACCCCTTTGGCCCTTGCCTCATAACTGCTTGTTACAATAATCCCTTTACGTTCTTCCGGATTTCCGGCAATCGCCAGCGGTTTGCCTTTCAGTTTTGGATTATAAGCCATTTCCACAGAAGCATAAAATGAATTCATATCAACGTGAAAAATGACTCGTCCTTTTTTTGGATACCATTGTGACATCGTTCGAGACATCCCTTTAAACGTATTTATTATATTATATCATATAATGAAAGCAGTCTTCCGGGGATTCAGTTCACAGCTCAAATTCCCATTCGTCTTTAAGAATCAAATACAAAGCAAGCAGTGTATCCTCTGTTTCCTGATAGTCCAACCCCTCTGCCTCAAGTCCTATCTTCGGAAAAAGAGCCATCGCTAATTTCCTTGTTAACTGTTTTCGATCGGCTTCCTCCAATTGTAATAAGCGCTCACTATAGCTTTTTAACAATTTCCATTCTGTCATTCCGAACGATCGAAGTGCCCAGTCATCAATGGATAAAATTTCTTTCGTTAGCCCCCTGGACTCGATTTCAGTTTCAATCGAACTGGATGCTTTAGCGTTCTTTCCTCTACGCTCATGTACTACAATGGTACCGGCAACAATATCCCCAAGCCGTTTATGTCTGGAATGAAAGAAAACCATGATAATCCCTACAAAATAACCAGTTGGCAGCATATCAATAATACGGAGCAGATTGCGGATCAGGCTGGAGAGCAAGGTAATACTGTGACCGTTCTCCTGAATAACCCTGATACCCAATAGTTTTTTGCCGAGTGTTTTACCGCCAAAAAAATATTCACATACAAAAAAGTAACCCCAGTAAACGATAAATATAAGAATGATTGAAATAGCCAATGGGAGTGAGGAACTGTTCAAAAAAGCTGTGAAATCTGACCGAATTACAAAAACAATAAAAAGTATCATAATAAAATTAAACGCCGTCAGCAAAAGCTGATCGATAATCATAGCACCTGCCCGACTTCCAAGGCCAGCCAGTTTAAAATTCAACGATACGAATTCTGGTGTTTTAACTGCTACTTGTTCCTGATTCATACTATTTTCCCCTTTTTTATTATCTATAGGTTTCAAATACCATCAAGACAAATTATAATAGATAAATAAACTTTAAACGTCGTAAAGGAAGGTGCAGCCGTGAACATCCAACAATTTATCAAACAGAACCGTGAGGAATGGAAGCAGCTGGAACAATACATAACAATGCTTGGCAAAAATAAACGAAGCCTTACCGGAAAAGATATTGATCAATTTAATCGGCTTTATCAGAAATCAGCACAGCATCTTTCTTACAGCCATACCTATTTTCCTGATGAAGATGTAACAGATTATTTGAACGAACTTGTCGCAAAAGCTCACAATCTACTATATAAAGATCAAGTATCCAGTTTTCGGCAGATTCGCACATTTTTCGGTACAACTTTTATTGGATTGTTACTGGAGCAATGGAAGGCAGTCATAGTCGCCATGGTATTGTTTGCAGTTGGAGCACTTGCAGCATTTCTTTCTGTACTGGATGACCCGCTAAACCTTTATTCACTGCTGCCGGAACGAATTGCACAATCGGTCAATCCGGAACAGTTGGATACAAATACCGGGTCAGTGGATGCTTCCTTAATGTCCGCAACAATCATGACGAACAATATCCAGGTGGCTTTCCTGGCTTTTGCAGGCGGTATCACATTCGGAATATTGACCGTCTATATCATGGTATCTAACGGTATCATGGTTGGCGCGCTTGCTGGATTGTTCTGGAATTATGGTAATTCCTATGAATTCTGGGCCTATATTGTTCCACACGGCGTTATTGAACTGACAGCTATTTTCATTGCAGGTGGAGCAGGTTTACTTATGGGATATAAATTATTTGCACCGGGCGCTTTTTCACGCGGTTTTCAATTAAAAAGACAGGCAAAGCGTTCTGTTCAGCTTTTGCTGGGAACCATACCATTATTTATTATTGCCGGCATCATTGAAGGCTTCATAACTCCTGCTTCCCTGTCACTGGAAACAAAATATGCCGTCGCATTATTGACCTTGGCTGGTTTAATTTTGTACGTTGCCAGTGGAAAAATACTGCTTCGGAAAAATAACACTAAAGCAACCCTTCATTCATAATGCGGATATATTGTGAGACAGCTGCTGATGCCAGATACTCTTCTTTGGCTTCCACCATGGAGAGCCCCTGTTTTTCCCAGTTTGCTTTTTCACGTTTTTTGAAATGTATTTGTTGCTGGGCAATGCTTTTGACCATAGTGTTTTTCGTACTATCCGGTTTTTGTCCCGCCATTTTTAACAATGCTTCGTCTTCGATTCCAATCATCATAAACAAATGCCGCCTGCGCAACCGTTTTAATTGGTTCAATGCTGTTTCTTCATGAAGAAATGTTTGAACATCACTAAATAACAGAATCAGACTTCGTTTCTTCAAAGTGGCTGACAGATGATTGATAGCAGCATAATAATTGGTTTCACTCGCCTCGACATTTACATTATAGATTGTTTGTAAAATTTTTTGTAAATGTTTCATTCCTTTTGCAGGAGGCACAAATTGTTTGATATCTTTGGAAAACGCGAGCACTGCAACATAATCCCCTTTTTTTAGGGCTGCTGCAGCTGTTGTTAATGCTGCTTCCAATGCCTTTTCAAGCCGATTTTCTTTTTTAAGCTCTGCTCCCATCATCCGCCCGCAATCAATCAGGATTGTAACGTATTTTCCGTGTTCCGGTTCATACTCATTTGTCATTATTTCCTGCAATTTTGCCGTTTGACGCCAGTTGATTTTTCTCGGATCATCACCCACGGCATAGCTGCGGATTTGCGCGAATTCTCCTGTTTCAGCATGTTGTTTACGAATTTTCATGCCTTCATACAGTAAAAATTGCTGCGGACTTTCCAGGTAGCGCTTTGTTTCAGTTAAATCAGGAATGACTTTCACGCTCTGTTCTAAGTTAATGGCCATTTGTTTTTCCCATAATCCAAAGTTGCTTTTGTAACGAATAAACAGTTTATCCATCTCATATTTTCCCCTAACAGGAGCAATAACCTGATAGGATAGCATAGAAGTTCCTCGTGATTGAACTGTACCCTTCAATGGAAAGGGAGCCCGGAATGATTGTGGTAATCCATCTATTAGTTGGATTTGACAAACTAGAGCCGAGGCATTGGTAACCTCAAGTTGAACGGAATACGTCATTCCCCGTTCCAGTTCATCCGGTATCTCACGTTTTAATGACAAATCTTTTCTCTTCGGTGATAACAATAAGTCCAGCAGGCTAATGAAAAAAAGCAGTCCATTCATAACAAACAACCAAGTCCACGACACGGATGAAAAAGCAGCCAGGACAGTAACACCAATAGAAAAAATGAGAAACAAAACAAGCAGCCGCTTCGCCGGCAGAATGCCCCTATCGCGGAACAGCAACCGCTCCCACAAGTTCTTCAATGATTTCATCCAGGCCAACTCCCTCCAATTCCATATGCGGAGCTATTTGTAAACGATGTCGCAATGCAGGTTTTGCAACCATTTTAACGTCATCAGGCGTTACATAATCTCGGTTGGTTAAGTATGCCCAGCTTCTCGCAGCTTTGGCAATGGAGATTGCCGCCCGCGTACTTGCCCCGAATCGGACAGCCTCCATATTTCTTGTCCGTCGTATAATTTGCATAATGTAATTTAGGATATCATCATTCAACGTGATGGCTGCCACTTCCCTACGTATGGATAAAAAGGTGTCCATATCTATTATGGCATCCATCACTGCCTCAGCATTTCCGCCTTCCATCACTTGTTTTAATACGTTGGTTTCTTCTTCAAACGAAGGGAAATCAATGTTCAGCTTCAATAAAAACCGATCCTGTTGAGCCTCGGGTAATGGATAAGTTCCTTCAAACTCAATTGGGTTTTGAGTCGCCACCACAAAAAAGACATCGGGGAGTTTATAAGTATTTCCTTGAATCGTCACTTGCTTTTCTTCCATTGCCTCCAATAAGGCAGCCTGCGTTTTGGCCGGTGTCCGGTTAATCTCATCCGCCAAAAGTATATTTGTAAAAATCGGTCCTTTTATCGTTTGGAAATTACCTTCCTGCATGTTGTATATGGTACTTCCTGTTATATCACTTGGAAGCAAATCCGGTGTAAATTGGATCCGATTAAAGGTTCCATTCAGTAAATCGGAAAGTGTACGCACCATCTGTGTTTTACCGGTGCCCGGTACACCTTCAACTAAAACATGGCCATCTGCCAAAACAGCAGATAGCAAGAGTTTTAGATTCATTGATTGACCAAGAATTCGTTCTTCATATTTTTCCAGTAATGATGCCAACTCGTTCCTCATCCTTCTTCCACCTCTTTCCGTAATCTATCTATCTGCTTTGCCCATGATAAGTACGTTTTTTTGCTTATCCGATCCTGGCGTAACACATATGTTAATCCATTGAAGAATGTGTCCATATCCTGTTCAGTGTCCATTTTCCGTTCAATGTGTTCTTTAATATCTGACCAATCTTTGTAATACGGAATTCCCCAACGTTCCTGCAAGCGTAATTTTAAATAATCCGCCTGAATCCTCAGTGAGTCAATATATCTGTTTCCCCTTTGATACCATGCTGCCAGTGCACGAATGCGCTCATAACTGAACCGGACTGTTTCTTCCCTTGGTTCAATGACAGGTCCAAAGCGTTTCCCCTGATGCATGAGCCAGACGATAGTCAGCAGAATTACCTGAAATCCCAGAACCAGCATCCAGCCCGGATAAAGTGTCGTTATTGCTGGTGCATGCTCGGACTCATGCAGGTATTCATCAAAATAAATCGCTTCCCATCTTTCGTTTCCCGTCTGTATTAGATAAAAAATTAATTCCAGATGATCTTGCTCCAATATTTTTCCGTTCGTAATCCACTCCGGTGATACAGCCGTAATTAACTTTCCAATTCCAAGATCCCTTTCTGCTGCAATTACACCGGCATCATCACGCAATACTATGTTACTATCTTTATTTGAATCGATGCGAAACGTCGAATTTAAGTCAGCCTTATGGTCATTTCCGTTCTGATTAGTTACGGTGCCCGATTCACTCTGTGCCGGAACCGTTTCAATGCCAAACATCCCATCCGGATTTGTCTTTAACAGCAAAATCGTATTGCCTGATTCCATAAAAGAAATATATTCTTCCATTTCTTTGGTGTTAGGGGTGAAAGACGGTTCGACCATAATTAATAACTGATTGTCGTCCTCACCAGTCAAAAGTTCCGGTGAATGGTCCCATCTGTTAACCGTACCTGTTTGGTTATCCATATATGTATAGAAAGCTTTCACACCTGTAGGCGATGGGGAATCTGAAACAAAGTCAGGAAACTCTTCAGGTGCATCCGGTGCGACCGTATAACTAATTCCTATAAATAACAGAAGAACAACAACCAGCCACACCAGCGTTCTTCCGCCTGTTCTTAATGTTTGCAAGCCTGTTGTCCCTCCTTAGACTTCACCGGAGACTTCTGTGGAATCCTCATCAAGCCACTGCATCGCCTCATTCCGAAAACGATAATAATCGTCTATTTCCAATTTCTGTTCGCCATAGACAACTTCATCAAATACTAACGCAAGCTGATGAAATGAGTCTGCCAGTTGACTGTTTACCCGCTGCAGCTCAGCATAATATTCCCAGTTTGTTTTCCAATTCTTCGCCCTCAACCATTCTTTATCATGAAAATAGAGCAAGGTAGCCAAAAACAAATGCCGCGCCGCTTCATTATGATTTTTATCATTTTCCTGCTGCCGTACTGCCCTCAGGTGATCAGCAAATGACCAACTGGACGCATTAAGAGACTTTAGTGGCTGATAGTCGTAAAATTTCCTCCTTTTCCCTGCCTGGAAACGATGCAAAACAACAAATCCAATAAGAGCTATTATAGCGATAATGATGGTAAACAGAACCAAATCTGCAAAACCGCTTGAAGGCTCCAATCCGGAAAACAACTTAGTTAATTGCTCGCCAATCCAGTTGGTTAGCCGTTCCCACCAGATTTGGAGAAAATTTCGATTGTCTTCATAATAAACTTTATATTCATTTTGGTCTAAAATCCCCCGTATTTCTTCTCTTGCTTTATCTGAACTTACAAACATAATCTTCACCCAGCTTAACAAAACATACTGGCATTACTTTTCAATGCCTGCATTCTGATAGTCATCAATCAAATCCTTCAAATCATCTCCACCTTGCCGGATTTTTAAATCAAAATAAATAATGGCATAACCGACCATAAAAATCATCGTTGTTACTAACGTAACCAGGTTCACGATAATCGTATAAAGAACACTGTTACCCAGGAGTGCGATAAAAATTGATTCAATTGCCAGACTGACAGCTAAAAATATAAGGAAAAATACAATATAAATGCCGAATACTTTCCAGCTTGTTTGGCGGGTTAAATGCCAGCTTCTCGATAAACCCGGTATCGTATTTTCAAACACAGCAGTCCCCAAATAAAAACTCCAGCGTGTCAGGAAATATGCTGCTGTTAAGCCAACACCCAACATCATAATAATCGTTACTACTATCCCTGCAATCGGGTCAGTGAAAGTACTGATAATGCCTATAATCATAATTACAAAAGTTGGGATGAAAATCATCGCAAAAAGGATAATTTCGAATATTATACTCCCACCCAAAATAACCCAGAATTTTGAAAATGCCTGCTTAATTACGCTGCCAACTTTAAACGACTCATTCTTCTTCAATTGGGAAACAGCGAATAGGATGGCTGCTTGAGCAACAGGTATGAAAACAATCGTTAAAAGCCCCACTCCCGTATTCACAAGGTCTTCCCCAATTGTCGTATTGGCGGTTGCCATAAAACTGTTCAGAGTTTGATCAAACCAATTATCACCACTGGCAGCTTCCCTAAAAAAACTGGTCCCTGTCAATAATAAAGCTATTGACTGAAGTAAATAAAGCGGTCCAATAACTATCAATACTATCAGGAAAAATTTTGAAAAGTACTGTTTACTTAATGAAAAAGCAACATCAAGAATTTCCCCAAACCCTTTTGGGCTGTTTAATCCTTCATTCATTAAAAACTTTCCTCCTCACCTAAAAATTCACATTATATTCATTATTTTAACATTTATTACGTTGCATTCGGGAAATATTTTTTAGCAACAATACAAAAGAAAAACGGTAAGCGACAAATAGAATACACGTTTTAATCACAGGGTTACCATGCGATAATCTTCTTAGAAATTAATTCGGGAGGTTATGCAATGACCCTGAAAGACAAAAGAATAGAATGGAAAGCGCGCTATGACGACTGGAAAGAAAGCGGGCAAAGCATTGCTGAATGGTGTCGAGACCAAGAAATTAAGGTCCACCAAATGTATTATTGGGTTCAACGGTTTGAAAGAGATGTCATTTCTCCAGAAACGGAGACAACGGAAACGCAGTGGCTTACTGTTCAAGTGGACGATTACGCTGAAGACCAGGGACCCATCTTTATTCATGTTGATACCATTTCTGTTGAAGTGCGGCCGGGAGCAAATGTCCAATTATTGTCCGATGTCATACATATCTTGCAGAACCAAAACGGATGAACTTTCAATTTGATCGTGTATATCTGGCTCGCGGCAGCACGGATCTACGTAAATCCATTGACGGGTTGGCAGTGATTGTAAAAGAATGCTTTGACCTTGACCCCTTTTCCCCCAGCCTGTTCGTGTTTTGTAATCGAAAACGCGATAAGCTAAAGATTCTGCAATGGGAGAATAATGGGTTTTGGTTGCATTACCGGCGTTTGGAAAGAGGCACGTTCCATTGGCCATCCGAAAAGGAGACGGCGCCAATGAATATTACCCCGCGCCAACTTCGTTGGCTACTGGATGGTTTATCCATTGAACAAAAGCAGGCACACCGGGAAGTCAAAGCACGTACCATTCTATAAAAATTTGAAATATGGAAATATGGGAATTCGACTAGGCAAGTCGGATTCTTTTTCGTATACTTGTCGTATGGAAAATACAGCGCATACATCAAACGAATCAATTGAATATTTTAAAGCGCGTACGGAAAAGCTTGAGATGGAAAATGAAGCGTTGGAGGCGGAATTAAAATGGTACCAAGAACAATTTCGTTTGAGCCAACAACGCAGATTCGGATCTTCCAGTGAGAAGACCGACTCGAACCAGCTTTCGCTTTTCAATGAAGCAGAGACCACAGCTGATTCAACAGTTGAAGAACCAACTGTTGAGACGATTACATATAAACGCAAGAAACAGCGTGGACAGCGCGAACAAAAGCTTGAAAACCTGCCTACGGAAACGATTGAATATTGTTTATCCGATGAGGAACAGTTCTGTTCGTGTTGCGGCGGTGCATTGCACGATATGAGCAAGGAAGTGCGCAAAGAATTAAAGGTTATTCCTGCACAAGTGAAAGTTGTGGAGCACGTGCGCCACGTGTACAGCTGTCGCCACTGTGAACGCTATGAAATTGAAACACCAATTGTGACAGCGAAAATGCCAGAGCCTGTTTTTCCCGGTAGTTTGGCCTCCCCGTCCGCAATGGCTTATACCATGACGCAAAAATATGTGGAAGGGATGCCACTGTATCGGCAAGAGAAACATTTGGAACGCTTCGGTATATCCATACCACGTCAGACTCTGGCTAATTGGATAGCGTACGGCGCCAATGCTTGGCTTGAGCTGATTTATAAAGAAATGCATGCCCGGTTATTGGAACTGGACATGGCCCACGCGGATGAGACGACATTACAAGTTTTATCCGAGCCGGAACGGCCCGCAACATCAAAATCCTATATGTGGCTGTATCGCTCCGGGCATACCGATGTTCCCATCGTCTTGTATGATTATCAACAAACCCGGGCTGGCAAACACCCCCGCCGATTCCTGGAAGGTTTCAAGGGATATCTGCATGTAGACGGTTACCCTGGCTACAACGGCTTAACCAATGTTACCTTGGTTGGATGCTGGGCGCATGCACGCCGTAAATTTACAGAAGCACTTCAGGCACTTCCTGAATCCGCAGCCACTACGTCTGTGAAAGCTAAAGAAGGCTTGGCTTTCTGTAATCAACTTTATGAAATTGAACGTAAATTAAAAGACGTAAGTCCAAAAGAACGCTATAAACAGCGTTTGGAACGCAGCCAACCTGTAATGGAGGCTTTTTTGGCATGGCTTCAAGAACAGACACCACGTGTACTACCCAAAAGTGCGTTAGGCAAAGCAATCAAATATTGTCGTAAACAATGGGAACATTTGGAGGCCTTTTTAGAGGATGGTCGTCTGGAAATTGATAATAACCGTGCGGAACGGTCCATCAAGCCTTTTGTGCTAGGTAGGAAAAATTGGCTTTTCAGTAATACCGCAAAAGGAGCAAGATCCAGTGCGATTATTTACAGTATTGTGGAGACAGCTAAGGAAAATGGATTAAATCCATTCAACTACCTCAGCTATTTGTTTGAAGAACTTCCCAATATGGATACGACGGATAAGGAGCAATTGGCTCAATACCTGCCATGGTCAGCAGCCCTCCCTCAAGAATGCCGCGTTCCTAATAAATCTAAATAAAGCATACTAGAAACCCCCATCTAAAAACTAGGTGGGGTTTATTTGTCGCTTACGCGGTCCAATAACTATCAATACTATCAGGAAAAATTTTGAAAAGTACTGTTTACTTAATGAAAAAGCAACATCAAGAATTTCCCCAAACCCTTTTGGGCTGTTTAATCCTTCATTCATTAAAAACTTTCCTCCTCACCTAAAAATTCACATTATATTCATTATTTTAACATTTATTACGTTGCATTCGGGAAATATTTTTTAGCAACAATACAAAAGAAAAACGTGCCGGATGTACATTTCATTTCCCAGCAACGTTTATCTGTGGTTTTTTACTAATAATTTTATCTATCAGCCACTTCCTGCACAATTGCGGTTACAAGTTCGGTAACCTTGACCAATTCATCGACCGGAATTCGTTCATTAGTTGTATGGATTTCTTCATAGCCAACTGCTAAATTAACCGTTGGAATCCCCAACCCGGAAATAATATTTGCATCACTGCCTCCGCCACTTTTTTGCAGATTACTATCACGGCCGATTTTTTTGGCTGCGTTCTGTGCAATCTTCACGACTTCATCATCTTCATCAAGGTTGAAGCCAGGATACATTACTTGAACATCTACTTCTGCACTGCCGCCAAGTTCTTCAGCAGTTTTTTCGAAAGCATCCTTCATCTTAGCAACCTGCTTCTCCATTTTTTCAGGAGTTAATGACCTTGCCTCAGCCAGTATTTCTACATGATCACAAACAATATTAGTCTGCTTGCCTCCTTCAAACCGACCGATATTGGCTGTTGTTTCATTATCAATCCGTCCAAGCGGCATTTTGGAAATAGCTTTGGATGCGAGCGTTATCGCTGATACTCCTTTTTCAGGGGCAAGACCTGCGTGTGCTGTTTTTCCCTTCATAACGGTAAAAAGCTTAGCTTGCGTTGGTGCAGCAACTATAAGATCTCCTACCGTACCATTACTGTCAATTGCGTAGCCATACTTGGCATTAATCAATGATCCGTCCAGTGCCTTGGCGCCAACCAAGCCGGACTCTTCACCGGCTGTAATAACAAATTGTATGTCACCGTGTTCAATATTGTTTTCTTTCAATGTCCGAATCGTTTCGATAATAGCAGCTAGACCTGCTTTATCATCGGCACCTAGAATGGTTGTACCATCAGAAACAATATAGCCATCTTTTATCGATGGTTTGATACCGTTTCCTGGAACCACTGTATCCATATGGGAAGTGAAGTAGATTGGATCAGCCCCTTCCTTATTACCCTTCAATATACAAATCAGGTTGCCTGCTCCATGACCTGTTTTTTCTTTACTGTCATCTTCTACTACATCCAAACCTAATTCAGTAAATTTATTTGTCAGAACTTCAGCAATTTTTGTTTCATGCTTTGTTTCTGAATCAATTTGAACAAGTTCCATAAATTCATCGATTAATCGGTCTTTATTTACAGATACCATGTTAAGTACCCTCCTGTTGTTTATTAGATGTTCTTTTCAAAGCCTTTTTAGTATATTTTGTTGCTCTAAACCGACATAGTTGATATAAACTGCGACATAATTGCTGGAATGTTTTCTTTAAGTCCACTCCTCGCCACCGTCCGGGGTCGCTCCGGACTATTAATGTGGTATAATGTGTTTTTTTAAAACAATTCCTGCCCCAACTAATGTTCACAAACCTAAAACCAGCGGAGCATTCCTGTAATGAAGAAATTTGAGGTTTGAACAAAAAAGAGCCCTCTTGGTATAGTACAGGGTGTCATGATCATGACCCCGAATTTAAATAGATACCAAGGAGAGGACTCAAAATGAATTATAATCAAAATCGAAAAATCATGCAAATTACTCCATCTACATTAATTGTTGGCATTGATATTGCCAAGGACAAACATGTCGCACGGATGCAGGATGACCGGGGAATTGAATTTGGAAAGCGACTGACCTTTGAAAATCGAATACATGGCTTTGAACAACTGTTGGAACGGGTTATTAAGATTCAAAAAGAACAGGATAAAAATAAGGTTATTTTTGGTGTTGAGCCAACGGGGCATTATTGGATGAGCTTGGCTTATTTCTTAACTGCCAGAGGATATGACTTTGTATTGGTCAATCCGATGCACGTCAAAAAATCCAAGGAGCTCGACGATAATTCACCAACGAAGAATGACACAAAGGATGCACGTGTGATAGCACAGCTGATTAAGGATGGACGATACTCTGTACCAAATCTTCTTGACGGTATTTATGCCGAATTACGAGAAGGCATGAAATTAAGAGATCAATTGACAAAACAGCTGATAGTTATTGAAGGGCGTGTTCAAAATAACCTCCAACGGTACTTCCCGGAGTTTGATGACGTGTTTAAAGACTGGGATGGAAAGACAGCTTGGTTTACATTACGTGAATTTCCATACCCATCCGATATTTGCGGAATGACTCCGGAAGAAGTGCTTGCACAATGGAAAACGGTCATTAAACAGGGAATTGGTATCAAACGTGCAAATAACCTGGTGGAGAAGGCTAACAAAAGCATTGGCATTGAAATCGGCTTACGCTTTGCCAGAAAAGAATTACACAGTCTTCTTGATCAATATGAACTACATTACCAACAGTTGGAGAGACTTGATCAGGAAATCGAAGAGCTACTGGAGAACATACCAGGTGCAAAAGAAATGATAGCCATTAAGGGATTAGGTGTAGTAACCGTTGCCACTTTCTTTGCGGAAGTTGGGGATGTTAGAAAGTATCATCACCCACAACAATTAGTAAATATGGCGGGATTAGCTTTACGGGAACATAGTTCTGGAAAGTTCAAAGGACAAACCAGGATAAGCAAACGCGGGCGAAAGAAACTGCGAAAGGCTTTATATATAGCGGTTCGGCCATTGGTGGCTAACAACCCGACGTTTAAAGCATTGCATAGGTACTACACAACCCGCCCCAACCGTCCCTTGAAAAAACAACAATCGCTTATCGCGTTGTGTTGCAAGTTATTACGTGTACTGTTCGTTATTGGCCAGAAGCAATGTGAATTTGATGGAAGTAAATTATTGAAGGGATTACCTCAAACTGAATCATTACAAGCTGCTTAAGCTTTACGGAAAGAGATGTTTATCGGTAAATGTACTTGGTTTTCCGGAATGAACAAACACCAATAATGCAGAGTCGGAGCTTATTATTTCGGGTCTTCGGAATATATAGTGGAAAACCCAGTTTAATAGTTTAACAACAATTTAATCATAAATCGGATTATTTAGTGGAATATCATTATCCTTTATTGGTATAATTAACCTATCAAATGATAGGAGTGATGGTAATGAGAGAGTTTAAGTTTCGTGCTTGGATAAATTTGTACTCACATTGGCATATGACAAATGAAGTACAATATGTGGATGATAAGACACTTGAATGCAATTTAAAAATTATTGGTAATATCTATCAAAATCCAGAGTTGGTTCAGGTGTAATATGAACGACTTATTATTCCTCCCAGATCTTACAGCAATCGAACCACCACAAGAGAATGAAACCGATATGATGTTTAAAGTGGAAGCAATCTATCCTCCAGAACGTTGTCCAGAATGTGGTTTTGACAAGTTATATAAGCACAGCTCACGAAAACAATTGATTATGGATTTGCCTATTCGTTTAAAGCGAGTTGGCTTACAATTGAACCGTAGACGTTATAAGTGTCGTGAGTGTGACTCGACCTTTTGGGAACGTCTTATATCCATTGACGAAAAGCGTAGTATGACCAGAAGGCTGTTAGAATCCATTGAAGAGCAATCAATGTCTAAGACCTTTGTAGAAGTCGCAGAAAGCGTTGGTGTTGACGAGAAGACCGTTAGGAACGTCTTTAAGGACTATGCGGCATTTAAAGAAAGAGAATACCAATTTGAGACTCCTAAATGGCTTGGGATAGATGAAATACACATCATTCGTAAACCTCGTCTGGTACTTACCAACGTCGAACGGAGAACTATCTATGACATCAAAAAGGATCGTAACAAGGATATAGTCATTAAACGCCTTTTAGAGATTGAAGATAGGTCTTATATCGAATACGTCACAATGGATATGTGGAAACCTTACAAAGATGCAGTGAATATCGTCCTTCCACACGCTAAAGTGGTGGTAGATAAGTTTCATGTAGTCCGTATGGCAAATCAAGCCTTGGATAGTGTTAGGAAATCTTTAAGAACTAATATGACACCAAAAGGAAGAAGAACACTTATGCGTGATAGGTTTATACTTCTCAAACGCAGGCACGATCTAATCGACCGTGAATTGCTACTTTTAGAAACTTGGCTTGGAAATATTCCTGATTTGAAGGAAGCCTATGAACTCAAAGAAGAATTCTATAAGATATGGGATACGCCAAGTTCACAAGAAGGAGAAAAACGATATATAAATTGGCGTCAGCGTTGTGTATCCAGTAATGTTAAAGATGCTTATAAAGACCTTGTTAGAGCCGTAGACAATTGGAATGAAGAAATATTCAATCACTTTGATAAAAGACTTACTAACGCATATACAGAGTCTATAAATAGCATTATACGTCATGTTGAACGACTGGGAAAAGGATATTCTTTCGATTCTTTAAGGGCAAAAATTTTATTCAACGAAAAGCTTCATAAAAAGCGGAAACCTCGTTTTAATAAAAATGCTTTTTACGATGCTTTACCAAATATGTTTGACCACGTTACAGATCACAACGTTTCAGATAACTTTGGTATCGACTTCACCACATTTATTAAGGAGTTGGAAAAGGGAGAGCTATAAGTTCCGTTCCACCATAAATCCGAAAATCCAAGAAAAAAGCACCCTATATAAATTTCAGGGTGCTAGAAATATTATGTTACTGAACATTATTTATTAATAATTTGTACTTGCTCATGTTTATGGACATAATCTTTTGGTAAAGGAAGTTGACCATTCTCGTCCATTTTGTACTCTTTACCTTGAATTATAAATATAGTATTTTCATCATGTCCAAACTTTCTCCAGTCCTTCTCTTTCATTCCTCTACTCTCAAGATCAACTTCATGAATAACACCAGAAGGATCGATCCTATATCTTGTCGGTTTATTATTTATAGTGAAAGGCTCTTCGGTATTGATTCCCAATCTATTAAATCCTTCTAGTACTTCACTAGCTTCTCTTGCAGTATACATAATATTAATTCTTCCAGTCTCTGCAAACGTCTGTAAATGAGTTAAAAATTGCCTGTTTTTCTCTAGATGGACACGTTTCTCATCACTAATTTGATTATCGTAATGTAGTGTTTGAACGTAACTTGAATTTGAATCATTATTAAATTGATAGTTTATCAATCCATAATCTGTATCCACACTGTATACTTTGTTTTCTTCAATAGTTAAATTGTAATTTCTGTCAACCTGTAACCGTGGTGAAATAGATTTATCATTGTATTTCACTTTATTAGTTTTGGGATTATATATTTCTACATTCTTATTAGAATGAACACCATCAGTTCTCTCTACTGATTGTGAAACTGTGTTACGGAAATTTTGTTGTTGGACATTACTTTTATCAAAATAATTATTTAGTAATCTTTGAATACTAGAGACCATTTGACCTTTTCAAACCTCACTTCATCTCTATTTTATAATCTAAAGTAATCTTTGGAGTTAAAGTATAGGTAGCAGTTACACTTACAACTACAACAAATATAATAGTCATTATAAAGCTATAAGTAATATCCCTCCTTAAAAAGATATTATTTTTAATATCGGAAAAAATCCCATTAATTTAATAGATATAATGCACTATTTTTTATTTAATTTTTATTCAAATTTTCAATTTATATTTAGATTCGCACTAATTATACATTGCATTAGGTATTGCAACAGAAGGCTTTTGAACTAAAACTTTACTATAACTATATGAGTAGATGAATAGAAAAGTAAATTAAATGCTTTTTTTATAGTTTTTTAACTTCTAAAGTATATTGGATATTTTTTTCATAATTCATCTATAACGAAAGAGCATCTTTATGGAATTTAGTTAACTTTGGTATTCGTTTTTCCATATTTCTAAAGAAATTGAAGAAGGGTGAATTATAAGCCCTTTTCCACTATATATTCCGAAGACCCATTATTTCCATTCGGGCATATGACCCAGTAGCGGAGCTTTTCCGACCTCCACCTTGTGGATACGCAGGACGAAGGAATGTATGGATTAAATCCCGTGATATGTGGGAGGGTGAGCGACCATAAGTAATGTGGAGAAATGAAGCATGGTTATCACATGTTTTTACCAAATACTACCAATTTGGTCGTTAGGATGGATTGATTCACGTTAGAATATTCTGTATTCCAATACTGAAAAATCCTCCCCCAAAACATTCTCAAAAAGATGTTTAAGAAATTCTAAGAAATCAAAAGCATTTTAGAGATATTCGAACTTTATTGAGGGAGGAAATACACGGAGACTCCTGTGGGAGGAAAGGCCTAGGTGAGACCACTGAGTGCGTAAGCACGAAGAGGGCTCATCAGCCGCCCACGGCTAAGAAGACACTGCGAAAACTCACTTTTTGAGCAGATGTCGCCTTGGTACCCGGAGGCGTGAAAGCGAAGTGTATTTCCGCAGCGGCGGACTAACACTCATATAAAGTTACGTCGTAGTTTATATCTTTTGTGCCAATGTAAAAAAACAGTTTATTACAATGGAATATTCCCATGTTTTTTCTTCGGTCGGTCTTCCTGTTTGTTATAGAGCATCTCTAAAGCCTGAATTAGTTTAATCCTCGTGTTTCTTGGGTCAATTACATCATCAACCATCCCAAGTCCGGCTGCTACATACGGATTTGCAAATTTCTCACGGTATGTATCTATCTTTTCCTGACGCGTTTGTTCCGGATTATCGCTTTCAGCAATTTCTTTGGCAAAAATAATGTTAGCAGCACCATCAGGTCCCATCACTGCAATTTCTGCATTAGGCCATGCGTACACAAGATCCGCGCCTATTGATTTACTGTTTAATGCAACATACGCACCACCATATGCTTTACGTGTTATTACCGTAATTTTTGGAACGGTTGCTTCGGAGTACGCATAAAGGATTTTTGCCCCATGCCGTATAATTCCGCCATGTTCCTGTTTAACACCAGGGAAGAACCCGGTTACATCCTCAAATGTTATTAATGCAATATTAAAAGCGTCACAAAATCGGATAAACCGCGCTGCCTTGTCACTGGAATCGATATCAAGACCGCCTGCAAGGTACTTCGGCTGGTTGCAGACAAGTCCAACAGTTTGTCCATTAATGCGGGCAAATCCGGTTACAATATTTTTGGCAAATCCTTCATGAATTTCATAAAAACTATCCGGATCAACAACCTGTTCAATTACCTTTTTTACATCGTACGGCCGTGTTGCACTGAATGGAACAATATCAGTTAATTCCGGTCGTGTTTCATCATTTAGTTTAAACTCCTTCAATGGTGCTTTTTCCTGACTATTAGCAGGCAAATAACCGATGAGGTTTCTTACCGCATCCAATGCCTCTTCTTCACTTTCTGATTTAATATGCGCGTTACCACTTTTTGTATTATGGACCTGCGCACCACCAAGCTCTTCTGATGAAATTTCTTCACCGGTAACCGTTTTAATAACTTTTGGACCGGTAATAAACATTTGTGACGTTTTTTCCACCATGATTACAAAATCAGTTATTGCCGGTGAATATACTGCTCCGCCTGCACTCGGACCCATAATAACGGAAATTTGCGGAATAACACCCGAATAAATGGAATTCCGGTAAAAGACTTGTCCGTAACCGTCCAGTGATGAAACACCCTCCTGGATTCGTGCGCCACCCGAATCATTAAGTCCGATAAATGGCACACCGCTTTTTGCAGCAAGGTCCATAACCGCTGCAATTTTTTTACCGTGCATTTCTCCAAGTGCACCACCGTATACGGTGAAATCCTGAGCAAATAAATAGATTGCTCGTCCATCTATTTTTCCGTAACCAGTGACGACCCCTTCACCATTTGCTGTGGAATTATTCATGCCAAAGTCAGTTTCGCGGTGTTCAATAAACGGATTCAGTTCGACAAAAGTACCTTCATCTAGTAAGTAATCGATGCGTTCCCTTGCTGTAAGCTTTCCTTTCGCATGCTGTTTTTCTATTCGTTCATCGCCACCGCCAAGTTCTACTTGTCTGCGTTTATCATAAAGTTCATTAATTTTATCAAATATATCCATTACTCTTTTTCACTTCCCTTTGGATGCTGACATATTTCGAAAAGTACGCCATTTGCAGCTTTTGGATGTATGAATGCAATCCTGCTGTCATGTGCCCCTTGTTTTGGTTCATCATTCACCAGACGAATGCCTTCCGTTTTCATCATACTCAGCCGCTCGTCGATATCATCCACTTCCAAGGCAATATGGTGAATACCTTCTCCATTTTTGTTAATAAATTGATGGATAGCTGAAGCGTCATTTAGCGGTTCAAGTAACTCAATCCGTGATTCACCTATTTTTATGAAGGCAACTTTGACCCCTTCCGAATCAACGGCTTCAACACCTTCCAATTCAAGTCCAAGTGTATCCGTGTAAAAAGCTAGAACCTCATCAATACTATTGACAGCAATTCCAATGTGTGCAACTTTTTTCGGTGGATTAACTGATGCTGATTCCGGCTTAATCAAACGTTTAATATAATTTGCCAATGCTTCTGTTGATGAGCCGCTTGTAAATATTTTATTTACACCGCTTTCCAGCAGAAAAGGGATATCCTCTGCGGGAATAACTCCTCCCCCAACAACCGGAATATCACTTGCATTGCGGTCTTTCAGTGCCTGAATAACTTTTGGAAATAATGTTTTATGTGCACCGGACAAGGACGATAACCCGATGACATCGACATCTTCCTGTACCGCTGCCTGTGCTATTTGAACCGGTGACTGTCGTAATCCGGTATAAATTACTTCCATTCCATGATCACGCAACGCTTGAGCAATAACCAATGCTCCACGATCGTGCCCATCCAGCCCAGGCTTTGCAATTAAAACGCGTATTTTCTCCATCTGACTCTCCCCTTTATGCTCCTGTATATTCCCCGAATTCATCCCGCAGGACATTACAAATCTCCCCGACAGATGCATATACCTTTACTGCCTCTAATATATACGGAATTAAATTCGAATCTGGTTGCTTAGACTGCTCCCTTAATGCAGTCAATGCTTTTTCAACTGCTTTCTGATCGCGCTCATTACGAACAGTTTCCAATGACTCTATCTGTGCCTGCTCCAACGCCTCATCTACTTTTAATAAGTCAGGATTTACCTCTTCCTCAAGCTTAAATTTATTTAACCCGACAATAATTTCCTCTTCGTTTTCAATATTTTTCTGCGTTTCATATGCATTTTGCTGAATTTCACGTTGCATAAATCCTTCTTCAACTGCCTGAACTGCCCCACCGATTTCACGAATTCGTTCAAGATAAGACTCAACTTCCGCTTCAATACTATCTGTCAGCTCTTCCACATAGTATGAACCGCCTAAAGGATCAACTGTATCCGCCACACCGCTTTCATGGGCGATAATTTGCTGTGTTCTAAGTGCAATACGTGCGGATTCTTCAGTAGGCAGTGACAACGCCTCATCCCGTGAATTGGTATGCAGACTTTGTGTTCCTCCAAGAACCGCAGCAAGCGCTTGCATTGTAACACGAACTACATTATTATCCGGCTGCTGGGCAGTAAGGGTTGATCCTCCTGTTTGCGTATGGAAACGTAACTTCCAGCTTTTTGGATCTTTCGCATTGTAGTGCTCTTTCATGATTTTTGCCCAAATTCGTCTGGCAGCACGGAATTTAGCAACCTCTTCAAAAAAATTATTATGTGCATTGAAGAAAAATGCAAGTCTGGGTGCAAATGCATCGATATCCAGGCCTGACTCCAGAGCAGCATCTACATAAGCAATACCGTCTGCGATGGTGAACGCTGCCTCTTGTACAGCGGTTGAACCAGCTTCACGGATATGATAACCGGAAATACTGATTGTATTAAACTTCGGAACATTCTGCTGACAGTATTCAAAAATATTTGTAATAAGCCGCATCGATGGCTTAGGTGGGAAAATGTATGTACCCCGGGCAATGTACTCTTTTAAAATATCATTTTGAATAGTGCCGGTCAGTTTTTCTAGTGGTACTCCCTGCTTTTCCCCGACTGCAATATACATACAGAGCAAAACGGATGCAGGTGCATTGATTGTCATTGAAGTGCTTACTTTATCCAATGGTATCTGATCAAGCAATTGCTCCATATCTTTTAACGAATCAATAGCAACTCCTACTTTACCAACTTCTCCTTCTGCCATTGGATCGTCGGAGTCATATCCAATCTGCGTTGGCAGGTCAAAAGCTACCGAGAGTCCTGTCTGCCCCTGTTCAAGTAAATAGCGAAATCGTTTATTCGTTTCTTCAGCTGAACCAAACCCGGCATATTGGCGCATGGTCCAAAACCGGCTGCGGTACATCGTCGGCTGAATTCCACGTGTATACGGATAAACCCCCGGATAGCCAAGCTTCTCCTCATAATCCTGGTCATTTTCAGGGTGGTACATTCGCTCAACTTCAATGTTGGACGAAGTAGTAAATAGTTTCTTTCGTTCAGGAAAACGATCCGTTGTTTTCCTGACAGCGTTTTCCCAGCTTTCCTGTTTGGACTGAAACTTTTCATCGCTCATATTAACAGTTACCCCCATTTAAAAATTATTATTTTTATATATTTGACTTGTCCAATCCCGTATTTAACGATAAAATACAAATAGGATACGGGATTGAAGGAGGATTAAAATTGGCTAAAAAACAGGCAAACGTACAAGCACCGAGAAGAAAGTCAAAACGTGAGCGCAGAATGAAAATTGTAATTTATATCATGATTATAGCAATGGTTCTATCGACATTAACAATGGGCCTGTCAATGTTTATATAACAAATAGGTTTAGACTGGGATTAGGCTTTTCCAGTCTTTTTTTTATTTGTCCGTTCATTCACATCACTTGCTTTGAATTTCTTCTTCAAAATTAAATAATCCTCAATTTCATGTAACAGACGAAAAAGATTTGCCCGTGTTTCAAATTCCTCCTGCGTTTTAGGCAATTCTTCCTTATCAAATGTTTTTCTTAATTCTTCTAATTCGTCCAAATAAATAATCGCTGTGTTGCCAGGGTGGACATTGTCAGATAAGTCTTCAAAAAAATCGGCAATTTGCATAGAAATCGAATCCGTATTTGGCAACTTACTTACTAATGGAAGCATTTTTTGAAGCAAATCAAACTGTTTTCTTCGCATGGTAAAATAATCATAATACGGGTGCTTGCTTCGTAATAGATGGTTTTCCTTATCCAATGATACCAAATTTGAAGCTTCTTGTAACAATTGTTCACAATTTGATAATTCCTTACCGGCCCATTTATCGTTTCTATCACGTATGTATAAAGCAATTTCATGCAGGATAACCTGAAAATTTTCTTCCAATTTATTTTGTTTTTCTTTTAATTGGTTTTCCAGACTTGGCATGTACAGATTAACGAGCAGGGCAATCCCCACACCAACTACAATCAAGATAAACTGTTCCGTTAGAAAAGTGAGTGAAATGCCTTCAGCACTATATAAATTCAGTATGATAACAGAGCTCGTTGCAATGCCGGGTGTTATTTTTAATAATACAGTTGTCGGGATGAAGCATAGAAGCATCAAACCAATTACTATCGGACTGTAACCGATCATCTCGAAAAATACAATCGAGAATATACTGGCAATGATACATGCCAAAAAACGATGCCATGCACTCATTACGGACCGTTTTCTGGAAGGCTGGATACAAAGAATGGTTAAAATACCGGCAGAAACAAAATTAGTCACACCTAAAACCTGAGCAATTGAAATAGAAATGGGAGTTCCTATTGCTGTTTTGATTGTTCGAGAGCCAATTTTCACGAATAATTCTCCCTTACTGTATGTAAATAAGCGAATACTTCTAACCTAAAATGAGGCTGACTCCTATGCGTTGAGACAGCCTCATCCATACTAATGTATATTATATTTCTTCACAATGCTCATCAAATACATGTTGAAGCTTGCCTATTACATCCACTGAGCTGTACCCTTCTATGTCACTGCGCTCCAGCATGGTAACAATCTTTCCATCCTTTAAGAGAGCAAATGACGGTGATGAAGGCGGATATCCTTCAAAGTATTCTCTGGCCTTTTCAGTAGCTTCACGATCTTGTCCTGCAAAAACAGTTACCAAATGATCCGGTCTTTTATCATAATGAATCGCATTTGCTGCAGCAGGTCGTGCAACTCCGCCTGCACAGCCGCAAGTCGAATTGATCATTACTAATGTTGACCCGTCACGTTTCATAGCATCGTCAACTAACTCCGGAGTAGTAAGCTCCTCATATCCTGCTTCCTTTATATCCTTGCGCGCTGCATCCACAACGTCGTTCATAAATAGGTTGAAATCCATCTTAATTTCCATCCCCTTTATAAGTATTTGATTAACTAACTATAATCAGCTTATCAATTTTATTCTGAGATTTCAATTAAGAACATCTGTCTAGTATAGGCTTGTTGTATCTTTATTAATGTTTTCCAAAATTTCCTTGACTCTGGCTAAAAATTGTCCGCAAACAAGACCATCCAATATTCGATGATCTAAAGACAGTGACAGATTAACCATATCACGCGCAGCAAACATATTATCGACAATAACAGGCCGTTTAACAATTGATTCTACCTGCAATATCGCTGCCTGTGGGTGATTAATAACTCCCATAGAATTAATCGAACCAAATGAACCTGTGTTATTAACGGTGAATGTTCCACCTTTCATGTCATCTGATGTAAGTTTTCCGGAACGCGCCTTCATGGCAAGGTCATGAATATCTTTAGCGATTCCTTTAATACTTTTATCATCAGCATGTTTGATTACAGGGACAAAAAGCTCCTGATCTTTAGCAACCGCAATGGATAAATTGATGTCCTTGCGCTGAATTATTTTGTCCTCAGCCCAAGTACTGTTCAGCTGCGGGTACTCTTTCAAGGCTTGAGCAACTGCTTTTACAAAGAATGAGAAGAATGTCAGGCTAAAACCTTCATTTTGTTTAAATTCGTTTTTAACCTGATTTCGGTACGTAACCAGATCAGTAACATCAACCTCAACTGTCATCCATGCATGCGGAATTTCCTGTTTGGAACGAACCATGTTTTGGGCAATTGCTTTTCTTACACCGGTAACAGGGATTTCAATGTCACCTGCCTGTGATGTTTGCTGTGGAGCAGGAGCTGGTTGACTCGATTGTTGTTTTTCAGATTGTGGTTCGCCAACTGGACTCTTTGTCGCAGATGCTTTTGGAACTTCGCCGGAAGCAATAATTTTTTCAATGTCTTTTCTCGTAATTCTTCCTCCACGGCCAGATCCATCTACCTGCTCAAGGTCGATATCATTTTCCTGAGCCATCCGTAAGACAGCAGGAGAATAGCGTTTTTTCATCGACTTGTCTTCAGAGGAATCATTTTTAACTTTTTCCTGCATTTCACTGCTTTCCTCAGGTTGGGAAGATCCGCCGGCGGTTGAACTTCCCTCTGTATCGATATAACAGATTAGCCCTCCAACCTCTATTGTATCTCCTTCCTGTGCCGCAAGTTCCTTAATGACACCTGTGAATGATGATGGAACTTCAGCGTTTACTTTATCGGTCATGACTTCCGCAATTGGATCGTATTTATTAACCTTGTCACCAGGTTTTACAAGCCAGGAACTGATTGTGCCTTCTGTTACACTTTCACCCAGCTGTGGCATATTAATTTTTTCTGTCGCCATCACAAGTCCCTCCTTTTTCTATTAAGATCACCATCAGACTTTTAGAATTCTGCTAAATCACGAATTGCTTTTTCCACTTTATCCGGATTTATCATAAAGTATTTTTCCATTGTTGGTGCAAACGGCATTGCCGGGATATCAGGTCCTGCCAGCCGTTGTACAGGGGAATCCAGATCGAACAGGCAATTTTCTGCAATAATCGCTGCAACTTCGCCAATAATGCTGCCTTCTTTGTTATCCTCTGTGATTAATAATACTTTTCCAGTCTTTTTGGCAGCTTCAATTATTGCTTCCTTGTCTAGCGGGTATACTGTTCTAAGGTCGAGAATATGTGTGTCAATTCCCTCTTCCTCAAGCTTTTCAGCTGCCTGCTGTGCAAAATGAACAGCCAACCCGTAAGTAATAACCGTCACATCTGACCCTTCTCTTTTTACGTCTGCCTTACCAATTGGCAGAACATAATCATCTTCAGGTACATCACCTTTTAACAAACGGTATGCACGTTTATGTTCAAAAAATAATACCGGATCATTATCACGAATAGATGCCTTCAGTAACCCTTTGGCATCATAAGGTGTTGATGGCATGACAATCTTCAGGCCGGGCTGATTTGCAAATACTGCTTCAACCGATTGTGAATGATATAAAGCACCATGAACACCACCGCCGTATGGTGCGCGGATTGTCATAGGAACATTCCAGTCATTATTTGAACGGTAACGCATTTTTGCTGCTTCCGAAATAATTTGGTTAACGGCAGGCATAATAAAATCTGCAAATTGCATTTCAGCAACGGGGCGCATACCATACATGGCAGCACCAATTCCTACACCTGCAATAGCAGATTCCGCGAGCGGTGTATCAAGTACCCGATATTCACCGAATTCATCATATAATCCTTTGGTAGCACCGAATACGCCACCTTTTTTTCCAACATCTTCCCCTAAAATAAATACTTTTTCATCACGTTGCATTTCTTCTTTTAATGCAGCTGTAACTGCTTGAATATATGACATAACTGGCATAATGTATTTCCCTCCCTACTCTTCATATACATATTTTAAGGCAGATTCAGCTTCTGCGTATGGCGCGTTTTCCGCGTAGTCTGTTGCTTCATTAACAATCTCACCAATTTCACCATTTATTTCTTTATCCATTTCATCTGTAAGAATTCCAGCCTCTTTTAAATATGCGGCAAAGGTAATAATTGAATCTTTTTTCTTTGCTTCCTCAACTTCCGAGCTTTCACGATATTGCCGGTCGTCATCATCACTTGAGTGTGCAGTGAAACGATATGATACTGCTTCAATCAATGTTGGACCCTCACCACTTGCTGCGCGGTCTCTCGCTTCTTTAACAGCCTCATAAACAGCTAACGGATCATTTCCATCTATTGTATAACCTGGCATGCCATATCCCTCGGAACGGTCGGACACATTTTCACCGGCAATTTGTTTTTCCAGTGGAACAGAAATGGCATATTTATTATTTTCCACCATTGTAATTACGGGTAAGTTATGAACACCTGCAAAATTTAACCCTTCATGAAAATCACCCTGATTGGATGAGCCTTCCCCTAAGGTAACGAGCGACACAAGGTTTTTCTTTTCCATTTTGGCAGCCAATGCTACACCAACAGCATGTGGAAGCTGTGTTGTCACTGGTGAAGACTGACTCAAAATCCGATTTTTCTTTTGGCCGAAATGACTCGGCATTTGCCGACCACCTGAATTTGGATCTTCTGCTTTTGCGAAAGCTGAAAGCATCAGCTCTTTTGGAGTCATACCAAATGCAAGCACCACTCCCATATCCCGGTAATATGGCGCGACATAATCTTCCTCGCGGTTAAGTGCAAATGATGCTCCCACTTGTGCAGCCTCCTGCCCTTGACAGGAAATAACAAAAGGAATTTTTCCAGCACGGTTAAGAAGCCACATTCTTTCATCCAATTTCCGGGCTAAAAGCATCGTTTTATACATTTCAATTGCCTGTTCATCCGTTAATCCTAACGATTCATGGCGATTTTTTGCCATTAACATTCCCTCCCTTTAAAATTATCCGTGTATTTGTTTTCCATCTACAGCTAATGCCGCTTCACCCATTACTTCTGAAAGTGTCGGGTGCGGGTGAATACTGTCTGCCACTTCCCATGCTGCTGCATCAAGTACTTTAGCAAGTCCCGCTTCTGAAATCATATCTGTTACATGCGGGCCTATCATATGAACCCCCAGTAAATCTTCGTTGTTTTTATCGGCAATTATTTTAACAAATCCTTCAGAATCACCATGAACAAGCGCCTTTCCAATTGCCTTGAATGGAAACTTCCCAACCTTAATTTCCAACCCTTGCTCTTTTGCCTGTTTTTCAGTCAGTCCAACACTGGCAATTTCCGGATTCGAATAAATACATGTTGGAACATGATCATAATCGATTGGCAATGGTTCCTTATCAGCCATGTGTTCAACAGCAACAATTCCTTCATGTGAGGCAACATGGGCCAGTTGCATGCCGCCAATGACGTCGCCGATAGCATAAATATGTGTTTCTTTCGTTTGATAATGTTTATTCGTTTGAATAACGCCCTTTTCAACTACAATATCTGTGTTCTCAAGTCCGATATTGGTTGTATTTGCTTCCCGTCCGACAGATACAAGCATTTTATCGGCATTAAAGATTTCAGTTTCTCCATTTATTTCAGCATTAATTGTTACGCCGTTATCCTTATTAAGTGTGTCAGACAATACTTTTGCACCCTTGACAAACGTAATCCCTTTCTTTTTCAACAGTTTTTCGGCTTCTTTGGCAATTGCTTCATCTTCTGTCGGCAGGATCTGATCAAGATATTCAATAACCGTAACTTTAACTCCAAAATCAGCTAACATCGATGCCCACTCAATCCCGATAACGCCACCTCCAACTACTATTATGGAGGAAGGTAGCGTTTCCATTTGTAAAGCTTCGTCGGAAGTCATTACATAAACACCATCAATTTCCAGACCAGGAAGAGATTTTGGCTTGGAACCCGTTGCAACCAAAACATTTTTAGGTACGATCATCGTATTTTCATCGCCATTTTCATATTCAATTGAAATTGTACCTGGCATTGGTGAGAAAATACTTGGACCAAGGATTCGTCCATACCCTTCATACACATCAATCTTTCCTTTTTTCATTAGGCCCTGAACACCTTGGTGAAGTTGTTTAACGATACCGTTTTTTCGTTCCTGAACTTTTATGAAATTTAATGTAGTATCCTTCGTTTCCACACCATAACTACTGGCTTCTTTTGTTTGTTTATATACTTCTGCACTCCTCAATAGTGCCTTTGACGGGATACAGCCACGGTGCAGACATGTTCCGCCAAGGTCAGCACTTTCCACAACGGCAACCTGCATTCCCAGCTGTGACGCCCGAATTGCAGCAACATAGCCTCCTGTTCCTCCTCCCAGAACAACAAGATCGTAATCTTTTGCCATTAGATCAACACTCCTTTATCTAGTTATCAGGATATATTTTAGCCGCTTCTTCTTCTCTAAGCACCCGTAAAGTACCTTCGTTAAGGGCTTGTAACTCATTTTCTCCCGGATAAGTAATTATATCTGCAATCCAATTTACACGGTCCGATATCATTTCAACAAACGACTTACCATATGCAAGACCACCCGTTAAAACAATTGCATCGACATTCCCTTCGAGTACAATACTCATAGATCCAATTTCTTTAGCAATCTGGTATGCCATGGCATCGTATATAAAGGAAGCGTACGCATCACCACGTTCAATCTGATTCTCCACTTCGACAGCATTATTTGTTTTTAAATAAGCTGTCAATCCGCCATTACCAACTAACTTTTTCATTACTTCATCCCGATAAAATTGTCCTGAGAAACACATGGAGACCAGATCACCGGCCGGTACAGTTCCTGCTCGTTCAGGAGAAAATGGTCCATCCCCATGCAGCCCATTGTTCACATCAATTACTTTCCCGCCTTTGTGGGCACCAATTGTGATTCCGCCACCCATGTGTGTAACAATCAAGTTCGCATTGTTATAGGATTTTCCCATATCCAGTGCTGCCCTCCTTGCCACAGCTTTTTGATTCAAAGCATGAAAAATACTTTTTCTGGGGATTTCAGGAACACCGGATACCCTTGCTGTTTCATGGAGCTCGTCAACTACAACAGGATCGACAATAAATGAAGGGATATTCAGCCCATTTGCAATTTCATTCGCAATGATGCCTCCAAGGTTGGAAGCATGCTCACCATTATAGCCCATTCGCAAATCTTCAAGCATTGACTCATTAACTTCGTAAGTCCCGCCTTCAATCGGGCGCAGGAGGCCGCCGCGGCCAACAACAGCATTCAATTTTGAAATATTTATCCCTTCATAATCAAGCTGTTCCAATATTACTCTCTTACGAAAATCATATTGATCAATGATACGACCAAAATGCCCAATTTCATCAGCATTATGACGAATCGTTTTTTCAAAAACACAATTATCATTATCGAATACGCCAATTTTCGTTGATGTTGATCCAGGGTTGATAACTAATATTCTAAATAGCTGATGTGACATCCGATTTACCTCCATAATTATGACAGCTGTGTCTTAGCGTCTGCTCAGAATATGGTGCCCATTAAGTAAAAATTGGTTGCGTGATGTTTTCAATGAATTAATCCGCTCCTCAGCCATGCGGTCTGCAGCGACGTATGCAGGAATGTTATCGCGTCTTGAAATATCGAAAACTTTGATTAAGTTATCATAAATGGTTTCAACCTTTTTCATTGCCCGTTTCTCATTGTATCCATTCAATTCATCAGCAACATTAATAACTCCACCAGAATTAATCACATAGTCAGGTGCGTAGACGATTCCTTTTTCATGGATAATATCACCGTGTTTTGAAGACTTGAGCTGATTGTTTGCTGAACCGGCAATAACTTTTGCTTTCAGTTGCGGTATTGTATCATCATTAATGGTTGCCCCGAGCGCACAAGGTGCATATATGTCACAATCCACACTATATATGTCATCTGGACCGACTGCTTCTGCTCCAAAGGCATCTACCGCACGCTTCACCGCATCCTGATTAATGTCCGTAACAATTAAATTAGCTCCCTCTTCATGTAAATGTTCACACAGTTTATAAGCCACATTGCCGACACCCTGAACTGCGACGGTCTTGCCCTCCAGTGAGTCATTACCATATGCCTCCATTGTTGCAGCCTTCATTCCAATGTAAATACCATACGCTGTCACTGGTGACGGATTGCCGGATGAACCGGACTCAGGAGATATCCCCGTAACAAAGTCTGTTTCCATGTGAATCAGATCCATATCTTCAACCGTTGTGCCTACATCCTCTGCGGTAATATACCGACCATTAAGGCTCTGAATATACCGGCCAAATGCACGGAACATTTCCGGATTTTTATCTTTTTTAGGGTCACCGATAATAACTGTTTTACCGCCACCAAGGTTTAATCCTGCGGCTGCATTTTTATATGTCATGCCCTTAGCAAGGCGTAAAGCATCTTCAATAGCATCTTCTTCCGAGTCATATGTCCACATTCTTGTTCCGCCTAGTGCTGGTCCGAGGGTTGTATCATGAATTGCGATAATTGCTTTTAATCCTGAATTTTTATCCTGACAAAACACTAATTGCTCATAATCATATTTTTCCATATAACTAAAAATTTCCATTTCTCTATTCCTCCTAAAAAGTTTTGGATGATAATAATGCAAGCGATAAAGAATATAATTTATTCTCACTTGAGTCTGCACGGGAAGTTAACACAATAGGTGCTTTTGCTCCACTGATAACGGCGGCAACTTTTGCATTGGCAAAATAAATAAAAGATTTATACAGCATGTTGCCCGACTCAATAGTTGGCACCATTAAAATATCCGCATTCCCTGCTACCTCAGAATGGATATTTTTTTGTTTGGCAGCTTTTTGTGATACTGCATTATCAAATGCCAGTGGTCCATCAATTAAACAACCTGTGATTTGACCTCTTCTCTGCATTTGTGTGATTGTTGCAGCATCAACGGTTGCCTGCATAGCAGGGTTGACATTCTCAACTGCTGCCAAAACAGCTACCTTTGGATCGTTGATATTTATCCCTTCAGCAACTTGTACAGCATTATTTATTATTTCCACCTTTTCACTTAATGTTGGTGTCAGATTCATTGCAGCATCCGTTAAAAAAATAAGCCGATCCTGATTCGGTATTTGGAATAATGCAACATGCGACAGTACGCTTTCTGAACGCAAGCCATATTCCTTATTCAATACGGCTGTTAAGAGAGCTTTTGTTGAAACATTTCCTTTCATAAGTATATGCGCACTATTTTCATGGACGGCTTTTACTGCCGCTGCTGCATAATTACTCTCGACATGTTCCACAGTTATTTCGTCTGCATTTAAGTCAAAATCGATTGATTTGGCAGTTGCTGTTATTTCCTGTTCATTTCCAAACAACAGGAAAGAACATAAATTTTCCTCAACTGCCTCTTTAACTGCATGAAGCACCCCTTCGTCTGCTGCATTGGCAACTGAAACAATTTGATTATTTTCTGCTTTTGCCTGATCTCGCAATACCTGTAGTGTATTCATGAGTTGCCTCCCATCATCCCATAGATATCCATGCAAAAACCGTGCCAATTCCTAATCGTTGAAAGCGCTTTATTATGCGTGTTGGTTAATGAAATATGTTGCATATTATGAAAAATTTTGCATGTTATTTTTTTCAATTTTATGCTTTTCAAGTTTATAATACAAATTTCGTATAGACACATTTAATGCTTTTGCGGTTTTCGTTTTGTTAAAGTCATTATCCTTATAAACTTTGCTTATATATTGTTTCTCATAATTATCAATTGCGCTTTGTAAACTTTCATATGATGTAAAGCCGTCTTCCAAGCTCTGATTTTTTGCGGCAGCAATAAGATTAGGGATATGTTCTCTTTTAATTACCTCTTCATTCATGTCCATGTAAATCATTGCTCGTCCGATTACATTTTCCAACTCCCGGACGTTTCCCGGCCAATGATAGCTTTTTAAATACTCAATCGCATCCTGTTCAATTGTTTTAACATTTCTTCCATAATCCTGATTTGTTTTGGATATAAGATGATGAACCAGATCAGGCAAATCATCACCTCGTTCCTTAAGGGAAGAAATATATATCGGCAGGCGATTCAAACGGTAATACAGATCTTCCCGAAATGTTTTGTTCATTATTGCTTTCTCAAGGTTGACATTTGTTGCTGTAATTACGCGAACATCTATTGTGATCGGGTCGGTTCCACCCACACGGACTATCTCATGCTCCTGCAGCACTCGCAGCAGTTTTGCCTGCATATGAAGGGATAGCTCACCAATTTCATCAAGAAAAATACTTCCCGTGTTTGCTTCCTCAAACAACCCTTTTTTACCACCTCGTTTTGCGCCCGAGAATGCACCTTCCTCATACCCGAATAATTCACTTTCCAATATAGATTCTGCGATTGCAGCACAATTAACCCGGATAAATTTATTGTGCTTACGGTCACTTTCATTATGAATGGCATGGGCAAATAATTCTTTTCCTGTTCCCGATTCTCCCCTTAAAAGAACTGTTGCAGGCGTTTTCGCACCTACTTTAGCCTGCTCCAAAGCTATCCTCATTTCAGCTGAAGGCCCAATAATGTCATCAAACGTATACTTTGCCTCCAGATTCCGAATAATTTGACGTGCCCGCTTCAGTTCACTGGTGAGCGTCTGTATTTCAGAAACATCATGCAGTACACCAACACTTCCTCTGATTTTTCCATCCACAATTACAGGTGCAACATTTACCAGTACATCTCTTTTTGCCGGTCCTACCTTCATACGAACCCCTCGAACACCACGTCGTGTTTGCAGCACCTTCATATGCATACTTTCGCCTTCGGATATATCGGCAGTCGCCGGTTTACCAACAATATCTGCCTCTTTCAGTCCGGTTATCCTTGTGTATGCTGGATTTATCATAATGCCAATTCCATTTTCATCTACCACAGTTATTGCTTCATCTGATGACTGAATTATTGCCTCGAGCATCGTTTTTATTTCTTTAAGGTCAGTATTCTCTTCAGCCAGGTTCACTACTTCGGTAATGTCTTTAAATACAGCAAAGGCGCCAATCAGTCTGTCCTGTGCATTTATTATTGGAATTCGGGTTGTAATGACTTTTTTGCCATTTTCCAATACAAGCTTTTGATTTACTTCTCTTCTTCTGCTTCGTAACACGTGCGGCAGCCTTGTACCGGCAATAACGTTTTTTATATCATGACCCATGAATTTTTCCTCGGGTATTCCGACGATCCTGGCAGCACTTTTATTCACGAATTGAACAATTTCCTGATTATTGATAACTATCATACCATCACGGATGTTGCTGAGAATCAGTTCCTGGTTATTCGTCTGAAGTTTTAACCGTTCCAGGAGAGATTCCTTTTCTTCAAACAGCTCAGAAATTATGTATGCAACGGTTCCAGGGATGACTACTGTCTTACCATTTCTTCTTTCCAGTAAATTTTCCAGAACTTTTTCATCACCAGTCGCCTCGATAATGATATCAACATCGTTATCAATCCAGTTTTCCCAATTATCATCGGTAGGAATCCCATAATTTTGTGCTGCCTTTAACCCTTCTGCAGATCTGTTTGTATCCACCACCCCAATAATTTCCATACGGTCTGTATTATACAATATTTCCAGCAACGCACTGCCGCCCTTACCGGCACCAACTATTAGAACCCGTTTCATATAGATACCACCTTGCAATTTATTGCACACTTTTATCATACGTTATCCTGCATTTTTAAGCAAATTTTGATTAATTCCTATTTCTTTTAAAATTTGCTATACTATTAAAAGATTTATTTCATCATTAAAAGGGGAAAAAACATGATTCGCATCGTAGCAGTATTAATATTACTTATACCCGGCCTTGTATCTGCATATGGGATTAAACTTATGCGTGACACGTTATTTGACGAATATAACCCGATATTTCATCACCTAGGAATTCAGTTTGCACTCGGCTTTATCTTGTTTTTAGGCGGAATTGCCTTTATCGGGGGTTTTATCGTCCATCGGGATCGCAAGCGCCAGCAAAACAGAAAAAAGAAGTAAAGTAAAACAGGAATTTTTGAGAAATTATTCAAGTAGATGGAAAATTGGAGCGATGAGAATGAATGTAGTAAAATTCGGAGGAAGTTCTGTAGCGAACGGCAATCAAATCAAAAAAATCGGAGCAATTATTCAAGGTGAGCCAGAGAGAAAATTTGTAGTCGTTTCTGCTCCAGGTAAAAGATATAAAAATGATTTAAAAATGACAGATCTTCTAATTGAAACAGGTGAGCTTGCTTTTCAAAATAAACGTTATACAGAGAAATTGGATTTAGTATTGGATCGCTTCTCGGAAATTGTAAAGGAACTTAACATTTCAACGACTATCCTCGATGATATAAAGAACTCCATACAATCAATAATCAATAGTGATGATGAATCCAGGGGTTTAAAAATGGATGCATTAAAATCAATCGGCGAAGACAGCTGTGCAAAGGTTGTCAGTGAATATCTGAAGACATTAGGATTAAATGCACACTACGTAAACCCTAAGGATGCAGGAATCATTGTCAGCAATGAACCCGGCCATGCACAAATACTGCCTGACAGTTTTTCGAAACTTTACGGGCTTAGGCAACGAGAAGGGATAATTGTTATACCGGGATTTTTCGGTTTCACAAAGAATAACCGACTGATCACTTTTTCCAGAGGCGGATCTGATATTACCGGATCCCTGGTAGCAGCTGGTGTAAAAGCAGATTTATATGAGAATTTTACCGATGTCGATTCTGTTTATTCCGTTAACCCTGCAATTGTCGAGAATCCCAGAGAAATCAAAACATTAACTTATAAGGAAATGCGTGAATTGTCATATGCCGGATTTTCCGTATTCCATGATGAAGCGTTAATCCCTGCTTTTCAACAAAAAATACCGGTATGTATTAAAAATACGAACAACCCCAAAGCCTCTGGAACAATGATTGTTGCCAATAAGAAACCAAGTAAAAAATGTGTAGTTGGAATTGCAAGTGATGCGGGTTTTTCAAGTTTATATGTAAGTAAGTATTTAATGAACCGCGAGCTGGGGTTCGGACGGAAACTTCTGCAAATATTGGAGGAGGAATCCATTTCATTTGAACATGCTCCATCAGGAATCGATGACATGTCAGTAATAATTCGTGATACGCAACTAACTGCATCGAAGGAAGAAGCAATTAAAAACCGTATCAAAAAAGAGTTACAGCCCGACATGATAATGTTCAACCGGAATCTTGCAATGATAATGATTGTTGGTGAAGGTATAATGAGTACGGTTGGGATAGCACAAAAAGCAACGACTGCACTCACCGATGCAAATGTAAATATAGAAATGATAAACCAGGGGTCATCCGATGTATCAATGATGTTCGGTATCCAGTCGGAAGGATTGAATCGTGCAATACAATCCCTGTATAAAGTATTTTTTGAATAGGTTCTTAACTTGTTTTCACGTGGATTGTTGTGAATTATTTAAATGATGTTATTTTGTATAATTCAACTTTCGCAGTGTGAAATGGATACATAAGCCTTGAATGATTGTGGAAGGCTGGAGATACAATACTTGAGTTGATTTTGGATTAACAGCTATCGTTTGATTACGCATTTGATAGAAAATGCGCAGTAAACGCCGCGTATGATCTCCGCTGCGGGCAGTCGCTTTCACACCTCCGGGTACCAAGGCGACATCTGCTCAAAAAGTTCGTTTTCGCAGTGTCTTCTTAGCCGCGGGCAACGCTTCAGCCTCCTCGGAAGAAAACCACTTCCTGCGGGGTATTCAGCCGTTGGGACTGCGATTACTCGCCCCACCGAAAACCTTTTGCTTTTCCCGCAGGAGTCGACTGCCCTCCGCTCCAATCAAACGCTGGTAATGTGCAACATAGATGTTTGATATTCTATTACAATTAATATCAAAGTAAATGAAACTAAACCCAGCGTAGGAAATACATGCCCCTGCATCAGGGGTATGCCGACGTTGGCCGACAAGGCCGGTTTTAGTCGGCCTTCCTTCTTATGGGAGCAGAGGCCTAGATGAGACTCAGCAGCGACGAAGGAGCAAGGAGGCTCATCAGCCGCCCATGGAAAGCGTAGTGTATTTCCGCAGCGGTGATATAGCACTCCATATTTTTAAAAAAGTTACTGCGCATTATATATCTTTCTCTTCCAGAAACAGCTTTTTCCGCAGTATACATTTTGAGCTTACATTATTGGTACGAAAGTTGAGTAAATAAAAAATACTGTATGCTGATATTCCAGCGTACAGTATTTTTACTTTTTAGCTTGCTTTATGCTCAAGCCTAAGCCGATCTGCAACCATTGCAATAAACTCGCTATTGGTCGGTTTTGCTTTGGAAATACTAACAGTGTAACCAAACAACTGTGAAATTGATTCGATGTTCCCACGGCTCCACGCTACTTCTATCGCGTGACGAATAGCACGTTCAACCCTTGATGCAGTAGTATTAAACTTTTTGGCGATATCAGGATAAAGTACCTTTGTAATCGATCCCAAAAGTTCAATATCATTATAAACCATCGTAATTGCTTCTCTTAAATACATATAACCTTTAATATGTGCAGGAATTCCAATTTCATGAATAATATTCGTTATACTCGCTTCAAGATCTTTCTTCTTGCGCTCTTTATTATTTGATTTCTTCGGACTTGCCTGTAATGTATTATTCCCTTGTACCTGGCGAATCTGATCAGCCAGATTGTCCAAATCAAATGGTTTTAAAATAAAATAGGATGCTCCTAAATCAACTGCTTTTTTCATAACCTCTTCCTGGCCAAAAGCAGTTAACATAATTACATTTGGATGATTGTTCCGTTCCATTCCACGAAGTGTATTTAATACGCCAAGACCATCAACATGTGGCATGATAATGTCCAAAACAAGTACATCCGGTTCCATTTCATCAAGCATTTCAAGGCAATCTTTACCGTTATACGCTACCCCGATAACTTCAATATCCTGTTGGCCTTCAAAATACTCCTCCATTAACTGAACAAGTTCCCTGTTGTCATCAACTAAACAAACTGAAATTTTCTCCACTAAATATTTCCTCCTTTATGTATTCTTGTTCTTTTTATCCACGTAACTTATTCGACATAAGATTCAAATATCCTTCTTTTATAGAAAAAACTTTAAATTTTTTTCGATTTACTTTAATTTACGCTTATTTTCTCTTAATATCGATAACATTCGATAAAATATGACAAAAAGGAGTTAGTTTTGTCGAAAAATATATATAAATTATAACATAAGAAGTGACTTGTTACAGGTACTTTTATCCTGTAACAAGTCACTTTATCAACTTGCTTTCTTTTGCTCTTCTTTTTTAGTTCCTAGTCCAGCCTCCTGCAACATCCATTCGATATGAACGCCATAACCGGATGTTGGATCATTTACAAACACATGTGTTACGGCACCAATTATTTTGCCATCCTGAATTATCGGACTGCCGCTCATACCCTGAACAATTCCGCCTGTTTTCTTCAATAATTCGGGGTCTGTTATTTGAATAATCATTCCCTTTTTGGCTGGAAATTTTTGCGGTACACTGCTTACAACTTTAACTTCAAACTCTTTAACCTCATTTCCATCAATCACGGTTAAAATTTTGGCAGGACCCTCTTTGACTTCATGTGAAAGTGCAATTGGCATTGGTTTGTCATACTGTCCATTTGACAGCGATTTATTAAGTTTACCGAAAATACCAAATGGACTATTTTTTGTAATGCTCCCAATTTTTTTGTCATCAACAGAAAACTTTGCCTGTTTTTCACCAGGGGTACCATTATTTCCTTTTTCAATTGAAGTTACATTTGATTTCACAATTGTTCCATTATGAATTTCTATTGGCTTTTGGGTATCCATATCAGAAATGACATGACCAAGAGCCCCATATTTTTTTGATTCAGGTTCATAAAAAGTCATTGTTCCAATTCCCGCTGCAGAATCTCTGATATACAATCCAATACGGTATTCATCTTCCTCGTCATCTTTTACAGGTTCTAACGTTGTATCAAAGGTTTTATCTCCACGTTTAATCTTGATATCCAATTTTTTATCGTTTTTTCCCGCTTTTTTAACAGATGATTTTATATCTTCCATTCCTTTTATTTTGTTTCCATTAATTTTTAAAATCACATCTCCCACTTGAATATTCGCATCTTCACCAGGTGATACTTTTCCATTTTCACCTTTGACCTGATGATGGCCAACGACAAGTACTCCAAGTGTGTGCAACTGCACACCTATTGATTGTCCTCCAGGGATTACTTTCATATCCTCAAGTTTCTCATCATTTATTTTTTTTGCCGGTAGTCCCGCAGCTTCACGAAAAAGCTGACTATTTACGGGTTTTTCTGCATAAAATACGGAGGAATCATTATTCTCGTGTTCATTTTTTCCAGAAACTGGTTTGTTGGCTGATAAGTTATACTCAATGGCTGTGACTTGATTAGGAATACCAAAGTGTTTTTGTACGGGGACTGTAAAGGCAATAGCCAGAATGCTTATTAGAAATAATAAACCTGTCCAAATACTTATTTCTTTAATGCGCTTCACCCAATTCACTCTCCTCGTTCCTAACCCATACCATTTATTTATTTGTGTATTTCTATTTTACCGAACTGTATCTGTTTTAAACTGGTGAAAAATAAGAAAAGATGTGTAACATTTCCTATAAATTTTATGGATAAAAGGTATTAAGATCAAAAAAGCCAGATACTATAGCATCTGGCTTTTTCATCCAATTTATCCCCTTTTTTTAATTTTTAAATGCTGTGGCTAATTCAAGTAATTCTTTTGCATGATCTTTGGCAGTTTCTGTTAATTTCGTGCCGGTGATCATCCTGCTTAATTCATCAACCTTACTCATTTCGGACAGCTCAATAATTTTAGTGGATGTTCGATTGTTTTTTTCAAGCTTTTCGATTAACTTATGTGTATCAGACATCGCAGCAACCTGTGGTAAATGAGTAATACATAGTACCTGTGAACGTTTTGAAATCTGATATATTTTTTCAGCGATTGCCTGTGCAACACGACCGCTGACACCTGTATCCACTTCATCAAATATAACACTCGTCATTCCCTGATGTTTAGCGAATATGTTCTTTAAAGCAAGCATGATTCGTGATAATTCACCACCGGATGCAACTTTGCTCAATTCTTTTAATGGCTCTCCCTGATTCGTTGATATGCGAAAATGTACATAATCAAAACCATTTTTATGTAATTTAACATTGTTCCTAATCAATCCATACTCATTTTCCGGTTCCTTTTTACTTTCAAATGCAACAGAAAATTTTGCCTTATCCAGGTACAGACCATTAAGTTCCTGATGAATGTCTTTAGTCAACGATTCGGCTGCTTTTTTACGGAGATCGTGCATTTGTTTAGCCTCTAAATAAGCATCCTGGGCAAGTTCATTAATTTGCTCGGATAATTTACTTAAATGTGAATCCTTATTGGTTATCTGTTCAATTTCTTCTTCAATCTCACCAATATATTCCAAAATGTCATTTACGGATGGACCATATTTCTTCTTTAACCGATTTATTTCACTTAGCCTGGATTCAATTTCGTTTAGCCGTTCGGGATCATATTGGAGGGAATCTGTATAATTACGTAATTCATACATTAACTCTTCTATCAGATAATAATGATTGGACATTTCCTCGGCTTTTTCTGCAATAAACGTATCATATTCCTGGTTATCCTGAAGAGCCTGATTAGCCTGATTTAACCAATCAATACCTTTTTGCTCTCCATACAAAGCATTATAGGCATCCTGTAATCCCTTGTATATCCGTTCAAAATTAGCCAGCTGACTGCGTTCCTCTTCCAATTCTTCATCTTCATTCGGAAGTAAGTTTGCAGCTTCCAGTTCATTAATTTGAAACTTCAGAAGATCCAGACGATGTGACATTTCCTGTTCATTCTCGCTTAGTTCTTTATATCTCTTTTTGTACGTTGAAAGCTTTTCATACAACCTACGGTATTCCTGTTTGGATTTATTAATTCGCTTTTCATCATATAAGTCCAGTAAATGAATATGATTTTCCGAATCCATAAGGGATTGCGTTTCATGTTGACTGTGTATATCAATCAGATTCTTTCCAAACTCTCTTAATATGGCCAGAGTAACCAGTTTTCCATTTACTCTGCATATGCTTTTCCCGCTTTCTGTTATGGTTCTGTTTAGAACAATCATGCCATCCTGGATATCGATGCCGAAATTTTTTCCTGTCTCATAAACCTCATGTGTGTCGGAATCAAGCGAAAACAATCCTTCAATTTCTGCTTTTTTTGTCCCATGTCTAACATATTCAACGGATCCGCGACCTCCGGCAAGCAGTTGAATTGCATCAATAATGATTGACTTTCCGGCACCTGTTTCTCCGGTCAGAACAGTGAGTCCTTCATTAAATGTAATAGATATTTCATCAATGATTGCAAAATTTTGAATTGATAATTCGGTCAGCATGTTTGTCACCCCATCATTCATTAAAGCATACTTAAAAAGCGGTTCCTTATGGAATCTGCGTCTTGTTCTGTTCTGCATATGATCAGACAGGTATCATCACCACAAATTGTTCCCATAATCTCTTCCCATTCCAAATTGTCAATTAAAACACCGATAGCATGAGCATTGCCAGGCAAGGTTTTTAGTACAATGAAATGATTGGCATGTTCTATTTTGACAAAGGCATCCATAATTAAGCGCTTTAATTTTTCCATCGGATTAAATCGCTGGTCTGCAGGCAAACTATATTTATACCTGCCATTAACAGAGGGAACTTTTACAAGATGAAGGTCTTTTATATCACGTGAAACGGTGGCTTGGGTCACGTTAAACCCTAGTGACTCAAGCTGCTCAACCAGTTCATCCTGCGTTTCTATTTCATTTTCAGTAATTAATTCGCGTATTTTAATATGACGTTGGATTTTACTCATTAAAAGCCTCCACTAATCACGTTTCAATTCTTTCTGTGTTCTTGATGAGCATTTTCGACTACTGACTGTAATTCGATATCAGTAAAGCTTTTTCCTTCTTTTGCGGTTTTCCAACCCAAATGCACCAAAAATTCAATATTGCCATCACCGCCGGTTATCGGTGAATAAGTTAAATCAAGTAATTGATATCCTTCCTGTTTTGCAAAGCTTAGAATTTCTCGCAGAACGTCCATGTGAACAGATTTATCACGTACAATCCCTTTTCTTCCCACCTGATCCCGCCCGGCTTCAAATTGCGGTTTAATTAGCGCAACAATATCGCTTCCCTGGTGCAGAAGTTGCCTTAAGACCGGAAGTATTAATTTTAAAGAAATAAATGATACATCTATCGTGGCAAAATCAGGCACACCATGGTTAATCATATCGGGAGTTACATAACGAAAATTGGTTCTTTCCATAACAACAACCCGTTCATCATTTCTTAATTTCCAGTCCAGTTGATTATATCCAACATCAATTGCATAACAAAGTTGTAAACCGTTTTGCAGTGCACAATCCGTAAAGCCGCCTGTAGATGAACCGACATCAATCATTATTCTATTTTCAAGTGAAATCGAAAAATGATCTAATGCCTTTTCCAGCTTCAAGCCTCCCCGGCCAACGTATGGAATTAGATTTCCTTTTATTGTTATTGGGATATTTTCATCAACCTTTCCCCCAGGCTTTTCTAATCGATTTTGTTCCGAAAAAACAAGCCCTGCCATTATAACACGTTTTGCTTTTTCTCTTGTTTCAATCAGATTCCTGTCCACTAATAATACATCTAACCGTTTTTTAGCCATATATAAATTCCTCTGCTTTTAGTATCATTCATACTAAATTGTAAACCATATGAATACAACATTAAATAGTCTAATTATTTCTGGGCAGTAACCTGACTTTAAAATTGCCTTCAATAAAAGCAATAACCTTACCGGCAAAAAATATTATCTTTGTTGAAGCGTTAATTGCAAGAAATTTACCCAACGCTTTTCCACCTACTGTTAATGCAGCAACCAGTGCAGTTAATAAAACAGATAAGGCAAGATATACAGCCGAGCCATCACCCTGTCCTAATTCGCGTGATATTTGCAGCACAACTATACCAGACGCCGTACCACTTACTATTCCGGATATGTCCCCGATTACATCGTTACAAAAACTGGCAAATTTATCCGCATTTCGAATAATAATTACAGACTCTTTTGCACCTTTTACTTTTTCAGCTGCCATGGCGTGGAATGGAGCCTCCTGTGCCGCCGTGGAGGCGATTCCTAGCATGTCAAACACAACACCGATAAGTAAGATTATAAACACAATAACTAATCCAGCTATCCAAACAACTTCACTCAATACAGAGGAAGATACGATTGAAAAAATAGCCGCCAGCACAAAAGTGATAACGGCTATAACTAAACTGAATTTTAAAGATTTTCTTATTTGTGATTTCATTTTCAACCTCTAACTTAATATGTAGTTAGGAATGGTCACTTAAAAGGTTAAAATTGCGGCTTAGGTCCAGTAGGTTTTCCCAGATGGCTACCCAATGTTACCATTAAGGCGGTTCCCCTTTAAAACCATCTCAGCCCGGTTTCCCAAAGCTGGACTGGATTACCACTTAGTCCACACCATAATCCCTTTTAAATGTCATTGGAACAGTCTAGGAGATTTCCTCAACAGTCTTTAACCGATCCCTAGCCTCTTTTGCAGTGTTGATTTCATAGAGATAAAAATAACCGAGTCAGTGGCCACCTGACTAGTTATTACGGCTCTAATCCCCTCACTACCACTCAAGGCAGGCTACGCTGTCAATAAGGAGTCCCTTACCCCATTGTACAGGTTCATACCCCATTCCATAATGATTCCTAGGCTTAGTCATCACTACAGATATGGGCCTCCGCGGTAATCGGGTCAACGCCCACATGCCTTTGTGGATCGCCCGAAAACCTTAACTCCCAGCACTGACCCAAGGCTGGGCGCCTCAAGCCAACACAAGGAACTTCATCGATGTGCCCTTTGGCGGATTTTTAGGCCCGCCTTCAGAAACGGAGGACTGACTAGAATACTGCACCATTCCTATTATGTTTTAATTATACCATAAAAATTAATTGAAATCTAATAGTGTAAACTCGAATTTTTTAGGGAATCACTGTATCTAAGTGGTAATTCTTTTTCGTTTAATCATCCTAGTAATCACGATTGCTGAAATAATCAGTTAGATACATTAGGTAAGAATTATCAGCTCCTGCGTTTTCCAGAGCTTTCTTTGCCCTGTTTACGTAGAATTGTTTTTTCTCAATCGCTCCATCAAGCCCAAGCAGTTTTGGATACGTGTTCTTTTGATTTGATTGATCACTTCCAACAGGCTTGCCGAGTTTTTCAGGATCGCCTGAAACATCCAATATATCGTCCTGGACCTGGAATATTAACCCCAGATAGTACGCAAATTCATCCATATGTTTAATCTGTTTATCTGTTGCACCACCAGCATAAGCACCTGATTTAATTGCAAACCTGAGTAATTCACCGGTTTTAAGTTTGTGAATGGTTTCTAATTCTTCAAGGGTAATTTCTTTTTCCTCTGCTTCCATGTCCAGTATTTGACCGGCCACCATTCCTTTGGGTCCGCTTGCCTCTGACAGCAATTTTGTAATATAAATCTTCTCGCTGTCAGTTAATTCTGGATCATTCATTACAAGTTCAAAACTATAGGTTAATAGGGCGTCGCCTGCCAATATTGCGGTTGCCTCTTTAAACATTATATGATTTGTTGGCTTCCCCCGTCTTAGATCATCATTATCCATCGCCGGCAAATCGTCATGTATCAATGAATAGGTATGGATGAGTTCAAGAGCAACTGCACTTGACAATACCTTCTTAATATCGTTGCCATATGCTTTAAAACTTGCCAGCAGCAGAATTGGTCTTAGCCTTTTCCCCCCTGCTTCCAGTGAGTACAACATGGATTTTTTTAACTGATCTGGAATGGTTAATCGCAACATATGCCTTTTCATTTCTTCCTCGATGATCCTTTTGTTCTCATTGATAAATTCATCCAAATTATGATGCAAAATTATTCTTCCTCCTGTACCTCAAATTCTCCAAGCTCACCTTGTTCATTCATAATTTGAGTCATTTTCTCCTGCACATTTGTCAATTTGTCACTGCAAAATTTAGACAGCTTCATCCCATCCTGATAGTAGGCAATTGCTTTTTCTAAAGGAACATCGCCTTCTTCAAGCTTACTCACAATTTTTTCAAGCTCTACCATTGCTTCCTCAAAAGACATATTATTTTCGTTCTCCATTATTTTCCTCCTTTACTTCCATTACGTGACATTCAAGTGTCCCATCAGATACCCGTACTACGATTTGGTCATTTTCATTCACATTATTTGTTGATTTAATGATGTCCCCTGACTCATTATACGGAATGGCATATCCGCGTTTCATCGTTTCCAGTGGATTGAGCAGCGCCAATTTTTCAATAACATTTCTTAAACGGATTGTTTTTTGCTCAACAATTTTATTCATAAAATGATTATTCTGCTTCGTTAACTGTTTCAGCTCTTTTGCTGAATAGTTAAGCTGCTGATTAGGGTGTTGTGCAGCAATCCGGGCGTTTAAACTTTTAATTGCATCATGCTTGCCTTTCAACAAATTATTTGTCGTTTTATCAAGACGTTCCACCTGTTTATCCAATTCCTGCTCTTTTTGTGTCAGCAGCTGTTCCGGATAACGAAATGCGTAAGATTGTTTCATCCGTTGAAGTGACTGTTTAGAACCGGTTATACTTTCCTTCATTTGTCTTATTAATGAGCGTGTTAAACCTGAAAGCTTGTCAGACAGTTCCAATTGGGATGGAACCGCAATTTCTGCTGCTCCGGTCGGGGTTGGCGCCCGCAAATCAGCTACATAATCACTTATAGTTACATCGGTTTCATGTCCGACAGCTGATATAACAGGGATGGATGAATAAAAAATTGCATTTGCTACTATTTCTTCGTTAAAACTCCAAAGCTCCTCAATGGAACCTCCACCGCGACCAACGATCAGTACATCAAAATCGCCATGGTTATTAGCTAAATTTATTGCTTTCTGAATCGATACCGGTGCATTTATCCCTTGTACAAGTACAGGTATTACCGTAGTCTTTACAATCGGATACCTTCTTTTAATTGTGGTAATAATATCACGTACTGCAGCACCGGTTGGTGATGTGATGATACCTACACTCTTCGGAAACCTCGGGATTTCCTTCTTATGACTTTGGTCAAAATATCCTTGTTTATGTAACTTTTCTTTTAGCTGTTCAAAGGCTAAATAGAGAGAGCCTATCCCATCCGGTTCCATTTGCTGAACATATAGCTGGTATTGTCCATAAGGCTCAAAAACGTTAATCTCACCTTTAATTAATACATTCATGCCATTTTCGGGTGAGAATTTTAAGCGACGGTTGTTTCCAGCAAACATGACCGCTTGTATTCGTGAATGGTCATCTTTGATCGTCAGATACATATGGCCCCGGCTATGATGTTTAAAATTCGATATTTCACCTTTAAGCCAAATGTTTTTTAAATGTGGATCACTGTTTAATTTCCGCTTGATATATTTCGTTAAGGCGGTAACTGTTAAATAATTATCCTTCACTTTCAGCCAGTCCTTTAGCAGCTTTAATTGTATTTTTTAAAAGCATTGTTATCGTCATCGGTCCTACTCCTCTTGGGACTGGTGTCAGGTAACCGGCTTTTTCTTTTACAGCGTCAAAATCCACATCTCCTGTCAAAGAGCCATTTTCCAGACGATTAATACCAACATCGATAACAGCAGCACCTTCTTTGACATGCTTATTATCGATTACATTTGGTCTTCCAACAGCAACTATCAGAATATCCGCATCCTTTGTATAATCTATTAAACTAGAGGTTTTGGAATGACAATATGTTACGGTTGCATTTTCATTCAGCAATAATTGCCCCACCGGTTTACCGACTATATTGCTTCGCCCGATAATAACGGCATGTTTACCTTCTATTGGAATATCATATGATTTCAGCATAGTTAATATCCCATAAGGAGTACATGACAGGAATGTATCATGTCCCGTCATCATTCTGCCAATATTAACAGGATGGAAACCGTCAACATCTTTAGCGGGTTTAATTGCTTCAATTACATGTTGTTCATTTATATGGTCGGGAAGTGGCAATTGTACCAGTATACCATGTACTGATTCATCATCATTAAGTTCATGAATTTTTTGAAGAAGTTCTTTTTCAGAAGTGGATGCAGACATTTCAATTACATCAGAAGAAATGCCTGTTTCTCCGGAGGCTTTTTTCTTACCATTAACATATGACTTTGAAGCAGGATTATCTCCAAGCAGTATGACTGTTAAATGTGGAACAATGCCTTGATTTTTCAATTCTGTGACTTCTTTACTCATTTCTTCTCTTAGTGTTTGTGCCAGCTCTTTTCCATTAATTATTTCAGCAGTCAATGGTTACATCCCCTTTTAGGCTATGATTTTGGACAAAACGCCATTTACAAATTTTCCGGCTTTTTCATCGCCATACGTATTGGCTAACTCAACCGCTTCATTTATTGAAACGCTGGTCGGTATATCCTGAACATATCGTATTTCATAAATAGCAATACGTAAAATTGTTTTCTCAACGGAAGCTATACGGCTAAAAGACCAATTTTCCAAATGGTCAGTAATTGTATTGTCAATTGCTTCTTTATGTTCCGCTACACCTTGAACAAGGCTCAATAAAAATGTATCTATTTCCATTGTTTCAAGGTGATCCTCAATAGCTTTTTCGGGATCATTATCATTAATATCCAATTGAAACAGTATTTGAAATGCTTTTTCTCGTGCTGAATGACGTTTCATTCTTCATAGCTCCTTTTATTCCATATCTCCTTCAAATAATAACATGATTATGTATCCAAAGCTAGAATCCAGAAATAAATGAAGGTCAAAAGAAATTTCTTCTTTTGACCTAGAATATTTATTCGTTTTCTTCTTCCATTCCGTCCATTTGGATACCTACTACATGCACATTAATTTCAGCAATTTCAAGTGCAGTCATATTTTTAATTGTTTGCCTTATGTTGTCCTGAAGTTGTTGTGCCACCTTTGGAATAGAAACACCAAAATTTAACACAACAAATAAATCAATCAATATTCCGTTATCGGTCAATTCCACTTTTACACCTTTACTGTGTGATTTTTTACCAAACCGTTCAACCACACCAGTTGCAAAATTACCGCGCATGGAAGAAAGTCCCTCTACCTCAGAGGCAGCTATTCCGGCCATTACTTCAATAACCTCTGGTGCAATTTCAACTTTTCCCAAACTTTCATCATCACTGACATCCAACAATGGTTGTTCCGTTATTTTTTCACTCATATTCTCACTCCTTTACATCCACATTTTCAGTAATCGGATTTTCTTCAAGGAATTTCGTATTAAAATCACCTTTTACAAAAACATCATGATCCATTATTAATCGATGGAAAGGTATGGTTGTATATACCCCTTCAACAACATATTCATCCAATGACCGTTTCATTCTGTCAATAGCCGCTTCCCGCGTTGGACCATACGCAATCAGTTTTGCGATCATTGAATCATAAAATGGAGGAATGCTGTAACCGGGGTATACTGCGGAATCAACTCGAACACCTAATCCGCCTGGTGGTAAATACATGTTTATGCTGCCAGGGGAAGGCATAAAATCTTTAAAAGGATTTTCAGCATTAATTCGGCATTCAATTGCCCAGCCGTCCAATTCCACATCCTCTTGCCTGAATGAAAGCTTTTCGTTATTTGCTACTTTAATTTGCTCTTTTATTAAGTCAACCCCCGTTACCATTTCCGTTACAGGGTGTTCTACCTGTATTCTTGTATTCATCTCCATAAAATAAAACGATTGGCTTGAACGGTCAAAAATATACTCTATTGTGCCCGCACCTACGTAGTCCACTGCTTTCGCAGCTTTAACCGATGCTTCACCCATTTTAGCGCGAATTTCAGGGGTTAATGCCGGAGAAGGGGATTCTTCAATTAACTTTTGCAGTCTTCGCTGAATCGAGCAATCCCTCTCCCCCAAGTGTACTACATTTCCATGTTGATCGGCTAACACCTGAATTTCAACATGTCTGAAGTCTTCGATATACTTTTCTATGTATACACCAGGATTTCCAAATGACGTTTCAGCTTCTTTCTGCGTAACCCGAATACCTTTGATTAACTCCTCTTCTGATCTGGCAACACGTATTCCTTTTCCGCCACCGCCGGCAGTTGCTTTAATAATCACGGGATAGCCAATTTCCTCAGCTATTTTAATTGCTTCTTCCTCATTTTGAATTACACCTTCTGAACCGGGAACAATCGGTACATTAGCCGCTTTCATCGTTTCCCTTGCAACATCTTTTATTCCCATCTTTTGAATGGACTCTGCAGAAGGTCCAACAAATGTAATATTACATGCTTTGCAGATTTCTGCAAAATCAGCATTCTCTGCCAGAAACCCGTATCCGGGATGAATGGCATCGACTTTAGTTAATGTTGCAACACTCATTATGTTAGTGAAATTCAAGTAACTATCTTTGCTCAGGGTAGGTCCAATACAGTATGCCTCATCAGCAAGCTGGACATGTAATGCATCTTTATCCGCTTCAGAATAAACTGCCACTGTTTCGATATCCATTTCCTTACATGCCCGTATTATTCGGACCGCTATTTCACCCCTGTTGGCAATTAACAGTTTATTAATCACACGCCACATCCCCTTATTTAGTCTTTACTCTAAATAGTGGTTGACCGTATTCTACCAATTCGCCATCTTCCACTAATATTTCTACGATTTCACCTGAAACTTCAGCTTCAATTTCATTAAATAGTTTCATCGCTTCAACAATACAAACAACAGAATCTTTTTCTACCTTGGAACCATTTTTAACAAATGGATCACTTTCCGGATTAGGAGCAATATATAGCGTTCCTACCATTGGAGAAACAATTTCATGATCATAATCTGTATTGCTTTCTGCAGCTGGCTCCTCACTTTGTGCTGTTTCTTCCTTCTTGACTTCCTGGACTTCAGGTTCTTTAACCTTCACAGGCTCAACTGGAGATTCTTTAGGAACTTCCTGGTTCTCAACCGATTTAACTACTGGCTGTTCACCCGATTTTTTCATGGTGACAGTTGTCCCGTTTGATTCATAAGTGAATTCGTCAATTGTTGATTGGTCTACCAATTTTATTAATTCCCGTATTTCCTGTACTTTTAACATGTCTGGCACTCCTTTGTTATAACAAATTAATAACAGGTACTAATAACTCCTCATAATATTTTACGCTATATATAAGTAAAACATCAACCCATTCTATATTGAATTATTTAAATGGCTAGGATTTTCTTATACTGTAAAACGGTTTCATGTTGATAATTATATCAATGATAACTGTTTAATGCGAATAATACTATGGCTGTTTTCTAAAAGAGGGTTGCTATTTGCTTCATTTTAGAGTACGAAACTCTTTTTTAGTATTTTTCGTAGACTGCGAACTAACTATAATTAGGTATCTTTTAGTTATGCTCTCCGACCACCGCAGCTGGAATAAAGCGAAGTGTATTTCCGCAGCGGTGTTATTGCACTCGACTTTTTTTCAGTAGTTCGCAGTTTTCGTCTAAAGGGAAATAATGAGCAACATACCTTTATAAAGGTATGTTGCTTATTGAAAAAATGCTTCCGATAAAGAGAAATAGCAGAGTGAAACCCCGCAAGTGTTTTAGGTAAACTATCTTTATCCAAAACAAAACCGGACGAATTAATTCGACCGGTTTATATGATATATTAGCTTTCAGTTGGCTCAGATCCTACGCTTACATCTATATCACCAAACTCGTCGCGCACCATTTGCATGATGTTAACCGTCTCCGTTTTGGATAACTGATCCACTTTCACACTAACATGGACTTTATCTTCATTATGACGAACCAGTACATCACTGTAGTCCGCTGAAGCCATAATTGACTTTTCCAATATGCTCTCTTTTGTAGAGATCTCTTCCAGCTGTTGTATCTTATTTCTTGCTTCATTTTTTTCTTCAATACTTGCACTGCTTGAGGCAACTACATCATCAAGTCTGTCTTTAGCAGCACTTCGCTTATCCTGAACTTCCATTCGAAGCATTGTGAACAACTGGTCCTGTCCTAAATTTGTAGCATCTTTTACATCTGCATCCGTATCACTTGCAGTATCGGAGTCTTTTGATTCATCTGAAGCCGATTCTTCTGAGTCACCCCCTGCAGGTAAATAAGCAAGATCTCCACTGTCCGGTGACGTAATATAATAGACACTCAACACAATCATTAAACTTAACATTGTTAAAAGCCATACGGTTTGTTTTTTCAACATATAACATCCTCCTAATTTTTTGGCATTACTGAAACTCTATGTGTTGGAACATCGAGCACACGGGACGTCGCTTCAATAACCCGCTGTTCTACTGTTGCATGATCTACTCCCTTAGCTACCACGAATACCCCCCTTACTTCCGGTTTTTTCGTTTGAATTAGTAATGGGACTTCTTTATCTCCCTGATTCACTAATACTACCTGTGTTTCTTTTGTACTGTCTTCTATCTCCCGTGTCCCACCATTCTTATCGGATTCCTCAGTAGTTTGCTGGCCTGTAATCAGATTTTTTTCATAGACTTTTACTTTGGTAGATTCAAGATTTACCATTACCTCCACTTCAGATACTCCATTAATTTTATTGAGCATTTCCCGAAGGTCCTCTTCATAACTTTTTTCAATTTCAGATACATCTGAGGTGCTCGAGGATTTGTCCTTGGAAAACGTTTCTTCAGCTGGCTTTTGTTTAGTGGTGTTTGTTACATCTGAAAGCTGCCTGTCACTCCCATCCGACTCTGATGATGACGAGAATACATTTCCTAAAATGATTAACAAGAGTCCAATCAGACCAATGACGATGATATAACTTGTTTTTTTGGATGGTTTACCGTCTGTTTCTGATTTTTTCGATTGGAATAAATTTTTTATTTGTTTTTTCAAAGTGAACCTCCTTCCCATTTAACAGTTAATTTTTTATTGTTTATCTCCCAAATATCCTGTAATAATTGCTTAATCCCTTCTTTATCAATTTCACTTTCATCCTGGAAAGGTTTGTCCGTATTTACTACAACATCCTCGACAGTATCAATTGATCCCACCCCCGTCTCCGATTCCTGCAAAAATACTATGATTTCTTTCAGATTCTTGAATGATGGTTCAGATTCAGAAGAAAACAGAAATTTAATGTCAGATATTTCTGCCTGGAAGTTTTCCTTTAACGGTGTCTTTGCCAAATCTTTTAATTGGACAACCGTTTGTTCTAAAATATATGCATTCTGAGAGTCTTGTATTTCACTTTTTTGCTTTTTAATTAAATTTCCTACTTGCTCACTCTCCGAATTTTGATTATTTATCTGTGAAAAAGACGTTTCCAGCGCCTGTTGAACATCCGTATCAAACAGAGTAAAGACTGGTTTTAAAAAAATTAAAATTAAAATTAAACCCACTACCAGCTTGACGTATTTTTTCATGGCAGTTGCAGGGATCAATAAATCTACAACTGATGCCAGCAACAAAAAGATTATAATTTGCGTAACCCACTGGATAACAAATTCCATGTTCAACCCCCTAACGCAGGAGAATGGTAATATTACTTGCGGCGACTAGTATGACAATTGCCAGGAAAAACATTAAAGAAACTGCCAGTAAACAGGCTAAAATATACACAATATATTTACTGATCGTATTTAGGGTGGTAATTACCGGCCCGTCACCAATTGGCTGCAGGACAGCAGCTGCCAGCTTATAAATTATCGCAATGACAAATATTTTAATGGCCGGAAAAGCTGCCACAAATACAACGATCAAAACCCCTACAATTCCGACTGCATTCTTTAACAAAAGGGAAGCACTTAAAATTGTATCCGCTGCATCGGTAAACGTTCTTCCTACGACAGGAATAAAGTTTCCAGTAATAAATTTAGTTGTTTTCATCGCTACTCCGTCCTGAATTGCACTGGTAGCTCCTTGTACGGACATCACTCCCAGAAAAACTGTTAAAAAAACGCCAAGTGTCCCCATTCCTACCGATTTAAATAAATTTGCCAGGTGTGTAACTTTATAATTTTCATTTAAAGTGCTGACAATCAGCAGAAGAGCCGACAGGAACAGTAACGGTAAAATAAACTTGGAAACCAGTACACCACTTGCGTGTATTAGAAAAAACACAATTGGATGAAAAAATGAAACCGTGATTACATTGCCAAGCGTAGCCATAATCCCCAACATTAACGGCAGCAGGGCAATCATGAAACCGCTCATCGTATCAATAGCGTCTTTCGCATAGGATACTGCCAAATAAAAGCTGTTCAGCGCCAAAAATATTAATACAATATATACAACATAATAAGCCACTTTACTGACGGTACTTTGTTCAAAAGCTGTATGCATTGTCTGAAGTATAGTTGAAAACAATGTAAGCAATAATAGAAGTCCGAGCAGTTTTCCGTTTAAAATCAGTTCATGCAATAAAAATTCTGCCAAACCCTGTAATGTACCTTTTATCGAAAAAGATCCTTTATCTTTGATAAATTCATAGACAGTTGTCTTTTCAATACCCGGAAGGTACCCCTCATAGGAATCAACCAGGTTCCGCCAATACTTCTGCACACCATCCAGAGATACCTCATTAAGCATACTATCCTGTATATCCTTTGGTTTAGGTTCAGCAGAGACAGTAGCTTGTCCCAAAAAGAGTAATGCTATGGTGACGAGAACTGCGATAATCAGCATTGATTTTTGTACCATTCAGCAGAAATACTCCTTTCAGATTGACACCTTTTCTAAGCTGATGGTATAAAGCTTAAGATAGCTTCTATGACAGCAGTTATAATCGGAATAGCCAAAAGGATAATAAATATTTTTCCAGCTAATTCAATCTTGGAAGCTACTGAACTTAAACCTGCATCCCTGGTCAGATTTGCACCAAGTTCAACAATATATGCTATTCCAATTATTTTTAGAATGGTCTCCATATACATACCATCAATGTTTGCTTTATTACCCAATGACTCTATTAGTTGAAAGATAATGCCAATTTGTTTGATGATTGCCAGAAAAATTAAAATACCTGTAATAACAATCAGAAAAAATGCAAAAGAAGGATTTATGTCTTTCAATACGATATATAAAATGCTTGCGATAATTCCCAGAACAACAATTTGTATGATATCCATCTATCACTACCCCTGGAAAAGGAATACAGATTTTATCTGCTGAAAGAGATCTGAAAGTTGATTAACAACAATCACCATGACAATTACAAACCCGACAACTGTGGCGAAATGAGCCATATCTTCTTTGCCCATCTGTTTCAAGATGGTATGAATCAAAGCCACAATGATTCCAATTCCCGCAATCTGAAATAAAATGGATGCGTCAATAGCCATAGCTGTACTCCTTTCCGTCTAAATGAGCAATAATACAACAAACAATCCACATAATAGCCCCAAACTTTTTGCCATTTTGCCATATCTGTATTGATTATCCCTGGCTTCTTCCAACTCACGGTCCAAATGGTTAATTGTAAGGTGGATATGTTTTTGCTGTTGGTCAAAATCATGCTGACCAAGCGTTCTGCCAAATTGTTTAAGAATTTCTCCTTCATTGCCGGTCAGCGATGAAGTTTTCAGTAGTTGGTTAACTTCGTGATCCCATATCGTGAATAAATCAGTACTATTTTTGTGCAGAAAATCACTTAATGATTGAAAAAATGATTTACTCGGTTGCGGAATTTGCTTTGCAATTGTTTGAAAAGCATCTGGAAGCGGTAATTGGCTATATAATATTTCTGCCTCTAATATTTGCAAGGCATTTTTTAACTGCCTGATTTGTTTTGGTCTTGCATTTAAACTTCGACTAATTTCAAACCCTGCCAATGTTGTTGTACCTATGAGAAGAAGTGCTCCAATCCATTTCAGCATTTATACTCCCCGATTTCTGTAAAAGATTTTTCCCGTTTTGATCATATACACGATGGATATAACCTGGCGTCATTCCCCTTGCCAGCAGAATAGTCCGCTGAAAAACGTTTGATTGAAATAATGGCTGTAATGATGGACGCTTTTTTAATTCATCCAGCGATTTACCATGAATACTGCAAATAACAGTAACACCAGCATTTATAGCCTCCATCAATGCCTGTACATCATTTGTGCTTCCTATTTCATCTACGATAAGTATTTCCGGTGACATGGACCTGATCATCATCATCATTCCTTCTGCTTTTGGACAGGCATCCATTATATCCGTTCTGAGACCAATATCATGCTGTGGAATCCCTTTTTTCGAACCGGCAATTTCAGACCGTTCATCAATAATGCCTACCTTATGAGGAAGGATATTGTCCCAGCCGTTCGAAATTAACCGGGAAACATCACGGATCAGGGTTGTCTTACCTGTTTGCGGGGGACCGACAAACAGTGTATTCATATAATTATTTTTATAAAGATAAGGAATAAGCTGTTTGGCTGCTCCTATCTTCTGCTTAGCGATTCGTATATTAAAAAAAGCTATATACTGGATTGCTTTAACTGATCCATTCAGTGTATTTACTTTACCTGCCAGCCCTATACGGTGACCGCCTTCAATCGTGACATAACCTTCACGTAATTCATCTTCCATCCGGTAAAGCGAAAATTCGCTTAATTGATTTAACACAAAAATACTATCTTTCCTGCCGGGCCTAACTGTTTCAATCCATTCTGTATGTTCATCAAAAATAAGTTCAATAGGACGGTTTAAACGAATACGTATTTCCTGTAAGGACTTCCAACGATTTCTCATCTTGCTGTTTACTGCTTGTCTCATCATTTCAGGAAACAGGCGTAATATTTCTTCCATAACTTGTCCTCGCTTTTTTTATCTTTCTAGTAAATGTATGTTTTTAAGGGCAAATTATGACTAGCTGAGGCGATATAAAAAGGAACGGCCCAATATTGGACCGTTCCTTTTTGTGTTATCCGCGTTCTTGCAGATATAATCGGTATTTAATTTATGCTCTTGAAACGTATTTGCCATCAGATGTATTGATAACCAATACATCACCCTGATTAATAAATAATGGTACCTGAACTGTATGACCAGTTTCCAATGTAGCTGACTTAGTTCCGCCACTGGCAGTGTCACCCTTAATCCCCGGTTCCGTTTCTGTTACGGCTAACTCAACATTATTCGGCAATTCCAGCCCAATAATTTCGCCTTCGTAAGTTAGGATGGATACCTCCATACTCTCTTTCATAAAGTTTAATTTATCTTTAAGTTGATCAGTTTGCATTTCCAGCTGATCGTAAGTTTGCGTATCCATAAACGCATGGCTGTCACCTGAAGCATACAGATATTGCATCTTTCTGTTTTCAATGTGTGCTTTATTTACTTTTTCCCCGCCACGAAAAGTTTTTTCCTGGATATTACCATTTCTCAAATTGCGTAATTTTGACCGCACAAATGCAGCACCTTTGCCCGGTTTCACATGCTGAAATTCCATAACCTGCCATATTTCATTATCAACTTCAATTGTTAAGCCAGTTTTAAAATCATTTACAGAAATCATTCAAAATCCTCCTCTTGCCTATAGTTGGATCAATTCTTTTGAAGCCTTTGTCAGTCGTTCATTTCCCGTTTCCGTTATAACGATATCATCTTCAATTCTGCAACCGCCGACATTCGGAACATAAATACCAGGTTCAACGGTGACTACCATACCCGGTTCCAGTTTTTTATCCGATCTAAACGACAATCCTGGTCCCTCATGAACTTCCATTCCGAGACCGTGCCCTGTTGAGTGGCCAAAATAATCTCCATATCCCTTTTCTTTTATATAATCTCTGGTAAGTGCATCCGCTTCGATACCGGACATTCCTGGCTTCACTCCATCGACACCTCGTAATTGTGCTTCAAGAACAGTGTTGTAAATGGTCTTTAATTCATCATTTATATCCCCAACCGCTACAGTTCTTGTGGTATCTGAGCAGTAACCATTAAACAGTGCACCATAGTCCATGGTTACAAGCTCCCCGGATTCTATTTTTTTATCGGAAGCAACTCCATGTGGCAGTGCTGCACGGTAGCCTGAAGCGACAATAATGTCAAAGCTGGATGATGTTGCTCCTTGTTTACGCATAAAAAACTCAAGTTCATTTGAAACATCTATTTCTTTAACCCCCGGCTTAATGAAGCCTTTAATATGTTCAAACGCATCATCAGCAATTTTGGCTGCTTGTATTAAAATAGTCAGTTCTTCTTCAGATTTAATTAAACGAAGTTCTTCAACAACTCCACTGACCGGTACCAAGTCAACATCAAATGCATTTTTGTATGTTTCATACGCAGAAAATGTCACATGATCTTTTTCAAAACCAAGACGTTTTACATTTAACTGCTTTAACTGATCAGCAATTTCCTGATGTATTGCTTGCTTATGTTCAACAACCGTAAAGCCAGTTGCTTGTTCGTTCGCTTGTTCTATGTAACGAAAATCTGTAATAAACCGCGCATCGTTGCGGGTAACGATTACAGCACCAGCAGTACCAGTGAAACCGGTAATGTACCTTCTGTTTATTGAACTGGTGATTAAAATTGCGTCCAGTTCATTTTCCCCTAAGCTTTTACGTAGTTTCTTCAATTTCTCCATCAGATCAATCCTTTCTATTTATTATCCAAGAATGCAAGCGCCGCCAGCCGATAGCCCTTCATTCCCAGGCCGACTATTTGTCCATGACAAACTGGAGCAAGCATCGACTCGCGGCGAAAGGTCTCACGGTTATGTACATTTGAAATATGAACCTCAATAACCGGGGTCTCTATTGCTGCGATGGCATCACGTAATGCAATACTGGTATGGGTGTATGCAGCAGGATTGAAGATAATCCCGGCATATTTACCACTGGCCTGGTGCAGTCGATCTATCAATTCCCCTTCATGATTGGATTGAAAACAATCAAGCTTAAACCCATACTCCTGTACCAAGTCTGATACATCCTGTTCAAGATCGTTCAGAGTGAACTCCCCATAAATTTCTTTTTCCCGTTTCCCCAGCATATTAATATTGGGACCATTTACTAATAAAAGCCGATTCATCTGCCTCTTTCATTCCTTTATATTTTATATAATTACGGACTGTTATAGTTTACCATAAACAAAAACGTTTGAATAATGGTGACTATCAATCAACCCTGATCCTCCTTTTTTTCTTCTGATTTTCGTATGGTGTCATTATAATCATAAGAAATGGAATATCCAATAAAAGTCCCGTATAAAATATATAAACATAACGTGGATACAATTGTATATCTGTCCAGTTCCATCAGATAGGGGATGTTCGGAAAAATCGGCTGCAGGATATAAAATATGATAACCCACAAAATAACACCAAAGCCTGTTCCCATCCAGAGTGAGTTTACTTTTTTAAATAACATATAATAAATAAACGCTGTCAGTAATGAAAGAACTCCTACCATTAAAATGGAAACAATATTACCCAGCCAGCTATCTATCCAGTCTGCTGTCAGCCAGGAACGCAATAGATAACTTTTTGGAGCTACCTCAGAAAAATTAAAGAAATACAGTACTACTCCAAAAGAACCCCAAATAATCCCCCCAATAAAACCTGTTATTAAAGATCTGGAAACCACAGATATTGGCTGTTCCTGTTTATCCTGTTCCAGTCGCGTATCTTTTTCCATTCGAAACACCTCCATTTTTAGTGTTACCAAATGATTTAAAACCAATCATTTCATTTAAATTAGTTTATTTTTGTAGTTATATTGCATAATTTCTAGTAAAATTAACTTTAAATAATTGATTATAATAAATGTGATAATAGTGAATAATTTGGAATGGAACGGAAAGAATTGAAGTTAAGGCAAGAAAAGCTTTTAATTTTTTCTGGAACAATGATATAAAATCTGAAAATAGTGGTATACAAAGTAGTAAGGACAAGTTAATAGGAAAGGAGGACATTCAGATGCTTCGCAATAAGTTTTCCGTTGTAGTATATACAATTATTGGTCTGGCAGTAATAGGAGTTATTGCACAGCTGTTTACAAACACAGCCTCATTTTTGGGTAACATAATGATGATGCTTGGTTTTGGTGTAGCAGTGTTTGCGGTAATTTACTTTATTTTTCTCAGAAAACGAGCCCCTTCAAATGATTCAAAGAAATATAAGCAAGCTGTAAAACAATCGAAAGCCAAATATAAAAATCATACCAGCATCCCATCCAACAGTTCCGCCAAACGTACTCAACCGCTACAGATGAAGAAGAAATTAAATAAGCGGGCTTCTCATTTGCGGGTAATCGATGGAAATAAATCCAAAAGAAAAAACCGAGCTTCTCTCTAAGTAGCTTGGTTTTTTTATTTGGGCCAGTATTTCAGAAACTTATCGGCTCTTTCTTTACCCGTAGTAATTAGTTTTTCTTTTGTCTCCTCACTAAGGTCAAACTCGGTTGACTCAATATCGTCGACAGGAATAAAAATTATGTTATTCTTGTAAGTTTTTGAAACATACCGTGCATCATGTGCGTGCAGCATTGTTGAGAACAAAGCCTGGAACATATCAAGCGCATTGGTTATTTTACGTGGAATAATCTGATTAGGGAAACCACTTAATTTAATTCCGAGAACCGGCCGCTTCTTCCGATAATTTTCATTTTCAAAAATCCACAACGGAAAATTACTTAATAATCCACCGTCAACAATAAGGCTCTTTCGTTTTTGTTTTCCCGGAAGTCTTTTTGGTATAAAAAAATACGGGTACCCTGCACTCATTCGAATTGCTTTGGATACGGGAAAATAGTTTGGATCAATTCCGTATATGCGATGTAAATCGTCCGGTATAACAACAAGCTTTCCAAGTGATATATCACTCACAACCACTTTCAAATATCCTTGTTTCAAATCATTAAAAGTATAAATATTTTTCTCAGCCAGGTGTTTATATAACCATTTTTCCAGTTTATCGCCTTTATATAATCCCATTTTGAAATATAAAAAAATCCATTTTGTATATGGGATTATTGTACTCAATTTTGGCGGATCCAGCAGTTTTTCCACGTCCAGTTCCTGAATCATTTCCTCTATTTCATCCATTTGATAGTTTGCTGCGATTAAAGCAGCCATTATTGCCCCGGCAGACGTTCCGGCAACTCTTTCAAACGACAAATTATACTCCTCTATACTTCGAAGAGCACCAACAAGTGCATACGCTTTGGCGCCGCCACCCGAAAACACTCCATCAATTTTCATGAGTTCTCTCCTCGTGATTCTTTTCTATATATGTAAGAAAAAAATCAAAGAATTAGAACTCCTTTTAAATGATTGATTTATTTTTCACCGGCTTGTTTAATTTTTCTCAATTCATCAATACGTTCTTTATCTGACTTGAAATATTGTACCAAATCTCCGATACGGTCTATCGAATTCCAACTGAGATGATGTTCGATGCCTTCCACATCTTTATAGATCTTGTCACTGTCAACACCAATGATTTCAAGAAAATCTTCCAAAAGCTCATGACGGAATACTAATCGCTCTCCAATTTTTTTGCCTTTGGAGGTCAGGACAAATCCTCTGTATTTTTCATAATTTAAGTACGCATCCCTATCCAGTTTCTGTACCATTTTGGTCACTGATGATGGATGAACCATTAATGCTTCTGCAATGTCAGAAACACGGGCATAACCTTTTGTTTCAATTAAATTATATATTTGTTCAATGTAATCTTCCATACTTGGGGTAGGCAAAATATCAACTCATTTCAAAGATAAAATTTTTTAGTCTGTGCAACAAATTTTCTAAATTAAGAATACAAGATTATTATGCTTAAAACAAGCTTCCCTAAATTAAAAGAAGAATCAACCACGAAGTTGATTCTTCTCATATTAATTATAATCCACATTTAAGCTGTGCACCACAGCTTGTACAAGTGTTACAGCCGCCAATGTCTTCCACACTGCCTTCACGGCAAACCGGACAAGTATCACCGACTTCCGAGCCGATGGTAACGTTTGTTTTGTCCAGCTCCTGAATAGTGTCCATTAATACAACTTTGGGTTTTTCTGTTTCTTCAAAGAGTTCCGTTTGCTCACCAAGCGAGTTCTCTTCAGCCTTAAGCGTAAGAACCTGGGTATCACGACTTCCGTCGACATAAACAGTTCCGCCTTTGGCACCACCATTGTACAATCGCTGATAAACACTTTCCACCTGATCAACCGTATAGCCTTTCGGTGCGTTTACCGTTTTCGAGATTGAACTGTCGACCCAGCGTTGAATAACACATTGTGTGTCAGCATGTGCTTCCGGTGCTAGATCCATTGCAGTTACAAACCAGTTTGGTAGGTTTTCTTGATCTGCATCTGGGTTACGATCAAAATATTCCTGTACAATATCTGCTTTTACTTCGATAAACTTACCAAGTCTCCCGCTTCTGTAATAAGAAAAGGAAAAATATGGTTCAAGCCCGGTTGATACACCAACCATTGTACCAGTGGATCCTGTTGGTGCAACAGTAAGCAGGTGCGAATTACGGATGCCGTATTCAAGTATATCCTGTTTGATATCTTCCGGCATCTTCTTCATATAGCCAGTGTTGATAAATGCTTGTCTTAGTTCCTTTGTTTCCTCTTTCGTGTCACCTATAAGAAATGGAAAACTTCCTTTTTCTTTAGCAAGTTTAATAGATTCACGGTAGGCAGTTGTTGCAATGGTTTCAAAGATGCTGTCCACCAGTTCGTTTCCTTCACTGGAACCGTATGCTGTTTCACAGTAGATAAGCAAGTCATGCATTCCCATGACACCAAGACCTATACGGCGCTCCCCAAGTGCCTGCTTTTTGTTTTCGTCCAGGAAGTATGGTGTTGCGTCAATCACATTGTCCTGCATGCGTACACCTGTTTTTACAGTCTGCTTCAGCTTTTCGAAGTTAACAGTTTTACTTTCTTCGTCTGCCATCTCTGCCAAGTTAACAGCAGCTAAATTGCAGACAGAATATGGTGCAAGAGGTTGTTCCAATTTTGTTATCCTACCGGCTTTTTATCCGATAGTTCTTACAGTTGAATTCCTGCAAGTTCAGCATACCTTTTCATTACACAGTTTTTTCATAAATCTTACTAGCTCTTTTCTACCTCGGTCTTTTCCAAAAACAGCCTTTGATATTACTCTAAAGTCCTTTACCCCAAATTTGGTATTGATGTCTTCAAATAACGGCTTTAGTGTTGGCTTTATTTTATTCAGTTTAGTTGTAAGCACAATTTCTTTATGAGATATTGACCATTCTATTATATACTGCTTTATTTCCTCATGTATTACACCGCGTTTTATTACATAAATATTTGTAGCATTTTTTATAGCAATATTCCCTGCACATTTTCTACTACAATACTTCTTATTTGAAGTAATAATTATATTAAATGCTGTTCCACAAGCTGCACAATTCCTAGTTTCCCGCGGTTTTTTTAACTTACCCTTTTGGATAGATCCGGACTTCCTTAGCCCTTCAATCATTCTTTTCTTTGTTTCATTATCAGTTGCCCAAAGTTTCTTAGTATGTTCACCAATCTTTTTCTTGGCTTCTAAAGTATGAGGAATATTATAGTGCCCATTTAATTTACCATAAGCAGCTTTATTTATTGTAGTAACTTCAGACTTTATCCATTCCGTTATGGTTGAAGTTAAAGAAAATGGTAACTTTTTATACATGGTCAATAACTCATTATACGAGATTAGTTCGCAATCAATAGCATATAATTCTTCAATAGCTCCTAATGCTTTCCTTGCTTCCAACAATCTATATTTCTCTCTTGATTTTATCTCCACTATATTTGAAATATTATTCTTTTGACCGAAAAGAAAAAAATCTGGTTTGTATTTTCTATATCCTATATCAAATGTTTTTAATTCATAGGTCCATGGGATTGAATAATAATCAAGATATTTCGCATAAGCATATTCATAAGAACTTCTTAAATAGTAATCTTTGTAATAGCCTGCATATCCTCTATTCATCTCCCTACCCCTTTTCCAATAACTGTGTAATGTTGCGGTCTCGTGGGTGGATTATATTCTCTTTCGAGGTTCACCAACCTATGCGTTGCCCCTGACTGAATTTTTAAGCTCAGCCTTCGGTTCGGATTAGCCTCTCAGCCTTCCCGCTTTATCCCGCAATTTTTAACGTGAGGCAAACTATGCCGCTTTACCACACGGGTTTGTTGCAACTACCTGGTCGCCGTACGCTTTGGCGTTTGTCATTTCATTTGCATTATCAATATAGAATATTCCAGGTTCCGCGGAGTATGTCGCGCAAATATTGATTAGATTCCAAAGTTCTTTAGCCTTAATCCGGCGATAAACCCTAACACCATAGCCCATTTCTTCCCACTTGCGGACATCGCCGACTTTATCCCAGTTCTCGTTGTACTCTTTCATTTCCTTCTCTGTGTAATTTTCCACATCCGGGAATCGAAGCTCGTACATTTCGTCGTTTTCAATGGCTTCCATCAATTCCTTCGTTATACAAACTGAAATATTTGCACCGGTCAGGAATTCCGGATTGTGAACCGAATATGTTCCCCCGGTTCTTAGTTTCTCGTCCGCTTCACGGATAGCAGCGTCGGTAAAACCGCCCTGACCAGGTATACTCCGATAATTTAATATACCCTGATACAGATCTGATTCTGTTTCTGTCAATGGTGTGAATTTCAGTTTTTCCTGTGCCATACGCTTGATTTGTTCATCTTCCGTATTTTCAATCAAATAACGAAGGATTCGCGGATTCTGCATTTTTGAGATGATAAATTCAATGATATCCGGATGTGAATCCACTAACATGATCATTTGTGCCAATTTGTTTTGCTGTTTCGTTACGACAGCTCTCCGGGTCACCCCGAAGTTCAGACCATATCTTACACAGTGTCTGTGTCCCCGCGCTTCGAAATCACTTGATTTCTACTCTACTCACTTCCGTCTAAAACGTGCTTTCGATGGTCGTTGAACCTTCTCCCGTACGGAGCTTGGCTGCTGATTGTCTTTGTCCACCTGTTGTTCTTTAGCCATCACGCTTACCGTTTCCAGTTTCGTTGTGGCCAACAGGTCATAAAAGAGTTTCCAGCAATTCACGGGGTTTATTTATAGACGAGGCACGCTTGTTTACCACGTCTTGATCCGCCTTGTTCAACAAGATGAGTCAGTTTAGCGATGTCATCCAACCAGGATACCGAGCCTGATGACTTTCCGTTAACTCCTCTGGCCAGCGTATTTCTTGGTCTCAGTGTTGAACCGTTAGTTCCTACACCTCCACCCCGACTCATGATTTCCATTACCTGCTTGCGGTGGTCAGAGATTCCTTCACGCGAATCCCTAATATACGGCATTACATAACAGTTAAAATAAGTTACGTCCGTGTCAGCTCCAGCACCGTACAACACACGACCTGCCGGGATGAAGTTAAGACTGCTCAACTCATCATTAAACTTGTCAAACCATTCTTTCTGCCCTGCCTCAGTAGTCTCCACAGCGGAGAGCCCTGTTGCGTTTCGCTTGGCAATCTGTTCATAGTAGACTTCCAATGGCTTGTCTATTACATCAAGCGAACGTCTTACAACACCAGTTGATGCCTCATCCTCATTATCAAGGACTGATACAAACTCTGAATCTACCTGAATTTCAGCTTCTTTACTGTTCCAATCGATAGATTTCACAATACCAAGTCCGCGGGCGGGAAACTTCGGATCCGCCTTAACTGTCAGAACGACAAAGTCGCCTTCTTTTAATGTTTTCTTTTCAGTGTCTTTAAATGCATACCGGTCAAGCATTACTAACCTGGATACACCTTTGTGTGTTAGTTTCATGTCATCTGTAACTGGATGAACCTGTGGGAATGCATTTATGTCTTCATTGAGTGCATCCACGTTAATATGATTCTTTGATTCAACAGCAATCGACATTTTTTGATCGCTCCTTTGCTATTTATTTGTTATAATTAACATACCACATTCTGTACATTAAAAACAATATCTAGTATTTATTTTCTGTTTTATAATACTATATATTGAATTTGAACAGAAATAGTCGCAGCTGTCAATCATCAGAAAGCGTTGTTATTTTAAGTAAAATCCAGTTATTTAAAGGAATCATCCAAAAATCCAGCAGTGTTAAGCTTTTTTATATTAAGTCTGTTCCGACAACTTGCAATGATTCGGTAAAATGCGACAATAGGCTTTTTATTATGACCATATCAACAAAAAATAAGTCTAAAGTCTTATTAATAATCACTTGTTAAGAAAAATACTTTGAAAAAACAGCTCATCCGCAATATAATGGAATAGATACAAATGAGAATTACGGGGGATCAATAATGGAATATTTAGTAATAGTAATTGTAGCAATTGCTGCATTTGGAATTTTCCGGTATTTTAGGCAAAAGAACTTTCTTAAGGTATTAACTGAAGATCAGTTCCGTGAAGGATATCGTAAAGCACAATTAATTGATGTTAGAGAGCCGCAGGAATTTAAAAAGGGCCACATTCTGGGTGCCAGGAATATACCAGTTACACAAATGAAACAGCGATTGGTAGAGATAAGAAAGGATAAGCCTGTTTATTTATATTGTCAGGGAAGTTCAAGATCAGCCAGGGCCGCTCAACTGCTTCATAAAAAAGGCTATGAAGATGTAAACCAGCTAAAAGGCGGCTTTAAAAAATGGACTGGAAAAATTAAAAACGGATGAGGTAACTAATACCTCATCCGTTTTTAATTTACTTCATATAACGCAGAATCGGTTTTCTTGCTGCAGTTGTTTCGTCCAACCGTTTCATAACCGTATTATGTGGTGCTTCCTGTACAAGTTCAGGATTGTTTACTGCTTCATCGGAGATTTGAAGCATCGTATCAATAAACCCATCCAACGTTTCCTTAGACTCTGTTTCTGTCGGCTCTACCATTAATGATTCTTCAATGTTTATCGGGAAATAGATTGTTGGCGGATGATACCCATAATCCAGTATCCGCTTGGCAATGTCCAGCGTACGAACTCCTAATTTTTTCTGTTTCTTTCCGGATAAAACAAATTCATGTTTGCAATGCTGCGGGAATGGCAATACGTACTCCTTCTCCAACTTCCGCATCATATAGTTTGCATTTAACACTGCATATTCACTTACCTTTTTGAGTCCTTCTGCTCCCATAGTGCGAATGTACGTATACGCTCTTAAATTAATACCAAAGTTCCCATAATAAGGTTTTACCCGACCGATTGATTCCGGACGATCATAATCAAAAATATATTGATCATCTTTTTTAACAAGCAATGGCTTTGGCAGATATGGAGACAATTCACTTGTAACACCAACCGGTCCTGAACCCGGTCCGCCGCCACCGTGAGGACCTGTAAATGTCTTATGCAGATTCAGATGTACTACGTCAAAACCCATGTCACCTGGTCTCGCATATCCCATGATTGCATTTAAATTAGCACCATCATAATAAAGTTTTCCGCCTGCACCGTGAACGACCTCAGCCATTTCCATAATTTCAGTTTCAAATAAACCGAGCGTATTCGGATTTGTCAGCATTAAAGCTGCAGTTTCTTCGTTAACAACCCGTTTTAGATCTTCTAAATCCACTAATCCTTTTTTATTTGTTTTAACCGTAACTGCATCAAATCCTGCTACAGTTGCAGACGCCGGATTTGTTCCATGTGCTGAGTCAGGCACAATTACCTTTGTACGATTAAAGTCACCGTTAGCCTCATGGAACGCACGGATCATCATTAATCCAGTCCATTCCCCCTGTGCACCTGCAGCCGGCTGAAGAGAAACCTGATTCATACCTGTTAATTCCACTAGTGATGTCTGCAGGTCATACATCATTTCCATAGCACCTTGTACACTTTTTGGATCCTGGAGCGGGTGAATATGACTAAACCCTTCAAGTCTTGCAACATCTTCATTGATTTTTGGATTATACTTCATTGTACAGGACCCGAGTGGATAAAATCCGGAATCCACACCATAATTTCGTCTTGATAATGCTGTATAATGTCGCATTATTTCGAGTTCACTTACTTCAGGTAAGTCAGGTGCTGTCTTTCGAATATAGGAGTCTTCAAATTCACTGTCCAAATCAAATTCAGGAACATCCAATTCTGGTAAACTATAACTTGTTCTTCCCTCGTTACTGCGTTCGAAAATTAATGGAAAATCTGTATTAGCCATGAATATCACCCAATTCTTTAACAAAAGTATCAATTTCTTCTTTTGTACGTATTTCTGTAACAGCGATTAACATATGCCCCTTTTGATCAGGATATGCCTGTGCCAAATCATATCCCCCAATAATTCCTTTATCCAAAAGCTTCTCATTTACACTGGTAACGTCCTTAGGAAGCTTGATAACCAGCTCATTGAAAAATACGCCATCTGTCACTACCGGTATGCCCGCATCGTCAAGCTTTTGTTTCGCATAACGTGCTTTTTGCATATTTAAAACAGCCATTTTTTTCAGGCCTCTCTTACCGATTGAACTCATGGCAACAGAACTGGCAAGTGCGTTCAATGCCTGGTTTGAACATATATTAGAGGTAGCTTTATCACGTCTTATGTGCTGCTCCCTTGCCTGAAGTGTCAGTACAAATCCCCGTTGTCCATCCTCATCAGTTGTTTGTCCGACCAAGCGTCCGGGTACTTTACGTTTCAATTTATCAGTGGTTGCAAAATATCCACAGTGCGGCCCGCCGAATTGGGCTGGAATACCAAATACTTGTGTGTCTCCAACAACGATATCTGCTCCAAACGCTCCAGGTGGTGTTAAATATCCTAGCGCCAATGGGTTGCTGGATACAATAAACATCGTTTTCTTCTGTTGGCGAATAAGTTCGTTTACTTCATGTAATGGTTCAACTTGGCCAAAGAAGTTTGGATATTGCATGACAACACTTGCAGTATTTTCATCCAATTCGTTATTCAATTGTTCCAAATCTGTCCGGCCGTTCTGATAATCAATTTCAATAATTTCAAGATCATGACCTTTGGCGTATGTTTCAATAACTGCTTGTGACTCCGGATGAATTGCTTTAGAGACAAGAATCTTCTTTCGTTTTGTTTGACCTGCACTTAATGTTACTGCTTCAGCCAAAGCTGTTCCACCATCGTACATGGATGAGTTAGCAACATCCATGCCGGTTAATTCACAAATCATTGTTTGAAATTCAAATATTGCCTGAAGTTCACCTTGTGATATTTCCGGCTGATATGGTGTATATGCCGTATAGAATTCCGATCGTGAAATAACATGGTCAACAACTGATGGAATAAAATGATCGTAAACTCCTGCTCCCAGAAATGAACTGTATTCTGTCAGGTTGGCATTTTTCTTAGCCATTTCTGACAGTTCCTTTTTCAATTGGTATTCATTTGCTGGTTTTTTCAGGTTCAGTTCTCCTTTAAAACGAACCTCATTTGGAATATCTGAAAAAAATTCTTCCGTTGAATCAACACCAATCGTATTCAGCATTTCCTGTTTATCGGTTTCTGTCATTGGCAAATAACGAAATTCCATGTAAAAAAACCTCCCTATTTCTCTCGTTTATAAAATGGCGTTTTAACAACAACAGCTTTTAGCCGGCGCTTTCGTACTTGAACACTCAATTCTGTTCCCACTTCGGAAAACTCGCTATTTATCATTGCCAGTCCCATATTTTTTTGCAATGTCGGAGATTGCGTTCCACTAGTGACAAAACCAACTTCGGATTCACCTGCATAAACCTGGTACCCTGTACGCGGAATGCCTTTGTCAATCATTTCTATACCGACTAGTTTCCTGTCAGTTCCATTTTCTGCTTGCTGCTTTAATTTTTCTTTTCCTATAAAATCTTCTTCCTTATTAGTTTTGACTGCAAATTTCATACCGGCTTCAATTGGGGTAATATCTTTTGAAAGCTCCTGACCATACAGTGCCAGGTTTGCTTCAAAACGCAATGTATCCCTCGCTCCAAGTCCAATTGGTTCTACCCCATATTCTTCACCTGTTTTTAGAATCAGCTGCCATAAATCTCTGCCACTTTCAGCACTGATATAAATTTCAAATCCATCTTCACCAGTATAGCCTGTTCTTGATACGACCGCTCCTGACTCTATCGTTGAAAAATAAACTGGATTCTCGAAACGGAAAAACTTTATTGCACTTAAATCCGTTTCAGTCAGCTTTTGAAGAATTACTTCCGCATTCGGACCCTGAAGTGCCAGTTGAACATAATCAGATGATACATTTTCGATGTTGGCATCCGTATCATTATTCTTATTCAGCCATGCAAAATCCTTGTCGGTATTTGCTGCATTTACTACCAGTAAATAAGAATCCTCCTCAAGCATATAAACAATGAAGTCGTCTACCGTACCTCCATCTTCATAACACATAAAAGTATATTGGGCACGTTTTGGCGTTAATTTGGAAATATCATTGGTGATCATTTTCTGCAAAAATGCTTTGCTGTCCGGTCCCGTAACAAGTATTTCACCCATATGAGACACATCAAAAAGACCGGCTTTTGTTCTGGTTGTTTCATGCTCATGTTTAATGCCTTTAAACTGAACTGGTAAATCCCAGCCACCGAAATCAATTGTCTTTCCTCCTGATTTTTCATATTCAGGAAACAATGGTGTCCGTTTCAATTCACTCATTCAATCCACTCCCTTTTTAAGCATTCTTAGTACATAAAAATAGAGATTCCCCTGTTTACCAGTGAAATCTCTGTCCTTCAACCAGAAAGTTGCGCACACTTGGAATCGTTTACACTTTCCAAAAAATGCTTGCTTCGTTGGTGGTTTACAAAAAATAAACACTCTCCAGAGTTGCGTCCTACAAGAGTCTTTTTGCCTGAGAGATTCACACTTGGTTTGCTCCTTCGGCGTTACTTAAAAAGTAAACTCTCCCCTTGTATTCATTCGCATAATGAAAACAAATGTATTTGGTTATACTATGTAACATTGAAATTTCTATTTTTTATTTAATGCCATTATAGCATATGGACCAAGTAAAAAGTAGAGAAAATAACAACTCTGTAAAAAAGGAAGTATGTTATGAATCAGGTAGAACTTCAAAAAGATTCCGTTTTTATAGATGAATTCAATACAGCGCTTGACCAGGAAGGTCCTTTTACTCCATGGGAGCTTTTTCAAATGACCTATCAGGCCGAATTAACTACGATGGCACCAACTTTTGAAGGATTAAAATCATTGGAATATCTCCCACAAATAGAATTCCTTGATCATCAGATTGAGTGCGCTGAACAAGTTATTGAGGAAATGAACGGCCGTGCAATATTAGCTGATGAAGTTGGTCTCGGAAAAACAATTGAAGCCGGACTAATTTTGAAAGAATACATGTTGAGAGGACTTGTAAAGAAAACACTTATAATCGTACCCGCTTCCCTTGTAAATCAGTGGGTAAAAGAATTAAATGAGAAATTTTACATTCCCGCAATCGCACATCGGAAAAACTATGCATGGGATCATTATGATGTAATTGTTACATCAATTGATACTGCAAAGCGTTCACCACACCGGGAAAATATCCTCGATATTGATTACGATCTGATATTAATTGACGAGGCACATAAACTTAAAAACCATAAAACAAAAAACTATGATTTTGTCCGGTCATTGAAGAAAAAGTACTGTTTATTGTTAACAGCTACGCCGGTGCAAAATCAGCTTGTCGAGATTTTTAATCTGGTATCCATACTAAAACCGGGCCATCTTGGTGACTACGAATCTTTTTTGGAAAAATACGGGAAAAACCGGAAGCAATTAAAACAGGATAAATATTTAAAACAATTAGTTCAAAAAGTGATGGTTCGAAACACGCGGGGCAATATCGAGTTTGACTCTATAAAGCGTCACATAGACACTGTATGGATTGACTTTACCGAACAAGAAAAAGACGTTTACAACCACCTTGAAAATATCACTGAACAATTTTCAACTTTTTCAAAGATAACCCTTTTACGGGAAATTTGTTCATCAAGGGAGGCATGTTTTTTATCACTCCAAAAAATGGCAACTGATGAGGCCAGAGTCTCCATCATCCAACCTCTGGCAGAGAAGATCGAACAACTTCCAAATCATTCAAAAGCTGAAAAGGTAGTTGAAATTATTAAACAAGTAAATAATGAAAAAGTAATTGTTTTCACCGAGTATCGGGCCTCACAGCTATACTTACAATGGTACTTGCAGCAAAACGGTATTACATCAGTTCCGTTTAGAGGTGGATTTAAAAAAAGTAAAAAAGACTGGATGCAGCATTTGTTTAAAAATAAGGCTCAGGTACTTATCGCCACAGAAGCTGGCGGTGAAGGAATCAACCTGCAATTTTGCAACCACATGATTAATTATGACCTGCCCTGGAATCCAATGCGTCTGGAACAACGGATCGGCAGAATTCACCGGTACGGTCAGAAAAATGATGTCCATATTTATAATTTTGCAATTCGCGAGACGGTTGAAGAGCACATAATGACCTTGCTGTATGAAAAAATAAACTTGTTTGAACAGGTAATCGGGCATTTGGACAGTATACTGGCAGAGTTGAATATAAATGACATTGAATCTGAAATACAAACGATTTTTTCCGACTCTACATCCACTGGCGAAGCAAAAATTAAACTTGATAATCTTTCTTCAATTATTAAATTAACTCATGAAGAGACAGCACATAAGGAGCAACAGTATGGCAATTAGAAATTTACATGACTTTTTATCATCCTATTTCACTGCTCATCACTGTACGTTAGAGCAAATTAATGACGGAGTTCTTTCGGTACAGTTGAATGAGAAAATGGACCGGGCATTAATGAATCGCCCCTTCTACTGGCACTATGTTAAAAAGATGGGAAGTCCCGGTCAGCCGATGAAGCTAACTCTAATTACGGATCCGGAAAAACGGGATGGCAAGAATGAATGGATTCATTTTGGAAGTCCGAGATTACAGCAAATACTTCAGCATTTAAGTAATAATGAAAAATATACAAAGCTGTTCGAAAAAATCAATACAAATCAAAAAACTGCATTATTTCCATGGCTGATTACGAACATAAAAATCAGTTATCAAGGGAAACAAAAACGGGATGAAATTATTTCAATCGGATTGCATCTGGTCAACGGGGAAATGAAAGTGGAAATGATGGAAGAATTACAAAATAAATCACTGCAAATGACAATAGCGGATTACTGTTATACAATCTCTCCAATTATAAAATTGAATAGCGGATTTAAACGAATTGAATCTGTTCTTGAAAGTTATATTAACGATCAATCGCATAATTGGGCAGATGAATCATTAAAAACAATGGAAGAAGAAATTAATTTGGTGAAACACTTTTACAGCGGGAAAGATGGTGATGAACAGACAAAACAGGAAATGGAAAAGGAAATTGAGGAAATAACAAAACGTTACAAACCATATGTTAAATTTAAAGTTATCAACGGAGGAATATTTTATTTAACCCAATAACAGGCTACGTCAAATTAGAGCCTGTTATTGGGTTCTTTTGATAAATAACTTAAAAGCAAATGGTAAGATACCAAGCCACCTGCTTGAAAAAATAGTTGGTTGACTTTTCTTTTGTATTCTTTTCAGTTTTTTTTCAGCTGCGGGTGTATCAAGATAAGTTGTAATCTGCTGGGTCACATACTTAACATATTCATTTCCGGACATTGTAACCACCTCATTTATTGTAGTGGTACTAGTTTTTGCAGTTTGTAAAAATTTATTCCTGATATGACTGCAATCCTGCCTGTTCTTTAATATCAGCTGCAATTTCACGACTGTTTTTGTCATCCGTATGAATGATGATATCAGCACTTTCCTTATACAGTTTATTACGCCGGTCAAATAAGCGTTGCTTTTCATAACTGTTTTTATTCCACAATGGCCGTGAACGGTCATTGCTAAGACGCATCTCTATCTCATTTAATGATGTTTTCAAAAACACAATATTTCCATTGGCTTTCATAAACGTTATGTTTTCTTCCGTTTCAACAATACCACCGCCGGTTGAAACAATATGATGGTGTACCGGGGTTTGTTTTAAAATTTCGGTTTCAAACTTCCGAAAAACACTTTCACCTTTATTCTGAAAAATTTCAGCTATTTTTACTTTGTACACGTTTTCGATCATGTGATCTGTATCAATACAAGGTATGCCAAGCAGCTTACTCAATTCCTGCCCTACTGTACTTTTCCCACTTCCCATAAAGCCAATTAAATAAAGTGTTCTCATGCGTTTTCCCCTGCCTTAAAAAATTTTTATAATTATTTTTGAAAAAAAAGAAGGAATTTATCGAGCACTGTCGAATATAGTCTAATGAAGGAGGTGGCATATTATTGAACAAAGCTTCAATACTTTCAGAAAAACTTCTGCAATCCGCCATTAGTACCAACGCTTCGGATATTCACTTCTACCCTTTCCCTAATCAGGCAAACATTTACTTTCGGGTATTTGGAAAACGAATCCTGCACCGAACGATTCCCATTGTTCAATACCAAGCATTGCTTACTTACTACAAGTTTACATCAGGAATGGATATAGGTGAAGTTCGCAAGCCGCAAAATGGAACAATTATCCACGAAACCCATGCCAATCGTTACGCACTGCGTCTATCTACACTTCCGGTCAATCAAAATGAGAGTCTGGCCATCCGCGTTCTCCCACAGGAAGATAATCTTACCCTGAATCAGCTTTTTCTTTTCCCAAACCAGTTGAAAAAACTCAAAGAATGGATTACGAATCGCACTGGTATTATTTTATTTACAGGTCCTACAGGCAGCGGGAAAACCACTACTTTATATACATTGCTGCAAACCATTTTAACAGAAAAGTCATACCAGACGATTACCCTGGAGGACCCAATTGAAAAGGACATAAATGACATTCTTCAGGTACAGGTAAATGAAAAAGCGGGAATTACCTACCAAACCGGATTGAAGGCCGCACTTAGACATGACCCCGATATTATTATGATTGGCGAAATACGGGATAGCTTTACTGCTCAATTCGCATTTGATGCCTCATTGACCGGTCACCTTGTTTTAAGTACATTACATGCTAAAAATGCTTTAGGGACCATCCACCGTCTTCAGGAAATGGGGTTAAGTTTATCCGATCTGAAACAATCATTAATTTCCGTTGCAGCACTGCAATTAATCCCAATCGAAATTAATAAAACAATTACGAGACGTGCTGCAATAATTGAGCTGTTAGATGGAGATTTGCTGGAAAACACGCTGAATGGAGTTGATATTAGCGAATCAAAGCAATTTTATACGTTTGATCACTTACGAAAGAAGGCGTTCGCATATGGATATATCTCTGAAGAAACGTATTCCTCCGGCGGGGCATAAATCACCCAAGCAAGACATTCAATTACGCTTTCTAAAGCGGCTTGCACGCTTATTAAAAAACGGATATCCAATTGTAGCAGCACTTGAAATCATCAAATGGGATAAACAACTAGACGCCACAGCTTCATCCGTTATTACATCCCTTCAGACAGGAAGCACACTTGATGAGGCTTTGGAACAAGTAAATTTTAATCCGGCGATTACTTCCTACTTATATTTTGTTCGAGCTAATGGTGATATTCAATTAAATGTTGAAAAATGCATCTCGATGTACGAACAGCGAATCATGTATGTGAAAAAGTTTCAGGAAGCATCCCGTTACCCATTAATTCTGCTTTGTGTTTTTGCACTGCTGTTATACTTCGTTAAACAGTCCGTTCTCCCTTCTTTTATTGATCTGTTTCAAAATAATAGCGGAACATCCTCCACCGTAATGCTTTCCATTATAATCATTGACTTTTCCGGCAAATTTTTAATGATAGCAGGGTTCATTTCTGTTCTTTGTTTTCTCCTGTGGCGATTCAATAAAAATAAAGTCAGTATAGAAAAACAAATTCGTTTTTACGGCTTTATTCCAATCTTTCGTCACTATAAAAAATTGCAAATCTCATTTCTCATTGCAACACACTTCAGTTCCTTACTTAAAACGGGCATGTCGATCAAAGAAATATTAGTCATATTATCCGAGCAGAAAAAGCAGCCGATCCTGTCTTATTACGCTTCATTAATGACTGATGAATTGTCACGCGGGGTTTATATAACCAGCTTGTTGGCAAATTTACCGTTTATCGACAAACAGTTGGCAACCATCTTTCAAAAGAACGCCGATGCGGATGCGCTTGAAAAGGATTTAACTGTATATGCAGAATTACAGACAGAAGAAATGCACCGGAAAATCATGAAGCTTATCACGTATATTCAACCTGTATTTTTTGTTGTTTTGGCAAGTTTCATCGTTTTTATCTATGTCACCTTAATGTGGCCGATGTTCCAGTTAATTAAAACAATTTAAAGGAGATGGAAATATTGCTTAAAAATAAAAAAGGATTTACATTGATCGAAATGCTGATCGTCTTAATGATAATCTCGGTACTGATTATCCTGATTGTCCCAAACTTAAGTGACAAGAGTAAGGAAGTTTATGATAAAGGATGCAATGCATTAATCAGTGTCGTACAGGCACAGGTGGATGCTTATTATATAGAAAAAAAGAATTATCCAGCCAGTATCGATGCATTAGAAACAGCCGGTTACATTACAGAAGATCAGAAGGAATGCCCGGACCAAACCAGTTTGCAGTTAACCACGGATACGGAAAGTGGTAAAACAACAGTAGATAAGTCTAGCGGAAGTTAAATGAGCAACAAAAACGGTTTTACCCTAATCGAAGTTCTCTTCGTCCTCGCTGTATGGTCCGTTTTAATGCTTCTTAGCGCCCCGCTAAATGTGTCCGTACTGGAAAAGCATGCAGAGGAAAAATTTCTGGAAACTTTGCAAATGGATATATTATATATGCAAAACTTGTCGTACGGTTCAAGAGATAACTATAGCCTGGTCTTTCAGGATGGGGGATATGTTGTGAAAAAAATTCATTCAAGTGAATTTTGGGTGGAACGTGAAATACCTGACTGATGGCAATTTATCAACCACAACCTGCGAATCATATCGTTTAACAAAAAAGGAACGATAGCACAACCGGGTAATTTTTGGATAAAAACAATAAATAATAAGTACAAAGTTACTTGTCCGTTGGGAAAAGGCAGGTGCTACATCAATGAACAATAAAGGCTTTTCTTTCATAGAAACACTGACAGCTTCTGCCCTTCTGCTTATGATGGCCACGACACTTATCCCAATAACCAATGTAATCATTAATGAAAAAGAAATTTTGTACCAAAAACGATTATTTCTCAATGAGCTGCATGATGAATTACAGCTCTATTTATGGGACGATCGAAATCAAACACCGGCGATATACGATAAAGAAGTTGATTCAGTAACACTTACATTCATGTTTTCAAAGCAGAATAGTTTAGTGAAAGGATGTGTGGAATGGAAGAATGTTAAAAGGAAAAACGAACAGGTCTGTCTATTTGGCTTCCCGGATTAATGATAATGGATTTACTTTTCTTACCGTCCTTGTTGCTATAGTTATTCTGTTTATGACACTTCCCTTCACCGCCTACCTTCTGAAGGGGGTCAATATTACATCCAGTTATGAAGAACTGTCCATGCAGCAATTTTACTATTTTTTACGTGATGATGTAATTAAGTCAACCAGTTATACAGTGGAACCTACGAAAATTACGCTTAGCCACTATGATGGTACAACTGTTACGATTGAGCAATATGAAAATCTGATCAGAAGACAAGTTACAAATGAGGGGCACGAAATTTATTTGCGAAATATTGATAAGGTGAAATTCACCCCCTCCCCTTATGGTTTTCATGTCTTTATTACTTCCAAACAAGGTGAGCAATTTGAAAAGACAATTACCTTTTACCAATAACAAAGGATTTATTCTGCCTTTTGTTCTATTTGTAACGGCTATTGCTTTAATTTTAATAACATCCAGTGTACGTATGTATCAGGATGAAATTCAAATTACAAATAAGCAAACGGAACAAATTAAAATAGAAACACTGCTGCAAATGGCACGAACATCTTTTAAGGAAAAAGTTATCCAATCTGAAATTCCCGATAATCCCACAAATTATTATTTCCCATATGGTGACGTACGCGTTGAATATATCATCATCGATGATAAGAAATATCACCTTCATCTCACTATTACAACCGACAACGAATCAACTTTTTCAATAGCCAACCGATTGATTTTGGAATAATTTTTTACCGAAGAAACCATAATAAAAAAGCAAGCAAGTTGTGGTCATTTTTTAACAAATGATTTATATCACTCATTTCACTGCAGTTTTTTATTATAATAAAAGTAATTAACTTAGTGAGGTGAATTACGTTGGAGCAGACATTAAAAGTAACTGGTGTGCTAAGCGATCCTACGCGGTTTAATATTTACCAATATATTGTTAAGCAGCATAAGGAAGTAGGTGTTGCGGACATTGCGGAGAAATTCGACATTCATCCGAACGTCGCCAGGCTTCACTTATCAAAGCTTGAAGATATTAATATTGTGGAATCATATTCACAAAAAACGGGTAAAGGCGGACGTCCAAGCAGACTTTATCGACTCACTGACGAAGTTATTGAGCTCAATTTTCCGCATCGCGACTATAAATTACTTTCGACCATCGCTATCGAATCATTTGTTGAACTTGGTGAAGCAGGTATAAATGCTTTATATCAAACCGGTAAGAAATACGGTTCAAAGGTTATTGAACGTTACCAGACAACACCAGCATCTGATAATCTTACGAACGAACAAAAAATGACTATTCTGGAAGATGCAGGCACAATGCTTGGCATGTATCCTGATTTCCGATATAATGCCGAGAATGAAAGTATTACATTTAAAATAAATAATTGCCCATTCAAAGAAGTTGCAACCACGAATCATACAATGGTTTGCAAACTGCACAATTACTTCCTGAAAGGCATGTTCGAAGCACTTTTCGATGATGTTGATCTTATCGAAACGGAGAACATGTTTACCGGATGTGAAAATTGTACCTATGTGGCAAAACTTTCGATTGTTTGATAAGAGTTATTTACATTATTCAATTCGTCGTTTATAATTACATTGATAAGGTTACCTAAAGGAGGGGGAAAACATGGATCGAATGTTTCGTGTCCTTGCTTTTTGGACAGGTATATTTACGGTAATGTTTTATATAGGAGACATGCAGAAAACAGCAGTCTTATTCCTGGTTCAAACGGCATTTTTCCTGACAGTAAGTTATCTGAAATTATCTGAACGTATGTATATGTATTTATTCGGAGCTTATTGTACTGTATTTATGATTGGTTTTACATGGTATTCAGAATTCATATTAGTGCCTGGATTCGGGCATTAAAAAAAGAAACCCTGCTTACATATAACGGTGCAGGGTTTTTTTATTTTTTTGTATTTACACTATTGACATGTTGTTAATATAGAATTATAGTAGTAATAGTAGCTTAACTTTAATCCCTAACCAACAAAAGAGCAGAGCACATCCCCCCTAAAGCCCTTCTTATTCAAGAAGGGCTTTTTTACGTTTAATTAATATGGGAAGGTTGTTTCTAAAAGGTTATGTATTAACACAAAATCCGTAGACTACGAACTAACTATAATTAGGTATCTTTTAGTTATGCTCTCCGACCACCGCAGCTGGAATATACTCAGCTGGAATATACTCGCTTTCCGCGGGTGAGCCTCCGAACCGCTATCGCGTTTCGTAGTCTCACCTAGGCTTTTCTTCCCGCAGGAGTCTCGCATATTCCAGCTGCTGGTTTTTGTTTAAGACTTAATATCTTTTTAATCATCATAATGCTGACTCACAAAGATTACAATGAACGATACCAGCGGAGGAAATACATGCCCCTGCATCAGGGGTATGCCGACGTTGGCCGACAAGGCCGGTTTTAGTCGGCCTTCCTTCTTACGGGAGCAGAGGCCTAGGTGAGACCATTTGTGCGTCAGCACGAAGGGGGCTCAGCAGCCGCCCACGGCTAAGAAGACACTGCGAAAACGAACTTTTTGAGCAGATGTCGCCTTGGTACCCGGAGGTGTGAAAGCGAAGTGTATTTCCGGAGCGGTGTTATTGCACTCGACTTTTTTTCAGTAGTTCGCAGTTTTCGTCAACTGTGAAAAATAAAAACAGCAATACTAACGGGAAGGATATATATGTTTATTAATATGGGAAAAATGGGTTATGCTGCTTCTCCTCAGCAATAGTTGTTTTAGGACCATGCCCTGGAAATACCGTAAAATGATCAGATAAGGTATACAGCCCATTGCGGATACTGCTTTCCAGTTCTTTGATATCACCGCCAGGCAAGTCTGTTCGTCCAATTCCTCTGTTAAATAAGACGTCTCCACCTATTACAAAAGCCTCATCATGAAAAATAAAACTGACACTTCCCGGTGAATGTCCCGGAGTGTGAATCACTTCAAATGATATCGTATGGAGCTTCACGGTACCTGGAACCAAGTAATGTTCAGCGTTTTTAGTTGCAATTTCACTCCCTATAAACAACAGCGAGCCATTTAAGGCTGGATCATTTAACCATTCATCTTCCTTTTCATGGATGTAAACGTCAACTGCAAAATGTGTTCTTAATTTATCAACCCCACCAATATGGTCGAAATGGGCATGTGTTAACAAAATAGCATTTGGCTTAAGCCCCTCATCATCCAAATAAGAAATAACCTTCTCTGGTTCACCACCTGGATCAACTATGATTGCTTCATTACTGTTATGAATGATATAACAATTGGTTCCCAATGGTCCGAGTGACATACTTTTTACTTTCATCATTTTCCCTCCGTACTATAAAAATTGTTCATAAATTTAACTTTGATATAACTCGACAAAACCAATTTTATACTTTAAAATAATAATAGGAAAGCGTTTGTTACATAATAATACAAATAAGAATTTAAGTATAATATTCCGGAATCAGGAAGGATCACAAGGAGGTTGTTTAGAACATGGTATTAGCAATTATTCTTTTGATTGTTGCTCTGTTAGCGGTAGTATCAGTAATCCGTCAATTAAAGATTAAAAATATTTTTGCTCTTGGGTTTTCAGCAGTTGCAGCATTGACATTTGGTTTCTTTTCCATAATGACCATCATACACGAAATTGGAAATATGTAATGAATCAAAAAACTAACTTATATAAGTTAGTTTTTTTATGAGGTCAGGACAAAAGTATAAAGGCTGGTCACATATCATGTGACCAGCCCATTTTGTGTTTACTATTTGCTTTTAGCTTCATTTTTATCTTCATTGACAACTTCATCATCACCAAAATCCATGAATCGGAACAAGTCTCCGTATATAATGTCATCAGAGTACCCCAATTCTTTTTCCACCTGTTTGGTTATAGGCTCACATGGATTTTCGGCTTTATCTCCATTGGTTGTATCAGCTTCAATTGGTTCTCCGGTTTTGCGATTATAGCATTGACCACTGGTTGATATATACTTCTCACTGATAAAATCTCCATTTCGTAGTGCAACAAAGCCTTTGCGGTCATCAACAAATAAATCATTACCGAAGTAAATGTCATCTTCTGTGGATACACCGAGCATGTGCAATAATGTTGGTTTAACATCAATCTGACCAGATACTTTTGACATTACCTTGCCATTTTCGTGTCCAGGAATATGGATAAACATTGGTACTCGCTGCAATTGGACATGATCATATGGAGTTATTTCTTCTTTGCCCAGATAATAGCTCATCGCTTTATCATGGTTTTCACTTATTCCATAATGGTCACCCATTATTACAATGATCGAATCTTTATATATTCCTGACTGTTTTAACTGATTGAAGAACTGCTCAATAGCTTCATCCATATATCTTACCGTTGGGAAATAATTGTTAAGCGTATTTGAATTTGAATCGAATTCTTCAATCGAACTGTCCTCTTCACTCAAATCAAACGGGAAATGGTTTGTTAGCGTGATAAATTTTGTATAAAACGGCTCTTCCATGTTTTGCAAATATTTGATGGACTGTTCAAAGAACGGTTTGTCTTTCAAACCCCATCCAATTGAATTTTCTTTATTGACTTCATATGCTCCTTCACCATAAAAGTGATCATATCCTAATGAGTTATACATTTGATCACGATTCCAGAAGCTCTTATTGTTTGCATGGAAAACGGACGTGTAATAGCCTTCTTCGTTTAAAATCTCAGGCATTCCATTATATTCATTTTGTCCATGCGTAAAGAAAACTGCACCTCTGGACAGCGGGTAAAGTGAATTCTCTGTCAGGAATTCTGAATCAGATGTTTTTCCCTGTTTTGTCTGATGATAAAAGTTTTCAAAATAATATGTGCTATCATCTTTTGTCAAACTGTTTAGAAACGGCGTAATCTCCTGCCCGTTCACTTTGTTATTAATAACAAAACTTTGAATAGATTCCGCAGAAATAAAGATTAAGTTTTTATCTTCTGCAATACCGAATAACGGTGATTTTTCATCACTTTTTACATTTTCATTGACGTATTCCTTAATATCCGGCAGTTCATTCCCATCTGCAAATACACGCTGCGTTTTTACTTTTGAGTGAACAGCAAGATCATACAGATGATAATTGAACAATCCAATATTTTTCACCAAATACTCACGGTCAAATGCCCGGGTGAACAGTTGCGGGCGTTCCATTTCTGCCAGGAAAAAGTTACCTGCAAGCAGCATAAATGACATGGCCAGAGCAAAAACTCTTCCGCTCTTTTGATAACTTACCGACATTGCTTCCGGTACTTTCTTACTCAAATACCAGACAATAGCAACATCAGCAAAGAGCAGTATGTCATATACTTCAATTAATGTCAGTATACTTGACCCCAAATCACCCATATTGCTTGCCTGGAAAAGCTGCGGAATTGTAATGAAATCACTGAATGAGCGATAAAATACCAGGTTAAAGTATACAATAAGTGTTCCAATCAGGGTTGTATAACGTAAAAACTTCATCTGCGTTGATTGTTTCCTGAACCAGACACTTACAGCAAAAACCAAAAAGGCTGATACAAATGGATTGATAAATAATATTAGTTCCTGCATTGAGTTTTCTAATTCAATATGAAATAAAAACCGATATATCACATAAGTTTTAATGCCGAATAACAAAGTAGCGATTATAAAAAGAGGCATTTTAACTCGTTTTAAGTTCATCTTTGGTTCCTCCTGCCATTAAAAACATATTACTCTGACAATACTATTCATATAAGCTTATTCCCGTACCATTATTTTTAAAACTGGGAATTTGCCTATATTACTATATGACGTTTTTCTATAACAAAAAGTTTCATAGAATTTTTATTTCTTTTTTTATCGATTTAATTGATTGAGAATATATTATATTAATAGAAAACCGACAAAAAGTAAAGCCTAAAATGTAATGTTTTCAAGCTTCTGTTTTACCAGAAATGCAGCACCAATTATACCTGCATCATTTCCAAGCTGCGCAATTTTTACGTCACATACGTCACTAACTCTTTTTAAGGCATATTTGCAGAAATAATTATCAATCATGTCTATAAACTGATCACCGGCTTTTGATACTCCTCCACCAATAAGAATTTTTGAAGGGTTAACCAGTGTAGCAAGATTGGCAATAACAAATCCAAGAACATCCGCAGTGTGCTCGATAATATCCTTGCAATGTGTTTCATCATTTTTTGCCAGATCAAAAATATCCTTCGTCGTGATATTTCCATTTTTACGATACAAGGATGCCAACGTACTGTCCGGATGCTGGTCTATTTTATTCATTGCCTGGCGGACCATCCCTGTTGCCGAGCAAATAGTTTCCAGACAACCCTCACGGCCGCAGTTGCATGGATAACCCTCTGGATCTACCGTAATATGACCGATTTCACCTGCAGTGCCATTTTCACCATTCAAAATGGTTCCATTGGCGATAATCCCACCACCAACTCCTGTACCTAGTGTAATTGCAATCAGGTTCTTGGACTGGTCTCCGGCACCCTTCCAGTTTTCACCCAAAACTGCTATATTTGCATCGTTTTGAACAAATACCGGCAATCCGGAGATGGTTTTCAGTTCCCGCGCCATTTCAATATTTTTCCAGCCAATATTAACCGCTTCATATACGTTGCCTGTTTCCTCTTCAATAAAACCCGGAGCACCTACTCCTATACCGGCAATGTCATCTTTTTGCAATTGACCTGCTGCTATTTTTTGATTTATTGAATTCCATATGTCAGTAAGAATAAAAGCACCATTATCGGCCTTATTGGTTGGTATCTCCCACTTATCCAGAATATTCCCGTCGTTATTAATTATGCCGATTTTTACTGTGGTACCTCCGACGTCTATCCCTATAATATTTTTTTCCATTAGGAATTCGCCCCTCTTTTATCACGAATGCGGGCTGCCTCTTGCCGTAGGACTAAAACAGCCATCTGATAATCTTTCGTAACAATGCATTGTGCCTGATATAGTTCTTTAATTTCCTCTTCCATTAACTCCAGATCCGCTAATCGGTCACCAATATATATAATTGTCCCAAATCTTTTCAGAAGTTGTTGTACATCATAAACAGTATTCATTAAAATCACCATATATTATTATACCAAATCCATTAGTAAATCGGAAGAACTAAGCCCGATGTATACTTACACTGATCACTGAGCGTTGTTGCTCGATGCAAAAAACCCGGATAATTTATTTATCCGGGTCTCTTGGGTGCAAAAATGCAGGCCTTCGATTTTTAAGTGGAATCGGCGAACGCAAGAAAACATCCCGAAACGCACGATATGAAAAAGGTAAAAATGGCCAAAGAAAGGCAGTATTAAACGATGTCATCCTTACTATATACAGCAGCCACATTGTTATACCTACTAAATACCCCATTGCACCAAACAGCCCTGTTACAGTTAAGAGGAAAATTCTAATGATACGGTTTGCCATACTCAACTCATAGCTTGGTGTTGTATAGGTACCGATTGCTGCAACCGCTAAATAAAGGACTACCTCGCTGGAAAACAAACCAACTTCTACTGCAACCTGCCCCATTAAGATTGCTGCAACCAGCCCAAGAGCGGTTGCCAAAGAAGATGGAGTGTGAATGGCCGCCAGCCTGAGCATATCAATTCCAACTTCAGCTATATAAAACTGAAGAAGTATTGGTATGGTACCCGCTTCGGACGGTCCGATAAATTCAAGACCTGCGGGTAAAAATTCTGGATTTACGGAAAAAAGATAATAAAGCGGTAATATAAAAATCGAAGCAAATACTGCAATAAAGCGAATGAATCGTAAATATGCACCTATTAAAGGCTTTTGCCGATAATCTTCCGCATGCTGCAGGTGATGCCAAAAAGTTGCCGGCGTAATCATTACACTCGGTGATCCGTCAATAATAATCAGAACATGCCCTTCATATAAATGGGCTGCAGCTGTATCTGGTCTTTCCGTATATCGTACGGAAGGATATGGATTCCAGTGCCGGCCGCTGACATACTCTTCAACTGTTTTATCTGCCATTGGCAATCCATCAACATCAATTTTTTTTAGAACACTTTTCAAGTCCTCAACACGTTCCTGATCTGCAATATCTTCAATATAGCATAAACATATATCTGTCATGGATCTTCTGCCAATCTGCATATACTCCATACGCAGTGAACGGTCACGAACTCTTCTCCTTGTTAGCGCAGTATTGAAAACGATTGTCTCAACATAACCATCCCGTGCCCCGCGAACAACCCTTTCAAGATCCGGTTCGTCGGGGGACCTTACCGGATATGTCCGGGCATCGATCATAATTATCTCATCGAGACCCTCAACAATTAATACTGCCGGTCCTCCCAGCAATTTGTCTGCTGCTTTGTTTAAATCCTTTTGTTTACCAATTTCAATATATGGAATATATGTTTTGAACAGCTTTGTTAATGGATCTGGTTCCAACTGTTCGGGTTCCAGGCTTGCCAATAACTTCATGATATAGTGCAGGATTTCATCTTTGGCAAATCCATCAATACAAAATAATGCCATGTTCCTTCCGGCATATTCCAAATCCAGATATATAACATCAAAGCTTTTATCAACAGCTAGCCTATCTTTCATGTAGTCAACACTTTTTTGAAACGAAGAAAATAAAGGTTGTTTCTCTTTATCCATTAATTTCACCCATCATTTCATTATTGAAGTCTGTAAATAGTTTGTTACGAGCAATTTATTCTATTCATTAAAAAACTTGGCTTTTCGCCAAGCTTTTTAAATGGAGATAGCCTTTACTGCACTTATGCAGTAAGAAAGTATTTATACTTTCCTACTTGCCAAAATAGCATAATGCTTTGTCCAGCCTCATATATTCTATTTTAAGCGGTGTCTGTAAAGGATGATTATAATGAATAAACGAAAAACTACCTTAGTATTAATTCTTTTTGCCGGCTTGCTGGCATTTATTTTCATATGGCAGAAAACTTCCATTCCATCGATTACATATTTTCCAATGGATGAGGGGACAAGCTTTAAAAAGGCAAGTACATCTCTGGATTTGATTTCTGAGAAAACTAATGACTCCTACGAAATAACCTGGAAAGTCAGGTCTAAAACTGATAAGAAATTATATTTAAGACAGGATGCATCTCTTTTATTTAATAATGGCATCCTTAGAGGTGTTCGAAGCAAATGGGTCGAGAACACAGACACCATTCAAATAAAGGAAAATATCTACAGTGAGGACAGCACCTTTTTTCAATCCATTTCAATCCACCATGGTGAAGTTCATTATCCTGATGATGAGATTAAAAGTATTCAGAAGATGACATATGATCAATTGTATGTCATTGATTCTCCCAATACTGCGCTTGAATCATTTAAAACTCCCGAAAATGAATATGAAACCGAATGGGCAACATTGCTTGAACATACAACACATCAGCAATTGGTATATTCATGGAAACAGCTTATCCATTATTTTCACATCGATAATGAAGCATATTTTACGGTTCCTCTAACTCGTTTATACAAATATAACACCGAACCACTTCCAAGTTTCACCCAGGAAGAAACAAATCAAATAATCGGCCAGTTGTGGGAAGGGATTTATAAAAATTATATAATTGCGGCAAAAAGCATAGAGAATAACCAACTGAAAAGCTATATTCCCTTAGTTTTGTTCGACAGACAAAACCAGCATTTGCTTGTTTTGTATGAAATAAATGGTGAAAAGGAAAAACTGATTCAGCAATACCCTGATTTTAACTAAAAGACTATCCCGAAAAGGAAGAGTCTTTTAATAAGTCTTTAAAAAATCAAAAAAAGCCTTTATTAATCAACCGTATCACCGGTGATTTCCTCGTATAATTGTTGAACGTCTTTCCCTTCCGGTTTGAGCTCGTATGCTTTTTTAATTCGTTCTTTTGCTTTGTTAAGTTCACCATTATTGTAATATAGAATTGCAAGGTTAAAATGGGCTTCTGCAAATTCATTATTAATCTGTATTGTTTTTCGAAGATCGTTTACAGCCTGATCAATTTTTCCCAATCTGATGTATGCATATGAGCGCTGAAACAACAAATGACTTTCAAAGTCACCCGGATCTTTTAAACCTTCCGTAGCTGTTTCCACTGCTTCTTCATATTCTTCCTGGCCGTTTAACAGCTCTGATTTCATCAGTTGATAGGAAGTACTATTCATATTATTTTCGATACCGAAAGTAATTAACCCGAATATGATTCCTGCATACACAATGAATGCTGGGAATTGTAAGCCAAACTTTCTCTTCCCGGGTAAGTGCAGGATTGCTGATGCGATAAATCCGGTTACAAGTCCACCAAGATGTGCCCCATTGTCTACTTGCGGAACCACAAAACCAAATATTAGATTAATGCCAATGATAATAAGTAAGCTTGGGCCCATCGTTTGAAAAAAGACTCGTTTGTGGATTAATCCAAAGAATAATAACGCACCAAAAAGTCCGAACAATGCACCAGAGGCACCTGCTGAAATGTTCGTGGTAAATGCAAAACTTGCAAGCCCTCCTCCAATACCTGCCAAAAAATAGATAATAATAAATCTCACGTTGCCATATATCCGCTCAACAGCAACACCCAGGTAATAAACCGCCAGCATATTCATAAATAAGTGAACAAATCCAATATGCAAAAACATTGACGAAATAATTCGCCACCATTCATCGTTTTCAATGATAGCCGGATTATACTTTGCTCCAAATTGAATTAGTGTTCCTGTTGATTTGCTGTCTCCACTTATTTCAAGTATGAAAAACATTATAATATTGATTGCCAACAAAAAGTATGTTAGTAATGGTTTCCCCTTGGAGAACACGTTTTCCATTTCTTTTGTTTTATTTTCAAAAATTGACTCCATTTTTGCTATAGTATAGTTGACTTTTTCTTCCATTTCCTGCTCTGACAGTTCATTCGGATAATTGATGTTTGAACTGCCAATTGCTTGTTGAAGTCTGGACTGTTCCTCTTCCAGATCTTCATCTGATAAATAGTAAACTTTCATCTTTATCGGATTTCTTTCTTTTAATTGCATCGGTTTTTTAAGTACTTCCCAATCATCAACCGGTGCGTGGGAAGAAATATATACATTATGTATTTCAACATGTTTACCAAGAAAATATCGCTTCATTGTTTTTGCTTTTTGAAAAACTGCCGCTATATCCTGTTTCAAATGATTCTTCCAGTGAATTTCACTGTGCACCAGACGGACCACATGTGATGTCTTATTTTTATATTTCTCAAGCCATATTTCTTTATGATTTTCTTTAATAAACAGCACACCGAAATCATCATTTTCAACCAGGCTGTTTGCTGTTTTATACATTCTATATTGCTCAACTAAGTACATTCGTGTTCCTCCCTGAACCCATCATACCAGAATTGCTTATATAATTCTTTCTAAAGTTAAAAGGAGCTGTGATTTCAGCTCCTTATGTAAAATGAATTATTAATTTGATGGTCGAGTGAACTCGAGGAGATTAGGTATGATTTTTTGACGGATTGTTGGCATATTCATCGAAATCATAACCGCTAAACGCCGTAAAAAGCTAATGGCTAATAAGGTGTTTACTATTCTGTATCTCCACCTGAATACAATCGTCAGTATTGTCACCATGAATGCAAGAACTAAGAAAATTCTCATCCTGACACCCTTTTCTATTAATTAATGTGATGTTATTAGTTATCTTCAATCATGATGATATTATGCATCATGATCCAATATAACGATCATACCATGCCCGTGCCTGAACACGGTCTTCCGTACCTTGAACTAGCACACGGCCATCTTTGAAAATGACAAAATTAAGCTGCTCATCTAAATTTGCCTTTAACAAAAATGGTGTTCGTTTAACATCAGCAATCTTTCCCAGCCTGGTTTCCCATTGGATAAGGTCCATTTCTGACTTCTGATGAATTTGAACCGTATCACGACCGCATAATACGGTTTCTTCGTCCTGCGCCGATTTTTGCAGTGATGGATATTCCTTAAGCTGACATGTGGGACATTCAGGTTTAGCGTTTGATAATTTCATGTCATACTGATTGTTATACCATACATCAAATGTCTTTAATGTCTTTCGCAAAGCATCTTTGTTACCGGTTAAATACTTCAGTGTTTCCGTTACCTGATAGGAAGAAACCATATCTACTGCAGGTGAAATAACTCCAACTGTGTCACATGTTTGTCCATTTTCTGCCCCTTCATTCGTAATACACCGCAAACAAGGAGTCTCATCCGGGATAAAGAAAGCAGTCATCCCTCTTGAACTGACTACTCCTCCGTACGAGAATGGAATATTATATTTAAAACAGGCATCATTCAAAAGGAATCGGGTTGAAAAATTATCTGTCCCATCAAGCACTACATCCACATCTTTAACATATCCATCTATTTTCTCATTCGTTACATTGCCGACGATTGCTTCAATAGTGACAGAACTGTTCATCTCCTCCAGCTTGTTCTTGGCTGCAACAGCTTTTGGCATAGCCCGTTTGACGTCATCCTCATCAAACAACATTTGCCGTTGTAAGTTACTGAGTTCCACATAATCCCGATCGACCAGGCGAACCCTGCCAATGCCGGCTCTGACCAGGTGATTACAGATAACTGTTCCTAGTGCCCCCGCACCAACGACCAGCACAGAACTGTTTGCCAACTTCTCCTGACCGGACTCTTGTATTGGAGCAAACAATTTTTGCCTTGAATAACGTGTGGAGTCCATCGTAATCCCTCCTATCGCAAAATTCCATTTTCAGTAATTATTCTTTCGATTGGCAGGTCATATGACTCAGCCGGTAGTTCCTCAACGATTTGGGAAGCTGATGCTATCGATACCGTTTTATTACGGTAATCTTCAAGAAACCGATCATAATAGCCCCCGCCAAATCCAATTCGGTAACCGTTTTTATCAAATAACAGTCCGGGTACAACCAGTAAATCAATCATATTCTTCTCCATTTTGACAGTTTCCTCCGGTATCGGTTCCAGTAATTGATAATAAACTACTTCCAATTGGTCATATGTATTTATCTGATAAAACTCCATTTTTCGTTGTTTCGGAAGACATTTTGGTACACAAACGGTTTTCCCTTCCTGCCAGGCGGTTTCGATAATCGGCTTCGTATTCCACTCAAAACCGTTGGAAATCGTTATACCAATGATATCGGATTGCTTCCATAGATCAGATTCAACCAAATGATATTTCAGTCCATCCTCAATCTGTTTTCTTTCTGCATCAGGTATATTTTTTAATTTTTTTATAGTATCTTTTCGCAGTTCTGTTTTTTCCAGTGTAGTCACCCCCCTGTATCTTAATTATATACGATTATTACGCTGGAATAAAAATAATACTCCTGCCATATCGATGACAGGAGTATTATTATATAATCATTATTTTGTTTCACGATGCAATGTGTGTTTTTTTAAACGTGGACAATATTTCATAAGCTCTATACGCTCTGGATTAGTACGCTTATTTTTAGTAGAAATGTAGTTACGGTCGCCTGTTTCAGTACAAGCTAAAGTAATGTTTACGCGCATTATTCTTCCCTCCAAACTGTAAAATCTTGCTTTGCAGGCATCTATTATTTCGTTTCAGACTTAATTATAATAGCAGATGTTGCAGAAACATTCAAGAATCAAATGTAAAATATTGATGATTTCTCTTTCTAAATTTGTATGTTATAACTATAATTGTAGTTGAATGGAGGGAATTATAAATGCTATATGCAATAATTGCCATTATTACCGTTGCATTGGTGCTGCTCGTATTATCGTTATTCATGCGTGATAAATTTAACGAATTGGATAGTCAGTTGGAACAGTTGTCCATTTCAACGATGCAGGATAATTACAAAATGTCGAAAAAAATAAGCATATTGGAAGAGGAATTGCTTACAGATAATTTTTTGGATGATAGCCTGCACAATAACCAGAAAAAATAAAATACAGAGAGATAGGGGAATGAAATGAAACAACCAGTTCGCTCATTCGCACTTGGCCTCCTGACTGCTGGAATTATCTTATTTATAACATTTTATTTCACAAATGATTCAGAAGAGGAAAAAGAAAATATGTCAATTAAGGACATGATTGCAAGTGTTGAAAGTGAAGGATACCATGTTTTAACTGATTCGGAATATATGTCTGTTTCGATGCAATCGGATAAGAACGAAAATACAAATGAAGAAGACAATCCTGGTTCACAGAAAGAGCAGGAAAAGTCTGCTGATGACAATAATCAGAAGAAGGATAAAAAATCCGAGGAAAATACTGATTCACAGAAAAAAGACCCCACTTCTGAGAAAGAGGATATTATTACATACACCCTCACAGTGGAATCAGGAATGTCATCCATAAAGATCAGTAATATTTTGATGGATAATGGTATTGTCGATGATGCTGAAAACTTTAACCGGTATCTTGAAGATCAGGGTTACAGTACAAAAGTTCAGCTTGGCGAATACGAAGTGACAAGTAAGATGAGCCATTATGACATCGCAACCCTTATAACCAGGTAACACAAAGCTGTATTGCCAAACGCAATACAGCTTTTGTTCTAATTAAGCTTATATGATTCACCTTTTACCAGAAATAATATACTTTCACCTATATTAGTAATATGATCAGCGAAACGTTCAATATATCTTGCGCTGAAAGCCATTTGCATGACATATTGAACTTTTTCCGGATTAGTAGCAGTTTCCATTAACATCTCTTTAACAATTTCTTCATACAGTTTATCCATTTCATCATCCATCTCAGATAGTTTACCGGCAATGGAAATATCCTCATACTTGAATGCTTTTATTGCTGTATGAACCATTTCAACAGCCAAATCACGCATTTCTTTGATTGCTGGATGAATTGTTAAACGATGATCCTCCCCGAGATGGATAGTTGATTTAGCGATATTTTTAGCGTTATCTCCCATCCGCTCCAGGTCAGTTGCGATTCGCAGTGCAACAATTAATCGGCGTAAATCGGTTGCTACCGGCTGCTGTTTCGCAATTAATAAAATCGTTTGATTGTTAATATCAAGTTCTTGTTTGTCAATATTCGTATCCATATCAATAATATTGTTAGCTAAGGCTATATCCTGATTAAATAATGCATCGATTGCTTGAAGAAGTGCCCGTTCTGTATTCTTCGCAAGCTCAACTATCACCTCTTTAATTTCTTCCAGGTCGGTTTCAAATTGCTCTCTTGCAACCAACAATATCCCCCCCTTTTTATCCGAAACGTCCAGTAATATAATCCTCTGTACGCTTATCATCAGGATTTGAGAAAAGTTTATCTGTGTTGCTGTACTCAACTACTTCCCCATTCAGAAAAAAAGCAGTTTTATCTGAGATTCTCGCAGCCTGCTGCATATTGTGCGTAACAATAATGATACTGTAGTCTTCCTTTAAATTTTGTACCAGTTCTTCTACTTTAGCCGTTGAAATGGGATCCAGTGCAGATGTAGGTTCATCCATCAAAATGACATCCGGCTCAATTGCCAAACACCTTGCAATACAAAGTCTTTGTTGCTGGCCACCTGACAACCCAAAAGCATTTTCATTAAGACGATCTTTCACTTCATCCCATAGTGCTGCACCTTTAAGGCTTTTTTCAACTATTTCATCAAGTATCTTTTTATTTTTAATCCCATGAGTCTTTGGACCATAGGCTACATTTTCAAAAATAGATTTAGGAAATGGATTCGGATTTTGAAAAACCATTCCAACGTTTGTTCGTAATTCTTCTACTTTATATTTGGGACTGAAAATATCATCATCACCATACTTGATTGTTCCGCTCATTTTCACGGACGGGACTAATTCCACCATACGGTTAAGTGCTTTAATGAATGTCGATTTACCACATCCGGATGGGCCGATAATCGCTGTTATTTTATTCGTTGGAATCTCCAATTGAACATCGTACAGTGCCTGATCTTCGCCATACCATAGATTGAAATTCTGAACAGAATATATTGATTTGGAATTATCATTTTCCGGTCTAACCTCAGTTGTTATTGGTGTACTATTATTCTCTGTTGCAGTTTGCATTTTAAAAAACCTCCTGATTAAAATCGCTTGGAAAACTTATTTCGTATGAGAACAGCAATGGAATTCATAAGCAGCATAATCAACAACAATACAATTATTCCAGCGGATGCTACTAGATGAAACTCCTCTTGCGGTCTGCCGGTCCAGTTATATATTTGAATTGGTAGAACAGTAAATGCGGACCAGACATTTTCCGGTAAATACGCAAGAAATGACATTGCACCAATCATTAATAATGGTGCAGTCTCACCAATTGCCCGTGACAATGCAAGAATACTTCCGGTCAGGATACCAGGAATTGCTGCGGGCAATACAACACGCCGAACAGTTTGCCATTTTGTTGCCCCCATTGCAAAAGAGGCTTCATACTGTTCTTTTGGGATCGCGCGAATAGCTTCCTGCGAAGATACAACTATGATAGGCAAAATCAGCAAACTCATCGTCAATCCACCCGCCATTATACTTCTCCCCATTTCCATTAAACGAACAAAAACAGTAAGACCAAGCAAACCAAAAACTATGGAAGGTACTCCTGCAAGATTCGAAATATTTATCTGGATAAATCGGGTGAATTTATTCTGTTTTGCATACTCCTCCAAATAGATTGCTGTTCCAACACCCAAGATAAGTGATACAGGAGCAGTAACAGCCATCAACCAGATAGAACCAACAATAGCAGCTTTAATTCCAGCTTCTTCGGGGAACCTTGATGCGAAATTAGTTAAAAACTGCCAGTCCAAAAATGCGATTCCTTCTGTAAAAATCCGATACAATAACGTTGCCAGCACTACTATTCCAAAAGCAGTAGCCAAGAAGAACAGTTGTCTGATTAATTGATTCGTGAATAACCGCTTTTTCATTCCATTTTGAATTTCCTGTTTGTCAACCAGATTCATACTAGTATTCCTCCTTGAAACGCCTGGAAATATATTGCGACAGCAGATTCATGATCAATGTAAAGACAAATAACGTCATACCGACTGCATATATGCTGTAGTAAGTAGTGGACCCGTAAGATGCATCACCCAAACTTACCTGTACAATATATCCGGTCATTGTCTGAATCGATTCTGTGACGTCCAACGTGAGCTTTGGTGTTGCCCCGGCTGCCACTGCTACAATCATCGTCTCACCTATCGCTCGGGAAATTCCCAACACAAACGAAGCAATAATTCCGGAAAACGCCGCTGGAACAACTACTTTAAGTGCCACTTCAAACCTGGTTGAACCCATTGCCAAAGCACCTTCCCTCATTGCATTGGGAACAGAACTCATCGCATCCTCCGAAAGGGAAGCAATCATAGGAATAATCATTACTCCCACAATAATTCCCGGACTCAGCGCATTGAAAATTGGAAGGGTGGGGATAAATTGTTGAAGTAAAGGTGTAACAAAAGTCAAAGCAAAAAAACCATAGACTATTGTCGGTATACCTGCCAACACCTCCAAAACAGGTTTTACAATCTTACGTATTCTAGGTGATGCAAATTCACTTAAATAAATTGCTGAAGCTAATCCAATCGGTATTGCTACAATCATTGCAACAACTGTAATCAATAATGTCCCGGAAATTAGCGGAAGAATACCGAATGTCGGATTTTCACCAAATGGCCACCATTCAGTACCTGTTATAAAGTCAATAAATGAAACTCGATTGAAAAATGCTATGGTTTCCACTAATAATGTGACGACGATACCTACTGTCGTCAGTACAGATATGATTGCACACAGCAGGAAAAATGCCGGTGCTGTTTTTTCTGAAAATCGAAGCAAGAATCGATTCGACTTCTTTTGTTTCATGAGGTCTTTAACATTTACAGCCATATTGAAACTCCTCTGCAAAATTACCAATTTAGTAGAATGAAAGATTTTATAAAACGCAGGAAAGTGAGGGGAAACGATATACTTCCCTCACTTTATTAGTATCCTGCTTCAAGTTCATATCATAAATCTATTACTTACCTGCCAGTTCATCTATTTTTTTCAATGCCTCTTCATATGCACTGTCCGATTTAGCGACATATCCAACTGCTTCTGCCATTTCTCCGGCATTTTCAAGTGCATACTTTGTGAAGTTATTTACAGACTCATTTTGCATTGCTTCATTTTTCACATAGATGAATAATGGTCTTGAAAACGGATTATAGTCGCCGGATTGGATCGTTTCCTGGGTGGGTTTTACCGGTTCTCCATCACTGTTTACAATCGGAACTACTTTTAAATTGTCCTTATTTTCAAGATAATACGCATATCCAAAGTAACTGATGGCATTTTTAGAACCCATTACACCCTGAACCAGAACATTGTCGTCCTCTGATAAAGACGCATCCTTACGTATTTCCGCATCTTCACCAAATACAACTTCGCTGAAATAATCGAATGTACCGGAATCTGCCCCAGGACTGAAGAACTTAATTTCTTCCTCTGGCCATCCTTCGCGTACATCAGCCCAGGTAGTTACGCCGCCACCCTCAGACCACATTTTTTTGAGTTCGTCAACTGTTAACTGGTCAACCCAGTCATTTTCTTTATTAACAACAATAGATAGGCCATCAAGCGCTACTTCAAATTCTGTATACTCAATACCAGCTTCTTCAAGTGCTTGTTTTTCTTCCGCTTTTATCGGACGAGAAGCGTTTGAGATGTGTGTTTCACCTGCAGCAAATTTTTCAAAACCGCCGCCGCTTCCAGATGTACCAATATTAACCCGGGCATCCGGATTTTCTTTTTGATATTCCTCGGCAACAGCTTCCATAATCGGGAATACTGTAGATGATCCATCAACCATAACTTCTGTTACTTCTGTTGAAGTTTCTTCACCTTCTCCATTTCCTTCACCACCGTCAGATCCTGATCCAGATGTGCTTTCGCTTCCATCTCCATTGCCACAAGCTGCCAGGAAAAATAAGAGCAGTGACATTGCAAGTGTTAATAAAAACTTTGACTTCATTTGTAAGCCCCCTAAATGTGGTAGTTTGTCTGGAAAGGATTCTGTATTTCCTTCCCTGCAAATACATCATAAAACATTAGTATTAACACCCTATTAATTGATTGTAAATATTACGTAAATTTACTAGATTAATTGAAAAAAGTTATTTGCTTACTACTATAATCGAGCCAGAACGTAAAAAAGTGGCATGAAAAATATATTTTTTCATGCCACCTTTTTAACTCGGGAAACGATTATATATGTGAAAGGTGAAGGCTGCTTTAGTGGATTTTGCAGCATTTTATCCCGTAGCAGTTATAAAATGCGACGTAATTTTTTTTAAAAAATGAGTGCTATAACACCGCTGCGGAAATACACTTCGCTTTCCGTGGGCGGCTGTTGAGCCCCCTTCGTGCGTACGCATTCAGCGGTCTCATCTAGGCCTTTCATCCCACAGGAGTCTCAGCATATTTCCTCTGCTGGTTCTACGTTTATGAACTTTCGGTTGGAGTAGTAATCGTGATTGAAAACACATGATACCACTTCACTAGTCCGGGTGAGCGGAGGGCGGTGACTCCTGCGGGAACAAAGGTTTTCTGTGGGAGGAGTAATCGCAGTCCCAGCACAAGTCCGAAGACCCCTCAGAGTGGTTTTCGCAACGGAGGCTGAGGCCGTGCCGGCGGCTGAGAAGACACTGCGAAAATGAACTTTTTGAGCAGATGTCGTCTTGGTACCCCGATATGGAAAACATCCGCTCGGAGCGATCCCGGACGGTGGGGTGAGGAGTGAGACTTATAGAAAACATTTCAGCAGTTACGTCGCATTATATATCTTTTGTGTCAAAAAAACTATCTATACGAAAATAGCCAAGATAAAAACCTGAACCCCGGATAATGGAGGTTCAGGTCATTAGCTAAAGTGTTATTTATTCGCTATCTTGTGAGGATTGGCCTCTTTCCTTTTTTAATTCAAAGTACGTATCCAAAATTCCCTGCCCGATTTTATGGTTGATTGGATGCTGACCATTAACAATTCCTGTATGTGGTACAACGACAGCAAATGCCACCTCAGGATTGTCGTACGGTGCATAACCAACTAACGTCAAATTTTGCGTATCATATTTTACACCTTTTTTATAAACTGCTTTTTGAGCAGTACCGGTTTTTCCGGCAGCTTCATATGGTTTGTTTCCAAAATAATACTCAGCAGTTCCACCCGGTTCCTGAAATACCTGACGGAAGCCTTCCTGTACGCGCTCGATTAGATGCTTATCCATTTCGAGCCGGTTCAGGAATTCGGTCTCGTAGCTTCTAAATACCGGACCAAGCCCTTCTTCATGCGGTACCGGCATTCTGATTTGTTTCAGAAAATGCGGGCGGACACGGTATCCATCGTTGGCAATGGTTGATACATATTGTGCCAGTTGCATCGTTGTATACGTGTCATACTGTCCAATAGCTAAGTCAAGCAGGTTACCTGCAAGCGGGTCATCACCTTCAAAACCAACTGATTCGTATGGGAAATCGACACCTGTTGGTACACCAAGGCCAAACTGACTGTAATAGTTACGCATTTCCTGGAATGCAGCAACATCAAAGTTTAACGGCTGATTCGGCTGATAATTGAAATCGCCACCCATGCGCATCGCAATATAAAACATGTAAACGTTGGATGACAATCTCAATGCATCAAGATCGTCTACTATGCCCAAATTCCGATATGAACTTTTTTCAGGTGTACTTTTAATATTAATCGGCGCATCAACAAAGCTTTGACCGGGTTCGATAACCCCTGATTCATACCCAGCAAGAACAGTCGCACCCTTGACCGAAGACCCCGGTTCATGAGCAGCATAAAGGGTTTTAAGACCGGCGTTTTGAAATTCATCATTCTTCCGGTCATAGTGCTGTCCTGCCGCAGCCAATATTTCACCAGTTTGCGGGTTCATTACCACTGCCATTGCATCTTTCATGTGTTGGTTTTGATATGGAAATTTTTCAATGGCAGTCTTTAATTCCCTGCGCAATATTTTATTCAGCTCTTTTTGAAGTTCCATATCAACTGTCAGAACTAAATCTTTACCACGCTGACCTTCGACTACTACTTCCGAGTCAATTACCTTACCGTTTTTATTCGTGGTATATTCAATTTTTTCCTTGCGGCCCCGTAAAACGGATTCATATTGCTCTTCCATTCCGCTTCTGCCAACACGGTCATTTCGTTTATAGCCTCTGGTTAAATAATATTCCTCTTTTTCAGCCAAAATCCCCTGTGATTCCGAGGTAATTGTTCCGATAAAATTACTGAATGTATCTTCATACGTTTTTTCACGATCCCAATCGGTAGTTGCATTAACCCCATCTAATACACTCAAGTGTTCAGCTACCCGCGCAAATTCCTTAGGGCTTACGTCTTCGCTTTTAATAACTTGTGGTGTTAATGTCATTGCTTTATCCATTTCTTTTTTAATAGCCATTACCTCAAGCTGGTGATCAGTAAAATTATCAATTTCTTCTTTTTTGATACGTTCAAGAATCGTACTGTATTCTTCACTTGTTTCCATCTCTTCAATCTCTTTGGCGGTTAGACGATCCTTAGCTTCTTCCGTATTTTTTAAATACCAATACTCTTTTTTATTACGTTCTGTGACATTGTAATCTCCGTCTTTTCCAGGATCCATTGAAATATATTCAGACAGCTTCTCCGCTACATCAAGCCTTTCTTTCGCCTGTGTCCCTTTTGCCGGTGTGTAGGTAATGGAATACTGCGGGTTATTATCAACAATCAGATTATGATTCCGATCATAAATTTTCCCCCGTGGTACCGGCTTTTCTGTATAATCTTTATCTGTCCGATTGATTTCCGCCTGAAATTCTTCCCCATTCAATATTTGGACGACACCTAACTGGAGAATCAGAACCGAAAACAACAAAAAGACTATAAAGAAAAGTATATTCAAGCGAAAGGGAAGTTGAGCTTTTCTCTTTTTCTTCTTTTTTTCAACCATATTTTTTCCCCTCAAAAATAAAATCGTTGTACCTATTATAGCATTTATCTTATTAAATTCTAACAGGTATTACCGATTTTTTTCATCTGTTATTTGCTGTTCTCTTATTATTGCTTCTTTATTTTGCGAACTGCCTAAATAAATATCTTTTACAAAGAAATAAATGATCAGATGTCCCAAACCAAAAATTGCAAGTAAAAATGGAATGATCTTTTCAGCAGGGAAAATCGTGATGGAAACCAGGAAAGCTAATATGGAGGTTACTCTTCCAATATTGACGAATAGTTCCCTGACTACTATATATTCTACACGGAATTCCTTTGCTTTCCATGCTTTACCGATAACATCATACGTCAAAGAAACATACGGTACGGTTATAATTGGATAGGCAATACCTATTACTGCTGCATAAATAATAAGTTGTGTATAACTTATACTGAACAAGATGATGTAGATAGAAAAATATAAAATTAATCCACCTGCCAGTATTGCTTTTTTTCTCAAGGATGGTTTAATCCACTTCGTTACAATGAAATAGAAAACTAAAGATAACCCCGATAAGAATAAATTGAACATCCCTAATGCAAATTCACTCTTAGTGGTGATAAAAACCCAAATGGCTATGACAAACAGGAAAATCCCCTCTCGTAAACCCTGGGCAACATGTGCCATTAGTATTTTATTCCAATTTTTATTATGCCCTTTTTCCTGCAGAACACGTTTAAAATGAAATCTTCCCTCGGCTTGACGTCGTTTCAGGATAAAGCTGCAGGCAACCGCACCAATAAATAATCCAAATGATATGGTGAAAATTGTAGTATAACCAATATTTGCTTCCATGTTTGCAATTATCGTACCCGCCATCAGCGGCCCGATCATCCCAGCAAATGATTGCAAAACCCCGAGAAATCCATTAAAAAAGTCACGTGATTCAGGTTCCGTAATTTCAAATGTTAACACATTAAATGCAAGCCAATAGAAGCCATACCCAATTCCCAGTATGGCACCCAACAGGAAATTATATGTTGATGCCTTTTCAGCTATAATAAGTACACTCAAAAAAAATAGAGATAAAAATATTACCCCTAGTCGAAGAACAATAACACGATCAACTTTCTTAGCAATTTTTCCGGCCAAAATAAATGTTGCCGGCTGAAATAAATATACTCCTAAATTATACATTGCAATTGTAACGTAATCCCCGGATTGCTTCCATAAGTATATATTGACGAAAGTATTGGACAGGAAAATCCCTAATGAATAGAGCCCTCCTATAATCAGCAAAAAAATTAAATCCCGATTTATATCCACTTTTCCCGCCAAGAATTGTAAGCTTTTATGCATATCTATTGCTCCTTTTTATCGTTAATAGTGTGAGCAAATAGCTTTAAGATATGCAATTATCGGGAGAAATTTTGTCTGCATAAAAAGGCACGGGAACTGTATCCCGTGCCTTTATAGCCGCTAAACTTACTTAGCGTTATTATAGTTTTTAGCTACTTCATCCCAATTCACTACATTCCAGAATGCAGCAACATAATCAGGGCGTTTGTTTTGATATTTCAGGTAGTAAGCATGCTCCCAAACATCAAGACCCAATAGTGGAGTTTTTCCTTCCATTAATGGTGAATCCTGGTTCGGTGTACTCATAACTTCAACTTCACCATTATTTACAACTAACCAAGCCCAGCCGGAACCGAAGCGGCCTTTTGCAGCTGCTTCAAATTCTTCTTTGAACTTGTCAAAGCTGCCGAACTTATTGTTAATTTTATCTGCTAATTCGCCTGATGGTTCGCCACCGCCATTTGGTGACATTACCTTCCAGAACAAGCTGTGGTTTACATGTCCGCCACCATTGTTACGAACAGCGGTACGGATATTTTCAGGTACTGCATCAAGGTTGCTGACAAGATCTTCAAGTGATTTGTCCTGAAGGTCTGCCTGTCCTTCCAATGCACCATTTAATTTTGTAACATAAGTATTATGATGCTTTGTATGGTGAATGTTCATTGTTTCTTTGTCAATTGTAGGTTCTAAAGCATCGTAAGCGTATGGTAGTTCTGGTAGTTCAAATTTTGCCATTTTTAAGTTCCTCCCTTAATAATTATGTTATTAAAAGGATTGAAAATTCACCCTTTTAATACAAGATTATCAGAGCTATAAGACACTTGCAAATTATATGCATATTCATACTGTGATAATAATGTAAATAGCCCTAGTGGTTAAATTCCCGAATTGAAATATGTAAAACATTAAGGGAAAAACAAGGTCACATTATTATCATTTTCGCTAGAACGTTTCAGATCGACAGCGGCTAAACCTATTAATATGTACTCGCACGTTTTGATGGCTTGCTCGCACGTTTTGATGGCTTGCTCGCACGTTTTGATGGCTTGCTCGCACGTTTTGATGGCTTGCTCGCACGTTTTGATGGCTTGCTCGCACGTTTTGATGGCTTGCTCGCACGTTTTGATGGCTTGCTCGCACGTTTTGATGGCTTGCTCGCACGTTTTGATGGCTTGCTCGCACGTTTTGATGGCTTGCTCGCACGTTTTGATGTTAGCACCTTCGTTACACTCGGTGCTAAACATCAAACTAAAACAATAAGCATGATTAGTGCTGAATTTACACTCATAAATAAAAAAACAAGCTGTCTGCTTGTTGAAAAAAGGTGGCTCGGGACGGAATCGAACCGCCGACACACGGATTTTCAGTCCGTTGCTCTACCGACTGAGCTACCGAGCCATATGAAATTTTGATTCTTTATTTTATTCTCGCATCTTATAATACTTTTCTGCTCGTCGTGTTGCAAGCTGTTTCGGTGATGTCGCACTCCTCGCAAGCCTGCACATGGCAGAAAATTCGATGAAGAGGGCGGCTTGCTCTACCGACTGAGCTACCGAGCCGTATATTATATTAATTTGTTATTCTGATCTCGCTTCTTTTGAAGTGTGTTATGCTCGTCGTGTTGCAAGACTATTCAGTGATGTTGCACTCCTCGCAGGCCTGCACATGGGAGATTATACATTGGTGTAGGCGGCCAGCTACCGAGCCGTATGATGTTTGGTTTCTGTGCAATTCACGTTCCAATTTAAATATGTATGGAGGAGGTAGAGGGATTCGAACCCCCGCGCGGTTTGACCCGCCTGTCGGTTTTCAAGACCGATCCCTTCAGCCAGACTTGGGTATACCTCCGTGTAAAATGGTGGACCCTGCAGGACTCGAACCTGCGACCGATCGGTTATGAGCCGATAGCTCTAACCAGCTGAGCTAAGGGTCCTTTTTAAGTATTTATGGGGCGACCGGTGGGGATCGAACCCACGAATGCCGGAGCCACAATCCGGTGCGTTAACCACTTCGCCACGACCGCCATTATATTGTTTTTATTATGGTAGCGGCGGAGGGGATCGAACCCCCGACCTCACGGGTATGAACCGTACGCTCTCGCCAGCTGAGCTACACCGCCATATGGCTCCACAGGCAGGAATCGAACCTGCGACTAATCGGTTAACAGCCGATCGCTCTACCGCTGAGCTACTGTGGAATATTACTAATATACTTTTTGATACTGACCAACCTTATTATTGCGCTAGTCATAATGCTTGTCTTATTCAATAACGTTGCGTTGGTTTTGAAATTTATTAGCGACGAAATATAATTTACCATGTACGACAGAATCTGTCAATAACTTTTTTACTAATCATCGGAATATGTACGTCAAAGGCGCAGAAGCACCAATAAATACTATAGCATTTTCTAATCAGTTTTTCAATGAGAACAATAACCAATTTAATATACCCTTATCAGAAAATTAAAGAGGCGCATTTGCACCTCTTTAATCTGATTATTTATTCTCCTAACACTTCTTCGGCGATATTTACCGCATGATCCCCAATACGTTCAAGATTACTGATTATATCTACAAAAACAATTCCTGCCGAACCACTGCATAAGCCTTCATTCATTCTGATAATATGTTTTTTACGATAGTTTCGTTCCATTTTATCAATTTCGTCTTCTTTCTGGATTACGGCTAATGCTTCCTCACGATCCATATTATCCAATGCCTTAACTGACTGTTTGACTGTTAAAATGGTTAAATCAAACATATTATTCAAATCTTCCTGTGCTTGCTCGGTTAAATGAACTTTGTTGGAAATTTTATAATCGATTAATTCAATAATATTTTCAAAATGATCACCGATTCGTTCAAAGTCGCGAACAGAATTCATTAATGCAGTATGCTTTGCACTTTCCAGTTCAGACATGGACTCTCCGGATAACTCAACAAGATAATCCGTTATTTTACGATCCAGATTATTTAATGCACCTTCTATTTGCATTGCCATCTCTGAGTGTTTCTGTGATTGCGTTGTAAGATATTTATTTGTTTCTTCCAGACCCTTATATGAATACTCGCCCATACGAATTATTTCCGCTCTGGCCTGATCCAATGCCAAAGTGGATGATTGCTGGATAAAAATAGGATCCAGGTGCTTTGGTTTATATTCTACAAGGGTATCTTCACCGGGAACAATCTTTGTTACAATCCATGCAAGAGCTCCAATAAATGGAAACTGAATAATCGTATTTGTTAAGTTAAAACTTCCATGCGCAAATGCGATTGTCATTTCCGGATTTAAATCCAAACTTGACTGCAGGTACAGAACATAATTTGTGAACACTCCTAATAAAACCAGGAATACGGTGGTGCCTACCAGGTTGAAAATAACGTGCACAAACGCTGCTCGTTTAGCCGCTACACTTGTACCAATTGCAGCTAATATAGCTGTAAGAGTAGTTCCTATATTATCACCGAATAAAACCGGCAATGCTGCCTTGAGTTCAATCGCACCTTCAGAAAACAATCCTTGCAGTATACCGATAGTAGCACTGGAACTCTGCACAACAACTGTAAAAATTGTACCAATGACAACACCTAATACAGGGTTTTCACTCATACTTACAGTTAAATCATGAAAAGCCTGAACATTTTCGAGTGGCGCCATCGCACCGCCCATAAGTTTTAAGCCTAAAAATAACGCCCCAAAACCAAAAATAGCTTGTCCGACATTTTGTATCTTTTGGTTCTTAAAGAAAAATAGCAGGAAACACCCGACAGCTATGATTGGCAGCGCATAGGCCTCCAAATCAATACCGATAATAAAAGCAGTAACGGTTGTACCAATGTTAGCCCCCATAATAACGCCAATAGCTTGTCGCAGTGTCATGAAACCTGCATTAACCAAACCAACAGTTAATACAGTTGTTCCTGAACTGCTTTGAATAAGAATTGTAACGATTATACCAGACAATACACCGAGGAATGGGTTGCTGGTTGTTTTATCAAGAATATCCCTGAGCCTGTCACCAGCAGACTTTTGTAAACCATCCCCCATATATTTAATACCGAGGAGGAAAATACCCAATCCACCAACAAACTCAAATATCAGCGTCTGCACATCGATATCCAAAAATAATTCCACCCTTCAAAACATGCTGAAATATGTCACATACCTTCACCATTATTAAAGCACTATTGGTGTTTTGTAAAGTAATACTAAAAAAATTAACATAAAATTTACATTCGAGTACATCCTAAAAATCTGTTATATTTATTAACTACCCTAATACTGTATTTTTAATGCAGAAATAAAAAAGATAATACTCATGAATCATATTTGATTCAACGAGTATTATCTTTGTTAATCAATTTTATTTTCAACCAGTATTTTTGTACCGTCTACATGAACAACTTTTATTTCACTGTCTTTGGGAATCCATTCTCCATTCGAAACAGCACTGTAATTTTTGTTGTCAATGCGTATTGTTCCAACCGGACGCAAATTGCTTACAGTAATTCCTTCTTTCTCCATTAAATTCCCATAATCCTCACTCATGGAGTTATATCCTGCCTCTTTTGTCAGCTGATCCACTAACGCTATTTTTGACCACATATCACGCCGCTTAAACACTTTCAGGAAAAAAAACGATGAAAATCCGCCTAAAAGAACTCCTATAACCGCATACATACCTGCTGTAAGGTTCGGTGCTGTCAATGCTACTGCTATCAGCATACAGGCTAAACCGATTGTAGCAAGTGTACCATCATTTATTATCTTTCCATCAATGATAATAAGTAATAAGCCAACAATATAAATAATAAGCATTATGATAAAGGAGCCTGTTTCCAGATAAGCAGCAAAATAAACAGTAATAAAACTTATACCCATAAGTCCAAAAAATCCGCGCATGTTAACAAGCAGTTCACCGATTAAAAATAAGGTGCCAAAGCCAGTGATCACAAACCCTATCCAATCCAATGAAAAAACATCCATTTGCAAGCCTCCTTTTCCTACCAATAGATATACGTTTTAATGAAGTAATTTGTTTCATAAAGGAGAAAAAAAGATGAATAATATTAAAAAAACCCTTTTATATATGTTTATTATATTATTTATAATTAGTTTGTATAAAGATTTAACTGTTGGAACTCCTTTAAATTCCACAAATAATCAATATGAAAATGAATACAATAGTGAGGAGGCAAATGACCTGACAGTTATGAGGGTAAAAGTACAGCAGGGAGAAACAGTATTATCAATAGTTGAACAAATAAACCAACAGAAAATAAACACGATGGACATAAAGCAGATTATTGCTGATTTTGAAGCTTTAAATCCAACTGTTAATGATCCTGAGAAGCTAAAGACAAATACATTTTATTATTTTCCTGTATATGAAAAAGAGGCTGACATTTAATCAGCCTCTTTTCAGGTTATACATACGGAAGAACAAACAACCTAATTAAAATCGATATTGCACCAGCAACGATAGCAGTATTACCTAACGTATCTGCACCTCGGCTTTTTGAAATAAAACCAAGTATGACCCCTGCACCTCCAAGGATGATCGGCATGATAAAAAACGAAATGATGGATAACGACAAGGCAATCCATCCAAAAGCACTGTTAACCTGTGTGCCTTCATCATCATTTTCGACAGATTCATTAATATCATCCGCGGTCATTTCAGCAGCAAATTCCTCATCATCTCTTCTACTTTGTGTTTCTGTCGGATAGGGCTGCTGGCCATTTAAATTTGTTGCTACCATATCCTGTGTGTCTGGTTGTTCTTCCTGGTTCGGTGCGTTTCCACCCGGGTAATTTGTATTGCGATTTTGTTCGTCCATCGGCAAGACCTCGCTTTCCTTTAGTGAGGTGCGTTTTTAGTTTATGGAGACAAGCGCAATATAATAATGGTAGTTTATGGAAACCACTCTTCCTTCTCCTTTGTGTTGTCCAAGGTAATTTTCTTTCTTAATGTGCATATAGTGAATCAGAAACTTTTTAAGGAGACTAAATATGTCAAAATTTATTAAGGATCTGGTTACCCAAAAAATGAAACAACTTACACCAGATGAACTTCTGCATTACAGTCACCAATATGGTTTTCATATTTCCAGGAATCAGGCAAAGCAGATTACAACATATATACAAAATCATCCAATAGACCCTTTTGATGCTCAAAGCCGTACAAAATTATTTGAAGAACTTGAACGCATTACAGATAGGGATACAGCTCAAAAAGCATTCAGTTTATTCCGGGAAATTATCAAAACATATGGTCTGGGACACTTATTTAATTAATTATTATAAAACTAAATAAAAGAGACTGGGACAAAAGTGTTTTATCAAAAACAGAAACCGAACATAGTGGAAATGGTGTATGAAACCGCTCCGGGAATATACTTCGCTTTCCGGGGGCGGCTGGTGAGCCTCCGAAGCGCTAACGCACTTCGTAGTCTCACCGATGCCTTTCCTCCCCCAGGAGTCTACGTATATTCCCTCCGCTGCTTCCATACATTGTTCGTCTTTTGCGCAACACTATTTTGTTATGTCCCAGCCTCTTCTCCTTATTGGTTTACAATTTCTTCTTTTAAATCCGTAATAAATGATCCATTTTTGATCATTTCAATTTCAAATTTATATGGAGGCTTTTTATTTTTCTTATCTTCACCCACATAAGGAGTTTCCAATATTTTTGGTAAATGTTCCAGTTGCGGATGTGTAATTACATAATGCAATGCATCAAAACCAATATGCCCAAATCCGATATTTTCATGACGGTCTTTATGGGCTCCTCGTTCATTTTTACTGTCATTAACATGAATTACCTTCAGACGGTCAACACCGATAATTTTGTCAAATTCGTCCAGAACCCCATCAAAATCATTTACAACATTGTACCCCGCATCATGGATGTGACATGTATCAAGGCAAACGGACAATTTTTCATTATGTGTAACTCTGTCAAAAATTTTAGCTAATTCATCAAACGTGCGTCCAATCTCAGATCCTTTACCTGCCATTGTTTCCAGTGCTATTTGAACATCTTTATCCTTTTCAAGCACCTCATTCAGGCCTTCAATAATTCGTTCAATTCCTTTATCTGCACCGGCTCCGACATGTGCACCCGGATGCAGGACGATTTGTTTTGCACCAATTGCAGCCGTACGGTCAATTTCATTCCGTAAAAAGTTTACTCCCAATTCAAATGTTTCGGGTTTCACTGTGTTCCCAATATTGATTATATATGGAGCATGAACAACAATGTCATCAATTCCATTTTCCTGCATGTGGTCCTGACCAGCTTCAATATTCAGCTCTTCTATCGGCTTTCTGCGTGTGTTCTGCGGTGCGCCGGTATAAATCATAAATGTATTGGAACCATAAGAAACAGCTTCCTCACTGGAACCTAACAGCATTTTCTTCCCGCTCATCGAAACGTGTGATCCAATTTTTAACAATGTCTCCACCCCTATTTATTTCGTTTGTTTTTTGTTTTCTTTAGCATCTGCTTTTTTATTTGATCTTTTTGCTTTTTCATTTTCTTTTTGTAGCCTGGTTTAACTTTTTTGGCTTTTCTGACGTGTTTCCATGCCTCGGCATCGACATCAGTTGTTTTTTTTGTACGTAATCCACGCTCATTCCAGGCTTTTGACTCTTTCCATTCACCATTTTTTATATCGTAAAATGTGAATGTTAAACCTTTCTGTTCCAGCTTGTCTATCAGCTTGATATCTTGTTCGTCATATAGGCTGATTGCTGTACCTTCCATTCCGGCACGTGCGGTTCTTCCTACACGATGAATATAAAAATCTTCTTCTTTAGGAAGCTGAGCGTTGATGACATGGCTTACCCCTTTAATATCAATTCCCCTTGATGCAAGATCCGTAGCGATTATATATTGATATCTGAGGTTTTGTATATCTTTTAATACACGTTTTCTTTCTCTGGGCTTTAACCCTCCGTGAATGAGGCCGACGTTAAGACCTTTTTGTTGGAGTAAACCTTCCAGCTCATTGGCATTATCCTTACCGTTTGTAAAAATAATGGCAAGATATGGATGGATCGTTTTTGATATATCCATAATAATATCCGAAGCATTTCGGTGTTTTAAAGGAACTAATCGATGTTCCATCTTCTCCGGCGAAAGCTTGTCATCAATTTTAACATGTAAAGGGTTCTCCAGATACTTCCTGAAAAAGTGTTCCAGACGTTGTGGAATGGTGGCTGAAAAAACCAGCAGCTGTACATCTTTTTTGGCGCGTACAAGCAATTGATCGACATCATTAATAAACCCAAGATCAAGCATTAGATCAGCCTCATCGATAACAAAAGATGCAGCAGAATAAATGGAAATGGCTTCTTCTTTAACCATGTCCAGAATTCTGCCTGGAGTACCAACAATGATATGTGGCGGTTCCTTCAATTTTTCCATCATCTTTTGTTTGTCTGTTCCGCCAACAAGCAATTTGGCAATCCATATTTGTTCTTTCCCTGCGTAATGGATTATTTTTCTGACCTCTTCATGGATTTGCATGGCCAGTTCACGAGTAGGTGCAGTAATAACGAACTGTACTTCACGTTTGCTTGAATCGATTTGATTAAACAATGGCAATAAATATGCGTGCGTTTTTCCTGACCCTGTATGGGACTGACCAATTACGCTTGTCCCCTTCAAAATTGCAGGTATTACTTTCTGTTGTATTTCTGACGGTTTTCTAAACGCCAATTGGTCGATAACATCACTGAGTTCAGGCTGAAACTGAAACTGATTAAATTTGTATTCCATGCTGTATTGCTCCTTTTCGGTGTTGCGCGGACTTGACTTTCTCTATTATAATTCAGAATGGTTACTCTTGCATCAAATAAACCGAAATGGTTCTGTATTGGAATGTGATACAGTAACTTCTATCTGTTCGTCGGCAAAAAAACTGTCCAAGTATTTTTTCACAGCATCTTTCATTACTTTTTCAACATGATGTCCAGGATCAATAACCGACAATCCCATTTGCCATGCATCCTGTGCTGTATGGAAGGTCATATCGCCTGTAATATATACATCTGCACCCATTTGTTTAACTGCATGAATATACTTTTCTCCACTTCCACCCAAAATAGCAACCTTTTTAACATCCTTTGACAAGTCACCTGTAATTCGCAGATTTGGAACATTAAGTGTCTTTTTTACATGTTCACCCAGCTGTTTTAAGGTCATATTTTTATTTAATGTACCAATACGTCCTATACCGTACGTTTGTCCGTTATTTTCCATCGGGTAAATATCATAAGCAGGTTCCTCGTATGGATGTGCGGCAATCATAGCATCAACAACCTGTGATAGTTTATTTTCAGGCAGAATGGTTTCTATTTTAACTTCATCGACAAATTCCAATTTTTCCTGTGAGCCAATATACGGATTTGTTCCTTCAAGAGGCTTAAATGTTCCTTGGCCATCCGATTGAAACGTGCAGTGACTGTAATTACCAATATGTCCGGCCCCCTTTTCACTTAAGGCGTTACGTACTTCATCCGCATGAGATTCAGGTACAAATACGGCAATTTTCACCAGCTTCTCTGTTCGGCTGTTTAGAAGCACTTCTTTATCTTGTACACCTAATAAATCACATAACATATCATTCACGCCGCCTGCAGCAATATCCAGGTTGGTGTGGGCAGCATAAACAGAGATATTATGCTGTATTAATTTTTGGATAATGTTTCCCTGTGGTGAATCAACATTCACCTGCTTCATCGACTTAAATAATAATGGATGATGCGCAATGATCAGGTCAACATCGTTTTCAATTGCCTCATCAACGACAGTTTCCAATACATCAAGTGTAACCATGACCTTTTTTACTTCATTCTGAAATGAGCCAACCTGCAGCCCGACATTATCCCAGTCATAAGCCAAATGCTGTGGAGCCCATTTTTCCATCGCTCGAAAAATATCACGATTTTGGATTACTGTTGTCATCACCTAAAACCTCCTCTATCCACAATAATTCCTTTTCAAAAGCGCTGATTTTCTGTTTGTCTTTTTCAGTTGCTTTTTTCATCTCATCGAGTACTCTGCGCCGCTTATTTCGTTCGTGTTTCCATTTCTGAATAAAAATATCTGATTTCTCATTCAATAAAATTGGCCCAAATAAGAGCTGCTTTTCAAATAAGTCCGGTATGTACTGACTTCCGTCGGCTTTCCTGTCTGCAACAATAATTTCATAAATATGTCCGTTTTCTTCCAGTATCGCCTCATTGGAAATCGTATAACCATTTTCATAAAACCAGTATCGCACACTTCGCTCATCAATATTCGGCTGTGCAATAATACGCTGTACAGTGTCCAGGGATTGCTTTCCTTCGTCAAGAATAGTCCTGATAAGCGCACCTCCCATACCTGCAATTACAACCTGATTTACTTCATCTTTTTGCAGGACAGATAATCCATTACCCAATCTAACCTCTATTCTTTTGGCAAACATATATCTCTCCACTGTCTCTAGTGCACTGTAATAAGGACCTTCATTTACTTCACCGGCTATGGCATGAGCTGTCTGGTCCTGTAAACATACATAGCATGGCAGATAAGCATGATCTGAACCGATATCAGCAAAATTGGCTCCATTTGGCAAAAAAGCTGCAACTTTTTGCAGGCGCGTTGATAGATTAATCGAGTTGTTATTTGCTGTCATCTTTCTAGTTAACTCCCTCTTCATAGCATAAAAGAGTAAGCCTGCTGTATGACAGTTAAGCTTACTCTTTTTCGTGTGATTAACTATTAAGTATATCTGATTACTTCTTCTCTGATAGCCATTGTGCAAGAGCATCAGCTTCTGCACCCTGAACTAATCCGCCTGGCATTGGTGGTTGTGCATCAGGGAAACCGGTTTTAATAATTTCCTTAATTTCTGCTTTATCATACTTGCTGCCTACTTTGTTCAGAGCAGGACCTACTGCACCGGACAAATCAGCTCCATGACAAGATGCACAAGTGTTTTCATATATTTTCGCGGCATCAGTAGAAGCTGTTTCTCCTCCTCCTGATTCACCTGATTGCTCCTGTTTCTCACCACCGTTTTGTTCTTGATTCTGAATTGCCTCTTGCTGGTTTAAACCTACCACTGACATAACAATCACTAACAGTATCCCTACCACTGCAACAATTGCATAAGGAACAACCGCATTTTTACTCATCGTGGTACCTCCTTTATGTAATCCCCTTATTTTATTGTGATATAAAAGCTATATTTATTTTACTCGAAAACATAGTATCTTTAAAGTGATAAGATGTGAAATTTTTGTAACATTATATATAAGATAACAAACAGTATACCAATTACACTAACAATTTTAAGATATTTTATTCTATTTTTGTAACCAAAGTAATACCAGAGTATAAAATTGCAAAACACCAGCAACTGCAGAAACCACTGGCTGACATTGCTATTTGCAGCGACATATACTGACATTAATAAAATCAGCATAAGGATTGTTGCCAGTGACAAGTGATAAGTTAAACTGTCTCGTTTATTATTTCGAAACATCCAAAAAGAAAATATCACAAAAAGCAATAAAATACTTATTATTAGCAGAACATGAAATTCCGTAAAATAAACGACTAAAAAAGAAAAAGGCAACAGTGAGACTAACAGGATATGCTGAACTACATGAATAAAATTCATCCCGCTCTTTGCGGTGGCCTCTTCAGCGGAAGCCTCACCATTCGTATACAATGCCAAAAGAAAATCACAGTAAACATCAGGTAGTAATTTATGTTCTTTCCAATAATTGATTTCCTCAATAATTGTAGAAATTCGATTTTCTGACATAGAAGTCACCCCGATGCAGTCCAAAACCCATGGCCAGGTTTAAGTTTATTTCATTGGACAGCCATTGTGCACAACGTAAGTACTCAATGACTGAAACGATTTTATTCAAGGAAATCTTTTAATCGTTTACTGCGACTAGGATGTCTTAATTTCCTTAATGCTTTTGCCTCTATTTGGCGAATTCGCTCCCTGGTTACTCCAAATACCTTTCCAACCTCTTCCAATGTCCTTGTCCGGCCATCATCAAGTCCGAACCGGAGTCTCAACACATTTTCCTCCCGGTCGGTAAGGGTATCAAGGACATCTTCAAGTTGTTCTTTTAACAACTCATACGCTGCATGATCAGATGGAGAAACTGCTTCCTGATCTTCAATAAAATCACCTAAATGGGAATCGTCTTCCTCTCCGATAGGCGTTTCCAGTGATACTGGTTCCTGAGCAATTTTCAAAATATCCCTAACCTTGTCCGGTGAGAGTTCCATCTCTTTCCCGATTTCTTCAGGTGTAGGTTCTCTTCCCAAGTCCTGTAATAACTGACGCTGTACACGGATTAGCTTATTAATTGTTTCAACCATATGAACAGGTATACGGATTGTACGCGCCTGATCGGCAATTGCTCTTGTTATTGCCTGGCGAATCCACCATGTTGCATACGTGCTGAATTTAAATCCTTTACGGTAATCAAATTTTTCCACCGCTTTAATAAGTCCCATATTTCCTTCCTGAATCAAGTCAAGGAACAGCATTCCACGACCAACATAGCGTTTGGCAATACTTACAACAAGTCGTAAGTTCGCTTCTGCCAGTCGCCTCTTGGCTTCTTCCTCGCCATCTTCAATTCGGTGTGCAAGATCGATTTCCTCTGCCGCCGATAACAAATCCACTCTGCCTATTTCTTTTAAATACATCCGGACTGGATCATTTATTTTTATACCGAGTGGTACACTTAAATCATTTAAGTCAAATTCTTCTTCTTTTGCAATTTGCTGCATCTTGGGATCTTCTTCTGAATCACCAATTACTTCTACACCTTGTTCTGTTAGGTACTCATAAAATTCATCCATCTGATCGGATTCAATTTCAAAGCTGGATAACCGATCAGCTACTTCTTCATAAGCCAATACGCCGCGCTTCTTTCCCAGCTCAAGCAGTTGATCCTTTGCCTGATCCAGTGTAAGCTCATTTTCATTTTCTTTTGTTTGTGAAGGCTTATTTTCGGCCATGAGTCCCCCTCCTTCCAACAACATTCAATTTCAATTTGTGTTCTTTAATTGCTTCTGCAATTCAATGATTTTCATACCTATTCTGGCAGCTTTTATGGGATCATTTTGCTGCTCGGCTAACCTCTGCTCTTCTTTAAGAGACTGGATACTATCTTTATTGCTGTTTTCAGCACGAATCATTCGTATATAATCATTGATTTCCCTGTCACTGATATTTTCATGAACAGGAATCATTGCAATCTCTGTAACGATTTGCCTGAGCTTAGCATCATTAAGCATTTCAATGAACATACTGATATCAGCCTGATGGCCTTCTTCATAATATGCAAATAAATGTGTAACAATTATTTTATGTTCATCGATATTAAACGATGCACCTATTTCCTCCTGCACTTTACCAGTAATGGCAATGTCTTGCAACATATGTGCAATAAGCTGTCTTTCTGCATTATGAAAAGCTGGCAGTAACTTTTTTGACTGTTTAAACTGTGATGCCCTATTAGTATATCTGTTCTTTTCTCTCTTATCCTTGTCAGTACCCATCTTTTGCCGATGTGACTGAATTTCCTGTGTTAATGATTCCATTGATAAACTGTATTCATTACTGAGCTCTTTCAGGTAATATTCCCTCTCAACGGAGCTGTCAATCTTCGCCAGTTCTTTAAGGATTGTTTCTATATACTGTATGCGATCTCCTTCAAGACTTAAATTATAATCTTTTTTCAGGTAACGCATATAAAAGCTCATAAATGTATTGCTTGCTTTTATGACTTTATCCTGAAATGCTGTTGAACCATATTCTCTGATATAGTTATCAGGGTCCATATCGTCCTGAAGATTTGCGATTTTAACATAACAGCCTGCCTTTCGCAGTATAACAGCGGCTTTATAGGTTGCTTCAATCCCCGCTTTGTCTGCATCGTAGCAAAGGATAACCGTATCGACATATCTTCTTAACAATTTCGCCTGGCTTTCGGTAAGTGAAGTTCCAAGGGTTGCAACTACATTTTTCACACCAGCCTGATACGCAGATATGACATCCATATATCCCTCAAACAACACCACTTCGTTTTCTTTGCGGATATGTTTTTTGGCCAAGTCAAAATTATATAACAATCGTCCCTTTTGAAACAGCTCACTTTCCGGACTGTTCAAATATTTGGGTTCCAGGTCACCTATTGTACGACCGCCAAATCCTACTGTTTTTCCTAAGTGGTTTCGGATCGGGAAAATGACTCTTCCTCTAAACCTGTCTGTAACACTATTATCCTCATGCGAAGAAAGTAAACCGGCTTTTACCGAAATTTGCTGATGAAATCCCTTTTTCTCCAGAAACGCTGCTGTAAAATCCTTTATTTTTGGTGCAAAACCCAGCTGGAAAACATCAATTGTTTCATCATTTATTCCTCGGTCTTTAAAGTATTGATAGCCTTCTTTCCCGTCTTTTGTGTATCGCAGCAGGTGGTGATATAGCTTTGTAACCCATTCATAGGCTGAAAGGATACTCTGATTTTCCCGGGACATCGATGACTCTTTTCCTTGTCCGGTTTCAGGTAATTTTACTCCGCCCCGATCGGCCAGAAGTTTTAACGCTTCATGAAAGGAATGTTCTTCCATCTCCATAATAAACGTAATTATATTCCCGCCTTTGCCACAACCAAAACAATGAAATATTTGTTTCTCTTGTGTAACTGAGAAAGAAGGAGATTTTTCACCATGAAACGGACAAAGCCCAAAGTAATTCCGTCCCTGCTTTTTCAATTGTACGTATTCTCCGATAACATCAACAATATCATTGGATTTACGTACATCTTCAATTACTTCTTCAGGTATTTGAATTGGCATTTTTACCACCATGTTTTAATGTAATTCGATACGAGTTAAGAAAACCCTGCAAAATTCGACAATATTTTTTGGAAAGTCGAAAAAAATTTCCTTCCAGAATGTTTGCTGACTTAGAAGGATTTTGTATAAACCAGTTGTAATATTGTACCTCTCATAATCTTTAATTCTACATAGTTGATCGGGATTCCTTCTTATTTTCCAATGTTTTATTATTCTGAATATCTCATCTCGTCCTCTATACACACTTATTATATAATTTTCACACAAAAAATAATTATAATACAAAGTTTTTAAATTTACCAGTGAAAAATGTGGCTGAATTGTAAATTTTTTTGCTTTTTACCCTCGTTGTTGATATATAATGCGAACTATCGGGATATATCAAGCAATTTTAGCGGAGGAAATGCGCTGAGACTCCTGTGGGAGGAAAGGCCTAGGTGAGACCACTGAGTGCGTAAGCACGAAGAGGGCCGGGCAGCCGCCCACGGAAAGCGAAGTGTATTTCCGCAGCGGTGTTACAGCACTCACTCTTTTTTTTAAAAGTTACGTCGCATTATATATTTATTGTGTCAAAAACAACAATCCTTACAAAAACAGCCAAAAGCAAAAAACATTCCACTTATTAAGTAGAATGCTAATTGCTTATATTACCGTCTGAACATGTGCTGTATTACGTTAGCTGTTTCCTCAACAGCTTTATTTGATACATCGACTACTCTGCAACCGATTTTTTCAACTACTTTATTAAAATAATCAAGCTCCTGATGTATTCTTTCCATATTCGCATAAGTAGCCTGATCACCAAGACCCAATGCCTTTAGCCTTTCTTTACGTATATCATACAGCTTTTCGGGGCTGATTCGTAAACCGATACATTTATCCGGATTAACTTCATATAATTCCTCTGGTGGATCAACTTCAGGAACAATTGGTACATTGGCAACTTTTAATCGTTTATGTGCCAGGTATTGTGACAGAGGAGTCTTTGACGTGCGCGAAACACCGATTAATATAATATCTGCACGGGCAATCCCCCGAGGGTCTCTTCCGTCATCATACTTTACTGCAAACTCGATTGCCTCAACACGCTTAAAGTAATCCTCATCCAATTTATGCACCAATCCCGGCTCAAGACGCGGGTTATTATCAAAAGCCCGTCCCATTGCATCCAGCATCGGACCCATGATGTCGATTGCTTCGATATTTTTTTCTTTTGCTTTTGTATTCAGATATTTACGTAAAATCGGATCGACAAGTGTAAAACCTATAACCCCTTCTTTTTCCTGTGCCAGTTGAATCGTTTCGTCAATTGTCTTCTCATCCTCAACGTATGGTACGCGCTGAATTTTGTATTCCCCATTATTAAATTGACTAAGACCTGCTTTAATAACTAACTCAGCAGTTTCCCCAACAGAATCAGATAAAACGTAAACATATGATTTATCCCCCATGTCTATGCTCCTTCCTTATCAATGCTCATCCATTATTAATTCAACAAACGCTTTGGTAATCGTAGTTTTTGTTATCCGCCCTACAATTTCAGGTTCTTTTTCCGGGTCTTTTAACACAGGCAACCCATCAATTTGCTTGTCTATCATTTTTTTTGCCGCATCTATCATTAAATCTTCCCGGTAACATACGGTGATATTAGGCATCCTGGTCATAATAATATGTACTGGAATAGCATCTAAATCCTGCTTTCCAATACTTGCCCTTAATAAGTCTTTTCGTGACAGAACCCCCGTCAGCAAGGAGTTGCTGTTCACGACAAAGAGAGTTCCCACATCTTCTAAAAACATTGTTGAAATGGCATCATAGACGGACGCATCTTCTTTTACCACAATTGGTACAGACTGATATTCATGCACTTTAAACTTTTTTATCTTTTCTGTCAGCAGTTCCGAACCGGTCTTACCAGTATAAAAATAACCAACTCTTGGACGGGCATCCAAAAATCCGGCCATAGTCAGTATTGCCAGGTCCGGACGTAACGTCGCCCTTGTAAGACTTAAATGATCTGCGATATGCTCTCCGGTTATCGGACCATTTTCCTTCACGATTTGAATTATTTGCTCCTGTCTGTTCGATAACTCCACTTTTTCACCTACCTGCTAAATGTGACATACTATTTCCCAATATTATAGACTATATTAGTGAAAAAGAAAATACTGTTATCTTAATTCAAAACTGCTGCTTCCATTCGATCATTGACAAATCAGCATAGTCAGTAATCAATGCTGCTAAATTGTTTACCAGGGATAGTCGATTGTTACGAATTGTCTCCGTATCTGCCATAACCATATTATGATCAAAGAAGTTGTGAATCGGTTGTGCAAGATTCTCTAATTGAGCAAGGGCAACTTCAGCCTGCTGTCTTTCATTAGCATCTTTATATGCGTCTTTTGTTATCAGATATGTCTCAAAAAGTTCTTTTTCAGAATCTGTTTCAAAAAACGCCGGATCAACATCCGTCAATTCTGTTTTCCCGGCCAAATTAAGCACACGGACAAGTGCCTCCTGGGCAGATTTAAACGCATGATCATTTCGCTTTTGTGATAAAACTTTTGCTTTAGCTGCTGTGTAGGAAACAACACCCAGTTCCCTGTGCAGAACTGATTGAATAACATCCTGTTCAATTTTCATTTCCTTCAGAATAAATGTAGCACGCAGCATGAAGAATTGATCTAATTCCGCTCTCGTTTTATCCTGATCATCCTGTTCAATTTCCTGCTTCTGAAATAGAGCTTGCGTCATATCCAGCAATGACTCAACGGCAATGTCCCATTCGTGTTCCTTGAGGATTCTTAAAACACCGGCAGCCTGTCGTCTTAACCCATAAGGATCATGGGAACCAGTTGGTGTTAATCCCACTGAAATACACCCGACGATTGTATCCAGTTTATCAGCAATACTTACGATAGCTCCTTCAATAGAATTCGGAAGCCGTCCATCTGATTGGATTGGCATATAATGTTCGGCAACTGCTTTGGCCACTGCTTTATCCTCACCAAAATTGACTGCATATGTTTCCCCAATTATCCCTTGAAGCTCAGTAAATTCATCTACCATATTTGTAGGGAGATCAAATTTGCAGATCTTTGCCGCTCTGACTGCCCTGTCTGTTGTTTGATTCTCAAGATCCAACTGTTTTGCCAATTGACTTGTAAGCTGAACAATTCGATTCACTTTATCGCTTATTGTCCCTAGTTTCACCTGAAAAACAACCCGCTCCAATTTCTCCAGGTAGTAATCAATCGAATGCTTCTGATCTTCTTCAAAGAAGAATTGTGCATCTGATAAGCGTGCATGAAGTACTTTTTCATTACCCTTAATTACAGTTTGAATTGCGTTATTATCACCATTTCGAACGCCAACAAAATAAGGAAGTAACTTTCCTTCTTTCGACTTTACCGGAAAGTATCGCTGATGTTCTTTCATCGATGTAATTAACACTTCAGGTGGAAGCTTTAAAAATGATTGTTCAAAAGAACCAACAAAAACAGCTGGATATTCCACGAGATTACGTACTTCATTTAACAGGCCGTCATCTACTGGGATATAATATCCATGCTCCTCTTCAAGCTTCTTAATTCCATCTACTATCAAATGTTCACGCTCATTCGGATCAGCAATAACATAATTGTCTTTCAATACATCCTGGTATTTCTCCGGTGAACTCAAAACAATCTTGTCACCTAAAAACCGGTGCCCATACGTGAAATTGCCTGTTTCTACTCCGGCTACTTCGAACGGAATAACTTGTTCACCATATAGTGCAAGCATCCAGCGAATTGGCCGGGCATAGCGTAATGTTTGTTCAGCCCAGCGCATATTTTTCGGGAATTGAATCGACTCAATGATAGAGCCAAATGATGGGAGCATTTCAGCTGTTTCTTTCCCTACAATCTGTTTTTTCACATAAATATAATTTGTGCCTTTTAAATCCTTCATATAAATATCGTCAACTGTCTTGCCCTGACCTTTTGTAAAGCCAATTGCCGCTTTCGACCAATTCCCCTGATCATCCTTGGCAATTTTCTCAGCGGGGCCCTTTACTTCCTCTTCAAATGAAGTCTGTTTTTCTGCGATATCTTTTATTAAAACAGCAAGTCGTCTAGGCGTGGAATATGAAGTAATAGAATCATATGAAATCCGTAATTCATCGAGCCAATCCTTCGTCATACTTATCAGCTGACTTTCTGCGGTATCCACAAAACGTGCAGGCAGTTCTTCAAGTCCTATTTCAATTAATACATCTTCAGCCATTATTCCGCCTCCTTCTTAAGCATTGGGAAACCCAGCCGTTCACGTTCATCCACATATGCTTTAGCAATACTTCTTGCCAGATTACGAATCCTGGATATATACCCTGTTCGCTCGGTAACTGAAATAACACCTTTCGCATCAAGCAAATTAAATGTATGTGAACATTTCAGAACATAATCATATGCCGGAAATACCAAACCTTTTTCCATTGTTAGCTTCGCTTCATTTTCGTACATTGAAAATAATTGAAACAACATATCCGTATTTGACTCTTCAAATGTGTATTTGGAATGCTCATATTCTGGTTGCAGGAAAATATCTTTAACTGTTACACCGTCAGTCCATTCCAGATTAAAAACGTTTTCCTTATCCTGAATATAAGAAGCTAAACGCTCAATACCGTATGTTATTTCAACAGCAACCGGATTTGCCTCCAGTCCTCCGATTTGCTGAAAATAGGTAAATTGGGTTATTTCCATTCCATCAAGCCAAACTTCCCAACCTAAACCAGCAGCACCCAGTGTAGGGTTTTCCCAATTATCTTCCACAAACCGGATATCATGTTCCAATGGATTTATTCCTAGTGCCTTCAGTGAATCCAAGTACAAATCCTGTATGTTGTCCGGGGAAGGTTTCATAATTACCTGAAATTGGTGATGCTGATAAAGTCGGTTGGGATTTTGCCCGTATCGCCCATCAGCCGGCCTTCTTGAAGGTTCAACGTACGCAACATTCCATGGTTCCGGTCCGAGACTTCTGAGCAAAGTCATCGGAGACATTGTTCCTGCCCCCTTCTCAACGTCATATGCCTGCATTAAAATACAATTTTGTTCTGACCAATGCTTTTGCAGCGTTAAAATCATTTCCTGAATAGTCATATTACACATCCTCCAAAAACAATTTTTCATACCATAATATAAAAACCCGTCCCTATGCCATTTAACTGACATAGGGACGGGTTGTATTCCGCGGTTCCACCCTACTTGCTCTTTTTGTAAAGAGCCACTTTATACTTTCGTGCTCAGGAGCGCCATTCCCTACTGTGCCATTATCCGGCTTCCACCAGCCCGGACTCGCTGCAAACAGCAAATCAATAAGTACTATTCTCCATCATTGCATTTCAATTGCTTATAAAATATGTACAAACAATACTGTATTAGTCCTTTAATGTCAACAAAATTACTTCTATTTAAGTTTATCCATTTGATCCAAAAAACGTTTGGATTTCAGAAAATAGCCGCCATATTGATCATAATAGGCATCAATAAGCTGACGAAGTAATTTTTTATTTTCAGGTTTTACTGAAATGGTTCCGATCCGCTCAAGTTCGATATTTGCGAATATGTTCAATAGTTTTGCTATCTTGTCAGGCAGTACAATTGATTCGGGGTCTATTTGCTTACATCTCGAACAGATCAACCCACCTTCTGCAATTGAAAAGGAGAATGCAGATTCCTTATTTCCGCAATTCACGCATCTGTCCAACCCCGGAGCAAATCCAGCTGTTGCAAACAGTTTTAACTCAAACATCATGATTGGAATATCTGCTTCATTATGTTCTCCTATCCAGCATAAAGTCTGATAAAGCTGATCAAAAAGATATTTATTTGGTATACGTGAATCAGTTAATTTATCGGTGAGTTCAACTACGTACGCCGCATATGCAGTCTTTATAATATCTTCCCGTATGAAACGAAGCGAGTCAATTACGTCACCTTGTTGTATGGTACTTAGCCCCGAATTAACATAAACAAAGAATTCACCAAGGATGAATGGCTGCGTAACCGCAGCCATTCTGCTTTTTGGTTTCTTGGCACCTCTGGCAAGTGCAGAGATTTTTCCAAGCTTGTTGCTGTAAAGTGTAACTATTTTATGTGATTCACTGTAATCTTGCGTTTTAATGACAATACCTTCCATTTTTTCGAGCAAAAAGTATCACCTTCTTTGAGCCATCCATTAAAAAATTAGCATGCACTATAAATTTGTGTCAAATGATGATACCTCTTCACCTTCTTGTTCTGTTCCATCACCTGAATTTCCTTTACCTTGTTCTAACTCTTTCAATAACAAATAGGTTTCAATGTTTCCTGTTTGACTAAATAATCTCCAGGTAAAGTCGATCACAAGAAACCCCACCTTTCTTATAGCTAATTTGAAAAAGTACTATTCTTAGAATTCCCACCGAAGCTGTAACAATGAGTTTTAAATTTTACCAAGTTTAATATTCATCACTGCGGTAGCCGAATTCACGGAGCTGGGATTCTTTATTACGCCAGTCTTTTTGAACTTTCACCCAAAGTTCCAGATATACTTTTGATCCCAGTAATGCTTCTATATCTTTACGAGCGTTCTTGCCAATATTTTTTAGCATACTCCCGTGTTTTCCGATAAGAATTCCTTTTTGGGTTTTTCGTTCGGTAACGATTGTCGCTTGAATAAAAACCGCATTTGATTCCCGTTCTTCAATATTTTCAATTACGACCATAATCGAATGCGGAACTTCCTCTCTCGTTAACTCCAGTGCTTTTTCCCGGACTAATTCACTAATGATAAACCGTTCGGGATGATCGGTAATTTGATCTTCCGGATAATATTGTGGTCCTTCGGGAATATATGCTTTCAGAACATCCAGTAAATGTGTGACATTATTTCCCTGAAGTGCTGATACAGGGATGACTTCCTTAAAATTATATTTGTCTTTATATTGTTCAATCAAAGGAAGCAATTCATCCGGATGAACCAGGTCTATTTTATTAATCACTAAAAAAACCGGACGTTTTGTTTGCTGCAGGTGATCTATAATATACTGATCGCCTTTTCCATATCCTTCTTTTGCATTTATCATAAATAATATTGCATCTACTTCATTTAACGTATTTTCAGCAATTCTTACCATGAAATCGCCCAGACGGTGTTTGGGCTTATGAATTCCCGGAGTATCGATAAATACAAATTGTGAATCTTCCTGGGTTAAAACACCTTGAATCTTATTTCGGGTGGTTTGTGCTTTATCACTCATTATTGCAATTTTTTGCCCTATTACTTTGTTCATAAATGTAGACTTTCCAACGTTTGGTCTGCCTATGATTGCGATAAAACCTGATTTGAATGTGTTATCCATGTTGTATCCTCCGCAGAAGTTATTTCTATTTAATTTATATCATACTATAAAATGTAATCAGTTTCATATGCATATGACAAAACCTTTAAAAAGTTTTTCTCATTCCGCATGATTCGACAATTACTATGTCAGATACTTACCCAAATAAATACCAGCGATCTGTCTTTTTATAAGGCGCATTTCGCAAATTTTACCTCGTAGTAGATACAAATTGCGACGTAACTTTATATAGTGTTAGTCCGCCCGCTGCGGAAATACTCTTCGCTTTCCGTGGGCGGCTGATGAGCCTCTCCGTGCTAGTCGCACTGCGAGTCTCACCTAGGCCTTTGCTCCCGTAAGAAGGAAGGCCGACTAAAATCGGCCTTGTCGGCCAACGTCGGCATACCCCTGATGCAGGGGCATGTATTTCCTCCGCTGGGTTAGATGAATAACACTGCACTAGCTGTTATCATAGGCAAAAGGCAAATTTAGATTATAAAATAACAACAGCGTTTGATTGGAGCGGAGGGCAGTCGACTCCTGCGGGAAAAGCAAAAGGTTTTCGGTGGGGCGAGTAATCGCAGTCCCAACGGCTGAAGACCCCGCAGGAAATGGTTTTCTTCCGGGGAGGCTGAAGCGTTGCCCGCGGCTAAGAAGACACTGCGAAAACGAACTTTTTGAGCAGATGTCGCCTTGGTACCCGGAGGTGTGAAAGCGACTGCCCGCAGCGGAAATCAATCGCGGCGGTTAATGCACATTTTATATCTTTTGTATTAAAAACAACAATCTATACGAAAACAGCCTTTTATAAAAACCAGCCAATATAAAAAACCTTCATATGTCGAAGGTTTTTGCTAAAATAATTCATATAGTTCTGGCAGGAAAATAATCAATCCTACTATTACTGAAATGATTGCAGACAGTAAAACTGCTCCTGCAGAAATATCCTTTATTACTCCAGCAAGCGGATGAATTTCCGGCTTCACATAATCAATCAGTCTTTCTATAGCTGTATTTAACATCTCTGTAACGATGACGAATCCGATTGTAAGTATAATTACAGCCCACTCTACCAGAGCGATTTGAAAAATAACCCCTGCCACAATAACGAAAGGAACTGCCATAAAATGATTCTTAACATTTTGCTCGGTTTTCAAAACTTCCCTCAAACCATTCCATGCGTAGGAAAATCCAATTGACCGTTTACTTTTTTTATCGTTCAATGCCAAATTCTCCAAGAATTTCTTCCTGCCGTTGAAACATTTCAACTTCATCTTCTTTCTTCATATGGTCATAACCAAGTAAATGCAGAAAACCGTGAACTGTGAGAAATCCTAATTCCCTTTCAAGCGAATGGTTATATTCTTCTGCCTGCTCCTTAGCCTTATCGACGGAAATAACAATATCACCAAGAACTAATGGAAGGTCTTCACCAACAATATCCAATTCATCATCAGCTTTTTCCTGCATAGCAAACGAAATAACATCTGTAACCTTATTCTGCTGACGATAGTTGCGATTAATTTCCTGTATTTCTTTATTACTTACAAAATTCACAGATACTTCAGCCTCCCTTGAGACTGCTTCTTTCTCTGCTGTGAAAATAAGCAGACGCTGCAGCAAGTCAACATAATCGTGCGGAACAGATTTTGTTTCATCATGAAAATCGATATGCATTATTTTGCCTCCTTCATAGGATATTGAATTCTCGAGTGAAAGATTCCTTTTAGCGTTTCGCAAATTGTTTTTTGGACTTTTTCCAGTTCACTTAACGTCAGTGGACATTCATTCAGCTGTCCATCCATTAAACGGTCATTGACAATTGAAGCTACAATCTCCTCAATCTTTTCCTCTGTTGGTTCTTTAAGCGATCTTACAGCTGCTTCAACAGAATCACAAATACAAATAATTGCCGCTTCTTTAGTCTGTGGCTTTGGTCCGGGATATCTGAAATCTTCTTCTCTGACATTACGATTATTTTCCTTTTCCTTATAATAAAAATACTTTAAAAGGGTCGTTCCATGATGCTGCATAGCAATCTGAACAATCTCTTTTGGTAATTTATGTTTTTTAAGCATATCAGCCCCGTCATATGGATGACTGATAATGATATCGGCACTTTGCGTTGGTTCAATTATATCATGCGGGTTTTTTATCGCTAATTGATTTTCAATAAAGTAATGTGGCCGTACCGTTTTTCCAATATCATGATAATAAGCCCCTACCCGTGCCAAAAGGCCATTTGCTCCAATTGCTTCACATGCTGTCTCACTCAAGTTGGCAACCATTACTGAATGGTGATATGTACCAGGTGATTCAGTCAATATTTTTCGGAGTAATGGCTGATTCGGACTTGCCAGAGAAAGTAATTTAATATCTGACAGAATACCTAATCCCGTCTCAAAAAAAGGTAACAAACCAATTGTTAGTACCGCAGATAAGAATGCAGATATAATTCCAAATCCGGAATGCAGCAATATTTCGCTTAAGGTATATTTTTCGAACGAAAGAAATAAGAATAATAATACAGCAGTAATGTTTACAATAGTCATTCCTATACCGGATTTTAATATTGCCAGCCGATCCTTCACATTGGCTAAAAAGATAATACCGGCCATTTGCGAGAAAAAGAAATAAATTCCTGCTTCAACATTTAACGAACCTGGAATTTGACCGTTGAAAATAATACTTCCCAAAATGGCATATAAAATAGAAAGCACGATAGCGAATCGCTCATTGAGTAATTGTTTAATCAACAACGCCCCTGTTGCTGCCGGTACTGCAAAAAACAACTGGTTAGCTGCTGATGTATACAAGCTTACTGTTTTCATCAGTGCAACAACTATAAAGCTGATTAATAAAATCGAAATGATTTTACCCCTATCGAGGCTGTTGTTTTTTGCAACAGTGTTCATCTCATAAGCGATAACAGTAATTGTTAATAGTATCAATAAGACTAATCCAATAACGGGAAAAACATTCCGTTCATTGTCAAGCAGCCCGACAAGTTTCAACTCCTCATAAATTTCATTGGTAATTGTCTGCCCTTCCCTGATGATGGTTTCTCCCGCACGGATAATAACTGGTTCCACATTACTGGCAGCTTCTTTACGGGCATCCATCGTTTTTTCAACATCAAAGAATGAATTCTCCACAACTGCAAAATCAGTTAATTTAATTAATGGTTCCTTTATGCTGCTGTCCAAATTAGAGTACTTTATGCTTTGTTCCACTTCTGTTTTGGCACTCTGAATATTTTCAACCCTAACACCATTCTCCAATACTTTATTCAATGATGTAATAAACAGTTCTTTTCCTTTTGCTCGTGCTTTTGACTGTGCTTCCACCATTTCATACAAAATACCGTCATTTACTTCTTCTGTAATCTCAGTTGACAATATTTGATTCAGACGCTGTACCTTCTCCTGATTTGTGAGTTCTTCTGGTGTGTTCTCTTCTACAGACTCCGGAACACTTCCCTTGCTTACTCGTTCCATTTTTTTGATTGCATCAAATATTTCCTCCACATATGCAACCTGTTCTGTAGTAATTTCAGATGATATATTATATCTGTCTTCAACTGACTGGACTGTTTCACGTGTTTTTCGTTTTGTTTCCTCTTCATTTTCTATAGTGATCGGTGAGCGTATTGTCTCGTTGACACTGGTGAACCGTTCGATATCATACGTTTCTGTATAAACATTATTAAATGTTACAAGGAAAAAGAAGACACCTAAAACTGTAACAGGCAAAATAATTGTTATCCATTTAGTCCGAATCTTAAGTAATGAGTTCACAATACTATGGAATAGTTTATTCACTATGCTCACCTCATAACAGTTGATATAGATACAGAAATAAGACCCGCCAGTTGGGGTCTTACTTTATTTACGCGGTTCACTTTGTTTTTCATAAGCATCAATAATTTTTTGTACCAATGGGTGTCTGACCACATCTGTTTGATCCAGATAAACAAAAGATATTCCATTAACTGAAGACAACAGTTGCTTTGCCTCCTGTAATCCGGACTTTACTCCCTTTGGCAAGTCAATTTGTGTTATATCTCCGGTGATTACCATTTTGGATCCAAATCCCAACCGGGTTAAAAACATTTTCAACTGTTCAGGTGTCGTGTTCTGCGCCTCGTCCAATATAACGTACGCATCATCAAGTGTACGTCCGCGCATGTATGCTAATGGGGCAATTTCGATTGTGTCCCTTTCGATTAAACGCATGGTATGTTCACTTCCAAAAACATCGTGTAATGCGTCATACAAAGGCCGTAAGTAAGGATCAACCTTCTCCTTAAGATCACCTGGAAGGAAACCTAAACTTTCTCCGGCTTCAACTGCAGGACGGGTTAACACAATACGTTTTACATCTCCATTTTTCAATGCGTGAACTGCCATGACAACAGCAAGATATGTTTTACCGGTACCTGCAGGGCCAATGCCAAAAACAAGATCGTGATTTTTCAATGCTGTAATATATTTCTTTTGCCCTAACGTTTTTACCCGAATGGACTTTCCTTTGGCATTTTTTGTGATTTCATCTTCAAAAAGTGTTTCAAATTGATTTATTTTTCCTTCTTTGGCCAATTCAACAGCATACACAACATCCCGCTCGGCAATATTCAATCCTTTTCTCACAATGGATAAAAGCGTCAATAAAATTTCTTCGACAAGTGCAATATCTTCATTTGTGCCAGATACACTAACTTGTTCCCCTCTGGTTACAATGGACACATTTAGTTGTTCTTCAATCTGTTTTAAAAATTTATCATTTATACCAAACAAAGCTAATGCTTCATTTGGGTTAGTTAATTGTAACTCAATTGTTCTCAAGTTTTCTGACATAATCAATCTCCTTGATTTATTGGTACCTCTTTGACAATATCTTCTTCCACAGCCATATATAAGGTTAATTTAACTTTACCATTCCCGGTTGATTCATGCAAAATATTTTCGGAAACAATTTCTGCATCCGGACCGAGCTGAAGCTTCAATTCATTTTTCGCTTGTTCAATTCCAATATTTACAGCCTCTTCTTTACTCCTGTCTACTTGATTATACCTTTTTTCACTTAATTTGGTTTCTACTATTTTTACAGGAAGTTTCCATTTTAAAAAATACAGATTGTTTCCTTCCCTTTCTCTGTGAATTTCCTTATAATCGGGTGACCCGAAGCCCCAGATTGGTAATTCAAAATTATTTATTTTCAAATGATATTTGCTTTCACTCTTTCCGGTTAAGAGCTCATGATTAGCTGTCAGCGGTACAGTAACCTCTGTTTCATACCAGGTTTTTGCAATGATATCTCCTTCTGCTGCAACTAAATCAAATTGCTTTTCCTTTTTATCCTTATCCTGGCTCTCATCAAACTGAAGCTTACCCGAAACAAGAATGTCTCCAGGCTCCACATAGTCATTCACTTGTACTTTTGGCAGCCCTTTGGATACATACATTTTTTGTATTACACCTTTTTTTGTAGCTACCAGGTTCCTCGGCCCTTCGACTTCCTCTTCCTTTACAATGGTTTTTTCTACACCTTCAAGAACATAGGATGTGCCCTTTTGATGTACACCAACCCAAAGCAATTCAGGAATATCATTTACCAGCTTTTGCTGCACTTCAGTAGGGGGAGCCAGCGAGAATGTCCATGCCCCCTGATGGATACCATATTCCTCCAACTGCTTGTCTATCTTTTCCTCAATATCTTTTGGAACACCTGTTACCCTGACTTCCCAGATTATATTTGACAGGAAAAAAACAAGCAATATACTTAACAGTAACCCCAAAATAACTTCTTTTCTTCGCAAAAATCTTTTTAATATAAATGGATATCCTTTTTTGTCAACGAACCTGAGTTTATAGCCTGTCCGACGTTTAACCTGTCTAAGTGATGCAATAGCGTTTAATTTAACATTACCTTTACAGGTATTATCTGATTCCTTTTTAATATCCCATACTGTAATTCCCTGTTCATTACAAGCCTGAAAAAAAAGTTCCGGTCTTTTCCCTTTTACTAAAACAGTTACATATCCAGTAATAAAAGAACCTTGTATTTGTTTCATGTCATCCCCCTTGGAACATTTCTAATCTGGTATAAACTTCACCTCAGTTACTGATCCTTCAAGCAATATTTCCTCAGGCAACATCATTTTTAAAACAAATGACGTCCCTAATATTTGTATGTATCCCTTATTTGCTTTCAGCTTAAGCTCAGTATCCGAGTAAACAATAAGTCCTTTGTGGTTTTCAATATAAACATGTATTTGACCAATCATTGTGATTCGTGGTAACTCCAGCATAATGTCAGAAGGTAATGCAAAGGATTTCATTAACAATGGACCGATTCGTTGCTGCAATTTTTTCATCCGGATGGTCCCCCTCTCACAATCATATTTATGACTATCACACCAGGATAAGAACAAGAAAAAAGAACCACTTCTGCGGTAAGCAAATCGCTTACTAAGCAAGTGGTTCTTTCCTGATGGCCGTTTTTACAATATTTTAGAAAACAGCCTTCCTGAACTATTTTCTCCGTTGTGATACAATACTCCGATATGGTTTGTTAGCCCTCGGTGGGCCTAATACTTCGGACATAATAATTCCATTGACCAACCCTTTTTGATTCAAATTGGTCTTAATACGTCTTCTAAGCCTTTTTTGTTCAGCTGATAGGTCTTTTTCCGGTTCTTTAATCGTATTGCCTATTAACGCGTCATGCTCTCCCCCGGGGATCGCTTTATGTGTTGGTGTCTGCATCCGCTCAGCAAGACGGTTACGCTGTTCCTCTTGTTGTTCTTCAATCGAAGCTGTATTTAAAACAGTTTCACCGGCATAATCTGTTACGGGGTGAGCTGTTGTATTTCTGCCGCCAGACGGAGTAGGTGATGGCTTGGGTGTGTTAAAAGTCCGTTTTGGCTTACCTGAGTTATTATCGGATTTATCTTTAATAAAACCCGCAAGACCACCAATAATTGCAAGGATTACAAAAATAACTTCCATCATAACCCTCCTTTATAGGCTGATACATTACTTGTTATTGTCATTTTCCTCTTTATCATCCTGTGACAATTTTCCGATTGTGTCACGCATATCTGTATCTGCATCGATGTTTTTATAATTCATATAGTCCATTACACCGAGATTTCCGGAACGTAATGCCTCTGCAAGGGCAAGTGGAACATCTGCTTCTGCTTCAACAACTTTTGCACGCATTTCTTCAACACGGGCAACCATTTCCTGTTCCTGTGCCACGGCCATTGCACGGCGTTCTTCCGCCTTAGCCTGAGCGATGTTTTTATCAGCCTCAGCCTGGTCTGTCTGTAAAATTGCGCCAATGTTCTTACCGATGTCCACATCGGCAATATCAATTGAAAGAATTTCAAACGCTGTACCGGCATCCAATCCTCTTCCCAGTACATTATGAGAGATGGAATCCGGGTTTTCCAGAACTTTCGTATGTGCTTCCGAGCTACCGATTGTACTTACGACACCTTCACCAACACGAGCGATTACTGTGTCTTCCCCAGCACCACCGACAAGACGATCAATATTTGCACGCACTGTAATACGAGCCTTTGCCTTAACTTCAATACCATCCATTGCAATACCCGAAATAAATGGTGTTTCAATTACTTTCGGATTAACACTCATTTGAACAGCATCCAACACATCACGACCTGCTAAGTCAATCGCTGCTGCACGCTCAAATGACAATTCAATATTTGCACGGTGAGCGGCTATTAAAGCATTAACTACTCTGTCAACATTACCACCCGCCAGGTAATGACTTTCCAGTTGATTCGTATTTACATTTAGTCCTGCTTTATGCGCCTTAATCAACGGATTGATTACTCTTGATGGAACTACCCGACGCAAACGCATACCAACCAGAGTGAAAATACCGACTTTAACTCCCGCTGCTAAAGCACTGATCCAAAGCATTACCGGGATAAACGTAAATAATACTGCCAAAACAATTAAAATAACTGCAATTATTATAATTGGCAAAAATTGTTCTATGTTCATTAAAATTCCTCCTAATTAGTTATAATTCTCGAACTACAATACGAGCTCCTTCTACTTTAACAACTTTTACTTGTTCATTTGCCAGAATAAATCCTCCTTCAGATATAACATCGAGGCGCTCGCCATCCAGTTCAGCTGTCCCTGACGGACGTAATGGGGTTAGAGTCTTTCCTTCCAGTCCGATTAATTCCAACCTGTTTACAGATGAGACATAACCAAGTTCAGTCGTTGTCTGATCCTTCAAAATAATATGCCGGAAGAACCCTTTTTCCAGCCCCATCGTCTTAAATAAAATAACAGAAGCAATTATTGCTACAATAAAGGCAATCCCTATACTCATCGACATATGGCCGATATCCTGACCAGACATAATGAGCGATCCAACTATTGCACCAATACCGAGTATACCGACGATTCCCCCAGGGACAAAAAACTCAGCTATAATCAGTACTATACCAAGTATTAATAATATGATAGCTTCAGAACCAGCGAGACCTGCAACAACATGACCATAGAAAAATAGAATTAACGAAACGATTCCCATAATTCCAGGGACCCCAAAACCAGGTGAATACAACTCCACTATCAGGCCGAGACTTGCGATGGATAATAATATTGGAACCACCACAGGATTTGTAATGAACCGGGCGACTCTTTCAGAAAATGTCATTTCCTTTTCTACGATAGTTGCATTTGTTAATCCTAATTCACTTAATAACCCTGTTCGGTCCTCAACAGTACCGTCCGAATAACCAACTTCAACAGCCGATGATGGTCCCAATGTCAAAAACTTTCCCTCTTCAGCTCCATATTCGGAAAGATCTATACTTGAATCTGCCATCGCAGCCGCATATAAAGGATCTCTGCCTTTTGATTCAGCGGCACTTCGCATTGCTTCCAACCATGCTGATTGAGCTTTTTTGCTGGCAGCAGTACCGTCCTGATTGATGACTCCGCTGGCTCCCATCGTTGCCTGGGGTTTCATGTAAATATTGTCTGTGTTTAATGCTATATAAGATCCAGCTGACAATGCCCTGTTAACAATAAAGGATGTTGTGGTTGTATCCAGGCTCTGTAACAGTTCCGCTATTTGTCCTGCTGCTTCCACTCCGCCACCCGGGGTATCAATTTCAAATATTATGTGATCCGCACCCTCAGACTCTGCTTCTCCGGTTGTTCGGGAAAGAAACGCTTCCAGTCCACGCTCAACCTCATTTTCGATCGGAATAACATATACAAGTTCTCCATCACCACTGTTATCAGCGTCGATAAATGGAACTGCAGTAATAAACAATGAGACCATTGTTATAAATATGAGTGCATATTTTATGTACCGGCTGTATCTGCTACCAGACAAATAACATCCCTCCTCCCTGTTTAGCTGACATTTAGTTATACGTTTTAACTATGTAAATGGTTTCATTTTATCCCTGTTAGTTAAATAGTACCACAACGAGCGGTAATGATGATATACTTCATCTAAAAAAAGAATTTATAAAGGCCTTGTCTAAATTGACAAGGCCAGAGAAACACTTTTGAGTTAATTTAAATGTTTAAGAACAAGTTTGTTAATTTGTGCACCATCAGCCTTACCTTTAACTTTTGGCATGATTGCACTCATAACATTACCCATATCTTTTTTGGAAGTTGCATTAACTTCCTGAATCGTAGACTGAACTAGTGCCTCCAGCTCATCTTCCGTGAACTGTTCCGGCATATATTTCTGCAAAATATTGATTTCAGTTTCTAATTTTTTAACAAGATCATCGCGTCCAGCTGATTTAAATTCCTGGAGGGAATCTTTTCTTTGCTTTAACTCTTTTGACAAAACTGTTAATTCTTCATCTTCAGAGAGTTCCTTATTGCCAAGTTTTATCGTTTCATTTTGTAATGAAGACTTGACCATCCGGATAACACCAAGTGTTTCTTTATCCTTATTTTTCATAGCCAGCTTCATATCCTGATTCAGCTGTTCCATCAATGTCATGCTCTTGCACCCTCTTTAGTATTTACGCTTTCTTGCCGCCTCCGACTTTTTCTTACGACGAACGCTAGGTTTTTCATAGTGTTCACGCTTACGGTATTCCTGCAGTGTACCGCTTTTTGACACACTACGTTTAAAGCGACGAAGAGCATCCTCAAGAGACTCGTTTTTACGAACGCGAGTTGTATTTGACATACTAATTTCCCTCCCTCCGAAGCACAAAACAAAAAATGTACAAACATGTATAACTTTACATGTCTTTGATAATTATAATATAACCCTACTTGCAGGTCAACTTAAAATTTAGTTTTCCATAACTATCGGGCTATTTATTTAATAAAGCTATTTTCGTATAGATTGTTGTATTTGATACAAAATCCATAGACTGTGAACTACTTTGAAAAAAGTTGAGTGCTATGATACCGTTGCGGAAATACACTTCGCTTTCCGGGGGCGGCTGGTGAGCCCTCTTCGTGCTGGCGCACTCAGTGGTCTCACCGATGCCTGTCCTCCCCCAGGAGTCTCAGCGTATTTCCTCCGCTGGGTTCTGCTCACTTTATCTTGATAAATCAATAATTTTTAGTAACGGAATAGATTTAATCCTGTAAACCAGCAGCTGGAATATGCGAGACTCCTGTGGGAAGAACAAGCTAGGCGAGACTCGGAAGCGAGGAACGAGCTGAGGAGGCTCGGCGCTTGCCCACGGCTAAGAAGACACTGCGAAAACGAACTTTTTGAGCAGATGTCGCCTTGGTACCCGGAGGTGTGAAAGCGAGTATATTCCAGCTGCGGTAGTCAGTGAGCCTTACTAACTTATTACTAAATAGGTTTAGTTCGCAGTTTATATCAACTACGAAGTTAAATTTACGAGATGAGTCTTTAATAATCCTCTTGTCCCTTGTTACCGGCAATTATATCTACTCCGGCACTTGCGCCTATGCGGGTTGCTCCAGCGTCAATCATTGCTTTTGTGGTCTCCAGATCACGGACACCGCCAGAAGCTTTAACACCCATCTTATCACCAACAGTTTGACGCATTAACTTAACATCCTCTATCGTCGCACCGCCACCGGAAAAACCTGTGGACGTTTTTACGAAGTCTGCACCTGTTTCTTTTACAAGTTTACAGGCACGTGCTTTTTCATCATCCGATAATAATGAAGTTTCAATTATTACCTTCGTAAGAGCATTTCCTTTTGCAGTTTCAACAACAGCTTCAATATCACGTTTAACTGTTTCATCATCATCGGACTTAAGAGCACCGATATTAATTACCATATCAACCTCTGTTGCACCATCTTGAATTGCTTGCTTTGTCTCGAATTTTTTTGTCTCAGTGGATGTAGCACCGAGTGGGAATCCAATTACCGTACAAACCTTTACTTCCGTATCTTTTAATTCGCTATAGCAATAAGGTACCCAAAAAGGATTCACGCATACTGAAGCAAAACCATGTTCTTTTGCTTCTGCAACAATTTGTTCTATTTTTTCCTTTGTTGTCTCAGGTTTTAATTGTGTGTGGTCAATATACTTTGCAAGGTCTTTGCTCATTACTATCTCCCTTTCATTATGTTGTCCGTACCTCTTCCCTATCATATCATGCTGTTTTTCAAATTGCATCCTGCTTCACAGATAAAAATCCCGGAGTTGTTCCGGGATTCAGGATGTGGCATTCAAAGCAGCATCATCCATTACACGTACAAACGTACCTTCATTATATGGATAACCGGATTTTGTAATTTTTACACGAACCAGTTTTCCAATTAAATCTTTTGGTCCATTGAATCTGACTTTCAGGTAATTGTCTGTATAACCTACAAGCATATCAGTGTTTTCTTCAGACACGCGTTCCTCCGGTATTACTTCCAATACTTCATTTTCATAGTCAGAAGCATACTCTTTAGCTAATTGGTCCGATAGCTCTATCATTTGATTAACACGTTCATTTTTAACATCTTCATCCACCTGATTATTCATGCGTGCTGCCGGTGTACCAGTCCGTCTTGAGAATGGGAAAACATGCAATTCTGAATATCCCACTTCCTTTATAAAGTTGTATGTCTCCATAAATTCTTCATCAGTTTCACCAGGGAAACCAACAATTACGTCAGACGTTATCGCCAGTCCAGGTAGAGCCTTACGAATTTTTTCCACCTTTTGCTTATAAAATTCACTGGAATACTTTCTGCGCATCCGTTTTAATACAGAATCGGAACCTGATTGAAGTGGTACGTGTAAATGACGTACAATTTTTTCAGATTTATCAAGTACGTCGATTACTTCATCAGTAATCTGACTTGCCTCGATGGAGGAGATGCGAATTCGCTTCAATCCATCAACATTTGTTTCCAATTCTCTAAGCAGTTTTGCAAAGTTGTAATCATTCATGTCTTCCCCATAACCGGCGGTGTGTATTCCGGTTAAGACAATTTCTTTATAACCTGCATCAACCAGCTTTTGTGCCTGTTCCACTACATTTTCCGGATCTCTTGAACGGAGTAAGCCTCTTGACCATGGGATAATGCAAAATGTACAGAAGTTGTTACATCCTTCCTGTATTTTCAAAGAAGCACGCGTTCTGTCTGTAAACTCCGGTACATCCATCTCTTCAAACACACGATTCTTCATAATATTTGTTACACCATTAATCGGTTCACGCGTTTTTTGATGTTCTTCAATGTAGTCAATCATCTTTTTTCTGTTCTGCGTCCCGACAATTACATCAACACCGGGAATTTCCATAATTTCACCCGGTGATGTCTGAGCATAGCAGCCGGTTACACAAACGACAGCCTCAGGGTTTTTACGGACAGCTCTTCTGATAACTTGTCTGCTTTTTTTATCCCCGGTATTAGTCACTGTACACGTATTAATTACATATACATCTGCTTCACGATTAAAATCGACCCGTTCATAACCATTATCCTTAAACATATTCCATATGCCTTCTGTTTCATAATGATTCACTTTACACCCTAACGTATGAAAAGCCACGGTTGTCATTATCAGCACCCCAATTCTTCAAATTGATATGAAATACTTGCTAAAACATATAAAGCAGCGGTCTCCGTTCGTAATATCCGAGGACCCAATCGTACTGAAAAAAATCCATTTTCCTTTAACAGTGTTGCTTCATTATCTGAAAAACCACCCTCTGGACCAATACAAACCAATACCCGATTACCAGTTTCCAATTTACTTATTATCGTACCAAAAGATTGAAAATCAATTGTTTTAGCTTCTTCCTCATAAGCAAAAAGCTTCACATCGTATTCCGAACTTTCCTCTATCAATTTCTCCGTCGAAACTACCTGGCTGATTTGCGGGATTTTATTTCGATGACTTTGCTCACTTGCTTCTTTAACTATTTTTGAAAAACGCACCAGCTTCTTTTCTTCCTTTTTGCCGTCCCAGACGACTACAGACCGCTCTGCCTGTACAGGAATAAATGCAGCAGCACCCAGCTCTGTACCTTTCTGCAGAACTAATTCAAGTTTGTCACTCTTGGGTAATCCCTGAGCAATGGTAACGCTGACCGGCAGTTCATTCGATTCATCCAGCCAATCCTTAACAACGGCATGTATCTCATCATTGTTCAGCAGTGTAATCTCACATATTGCTGCCTTTCCTTCAGGATGATTACAAATTATTTTATTTCCAGCCTGAAATCGCATAACGTGACTGATATGGTGTGTATCATTACCAGTAATGACAACTTGTTCATCTAACCAATTATCAGCAGGGATAAAATAGCGTTGCAAATCAAGCACCACTTTCCTGGGAAATCTTTTTAGCTATTATGGCTACCCAATCTTCCATTTCGTTCATTTCAAGTATTTGAAAACCATTTTTCTCAAGTTCATCGATTACCATTTGTTTTTTTGCACGGATAATACCTGAAGTAATAAACAAACCATCTGATTTCAGGTTATTCCAGGCATCCTTTACAAATCGGACTATAATCTCAGCAAGTATATTAGAAACAATTACATCCGCTTTCATGTCTACTTGATTCAGCAGATTATTTTGTTTAACTGCGATTTGTTGATTGATTTTGTTTAGTTTACTGTTAATTTTAGTGCTTTTAACCGCAACATCATCAAGGTCAAAGGCATGCACCTGTTCTGCTCCAAGTAAAACAGAAGCAATACTTAAGACCCCTGATCCGCACCCTACGTCTATAACCGTATCGTTCTCTTTCAAGTATTGTTCCAAAGCCTGAATACTCAAAACAGTTGTCGGGTGTGTACCGGTACCAAATGCCATCCCGGGATCGAGTTCAATAATTAACTCATCACTTGAAACTGGTGTGTAGTCTTCCCAAGTGGGGGTAATTGTAATCTTTTTAGATATTTTAACAGGCTTATAATATTTTTTCCATGCTGTAGCCCACTCTTCTTCATGTACCTCACTGAGTGTTATCTGATTTCTTCCTAAATCTATATCATAAAGCATTAAATTATTAATGGCCTGTTTGATTTCGTTAACCGTTTCACCCAAAAAGCTGTTTACTTTTAAATAAGCTTTAATATAAACTCCCTCTTCCGGATATTCTTCGGGATTCAGTTCATATACCTCACCAAAAAAAGTATCTCTTTCCTGAACCAGATCCAATGGGTCCTCAATAACGACCCCGCTGGCACCCGTTTCATGCAAAATATTGGAGATAGGTTCAATAGCTTCATTTGTCGTATGGATACAGAGTTCCGACCATTTCAATAAAATCCACCCACTTCCAGGAAAAAGTGACATCATATATGTATGGGGGGCTGGGACAAAAGTTTTTTATCAAAAGGAACAGAACACATTGAAAAAAGGTGCAAAACAACCGCTCCGGAAATATACTTTGCTTTCACACCTCCGGGTACCAAGGCGACATCTGCTCAAAAAGTGCGTTTTCGCAGTGTCTTTTTAGCCGTGGGCGGCTGTTGAGCCTCCTTGCGCTACCGCGCTGCGGAGTCTCACCTAGGCCTTTCCTCCCACAGGAGTCTGCGTATATTCCCTACGCTTAATTTGTGTATAAGTCGTCTCTTCTGTTATCGTTTTTGTCTTGTCCCAGCCTCTTTTAAGTTTTTAAACTGTAATATTGACTTCAACTGTAAAAACTTAATTTTTAAATGCGTTTTTGAATCGTTGAAAAAAGGAGCTTTCTTGTTCATCAGTAGCTTCATTGCCGCTGATTTCATTAAATTCACGCAAGATTTCTTTTTGACGGTCTGTTAATTTGTTTGGTGTAATTACTCGTACCTGAACGTGCTGATCACCATGACCGGCCCCGCGAACATTGGGTGCTCCCTTACCTTTCATACGAAATACTTTACCTGTCTGGGTTCCTGCAGGTACTTTCAGCATAACTTTCCCATGAACTGTTGGCACTTCAATCTCATCACCAAGTGCCGCCTGAACAAAGGTAAGTGGTAATTCACAGTAGATATGATCTCCTTCACGTTCAAAAAACTCATGAGATCTTACCTGGATTACAACGAATAAATCTCCTGGAGGTCCACCGTTGACACCTGGTTCACCTTTTCCGGAAACTCTGATTTGCTGTCCTTCGTCAATACCAGCCGGAATAGAAATATGAATGGTCTTGTTCTTTTTCACTCTGCCAGCTCCGCCGCATGTATTACATTTCTCAGGAATTATTTTACCGGAACCGTTACAATGGTGACATACACGGCGATTAACAACCCGGCCAAATGGTGTATTCTGTTCCATATTTAATTGACCTGAGCCATTACAATGTGAACAGGTTTTTGTCTTCGTTCCAGGTTTCGCACCTGAACCATGACAAGTCTCACAATTTTCTTCTTTTGGTATATTAATATCGGTTTCTTTACCGAAGATTGCTTCTTCAAAATCAAGAATCATGGAGTATTGCAGGTCAGCACCCTGCTGGGGCGCATTAGGATCCCGACTGCGTCCTCCGCCACCGAAGAACATATCAAATATATCACCAAATCCGCCGAAGTCCTGTGCTCCGCCGCCAAAGCCTTGACCTTGTGCACCTGCATGCCCAAACTGATCATATTGTGCACGCTTTTGTTCATTGCTCAGCACTTCGTAAGCTTCTTTTGCTTCCTTAAATTTATCAGCAGCATTTTCTTCTTCACTGACATCTGGATGATATTTTCTTGCCAGCTTTCGATATGCTTTTTTTATTTCATCTTTTGAAGCACCTTTTTCAACACCAAGTACTTCATAATAATCACGTTTACTCACTTGTAAATCACTCTCCCGACACACTATTGCATAAGTTCTATCTTATCATCATTTATTCTTTGATAGCAAACATTCTTTTCAGTTGTAGCTTCCTGGAAGTAAAAAAGCCAAAGTCAAGAGAATCCTGACTTTGACTTTTAATTAACTGATTCCGTATGAACGATTACTTTTTATCCTCTTCATCGTCTACTTCTTTATAATCTGCATCTTCTACATCATCAGAACCTTGACCGGACTCTTGCCCCTGTTCTGCCTGAGCATCCTGTTGCATTTGTTCATAGAGTTTAACAGATAATTGCTGTACCTGTTCCTGAAGCGCATCTTTCTTTTCTTTAATTTGATCAATGTCATCTGCTTCGATAGCTTGTTGCAGTTCTGCTTTTGCATCTTCAGCTTTTTGTTTTTCTTCGTCTGATACTTTTTCACCAAGGTCTTTGATTGTTTTATCAGTAGTGAAGATGAGCTGATCTGCTTCGTTACGCAGTTCAATTTCTTCACGGCGCTTCTTGTCAGCTTCAGCATTTTCTTCAGCGTCTTTTACCATTTGTTCAACTTCATCGTCAGATAAACCTGATGAAGATTTAATGGTAATGGATTGTTCTTTATTCGTGCCCATGTCTTTTGCACGAACGTTTACAATACCATTAGCATCGATATCAAATGATACTTCAATTTGTGGTACCCCTCTTGGTGCAGGCGGGATATCGGTCAGTTGGAAACGGCCCAGTGTTTTATTATCTGCCGCCATTTCACGTTCACCCTGCAGTACATGGATATCAACAGCTGTCTGGTTATCTGCAGCAGTAGAAAATACCTGTGAATGACTTGTTGGAATTGTTGTATTACGCTCAATTAATTTTGTTGTTACAGAACCCATTGTTTCAATACCAAGTGATAGCGGTGTAACGTCAAGCAGTACAACATCTTTTACATCACCCTGAAGTACTCCACCCTGAATTGCTGCACCAAGTGCTACAACCTCGTCAGGGTTAACTCCTTTGGAAGGTTCTTTTCCGGTTTCACGCTTAATAGCTTCCTGAACGGCAGGGATCCGTGTTGAACCACCAACAAGAATTACCTTGTCGATTTCACTTGCTGACAGGTCTGCATCACTTAATGCTTTCCTTGTTGGTTTCATGGTACGTTCCACTAAATCATTTGAAAGCTCATCAAATTTAGCACGAGTAAGATTCATTTCAAGATGTAATGGTCCAGCTTCGCCAGCAGTTATAAATGGCAATGAAATTTGAGTCTGTGCCACACCTGATAAATCTTTTTTAGCTTTTTCAGCTGCGTCCTTCAGACGTTGTTTAGCCATTTTATCCTGAGAAAGGTCGATCCCATTTTCTTTTTTAAATTCTTTAACCATATGGTCCATGATTACCTCGTCAAAGTCATCCCCGCCAAGGCGGTTATCACCAGCAGTTGATACAACTTCAAATGTGCCGTCACCAATGTCCAGAATGGAAACGTCAAATGTTCCTCCACCAAGGTCATATACAAGAATAGTCTGATCCTGATCATCTTTATCGATACCATATGCTAATGCTGCAGCAGTTGGTTCATTAATAATACGCTCAACTTCAAGGCCGGCGATTTTACCAGCATCTTTGGTAGCCTGGCGTTCTGCATCATTGAAATATGCCGGAACTGTGATAACAGCTTTTTCTACCTTTTCACCTAAGTAATCTTCAGCATATGATTTAAGGTGCTGAAGGATAATGGCTGACACTTCCTGTGGTGTATATTCTTTGCCCTCAATTTCAACCTTATAGTCTGTACCCATATGACGTTTGATGGATTGAATTGTGTTAGGGTTAGTAATTGCCTGACGCTTTGCTACTTCTCCAACTTGGCGCTCACCATTTTTAAATGCTACGACTGATGGTGTTGTACGGTTTCCTTCTGGGTTGGGGATTACAACTGCTTCCCCGCCTTCCATTACTGAAACACATGAATTTGTTGTACCTAAGTCAATTCCGATTATTTTACTCATAATCAACTTCCTCCTTCACTACTCATTCAATTATTTATTTACTTTAACCATTGCTGGACGAACAACTTTGTCTTTAAGCATGTATCCCTTTTGCAGTTCCTCCACAACAATATCGGAATCATAATTCTCATCTTCCACCTGCATTACCGCATGATGCAGATTCGGATCAAATGGTTTTCCGACACACTCTATTTCTTCTGCTCCCTGTGCCTTTAATGCATCCTTGATCTGCTGGTATACCATTGAAATACCATCAACAAAACCTTTTGATTCGTCGTTTACTTCCACTTGTAATGCCCGTTCAAAGTTATCAATTGCAGGCAATAGTTCATTAATTAAGTCCTGTGCTTTATATTTACGATCCGCCTCTTTTTCTTTCTGGGAACGTTTTTTAAAATTATCATACTCTGCCTGGATTCGAAGCAAACGTTGCAATGCTTCATCTTTTTCCTTTTTCAACTGATCAACCTCTTCAATCAGGCTTTCCATTTTACTCTCATCTGAATCATTTGGTTGCAAATCTTCTGTTTCATCTGCATCAATCACTTCTGTAACGTTTTCCTGATTTTCATCCTTTGACTCATTTGCTTCATCCGGATTGATTGTGTCTTTATTTTTTTCTTCCACTCCTGCCACCTCCTATTATGAAATTGCCATGTAAGAATATATCATGAAAGCAATAGTTAATGAAACAAAAAGACATAAAGAAGTGATGAGAAAAGCCTCCCATCTGATAGATACTTCCTATAGAGACTTAACTATTCATTATTTTTATACCACAAATACAATGCATCTGACATCTCGTGTGATAACACATTTAATAAATTAATTACCCTTTTATATTCCATTCGCGTAGGACCAAGCAAAGCGATTGTTCCCATCTGCTCTTCATTTAACTGATAAGTTGCTGTTATCAGGCTCAAATCTTTGATGGCATCCACTTTATTTTCGTGACCGATTGTTACTTTAATCCCATTGGAAGTATCTTTTAGCAGTTTGGCTATTTCATCTTCCTTTTCAATCATGGAATAAAATGACCGAACTTTCTCAATATCCCTGAACTCGGGCTGCATAAGTATGTTCGTTTTACCGCCAAAATAAAGTTTCACTGGATGATCGTTAAAAAACGCAGCTTTCAAATAATCATATGATTTTTCAAAGTCAGTAATATATTTGTTCATCAGATCAACAATTTCCGTGTTTAACTTTTCCGGCAGCTGTATAATCGGAACACCATGTAACCGGTCGTTTAATATATTAACCATTTTTTCCAAATCCGAAGAACTTATTTCTTCAGGTATTGAAAACGAACGATGTTCAACATGTCCTGTATTAGTAACCAATATTGCCACAGCAGTCTGTGGTGACAGTGTTACTATTTGCAACTGCTTCAATTTGGTTTCAAATACTTCCGGTCCTAAAATGATGGAGGTATAATTTGTGATATCAGAAAGAACTTCTGCAGACTTTTGGACAATTTGTTCAAACTCGAAAAAACCATCCTGTATTACGTTTCTAATTAATTTTATATCACCTTCTGCAACTTGTGGAGAGACTAGATGATCGACATAGTAGCGATATCCTTTTTCAGAAGGAATCCGCCCAGAAGATGAGTGCGTTTTTTCCAAAAAGCCCATATCTTCCAAATCAGCCATCTCATTTCTGATTGTGGCAGAACTGAAATCCATATTTTCTTTTTTGGAAATGGCACGTGATCCTACTGGTTGTGCCGATTCGATGAAATCATCAATAATGACCTGTAAAATCAATAATTGCCTTTCTGTTAACATGATGATCACCTCTGTTAGCACTCTTGCTTACCGAGTGCTAATGCTAATAATAAATTATCAAATCCTTATTTTTTTGTCAACGAACATGTTTTAAATCATTATCCCCCAGTAAAAATTGCGCAAATACGTCGTTCCCGAATAACATTCCCTGATCCGTCAAAAAGATATTTTCAGTATCCTCTGTCAACCAGCCTTTCTTAATAAGATTGGAAATTTTATCTTTATATAATGTTTCAAAAGAGAAACCGAATTTATCATAAAAATGCTTCTTGTTAATTCCGTTCATCTTGCGTAAACCGAGAAACATTTCTTCTTCAATCATTTCTTTTAAACCGATTTCGTCTGTATTTAATATAGGCCGGCCAGTATTCATTGCCTGTTTTACATAAGCCGGTAATGGTCGTATATTTCCTGTTCGCCTGCGAGGGAGATAGCCATGAGCCCCTGCACCAAACCCGTAATAAAAGTCATTATTCCAGTAGGTCAAGTTATGCTGACTTTCATATCCTTCTTTTGCAAAGTTACTGATTTCATATTGATTCACGCCATTTGAGCGCATGGTATTTTTTAAAAGCTCGTACATTTGGACTTCATCTTCCTGTGGCGGACGGTGAAGCTTACCTTTTTTATGTCGTTGGTAGAAGATTGTTTTTGGTTCAATTTGTAAGGCATAGGTTGAGTAATGCGGCAAATCAAACGAAATTGCTTCATCGAGCGTATTTTTAAACTGCTCCAACGTCTGATTCGGCAACGCATAAATAAGATCAATGCTAATATTATAAAAACCATGCTGCCGGAGTTGATTAATCGTTCGATACACGTCCTTCACCTTGTGCAGGCGCCCCAACTCTTCAAGCATCGCATCATCAAACACCTGTACACCTAATGAAATCCGGTTTACCCCATAGCTTTTAAGCAGTTTTATTTTTTCTTCGTCAAGGTCACCAGGATTCGTTTCAATGGTAAATTCAGTACAATTTTCAATATCGAATTTTTTCTCAATCAGTTGCATTAAAGACGTCAATTGGTCCATGTTTAATGCAGTTGGTGTTCCCCCGCCGATAAAAATAGTATTTACCTTATTATTGGTATCATGAATATTTGTATTTATTTCATTTGTAAGTGCTTCAATGTATTCTGTTGCAAGCTTTTCATTATAAAAAAACTTCGTAAAATCACAATAGTGACAGATTTGCTGACAAAATGGAATATGAATATAAACTGATTTAGCTTTCATAATGTTCTCCTCTGCATGAAGAAAAGGGATAAAACTAAAGCGTACAAATGCTAAAGTCCTCCCTCTCCATTAAAAATATTTAATCATCATTCATTTGCAATACCGCCATAAACGCCTCTTGCGGGACCTCTACTGACCCCACCATCTTCATGCGCTTTTTACCTTCTTTTTGCTTCTCCAACAGTTTTCGTTTTCTTGAAATATCTCCACCGTAGCATTTGGATAAAACATTTTTCTTCATTGCTTTGATTGTAGATCGCGCAATAATTTTATTCCCTATTGCCGCCTGAACAGGAACTTCAAATTGCTGCCTCGGGATTAGTTCTTTCAGTTTTTCAACAATATGTTTTCCCCGCTCGTACGCAAAATCACGATGAACAATAAACGACAGGGCGTCAATTGTCTCACCATTCAGCAGTATATCCATTTTTACAAGATTTGACTGATGATAGCCGATTAAATCATAATCAAACGATGCATACCCTTTCGTCTGTGATTTTAACTGGTCGAAGAAATCATATACAATTTCGGATAATGGAATTTTGTACACAACATTTACCCGGATATCATCCAGATACTCCATATCGACAAACTGTCCGCGTTTCTTTTGAGCGATTTCCATAACAGCACCAACATATTCGTTCGGCACCATAATGGTTGCCTTTACAAAAGGTTCACGGATTTCTTTAACCAACTGTGGATCCGGCATAACCGACGGATTATCTACTTCAATTATTTCGTCATTTGTTTGTTCCACTTCATAAATAACACTTGGTGCAGTTGTAATTAAGTCAATATTAAATTCACGTTCAATTCTTTCCTGGATAATTTCCATATGCAATAATCCCAGGAATCCGCAGCGGAACCCGAATCCCAAAGCCTGTGAAGTTTCTGCTTCATATTGTAATGACGAATCATTTAATTCCAGGCGCTCCAATGCTTCACGTAAGTCATTATATTTATTGGAATCGATTGGGAACATCCCGCAGAACACCATAGGGTTCAGACGGCGATAGCCCGGAAGTGGATTGACGGCTGGATTATTTGCAAGTGTAATAGTATCCCCGACTCGGGAGTCACCTACGTTTTTGATGGATGCTGTCAGGAAGCCTACATCACCAACCGTTAATCCGTCTTTAGCGACCGGTTTTGGTGTAAATACACCAACTTCATTGACTTCAAACTCTTTATCATTTGCCATCATTTTTATTTTGTCCCCGACTTTAACCGAACCTTCTTTTATACACACGTAAGCAATTACGCCACGATAAGGGTCATATAATGAATCAAAAATTAGTGCTTTTAACGGTTCTTCCGGTTCACCCGCCGGGGCAGGTATATCTGTTACAATACGCTCAAGAATTTCTGGAACACCAATATTATCTTTTGCTGATGCTAAAATAACATCATCTTTATCGATGCCAATTACGTCCTCCAGTTCTTCAGCAACTCGTTCAGGATCAGCATTGGGCAGGTCTATTTTATTGATAACGGGGATTATTTCCAGATCATTATCCAAAGCCAGATAAACGTTCGCTAATGTTTGTGCTTCGATTCCCTGGGCTGCATCGACAACTAATATTGCACCTTCACATGCCGCAAGACTTCTGGATACTTCATATGTAAAATCGACATGTCCTGGTGTATCAATTAAGTGGAATGTATAGTCCTCTCCATCCTTATTTTCATAATGGAGCTGAACAGCATTTAATTTTATTGTAATACCACGCTCACGTTCCAAATCCATCGCATCAAGAAATTGTTCTTTCATCTCACGTTGTGTTAATGCTTTTGTATTTTCCAGAATTCGATCAGCTAAAGTAGACTTTCCATGATCGATATGAGCTATAATTGAAAAATTACGTACATTGCTTTGATTTTTCACCATTAGTGATGCTCACTCCTACGTGTCTTCTACCTATTATAGTAAAAGTGCAAATTTAAGACGTCAATAACTAGGATTATAGCAATTGCGACAGATACATTCAAGAACTATGAGAGTGAGCAGCCAAATTTAATGGAGCGTGTTTTTTCCATCCTCTTCACTTCTATAATCGTAAGTGAATCAAAAAAAAGTGGCATATTTTTTAATAAAATTTCTGCCACCTTTTGCTTCTGTAATTCGATTATATTAGTAGAAGGGAGGGATAGGCAGGTTTTGGAGGGACTGTGTTTTATTCAAGTTTTGTGAAGTCGATATAAACTGCGACGTAACCGCCGCGTTTGATTTCCGCTACGGGCAGTCGCTTTCCGCGGGAGTCGACTGCCCTCCGCTCCAATCAAACGCTGTTGTTATTTTATAATCTAAATTTGCCTTTTGCCTATGATAACAGCTAGTGCAGTGTTATTCATCTAACCCAGCGGAGGAAATACATGCCCCTGCATCAGGGGTATGCCGACGTTGGCCGACAAGGCCGATTTTAGTCGGCCTTCCTTCTTACGGGAGCAAAGGCCTAGGTGAGACTCGCAGTGCGACTAGCACGGAGAGGCTCATCAGCCGCCCACGGAAAACGAAGTGTATTTCCGCAGCGGCGGACTAACATTATATAAAGTTACGTCGCAATTTATATCAACTATGATTTATACTAATCAACATATTTTACGAAAAATCCTATATAGACTAGAAAAACAATTGAACAACCTGATAAAGCATGCCGACAATCATTTCATAGATCCCGCCGACAACGTCTTCCAGAAACATTGCTGCTTTTTGTGTTAAATTCATTGGTGCATCTTCTGTCTGAACACTTTTATTCGAAGTTTGCTCTACTACCATTACTTCCTGTACTTCCTGGGCTTCTTGCATTTTATCCTGAACTGACGTTTTCTCGGTATTCTGGGATGCATCCATCGCATTTTGTTCACGGTCCATTCCTACTACCAACCCTGTTAAAAAAAACACTGCAAGTAATAAAAGAACAATCAGGGAACGCATGCTTATTCCTCCTATCGGTTTTTATTTACTTTCTCAGCATCCCAGTAAAATTCACTGAATACCTCTGCAACTGCATCTGCAGTGCGATATAATTCTTTCAGGTTATTACCGACTCCGCCAAATTCAATTACGAGTGAATTTTGTGATAAATCCTGATTGTACACACCATTACTTCTGGGACCTTTTTTCTCAAACACACCCCTGCTTAAGCCAGGATACTTTTCTTCAATAAGATAATGTAGGTCATTTGCTAATGCAAGATTTTTTTCGTAACTTGCATATTCCGCTCCTACGACAAACGCAATTCTTGCATATGATTTCCCTTTAATTTCTGTAGTCGTTTTATTACGTGGCTGTGAATCACGATGCAAATCAAATACATACTGAATATCATCATTCGAAGAAAATGCTTCCTTAACAACTTTTCGCGACGCAGTATAGGATTGAGAATAATTCCATCCATTTTTATTTAAAATCTTCATGATATCTGTATTATCAACACTCGTACCAATACCGCTATCCTCAAGACTTTTTGCAAACCGGTCACTGACTTTAGTTATATTCACTTCGCCGTGCTGAGCCAAATCCGGATCTGTCACATCAGGCAAATGAGGCAAAAATGATTCTCTATTATGTGTGTTATAGATAAACACAACATTTCTATCACCGGTGCTCGGTTTATTTTGATCCTTGTCCTGTTTCTGTTCCTCCTTTTCACCCTCGGAATCGTCCGATTCTTCAACAACCGCTTCCCTATCTTTTAAAATTTCATCAAGTGGCGGCGCTGATTCAAACGGTAAATTTGTATAATTCGTTCCCTCTCCAGCAACAATAATTTCACTCTCGAAGGTTGAAAGTCCAGGTAATTCCCGTCCCAACAAGCTTCTTGTATCACTTGGCTTGATACTCGTTGCCATTTGAAAGATCATGTTTGACAAATTCGGTACTGATTTGTCATCTGGATATGCTTCCTGAAATGCCCGGTTTTCCATTCCCATAAGGTATAAAAAGGTGGAACTCTCAAGGTCACTGGTCCAATCGGTTATTCTCTCAGACGAAAATCGGTAGGCAGGTGCTGCTGTAGTTAATAAACCGATAAAAATGAACAGGATAATCACACATATTAAATAAATTCCACTTTTTTTATATACGTGATTAAATACCTTCTTATTTCGGTTTGATGGTTTATTCCCGAGATACATTGTTCCACCCCTTTGAAGTATTTCTTAATGATAGAATCTATGAAATAACTTCAAAAGATAGAACTAATTCTTTTAATTTCAGAAAATTGATAGAGTTTTACATGAGTGTTAGATCACCTGGTATACGATGCAGAATTTTCGATAGTAACTGTTTCATGCAAGCAAGCATTTAACCCGTTAGCAATCAATGTGCCCATATCCTTCATAAAACCGTCAACTTCCTTAGGCGTAACCATCAAGTTATGGCCTATTGGTGTCAGTACTTCTTTAATCAATGACCGCTTCTCCTCTTCAGTTAAACCTCCTACTATTCCCATAAACGTTTTGCGTTTTTCTTCATCAGGCAAATCCTCTTCAGTGAATTCTTTGTCGCCAAATGTTAATCCGGCTGGTGTCAGTGATTTTGATGGATTATCTTTTTCTTTTAATTCCCTGCCAAAATGCTTCAAAATAAAATCAATTGTATCGCTGGCAATCGTCACTGCATCAACAACAGTCGGAACTCCTACCGCAAAAACCGGTATTCCCAATGTATCCTGACTTAATTCTTTACGCTTATTGCCAACTCCGGAACCAGGATGAATCCCCGCATCAGATAATTGGATTGTCTCGTTCACACGTTCAATTGACCTTGATGCAAGCGCATCAACCGCTATGACAAAATCCGGATTAAATTTTTCAACAATCCCGAAAATAATATCACTTGTCTCCATTCCGGTAACACCCATTACCCCTGGTGTAACCGCAGCAACCGGACGATAACCTTCCGAGACCGACTCGTGTTCCAACTTGAACAGATGACTTGTGACAAGTACTTTTTCCACTGTCATTGGACCCAGTGCATCCGGAGTAACATTCCAGTTTCCAAGTCCTACTATTAAGCCGTACCCATCATTGGGAACATTGTTCTTCTCGAGCAATTGCTCAAGTTCCTTAGCAAATATTTTTGCAGCAGATTCCTGGCGCTTTGTATCCTGCTTTTTCACACCATCAGCATAAATCGTAACGTATGATCCAGGTTTTTTCCCAATAAGTTTTTCGCCTTCAGCGTCAATATCAACATATGAAATAGTTATATTATCTTCTTCTCTTTCTTTTGTTGTAACACCTTTTATCTCCTGCTCTTTAGCTTCCTTTTCAACATACATATCCTTTGCCTCTACAGCGAGGTCTGTACGCACCTGGTATCTTTCTTCATTTTCATCCATTCTGAAACTCCCCTTTCGCACTTAATTAGTTGTTTCAATATATAGACTTCACTATTTCTGCTAAAAAAATACAACAGCAAAATAAAGCTGTTGAATAGGTTGTACGCGTTTGGTAAAATATAATTTGTTATCTTAAGGTGTTACATTTAGGAGGTGAAACAATGGCCAACATTAAATCTGCAATCAAACGAGTGGAAACAAACAGAACAAAACATGAACAAAATCTGCAATATAAATCAGATATGCGTTCACAAATCAAACGCATTGAAAAATTAGTTGAAGCAAAAGATGTGGAAAATGCAAAAGAAGCATTACAAACAACTATTAAGAAAATTGATAAAGCTGTACAAAAAGGTGTAATCCATGAAAATAACGGTAATCGCCAAAAATCACGCTTATCTAAAAAAGTAAACGAATTGAGTGCGTAAAAACACAAAAGCATATTTTAATAATAAACAAAACGATCCCCGATAAGGATCGTTTTTTATTTTGGCTGTTTTTGTTTTTGACACAAAAGATAGATTATGCGCAGTAACTTTATATGAGCGTTGGACCACCGCTGCGGAAATACACTCCGCTTTCCGTGGGCGGCTGATGAGCCCCCTTCGTGCTGGCGCACTCAGTGGTCTCACCTAGGCCTCTGCTCCCGTAAGAAGGAAGGCCGACTAAAATCGGCCTTGTAGGCCAACGTCGGCATACCCCTGATGCAGGGGCATGTATTTCCTTCGCTGGGTTAGATGAATAACGTTTCAATTGCTGTTATCATAAGCCTAAGACAACCTTTAGATTAGCACATAACAACAGCGTATGATTGGAGCGGAGGGCAGTCGACTCCTGCGGGAAAAGCAAAAGGTTTTCGGTGGGGCGAGTAATCGCAGTCCCAACGGCTGAAGACCCCGCAGGAAGTGGTTTTCTTCCGAGGAGGCTGAAGCGTTGCCCGCGGCTATGAAGACACTGCGAAAACGAACTTTTTGAGCAGATGTCGCCTTGGTACCCGGAGGTGTGAAAGCGACTGCCCGCAGCGGAGATCATTCGCGGCGGTTAATGCGCATTTTATATCTACAATGAAGTAAAAAAGCAACTTAACTTACGAAAACAGCCTTTATTTTACTGCTTCATGGTTGTTTTGCACCAATTCGTGCAGTAAAAGTTCAAAAGCCAGTTCCTGTTCCATTTTCCCCTGTTTGATTAAAGCATCTGTTTCGGTTATTTTATTAATTATTACCTGCAGGCGGCTTAATGTAAATTTACCCTCTCGTTTCAGGGCTATCTTAATTACATATGGATGTGACCCAATTTGCTTTTGCATTTGAAACTGACTATATCCTTTTTGTCGTAAAAGTTTCACCTGTAAAATAGTTCGGAATTGAAATGCCAGTAATGCAATTAAGCCAATTGGATCTTCCTTCATCTTTACCAGATCTTTATAAATAGAAACAGCCTGATATAAATCACGTTCCATTACAGCGTCCGCAAGCCGCAATGAGGAGTTATTTACGGAATGGGAAATTAGACTTTCGGCCATTTCTTGTGTAACTACACCGCCTTCACCAGCATACAAAGAAAGCTTGGACAGCTCATTCCGCAACATATGAAGATCCGTTGACAACTCTGCTTCAAGCAATTCATATGCATCATCTTCAATTGTTATTTTCAAACTCCCCGCAAGGTTGTTAATCCAATTTCTTAATTCATAATCCTTAATGGGAACACATTCTGCAATAACGCCATTCTTCTTCAGCGTTTTGCTTACTCTTTTGCGTTCATCAATTTTTTCATATGGCGCGATAAATATAATCACCGAATAGTCAACCGGCTGTGTAAGATACTGGTTCAATATTTCCAGGTTATGTTCAAATGGCAATTTATCGGGTTTTGCTTTTAAAAATGAAGGATTACTGGCAATAATTAGTTTCTTTTCCCCGAAAAAAGGATATGTCTCAGCATCAGCAATCACTTCCTGGACGGGTGTTTCTTCAAGGTCATATGTAGACAGGTCCTCCTCGTTTTCACCCAATACTGCTTTTTTGACATGCTTTGTTATATTTTGTATGAAATAAGATTCCGTTCCATATAATAAATAGGCTGGCTGTATCTGTTTCGTTTTAACCTGCTGCAGTACATCCATGTATTTCATGCCGTTCACTCCAATATATGATATAATCAATCGTAAAACGTCAGCATTGGAATAGCAAGAAATTTTTATGGGGAGGAAGGAAATTATTTGCTGGATAATTTCCTCCCGGGATCTATATAAACGTTTAAAATCCAGACCTAGGAACTGCACTTTAAACGATGTTTGTATTTTTAGGTTTACCTTTTGAACTAAAAGTATAGATGTTAACTCTTGCTAAAAAAGTAATTTTTGTTGGATTTTTATTAGCTGAAGTGGATTTTTTTATGTATTTATTTTATACTTGGAATTGTATAGGAGGGGTAAACGTGAACGAGTTCGAACAAAATGTACAGTCAAAAAATAATGACGTTGTCGATTCAATTAAAGGCTTTGGTTTCTCTTTTGTTTTCTTTGTCCTAATTTTTGCCATCGGTGTTATTTTTAATTATGTTGGTTCCTGATAGCACTTTACCTATGGAACATCTTTAAAACATAAATTTTATATGATGAAACAAAGAGACTGATAACAAACAGTCTCTTTTTGTATATATTTCTAGCCTATGGAAGATAAGTGGAAAATGTTCCCCTATCTTCATTAAAATGAAATTGGATTGCACCATGCTTATCAGTTCTTAATATTTCAATGCCCATTTCTTTAAGTGACGTAACTACTTCCTGATGCGGATGACCATAGACGTTATTGATTCCGACAGAAATTAAGCCATAGACTGGCCGAATTTGTTTAAGGAACTGTTTGTCTGTGGATGAATTACTGCCGTGATGGGCAACTTTCAGCACGTCAACCATCAGATCCGGATAAGCGGATAGTAATTCCGTTTCCGTATCTTTTCCAATATCTCCTGTAAACAACCACGACAACCCTCCAAATGATGTGAATAAAACAAGTGAATTTTCATTAGTTGACTGTTTATCCCGATCCGGGGAAAGCACCATGAACGGATGACCTCCAATAACAATTTCCTGGTTTGGACTAACACGCTCAATTTGCATGTTGGAAGTGTTTACTATTGCAGCATGTTGCTCATTAAAATCATAGTAATTACTGACAAACATTTTTTGCACACCGATATCTCCCAATAAATAAGGCAAACTCCCCATATGATCAGTATCTTCATGCGATATAATCAGTGCGTCAATTTTACGGATGCCTCTGGAAAATAAATACGGTCCGATTATTTGCTTATATACCTGATCAGTTGCCTCGCTGTCTCCGAAAGACATTTTTGCTCCTGCATCAATTAAAATTACTCCTTTTCGATAAGGAAGCTCCACAACTATTGCATCCCCTTGTCCGATATCAAGCATGGTTATCGTTCCAACAGGGGAAAAGTATGGCCGAATAGCAACTGCAACAATTATCCCGGTAAGCAAACAGCCATACATAAATGCCTGCCTTAAATTTGCCTGCTCCATTCTTTTCATAAAGATTAAAAAAGTGCCATAATACAATACAGTTGCAAAAGGTGGAATAGATCCAATCGCAAATGGAAAATATCCAATTTGATCAATAAAATCAATTGACGCTAAAAAAATTTGATGAACGTGACTAAAAAACAGGTCGATATACGGAATCAGAAAACCAGCAACCGGAGATAACAACAAGATGAAAAACATAAGCGGAATTACAAAAATAGAAAAATATGGAACAACCATTACATTTATTAAAATCGATAGGGGCTGGAAATTTGAAAAATATGTTATCTGAAGCGGCAAGATTACCATTTGGGATACAAAACTGATCTTTAGGATCGAAAGGAATGATATATTTGTTTGGGCTAACCAATTTTTTGAGAGGAGCAGGCCAAGCGTCACACTAAACGATAATTGGAACCCAATACTGTAAACAATAAATTTGTCCAGTACAATTAACACGATAAATACGATACTAAGTACATCCGTAACACTAAACTTAAAATTACTTTTGCTTATAATCATAAACACGAGAACCATTAAACTGGCACGCCATACAGACGGTTCTCCCCCGGCTAAAAACGCATAAAAAGGAAGGAAGAAAATGATGAGCCACTGAGCTTTTTCCTTTGTCAGCAGGTTTAATTTGATGAGCAAAAAATAAAGCAATCCAACGATTAAACCAACGTGCAGTCCCGAAATGGCCAAAATATGCGACAAACTCCAGCGCTGAAACAATTCAATAGTATCCTCACTAAGCATGGAGTCATCACCGATGACAAGTGCATTCAGCCATGCTGCTGTCTCTGGACTGAGTCGCTTTGTTACATAATTGATCAGGTCAGCCCGGGCAGAGTAGATTTTATTCAATGAGGATGAACCTCTGCAATCGAGACTATCAAGCGAATCAATTACCACCTGATGGGTAATCCCCTGTGATAACAAATACTTCTGATAATCGAATTGACCGGGATTCCTGCTCGTGCTCGGTAATTCCTGTTTACCATATATTGTACAGCTGGATCCATATTTCAGGTTATGTTCCAGTTTTTTCAAATCTTTTTTAAAATAAACGATAATTACTTTTCTTTCGGAATGTTCATCTTTTAACACGAAGTCGATTTTGTTTTCTGTTTCATTTATGGAACTTACGACTCGCCCTGCAAGCTTAGTCTGTTGTGTGGTATCTGATACTGTTTCTTTGATATGCAGATCCAAATCGGGGATATAGAAGAAGAAAAAGAAGGAGAAGGTTAAGGATAACAGAACAACAACCTTCCCTAACCGTTCCGTATAGTATAAAATCAGAATCCATAAGCAGAAACATAAAATGAACCAGTTACTGTGAAAAATAACTGTAAATACACTGCTGACTATGCCCAGTACCGGAAAATGCCAATATCCTTTCATGGCGTTCACCTTATAAATTAAATAACTGCTTTGCTTCAGCCTCCAGGGCGTCGAATTTCTCTTTACCTGCATGCGTGTGAAGTTCACTAAGCAAATGGTTGATATATTTTTCTTTTTCCTGATGATTTGTATCCACTGCCAAGTAGGTCAACTCCACTTTTTTCGTTTTAACCCCAGCATCCTCAAATAACTCAATGGCGTACGGATGATTTTTATAATCTTCAGCGTAATATACAGCTTTTATTCCACTTTGGATAATTTGCTTGCAGCATTGCAAACATGGGAAATGTGTTACATAAATTTCGGCTCCCTCTGTCGGAACCCCGAATTTCGCACATTGTAATAATGCATTTGCTTCAGCATGGATTGTACGTACACAGTGACCATCGATAACATAACAGCCTTCATCAATACAATGCACGCTCCCGGATACACTTCCATTATATCCCCCGGCTATAATTCGCTTTTCACGGACAATTGTTGCTCCAACCATAAGCCTTGTGCATGTGCTTCTAAGTGCCAACAAATGGCTTTGTGCCATATAATACTGATCCCAGGAAATCCGTTCCATAATAAATAGCTCCTTTTAATAATATAGTTAACAGTTTACATATAATCTTAATTTTTCGTCAATACAATTATGGTACCTGTATATCTTCTTTCAGATTTTCAAGTGTTTTTTCACCAATCCCTGAAACTTCGAGTAAGTCATCAACTGTCTTAAAAAAACCGTTTTCTTCGCGATATTGAACAATGGCCTGCGCTTTTGCAGGGCCAATTCCATTCAGTATCTCGATTTCTTCCTGTGTAGCATAATTAATCCGCAATTTATCATTATTCGTACTGACATTACCACCGGCAGCTGTTACTTCCCCGATTTTCGGAACAACGATAAGCATTTCATCCTGTACTTTTTGCGCAAGGTTTACCATTGTCTGATCTGCATCTTCAGTGAAGCCGCCAGCCATTTGAATAACACTATTGACACGAGACTCCGGTTCCATTTTATATACTCCCGGGCGGACTACTTCACCCTTGACGTCAACCACTATAAGTGAAGAAGGCTGTTTCTGTTTTGGTTCACTGGTTTCGGCAATTGGTATTTCTTTAACTTTGATATTTGATTCACCAGCAATTTTATCGCTGTCATCATTATTAACAAAAAGAAAAATAATGATGGAGATAACAATCACAATCAGGAAGATATTTCTTTTGAGAAGTTCAAACAATTTGGGGTCACGTCCTTTGAAGAAAGTTAGTAGGTAAACAAACGGGGGAAGGAATTCATTAAAGCCATACAATATATTAATTCGACATTTATTTCATTTCTCCTCCTTTCAAAAATTAGATCGGAAAAATAATATTTTCCCGATCACTTTTCAGCAACTATAAAAATTCTCTCTGACTGTTCATCGATATTTTCATTTTTTAACGAAAAATCAGCCGATAAATGTTTCATTTCAAAACCTGCAGCAGTTAATAATTGTGAATAAAAATCAATTGGAAATGTTCGCTGATGGTGGGATTCATCAAACCTCGTGTATGCTCCCTGTTCTTTTACAAAGAAAGTTAAATCATGATACATTTCACCTTGTTCCTCTCCCTCAGAACAAAACCATATGTAGGAAAGATCATCAGTTACATCCGCAAATGTCTGATTCACAAAATTATACTGGACATGGTAAAGGGAGTGTATATCAAAAATGAACAGACCCCCTGGTTTCAGTGCATTCGCTACTCGTTTAAAAACAGTAAGCAGTTCGTCCTCTTCCGTTATATAATTCATTACATCACAATAACTGATTGCCATATCCAAATTATTAATACCATCCAGAAAACGAAGATCCTGATGAATCCACTGAATTGGCAAATTATCATTACTGGCACGCTGTTCAGCGATGCTTAGCATATCACTGGAAAAATCGACACCTGTCATCTTATATCCTTCGCGGGCCAACCGTGTCGTAATCTGGCCTGTTCCACAGCCTAAATCGGCAATTGACTCAACCGTCTTTTCGGATTGTTTAATCATTTCTTCGGTAAATGTTTTCCATTTATCATAGGGAGCTTCAATCATTAACTGGTCATAAAAATTAGCCATTTGCTGATATGACATTCAAATTACCCGTTATGTCCAACTTGAAGTTCTACTCTGGAAGCATCGCCCCATAACCGTTCCAGATTATAATATGACCGCTCATCTTTATGGAAAATATGGCAAACAATATCACCCAAATCGACCAAAACCCAACGTGCCTGTTCATAGCCTTCCATTCGTCTGACGTCAATATCCTGTTCCTCCATCGATTCCTTAATTGATCTGGCTATCGCCTGGACTTGACGTTCATTACTCCCGTGACAAATCAGAAAATAGTCAGCCATCAGTGAAACATCCTGCATATCCAGCGCAACAATATCTTCAGCACGTTTATCATCACATGCCGTTGCGGCTTTCTGAACGATTTCTTTATTATTCATGAATTTAATTACCTCCATTTAAACGTCTAGTTAAATCATTATATGCATAAAAAGTGTCAGGAAAAACAGTTACCTGTTTACCAATCAGAAACTGAATGGTATTCCGCAATGCCATCCAGGCAGCTTCATTCAGGCTGGTTTCGGCCATTTCCCTAACTTCCTCTACTCCGGGAAAAGATCGTCCGGGTTCAATATAATCTGCGACAAAAACAATCTTATCAAAATTACTCATATTCGCTTTACCAGTCGTATGATAACGAATTGCACTTTGTATTCCGGGATCAGTTATTCCGTGTTCACGCTCAATAATTACCGAAGCCACCGGTCCGTGCCATAATTCATGGTGGAATTCAAGCAGGTTATCAGGAAGATCACTTTCTTTAATAATCGTTCGCATTTTTTCCAATGAAAAGTATTTCGCATAATCATGTAAAATTGCTGCCAGTTCCACATTTTCCACAGGCTCATCATATAATTCTGCTAAGTTCACTGCCGTTTCTGTTACCCGCAGTGTATGGTCAAACCTTTCCTGTTTCAGGTGAGGTCTAATAATACTGATTGCCTCATCTCTATTCATACAGACGCTTCTCCTTAATATAATTTTCTACGGATTCAGGTACCATATATTTTACTGGAATATTATCTTTCAACCGTTTTCTTAGTTTTGTTGAGGATACTTCAATTAGCGGGATTTCCACTTCCGTAATTGGGTAATCACTTTCCACCCGATAGCCTTTGCGTTTCACACCAACAAATCTGACTATATCCATCAGTTCATCAATATGTTTCCAATTCGGTAAATACTCGACCATGTCAGCACCAATAATAAAATAAAAGCTAACATCCGGATTTTCCTGTTTCAATAGTTTCATTGTATCAAACGTGTATGACTTTCCTAAACGGTTAACTTCAATCATAATTATTTTAAAATCGGGATTTCCTTCAACTGCTCGTTCTACCATTTCAACACGATCAGAAGTATCAACAACAGCTTTTTGTTTATGTGGCGGTTCATGTGACGGCATAAACCACACTTCGTCAAGTTCAAGCGCCAGCCGTACTTCTTCAGCAATTATTAAATGACCAATATGTGGAGGATCAAAGGTGCCGCCTAAAATACCGATATGTTTCATGAAAACCCCCTCTACGGTAACTGAATTTGCTTGTTATCGTGCGATTCTTTATAAAGCACAATATTTTTTCCGATAATTTGTACGATTTCCGCATCGGTTCCGTCCGATAATTGTTCTGCAACTGTCTCTTTATCCTCAAGACAATTTTGCAAGACACTTACTTTAATCAACTCCCGCTTTTCCAATGCTTCACTGATTTGCACGGTCATGTTTTCATTTACACCTGTTTTCCCCACCTGAAAAATTGGTTTTAAATGATGTGCCTCTGACCGTAAGTAACGTTTCTGTTTTCCTGTCAGCATATTTACCTTCCTTCCAAAACAGTTTTTAATTGGGATTCCATGTTATCAACAGGTGTTTTTTTTCCTGTCCAAAGTTCAAATGCATATTGTGCCTGATATAAAAGCATCGTATGTCCATAGTGTATCGAAGCACCAGCCTTTTTTGCATCGGCCAAAAATCTTGTTTCAATTGGCTGATAAACAATATCACTTACAACACTATTTGGATTAACGGAAGCTGCTGAAATGATTCTTTTTTCTGCTTCCGGTTTCATCCCAACCGATGTAGTTTGGATTATCAAATCATAATCATTAATCGTTTCTTCGGCATCCTTTAGAGTCAGAATGGAAGTTTTTGTGTCCGAATTCCGCAATTCAGCGATTTTCTCAGCACTGGACGTGGTCCGATTGGCTAGATCAATACATTTAAACCCTTCTGATATCAAACCATGATAAATACCACGTGCAGCACCGCCAGCGCCGATAAGCAAAATCCTTGTTGCGTCACCAAATAGATTTGGGTAGTTATTTTTTAATCCTGTAACATACCCGGTCCCATCTGTATTATAGCCTATCCATTCACCATTTTTATTTACTACTGTGTTAACTGCACCAATCAGCCTGGCGTTGTTATCTAATTGGTTCAGATATGGGATGATTTTCTTTTTGTATGGAACCGTAATATTGAATCCAGTCATACCACTGTCTTTCATGTGTTCCAATTTTTCTTCAAATGAATCATTGGGACCGATTTCGATAACAGAATAGTCTCCCGCTATAGTTGCTCTTTCCATTAACCGATTATGAATCCACGGTGACAGTGAGTGTTTCACCGGATAACCGATAAGACCCAGTTTGAGTTCCATAAAAGTCCCCCTCTGTTAAAATGATTTTCGTAACGTTACATTAACACCTTTAGGACTATGGGCAGCTACTGTTATATTTCCATTCGGAACAGTTACCCATCCTAATCCTGGAAAAACAATATCCGTTTTTTCATTTGTAATCCGAAACTCGCGCTCTGTCAAATCAGGGATTATTTCCATTGTCTTCTCATCCGGAGGTGATAAAAGCCCTCCCCTGTGCTCGTTGAAAAGATTATCCGCCTTTTCCAGCTTTGTCCGGTGAATCGATATATCATTTGAGAAATAACAAATAAACGATTGTCTATCTCCTTTAACGAAGTCCAGACGTGCCAGACCTCCAAAGAATAAAGTCTGCTGATTATTTAATTGGTAAACCCTTGGCTTAATTTCCTTATTTGGTGTAATTATCTTCAAGTCATCATCAGATACATAATGTGCTATTTGCTGTTTATTAACAATGCCGGGTGTGTCTATCAATGCAGTTTCGTCGTCTAGGGGAATTTCAATAAATCCCAACGTTGTACCGGGAAAATAAGATGTAGTAATGACATCACCCGCACCGGTGGTCTGCTTGATCAGACGGTTAATAAACGTCGATTTACCAACATTCGTCGTGCCAACAATATACACATCTTTTTGGTATCGATGCAGTTCAATCGCCTCGGTCAATTCGCTCAACCCGTATCCTTTTACTGATGAAATAAGATAAACACCTTCAACATTGATTCCTGACTCTTTAGCAGATGACCTGAGCCATTGGGTTAATTTGCGTTTTTTTGTCGATTTTGGCAACAAATCCATTTTATTGCCAACCAACAGAACAGGTTTTTCACCTACAATCCGTGGAAGTCCTTTGATCATACTTCCGTTGACATCAAATATATCAATAAGATGAACTACAATCCCATCGGTGTCCCGTATTTCGCTTACCATATTCAGGAAGTCATCATCTGTAATGGAGACATCCTGTATTTCGTTATAATGCTTCAAACGAAAGCATCGCTTGCATAACACAGTCTCTCGATCAAGTGATGATTTGGGCGTATAGCCTTGTTTCTCAGGATCAGTTGTTTGAATGGGGGCACCACAACCTTGACAATATATCTCTTCCATCCTTATTCCTCCCAGCTTATCTTGCCCTTTTTACGCATATAACTTAAAATTCTTCGCTCTATTTTACGGTTGAATTGCGTGAGTTTTTCATCCGTATCCACTATTGGGACCACAAGAATTGTGTAGAACCCTGCAAAATTACCTCCCAGGACATCAGTCAGCAGCTGATCACCAATTACCACAATATCTTCTTTTTTTAACTTCATTTCCCTGGCTGCACTTTTGAAAGCATGGCTAAGCGGCTTTCTCGCACTGTATACGAATGGTGTATCAAGTGGTTCGGAAAACAGCTTTACACGTTCCTGTTTATTATTTGAAATAATCGTAACTTTAATTTCCTGTTCTTTCATTTCTTTAAACCATTGAATTATGTCCGGCGTTGCATTCTTAACATCCCATGCCACAAGTGTATTGTCCAAGTCAGTAATAATTCCTTTGATACCTTTTTGTCTTAATGAAACCGGATCAATATTAAATATACTTTTCACATGTTCGTTTGGCAAAAACTTTCTTAACAACAGTGACACCTCTATTTCTGTCTAAAGCAATAATTATGTATGTCATGTAAACAGTCAGTATACCTTAATCCTATAATAACTTTCTACATTAATAAAGAAATTATAGAGATTATAAAGATTATAAGCAAATTCATTTTCATGGAAATACAATACAAATATACCAAAAAACGTTCGACAATTTATTTCATATTTCGAGATGTGGATAACTTTATACACACAATAAAGACTGAAATATCAACATTTTTCGCATGTATTTATGTTTTATACACAAGTTATCTACAGGTGGCTGTAGATAACTAAAACCTTGTTCCAGCACTGAATTCATGGTAAATTATTAACTAACACAGATAGGACAACCTGACTTAATTAAATCTTGGGAGGGCTTCGTTTATGGAACATTTGTCAGACGAATTATTAATAGAATCCTACTACAAAGCAAATGAATTAAAATTAAGCCCTGAATTTGTAAATCTGATTAAAAAGGAAATTGACAAAAGATCTTTATCGCACAAATTGAAATATTCAAGCTAAATTGTAAAATATTTGTTAAATTTGTTATCCGCAAACCCCTTTTATTATAAATGACAGGGGTTTTTTATTTTTTCCGGAGCATGATTATGATAAGCTAATTTGGTATAATACAAATAAATGGAGATACATTAATTTTCTTTTAAAAACCATGCTAAACAATGGTCCCCCTTCATTTTCAGCTTGCCGCAATCATTAAGGAGGATAACAAATAAGATGATATACATAGTACTAATCCCGCTTCTCTTAGCTTGCTTTATTCCGTTGATAAGTAAAATAAAACATAAAATACATACAGGTGCTTTTGTTTTCTTTATTCCTCTTATCATATTCCTTTATTTTATCCGTTTTATCGGTAAAGATTTTGAACCGATTAGACATACATATAACTGGATACCTTCACTTGGTATAAATTTTGACTTTTACTTGGACGGGCTCAGCCTTTTATTCGCACTATTGATTAGTGGAATTGGTGCATTGGTGGTATTATATTCCATCTACTATTTGGAAAAAGAAGAACCATTGGGCCACTTTTACGTTTATTTGCTGATGTTTATGTCAGCAATGCTTGGAGTTGTTTTATCAGATAACATTTTTGTTCTTTATACATTCTGGGAATTAACGTCAATCTCATCATTTTTACTGATCGGGTATTGGCATTTTAAAGAACGTTCCAGATACGGTGCATTAAAATCATTGCTGATCACAATTTTTGGTGGTTTAAGCATGTTTGGCGGTTTTATTCTGCTTTCAGTCATTACTGGAACAACCAGTATCCAGGCAATGATTGCACAGGCGGACGTCATTCTGCAAAGCCCATATTTACCACTGGCATTAGGGTTTTTACTGCTTGGTGCTTTTACAAAATCAGCACAATTCCCTTTTCATATCTGGCTGCCGGATGCAATGGAAGCACCTACTCCTGTAAGTGCTTATCTGCATTCAGCTACAATGGTAAAAGCGGGTCTGTTTCTGGTTGCGCGTTTCTCACCAATATTTTCCGGTTATGAATGGTTCTTTATTATTGTAAGTATCGTGGGGATAGCAACACTTTGCTGGGGATCTTATATGGCTGTCCGGCAAACTGATTTAAAGGCAATCCTTGCTTTTTCAACAATCAGTCAGTTAGGCATGATCATGGCAATGCTTGGTTTCGGAACTGAAATAGCTGTTTTCGCAGCAGTATTCCATATCTTAAACCATGCGACATTTAAAGGAAGTCTGTTTATGGTTGCCGGTATCATTGATCATGAAAGTGGTACGCGTGATATCCGTAAGCTTGGCGGATTGTTAACCTTTATGCCAATGACCGCCACACTTGCTTTATTCGGAACATTTTCGATGGCAGGTATACCATTACCTTTTCTAAATGGTTTTTACAGTAAGGAATTGTTTTTTGATTCAGCTATTCATTTAACTGAAGGTGTAAATGCCTTTACAAATTTTCTTATTCAGGTAATACCATACCTTGCAGTTATCGGAAGCATTTTTACCTTTGTTTATTCACTGTATTTCTTCTTTGGTGTTTTTGGCGGGAAGAAACAACTTGATCAATTACCAAAAAGACCGCATGAAGCACCGTTTGGAATGCTTGTTTCTCCTCTAATCTTAGTATTGGGTGTTATTCTGATCGGTATTTTCCCGAATGCAGTAAACGGAACATTTATTGCACATGCTGCTGAAGCGGTATATGGTGCAGAAGTTGTTAAAAATGTTGTTTTTTGGCATGGTCTTGATTCAACAGCATTCCAGATGTCCTTAGCAGTTGTAGGGATTGGTGCCATACTGGTTTTGACCCGTACAAAATGGAATAGCATTTACAATATATTTCCTGGTAGATTAAGTCTGAATAAAGCGTATGATGCTTTGTTAAACAAATTGGATGTACTTTCAAATAGAGTAACTAATTCTTATATGACAGGATCGTTACGTTTATATATGGCTATCATTTTAGGTACCACATTGGTAGTTACCTTTGGGTTTTTGATTGTAACAGACGGATTTACATTGGATACTAGCAATTTAGCTGAAATAACGATTATCGAAATTGCTGTTGTTCTTGTAATTATCGCTGCCGCTATAGGTACATTGGTTGCAAAACATAATGTTGCGGCAATACTGATTACCGGTGTCGTTGGCTATGGTGTATCACTTCTGTTTGTTATTTACAGAGCACCTGATTTAGCATTAACACAATTAGCGGTTGAAACAGTGTCAGTAGCATTATTTTTACTATGCTTTTATCACCTGCCAAAGCTTCGAAAGCTGGATGAATCAGCAGGTTCCAAGGCAGTTAATGCTTTTATCGCTATCGGTTTTGGGACGTTGATGACACTTATCGGAATATCCGCACACAGTACAAACTGGTTCGGAACCATATCAGACTATTTTCTTGAAACATCCTACACGCTTGGCGGCGGTGATAACGTCGTAAATGTTATTCTCGTCGATATGCGTGGACTGGATACGTTATTTGAAATAACCGTTCTCGGAATTGCAGCACTTGCTATATACAGCCTCATAAAACTGAAAAGTAACAAGGGGGCGAAATAAGTGGAAATTATAATCTCGATTCTTGCTGGTATACTGTTTGCTACTGCTATCTATAATCTGCTGCAAAAGCAAATGTTGCGGATCATAATAGGGACTGTTTTATTATCACATGGTGCCCATTTATTTATATTAACGATGGGGGAATTAAAAAAAGGTCAGCCGCCTATCTTAAAAGATGGCATTCCCGACTATACTGACCCTTTGCCCCAGGCACTTATTCTGACTTCGATTGTAATCAGCTTTGGAATAACAGCCTTATTACTGGTTATCGCATACCGTACCGCAAACGAAAATGAAACAGACAATATGGAACAATTAAGGGGTAACGAACATGAGTAATTTAGCAGCTTTACCAGTCATAATTCCGTTACTGGCAGGAATTATTCTTGCATTTTTTCCAAAAAAACTAGCACTTGTCAGGTTGTTAACCAAAATCTTTTCAATCATCAACTTGTCAGTTGCCGGATATTTAATGTGGACTGTCTTTAATGAAGGATCCGTCATTCTGGAAACAGGTGATTGGGAAGCACCGTATGGCATCATTCTCGTCGCAGACCCATTGGCAGTACTGCTTGTTTTCACAACGAATATCGTTGCAGCGGCATGTGCTTTCTATGCACCAAATTCACTGACTGACCGTAAAGAGAGATACTATTTCTATTCATTCTTTTTCTTTTTAATAACTGGAGTTTCCGGTGCTTTTCTGACCGGAGACATATTTAACCTGTTTGTCTTCTTTGAGGTTCTGTTAATGGCCTCCTATGCCCTTATTGTTTTAGGGGGAGACAAAGTTCAGCTTAGGGAATCCATTAAATATGTTTTAATTAACCTGTTTTCTTCCATGCTGTTTGTAACAGCTGTTGCCTTTTTGTATGCAGCAGTTGGTACACTTAACATGGCGCATATCGCTCAGCGTGTACAGGAAGTGGATCAGCAGGGCATTCTGACAACAGTTGGAATTCTGTTATTCTTTGTTTTTGCGACCAAAGCAGCTCTTTTCCCTTTATATTACTGGATGCCAAATTCATATATTGTTCCGAACCCTGTCATATCAGCACTGTTTGGGGCATTACTGACCAAGGTGGGTATTTATTCTATCATTCGTGTGTTTTCATTGATTTTTGTTCATAAAATTGAGTTAACACACGAGGTATTTATCTGGATTGCGGGACTTTCTATGATTTTTGGTATAATTGGTGCACTTTCAACCAATAATATAAAATTGATCATAGCTTATAACATTATTCCGGCAATTGGTTATATTATCATGGGGGTTGGTATTTTCAACGAGACTGCCATGAGCGGCTCCATCTATTATCTGGTACATGACATGCTTATTAAAACATCTTTATTCATGATCGTTGGAGCAGTTGCATATGTTGCCGGAACTTCTGATCTACGTAAATTCAGTGGACTGATTCATTACTATCCGGGACTTGGTTGGATATTATTCGTTTCCGCCTTCGTATTGGCAGGTATCCCCCCTTTCAGCGGTTTCATAGGAAAACTGCTGTTATTGAATGGAGCTTTATCAAGTGATGAAATAATGATTGTTATTATCGCATTGCTGACCAGTTTATTAATTCTTTATTCCATCATGAAAATATTTATCCGGGGTTTCTGGGGAGAAAAGGACGAATCGTTTAAGCCCAAGTCCACAAAAGGCCTAATTGCTCCAATCGTATGTTTACTATCATTATCTGTTATGCTTGGAATAGGAGCGGAATTTGTTTATCCTTCCATCGAAACTATTTCGGAATATTTACTTAACCCGGAAATCTATATTGATTCAGTACTAAAGGAGTAATGTATCATGCCTTTTCAAATTGTTATAAATGTAATCATAGCAATAATGTGGATGTTCCTGAAAGAAAGTTATTCGGCAGCAAGCTTTATTACCGGGTACATAATTGGAATTCTGCTGCTGCTTCTGTTAAACCGGTTCATCCCGGATACGTTTTATCTGGACAGGGTATATAAGATAATTAAATTAATTTTGCTGTTTATAAAAGAATTAATTTCTTCAAATATCGATATTGTGAAACTGGTATACAAACGGAAGCCAGAATTTGAACCCGGGATCTTTGCAATGCCGACCGAATTAAAAAGCAACTGGGAAATCACCCTGCTTGCTAACTTAATCACCCTTACACCGGGAACGCTTTCAGTTGCAGTTTCACACGACAATACTCATATTTATATTCACGCAATGGATATCGATGACATTAATGAGTCGATTTACTCTATTAAAAATACATTCGAAAAGGCTATAAGCGAGGTGACACGATGAGTAATTTACTGTCTTCAGCTGATATAATACTTCAGATAGCAATCGTAATAAGTATAATTGGGCTTTCCATCTCATTGATTTTATTATTATATCGGATAATTACAGGACCAACTAACGCTGACCGGGCAGTGGCATTGGATGCTGTTGGCATGAATTTAATGGGTATTGCAGCAATACTTGCAATAGTTCTTGTTACAACAACATTAAATGATGTTATTTTGCTTATAGGTATCCTTTTATTCATCGGTACAATTGCCATTGCAAAATTTCTGGAAAAGGGTGTTATCATTGATAGAAACTTGGACTAAGATTATATCGGACATCATTGTTGCGATCCTGTTATTATCAGGAACATTTTTCATCCTTTCCAGTGCGATTGGAATTGTACGCTTTCCTGACGTGTACACAAGGCTTCACGCTGCGACAAAAGCCTCGACACTCGGAATAGCCGGTATCCTGATTGGAGCGTTTTTATTTTTGTTTATCGCACACAATATTGTAAGTGGTAAATTATTACTGGCAATTGTATTCACACTTCTTACTGCTCCAGTATCGGGGCACATGATTTCACGAGCAGCTCACCGGAATGGAGTAAAACCAGTTACCATAAATAGAACAGATGCCTATGAGGAAGCTATTCAAAAACATAAAGAACCTGTTAAAAGTGATCACTGATGATCACTTTTTTTGTTTCTGATATTTCGCACCAATAAAATAAGCTCAAACAGTTAACTGTGACAAACTTGGAACGTTTCTAATTGCTGCCTTGAAAACATTGATAAACATAAAATACATAAACTGCGAGGTAACTTTATATGAATGTTAGTCCACCGCTGCGGAGTCTCATCTAGGCCTCTGCTCCCACAGGAATCTCCGTGTATTTCCTCCGCTGGGTTTTGCTCACTTTATCTTGGTAACGAAAAAGATTTAACTTGTATACCAACAGCTGGAATATGCGAGACTCCTGTGGGAAGAACAAGCTAGGCGAGACTCGGAAGCGAGGTATGAGCTGAAGGGGCTCGGCACTTGCCCGCGGCTAAGAAGACACTGCAAAAATGAACTTTTTTAGCAGATGTCGCCTTGGTACCCGGAGGTGTGAAAGCGAGAATATTCCAGCTGCGGCGTCAGTGAGCACTACTTAATAGTGGTAGCAGGATCTCCCAGGTTCACTGCACATTATCTTTTAATTACGATGATAAAACAAATGAACTGTTCAACTCGAGTTGTGTATCTCCAGTCATCTTCATTTTTCAAGTCTTATGTTTTCATTTCTAGCTCCCGAAAGGTGAATAAAATAAGATGAAACTTTTTCTGGACAGACACAAATACAGCACCTTCTTCATAAAGATGTTATATAGGCAATAGCCCAGCCAGCATTTTGAAGGAGGTGCACACGTTTGTCGGGTATTTTAAGTGTTCTCGCATTACTAATTAAAGAAGCGCTCTTTTTTGTCTCCTATGTAAAAAACCACGCTTTTCCACAACCCCTCCCGCCGGAAGATGAAGCAAAGTATATCCAGGCAATGCAAAACGGTGACGAAGATGCAAGAAATAAACTGATTGAACATAACTTACGACTGGTTGCACACATAGTAAAGAAATTCGAAAATACAGGAGAAGACATGGAAGATTTAATTTCAATAGGGACTATCGGTTTAATTAAAGGGATAGAAAGTTATTCCACAGACAAGGGAACAAAATTAGCCACTTATGCAGCCCGCTGTATAGAAAATGAAATTTTAATGCATTTACGTGCATTAAAAAAAGTGAAAAAAGATGTTTCTCTGCATGATCCTATCGGTCAGGATAAAGAGGGGAACGAAATAAGTCTGATAGATATTTTAGAAGCTGAAAATCAAAATATCATTGAGTATATTCAGCTGAACATGGAAATCGATAAAATGAAAAATTACTTAGCCATCCTCGACAGCCGTGAAAGAGAAGTAATCGTTAATCGTTACGGGTTGGGCAATCAAAAAGAAATGACGCAAAGAGAAATTGCAAAACAGCTTAATATCTCCAGAAGCTATGTATCACGTATTGAGAAAAGAGCATTAATGAAAGTGTTCCACGAATATTACCGCAAAGAGAAAAGAGCTTAATACGGAATAAAGTGAGCGCGTTTGATTGAATGATCATACGCGCTCATTTTTCTCTATTTTTATTTTCATACGATGTGATTGAAAGGTTAATATTCCAGCTAATATCGTTATTGCAAAAGCCAGTATCGTAAGTCCACTTCCATCAGGTGATAATTTAATATACGTATTTATGAAGGCACCAATATATAAGTAGGAGGCCAATATTAGTAACGTAGCAATAAAGCGTTGATTGTCTTTCAATTTTATATTTAACTGATCTTTATTATCTTTCATTACATCTTCTCCTTCCATGTAATGAATCATAACATACGAAACTATTACAGGTAGAAGGTAATTCATGGATACTTAAATTGATTTGATTATGTTCATGATTAAATTGGACGCATTTTTGGCTGCCTTTTCCAAAAATGCATCAAATGATACGGATGACTGTTTTCCGGCTATATCAGACAAAGCCCGTATAACTACAAATGGCTTATTATATTGATAGCAAACCTGGGCAACAGCTGCTGCCTCCATTTCTGCCGCAATCATTCCGGGAAATTTTTTATTTACAAATGTTACCCGTTCAGAATCTTCCATAAAGGAATCTCCCGTTGCTATAATACCCTCACTGAAATTTACATCTAATTCTTTAATAGCTTGTACAGCTTTTGCCACTAATTTTGTATCAGCAGCGAACATTGCCGGCATTCCCGGAACTTGCCCGTATGCATAATCAAAAGCAGTTACATCCACATCATGATGGACAACCTGTGTGGAAATTACCACATCTCCTACTTCTAATTCACTTGCAAACCCACCGGCAGACCCGGTATTTATTACGTGGGATGGTGCAAACCTCTCATGCATGATTGTAGTAGCCATTGCTGCATTAACTTTTCCAATTCCGGATTTTAATAATACTACGTTTCTTCCATGAAGTTTACCTTGTATAAACAAACAATTCGCAACCGTTTCTTCATTTGTATCCGTCATGTTGTTCTTTAAAAGTTCTATTTCTTCATCCATAGCTCCAATAATTCCTATAGTCATGCTTTGATCCTCCATTTTTTTGCGAAACTGCCATCAGGTACTATTCAAATCGGTGCTCCTGATCATTTTCTTTCAGTTCTTCTACCTTTGTTGGTTTCCACCCTTGTCCATCCACCCAGGATAAATAAGCACGATAATAAACTGTATTATCGCTGTTGGAAACTGTGGTAATCACTTTTTGATCACCATTACGTTGAATCCACCACATAATAAGACTGTCTTCGTCTAGTCCTGTAGCCATAGCTGCGGCTTTTGTCATTTCTATTCGATCCTGGGATCCTTCATTATAATTAACGGTATGTTGTCCGGTTTGCTCCGTTCCTATTGGCTGCCAGTCCTTTGTGTATGCATTTATAACATTATCATCTGAAGGCTCGACCTGATCAGTTTCTCCCTGAGCATTACTTTCTTCTTCAGTATTTGGTGTATCTTCATCACTTGTTGTTTCTTTATCAGAAGTTGAATCGCTTTCTGCTGCATTGTTTTCATCGTTTTCAGAGAAAGATTGCTCGTCCGACGATGAATCAGATTCACTGCTTCCGCTTTCAGTTGATTCGGTTGATGGGTTATCATTTGCATTTTCTTTCTCATCATCACCGCCAAAAATGACAATAGCAAACAATACTACCAGTAAAATACTTCCCAATACTGCAAAAATGGATAACGATTTTGTATTTTTCCTTCGCTTTTCAAATTTATTTACGCGTGAATAATTATCGAAATCAGACACTGCCTGTCCCCTCCCCTACTATACTCTATTATAGTATCATATTTAATATGAAAAATAATATGATACACCAAGAATAGATAATTTTAACCAGATACAATAAAGTAGCTTGTTTACCCAATTCAATTAGTATCTTGATTAAAATAATTGGGTCTGTAAACTCAAAAAGCGAATGAACAATCATCCGCTTCTTTTTTACTATTATTCAACTTTTACGATTTGTACCTGAATATCTCCACCAGGAGTTGTTACGGTTACTTCTGTTCCAATTTCGTGACCAAGTAAGCTTTTCGCCATTGGGGAGTCATTTGATATTTTTCCTTCAAACGGATCCGCCTCTGCACTTCCGACAATTGTGTATGTCTCTTCTTCACCATCAGGCAATTCCTTAAAAGTTACTGATTTGCCAAGTGACACTATATCCGGATTATCATTATCGTTTTCAATAATTACAGCATTACGAATCATTGTTTCCACCTGAGAGATTCGGGACTCAACGAAAGCTTGTTCATCTTTTGCTGCATCATACTCAGAATTCTCGGAAAGATCCCCAAACCCGCGGGCAACTTTAATTCGTTCGACAACTTCCTGTCTTCTTTCCGTCTTCAGGTAATGCAGTTCACTTTCTAACTTCTCTTTCCCCTCTTGTGTCATATAAAAACTTTTCTCTGTAGCCATTTAAAAATACACTCCTTTTATCTTACACTCAAATAAGATCCTAACATTTATTAATATCTATTTTGCTGTTAATTCCATTTCAAAAGTTATACTAAACACTACTATGGCAGATTTTATTTAAATTTTCAATACTTTACATTTATTTATTTTGTCGATTTTTATATAGTATCGTCTCTATTTTTGTAGCCATAATATCGATGGCCACATGATTTTGACCACCTTCCGGAATAATGATATCTGCATAGCGCTTTGTTGGCTCAACAAATTGCAGATGCATCGGTCTGACATTATTTTCATACTGGTCAATAACGGAATCCAATGTCCTGCCGCGTTCTTTAATATCTCTCAGAAGTCTGCGGATAATCCGTACATCGGAATCTGTATCAACGTACACTTTAATATCCATTAAATCAACCAGTCTGGGATCCTCGAGGATTAAGATTCCTTCCAGAATGATGACCTCTTTTGGTTCAACCTCAATGACGTCATTAGACCGTGTATGAAGTTTATAATCATAGACAGGTTTCTCAACTGTTTGTTGATTCATTAAATCGTTCAAATGGCTTATCAGCAAATCATTGTCAAAAGCCAATGGATGGTCGTAATTGGTATTCAATCGTTCTTCAAACGGTAAGTGACTCTGGTCTTTATAGTAATAATCTTGTTCGATTACGAGAATTGTTTTATCTTTAAAGCGTTGACAGATTGATCGGGTTACAGTTGTTTTCCCACTGCCACTCCCTCCGGCAACACCTATTACAACTGGTTTTACAGACATGAAAACAGGGACTCCCTTCCTTTATTTTTTATTACTGACAGCTACCCCATCCCCAATAGGTACAATAGTTGTTGTAAACTCCGGGTGTTGAATTAGCCAGTCGTTATATTCCCGAATTTTTTTAGCAATGTTCTGCATTCTGGCATGCTCTTTGTCAGGATCAGCTACAAAGCCTTTGAACAGCACATTATCAGAAATAATAAATCCACTTTTTGATAAAAACGGGCCTGATAGTTCAAAAAAACGTTTATACTGTCCTTTAGAAGCATCAATAAATACCATATCAAACTGATATTCAATTGTTAAGCGATTCAGTACTTCCAGAGCATCACCGTGAATAATCTCTATTTTATTCTCCATACCTAACTTTTTGATATTATGAACAGCCTGTTTATATCGATGTTCATCTTTTTCAATCGTCACAACAGTTGCATCCGGATTTGCCTCAACCATACGCAACGCTGAATATCCGATAGCTGTACCAATTTCAAGTATTCGCTCAGGTTTATTTAATCGGATTAATTGCATCATAAAGTTTATGCCCAGCGGGTCCATTATTGGAACCCGTTCATCCCGGGCAACTTGTTCAAGCTCGAGTACCCAATCATCATTGGCAGGTAACTTCTGCTTTAAATAATCATTCAATTTCTCATCCATTAGATCAGCCTCACTGTAAAAAAACGGGAAATGTGAATGCAGATTGTCATTCACACTTCCTCATCATTATTTTATATACTTGTTTTTTAATTCGTTATGTCTTTCATTCGTTTTGGAGTAATGGATATTTCCTTCACCGTCATGCAGGAAATACAGATAATCTGATTCCTCAGGATTCAATGTTGCTTCCAATGATGTTTTGGCAAAATTTGATATAGGTCCAATTGGCAACGCATTAACATGATACGTATTATATGGTGATTCGATTTCCAGATCCTCTAATAAGACCTTATCTTTGTGCTTACCAAGTGCATATAATACGGTTGGGTCTGTTTGCAATGGCATTCCTTTGTCAAGTCGGTTATAAAATACTCCAGCTATTTTCTTTCGCTGCTCCACTGTACTTGATTCATTTTCAACTATAGAAGCCATTGTCAATGCTTCATGTACTGAGAAGTCCATAGCAGATATTTCATCCAGAAATGGTGTTACGACTGATTCGGTTTTATCCAGCATTTTCTCAACAACTGTTTCTATACTCGGTTTTTCTTTATAAAAACTGTACGTTGCCGCAAACAGATAACCTTCCAATGGTGTCCGGATATCCGGATTCAATATATCATTTGTCAAAATGGAAGGATACGTATTGATTAGCACTTCAATATATCCTGGGTCATTGACCTTGTTCAAAAATTCCTCTTTAGTGAACGATAGTTTTTTCGAATAAATTCCCGCGATTTCATCAATTGTTTTACCTTCCGGGATGGTAATTGTATACAATGGTTCTTTCAATACTTTACCGCTTTTGAGCGATTCAATGATTTCATCAAGTTTCATGGAAGGTGAAAAGGTATAATTACCCGCCTGAAAATTTGATTCATTATTAAATTTTATGTAAAAGCGGAAAACAAGGCCGTTTTTAATAATACCGTTTTTTTCAAGTATATTTGCAATGTCGGATGTTGAGGATCCCAATGGAATTTCAACTTGTACTTCTTTATTACTATCAGGATCTACAGGCTCCAATGCGGATTTAATATACATATATCCAGATACTCCGCCTATGACAAGTATAAGGACTAATGAAATAATTAGAATCGACACAACTTTTCTGACTGTCTTCGCATCTTCGCTTCGTTTAATCAGGTTGTCCCTGTAGTCTCCTGAATTTTTCTTTTTTGACATTCGGAAACCCCCTCACCCGGTATATTATACTAAAAAAACCAATATATATCTATAAAAAATATTTTTGAAGAAGTATTCAGCCGTAAATCCGTATTTGATATATAATGCGCAGTAACTTTAGATGAGTGTTAGACCACCGCTCCGGAAATACACTTCGCTTTCCGTGGGCGGCTGATGAGCATCCTTGCTCCTTCGTCGCTGCGGAGTCTCATCTAGGCCTCTGCTCCCACAGGAGTCTCCGTGTATTACCTCCGCTAGGTTCTACGTCTATGAACTATTGGTTGGAGTAGGAAACGGGATAAAACACACAGGATAACACTTCACTAGTCCGGGTGAGCGGAGGGCGGTGACTCCTGAGGAACAGCACGAGTCCGAAGACCCCGCAGAGTGACGAGCGAAACATCCACCGAATATGCTACGAGTTGCGAGGAGTGCTGCTTCTCTGAAAACACTCGCAACACGACGAGCACCCTTCTCGAGGAGGCTGAGGCCGTGCCCGCGGCTAAGAAGACACTGCGAAAAAAGAATTTTTGAGCAGATGTCGCCTTGGTACCCGGAGGTGTGAAAGCATCCGCCCGGAGCGATTCCGGACGGAGGGGCGAGAAGTCTTTATTTATATTCCAACAGTTACTGCGCAGTTTATATCAATTGCTCATATAGCGGATTTTAAGACTATGTAGTTAAACCACAACATTCCTAATAAACAGTCTTAAAGAAAAAGCTGATATCATCTGACATCAGCTAAATAATTTGCACTATATTGCCTTGATTTATTCTTCGGCTTCTTCATCAGCTAACGTGTTCAGCATTTCTTCAACCATTTCCCATTCCTGGTCAGATTCAATCGGGTAAAGAGAAAGATCGTTATCATCTTTTTCTTTCTCCTCATAACGAAATGCATAAACTTCAACTTCATCATCATCTTTTTGTTCAACAGGTACAACCGCAATATATGATTGTCCTGTCTGATCTACATCAAACGTAAATAAAACTTCGAAAAGATGCTCTTCTCCGTTTTCATCAGGTATGATGATGCGTTCTTTTTCTTCAAGTGCCATTACTTCACTCCTTTATTGTACTTGATCAAGGTAACCCTGCAGAATCATAACAGCTGCCATTTTATCGATCACTTTTTTCCGCTTCTTTCTGCTGACATCTGCTTCCAGCAAAACCCGTTCAGCAGCCATGGTGGTCAGGCGTTCATCCCAGAGAACGACTGGAATATTGTGTATTTTTTCCACATGTTTAGCATAATCTTCGGAAGCTTTCCCGCGTTCACCAATGGTGTTGTTCATATTTTTGGGTAATCCAATGACAGCTTTTTCCACCTCGTGCATGTCGATAATTTCCCGTAAAGATTCATCAGCAGAATGAATATCCCGTTCATCCCATTTGATAGTTGTCAAGCCCTGTGCAGTCCAACCCAGCGCATCGCTGACCGCAACGCCGATTGTTTTAGAGCCCACATCCAATCCAATTATTTTCATTTAACTTTCCTTCTGCTGTTCTTCCAGGTAAAATTTCACTAATTCTTCAATTACTTCATCGCGTTCAATTTTGCGAATTAAATTCCGTGCATCATTATACCTTGGTATATATGCAGGGTCACCAGACAATAAATAACCCACAATTTGATTAATCGGATTATAGCCTTTGTCCTTGAGTGCGTCGTGGACCGTCAGTAAAATTTCTTTAATGTCCTGGTCAAAAGGTTCCTCCGAAAAATTAAATTTCATTGTTTTATCAATAGAGCTCATAGTGACACCTCATTCCATGTTTTGCCTTTATTCCCTATTCTAACATGTTTACCCTTAATATTATATCTTTTTTTGTTAGATAGAATACAAGCTTTTATTAGTTTGTTTGATCTTCAACATATTGTTTGGCAAAGTTAAGTGCATCATCAATTTTGTCAGGGTCTTTACCGCCTGCCTGAGCCATATCCGGACGGCCGCCGCCACCTCCGCCGCAAATTTGAGCAGCTTGCTTAATTAAGTTCCCGGCATGAATACCCTTTTCAGTTAAATCTTTTGAAACACCTGCAGCCAACTGCACTTTTTGATCATTTTCAGCTGCCAGCAATATAACCCCTGAATTTAATTTCTGTTTTAATTCATCCACCATATTCCGGAGCTGATTCATATCTTTGACACTTACCTTTTGAGAAAGCAGCTTAACATCATTTATCGTTTCAACATTATCGAGTATTGATGATGCCTCAGCATTTGATAGCTTTGCACTCAGCGATTCATTCGTCTTTTGTAAATCTTTGATTTCCTGGAATAATCCTTCCACCCGCTCTGGAGCTTTTTCATCACTTGTTTTTAATAGCTGTGCAGTCGATTGTAACACGTTCAGTTTCTTATTAACATACCCATATGCATGTTTGCTTGATACAGCTTCAATCCTTCTCGTTCCCGCACCGATACCTGTTTCGGAAACCAGCTTAAATAAGCCTATTTCAGATGTGTTTTGAACGTGACAACCTCCACACAACTCAATACTGTAATCGCCGATCTGTACTACACGTACAATATCTCCATATTTTTCCCCGAATAAAGCCATTGCTCCCATTTCTTTAGCTTCATCAATTTTCTTATTATCAATCACTAACGGCAGTGATGCCCAAATTTTTTCATTAACAATTTGTTCAATTTGCTGCAGTTCTTCCGGTTTAACTGAACTGAAATGGGAAAAATCAAACCGCAAGCGGTCCGGTGTCACCAATGAACCCGCCTGATTTACATGGTCACCAAGAACATCTTTTAATGCCTGATGCAAAAGGTGTGTAGCAGTGTGATTTTTTACAATGAACGTGCGAAACTCCCTGTCAACGATAGCCTTGATTTTACTTCCAACTTTGATTTCTCCATCCTTTACAGTAACACGTTGGATATGTTGTCCTTTTGGGGCTTTTTGTACATCTTCAACATAAGCTGAAGTGCTGTCTGAATAAAGCCAGCCATTATCTGCAATCTGGCCGCCGCTTTCCGCATAAAATGGTGTCTCGGCTAAAAAGACAAATACGTCATCTCCTGCTTTAGCTGAATCAACCATTACATTATCTTTTACTATTGCCGTTATGGCAGTATCCGCTTCCAGTTGATTATAGCCAACAAATGAGCTTTCTGCTTCTATTTCACTTAATATACCATCCTGTACTTGCATGGAGTCAACCTTTTGCCGAGCATTTCTTGCCCGTTCTCGCTGTTCTTCCATTTCTTTCTGGAAGCCTTCTTCATCAATAGTAAAGCCTTCTTCTGCCACATATTCCTCTGTAAGCTCTTTCGGAAATCCGTACGTATCATAAAGCCGGAATACTTCTGAACCAGGGAAAATATCGCTTCCTTTACTTTTTTCTTTTTCCATAATAGTAGTTAAAATATTCAGCCCGTCATTAAGGGTTTCATGAAATCGTTGTTCTTCTGTCTCTACAACGTTTACAATGTAATCCTGCCGTTTAACAACCTCCGGATAGAAGTCTTTCATAATTTCTCCCACAACAGGTACCAGTTTATACATAAACGGTTTATCTATACCAATTTGCTTGGCGAAGCGGACTGCCCTGCGTAACAGTCTTCTAAGAACATATCCTCTTCCCTCATTGGATGGCAGTGCATTATCGCCAATCGCAAACGCAACCGTTCGGATATGATCTGCAATAACTTTAAACGCTGTATCCTGTTTATTATCTTCACCATATTTTTTTCCGGAAACTTCTTCAGTTTTTCTGATAATAGGCATAAAAAGGTCCGTTTCAAAGTTTGTTGGAGCATCCTGAATTACGCTTACCATTCGCTCAAGACCCATACCTGTATCGATATTCTTCTTAGGAAGCGGCGAATACGTATCATCCGGATTATGGTTGAACTGGGAAAATACTAAATTCCATATTTCCAGATAACGCTCATTTTCACCGCCGGGGTAAAGCTCAGGGTCATATGGATCGTTTCCGTAACTTTCACCCCGGTCATAGAAAATTTCTGTATTCGGTCCACTTGGCCCCTCACCAATATCCCAGAAATTTTCTTCCAGACGGATAATGCGCTCTTTTGGTATGTTAATATCATTGAGCCAAATATCATATGCCTCATCATCTTCAGGATGAACGGTAACAGCCAGTAATTCAGGGTCAAATCCAATCCATTTATCACTCGTTAAAAATTCCCATCCCCATTCAATTGCTTCCTTTTTAAAATAATCACCAATGGAAAAGTTTCCGAGCATTTCAAAAAAAGTATGATGTCTTGCGGTGAATCCAACATTTTCAATGTCGTTTGTCCGAATGGATTTTTGTGCATTAACAATCCTTGGGTTATCCGGAACAACACGCCCATCAAAATATTTTTTTAATGTAGCAACACCACTGTTAATCCAAAGTAAAGTCGGATCTTCTTTCGGAACTAACGATGCACTTGGTTCGACACGATGTCCCTTTTCCTTAAAGAAATCCAAAAACATTTGACGTACTTGTGCTGATGTTAACTGTTTCATTTTCCTAAACCTCCATTTTTATTCATTTAGAGAATCAAACCTTACTTAACAATTTCCATAAAGTGCGAATTAGATTTGTTTATTAGGCTCCCTGGCTACCGCAGCTGGAATAGACTCGCTTTCCGCGGGAAGCTGGTGAGCCCCCTCATGCTATCGCTTTTCGGGGTCTCACCTAAGCTTTTCTTCCCGCAGGAGTCTCGCCTATTCCAGCTGCTGATTTTAATGGATTAAAATCCTATTTACTCAAGTAATAAACTTCACCAAGATATTTCCCGCAAATCTTAGCGGAGGAAATACACGGAGACTCCTGTGGGAGGACAGGCCTAGATGAGACCTCTGAGTGCGTCAGCACGAGGAGGGCTCAACAGCCGCCCACGGAAAGCGAAGTGTATTTCCGCAGCGGTATTTTTACTCTCAACTGTTTTCAAAGTAGTTCGCAATATATGTCAACTGCGTAATAACAGCAAGAATCCATGCGAAAGGAGTTTTCTTCAAAATCTGCCATAATTACTGTTTTTGACGATAAAAAACCCGTCCCTAAAAAAATTTAGAGACGGGATATTCGCGGTACCACCCTAATTATGAGCGATTATTCGCTCATCACTTGAACATGGTAACGGTATGAAACCGACGGGTATTAACCGTACTCCGGTCTAGCTTTCCATGACTCAACATTTAGGATTTCTCACAGCCAAACGGAAATCCCTCTCTTGGAAACGGAGTATCATGTACTCAGAACCTTCAACGTGTTTTCTTCTATTACAAATAGCAACCTTTATTAGTTATGCGATATTATAGAAAATAAATCACAAAATGTCAATTATATTACCTGACAGCAATAACATGTGTTACGATCACATTTACTATAGTTAATATAGGCACTGCCAGAATCAAGCCAACGACACCGCTGATTTGACTCCCTAACAGCAGAGCAAAAATGATGGCGATTGGATGAATGTTAATACTTTTACCTACAATATACGGTGACAATAAATTACCTTCAATTAATTGAATGATGAAGATACTCAGTAAGACGATCAATACCAGTTTGAGAGAAACCGCAGCAGTAATGGCTACAGCAGGAACAGCCCCGATAATTGGACCAAAATACGGGATAATGTTGGTTAATGCTATGATTATTGCCAGAAGCAAGGCGTATTTAATATCCAAAAAGTAAAAAACAGCGTATGCTGTCACCCCAACAAAAAGACAGACAATGAACTGGCCGCGAATATAATTGCCAAGACTCTCGTCAATCGCATGACAAACTTCACCGGTCTTATCCTGATACTTATTTGGTATCCACTTCTTAAAATAATTTTTAATTTTAACGTAATCTTTTAAAAAGTAAAAAACGAGTACAGGGATAATTGTCAGGAAAATAATCATATCAAAAATTTTGGTAAACCCTCTAACCAAATTGGTTAATAAATTTTCAATATATGTTTCTGCCTCATATATCAGTTCATCCATCTTATCGTGCACATTTTCAGGTAAGAACGCAGTATATTCGTAAAGACTATAGATAAAATCGCGGTACATAGTAATCAAATGAGGTAATTGTTTATTTAAATCGCTCAGCTGATGAATTACAGCCGGATAGATACGATAAATTAAATAAGCTACCCCGCCAAAGAATAATAAGTATATTAAAATGATGGCCAAGCCTTTAGGAATATTGTACTCGTGCATTTTTTTAATGACCGGGTACAAAAGATATGCAATAAGACCGGAAACTAAAAACGGAGAAAAAAGATGCCACAGAAATGAAAAAACAGCTCCATATATCGGGAACAGTTTCACAATTAAATATATAAAAAGGAAAACAATGATTCCAGTGACAATCCAAAAAATAAAATTCAATGGCTTTTTATCTTTAAACATGCCTTACACTCCCAGTACAATTTTTTTGTACTAATTGCTGCCAAAGTCTACCATTGAATCTTTCTTTCGTCTTCACTGAACAAGTCATCAAGTGAACTTAATGAACCATCCGCTTCAACCTGGTGGATTGTCAGTTCATTGCCAAACACCGATAACTCTATAAAACAATTCCAGCAGTAAAATTGCTGTGAACCGATTTTCCCTATATCCTTTCCATTGCAATTCGGGCAGACAAACATAACCAAAGCTCCTTTTTCGATTATTATTCTATGGTCTCCCGAATTTTGAAAAATATACCTCCCATTCACATAAAGTCATATGGTGTTATTTCCTTATCTTCTGATTCATGCTCATTATCCAACTGGAAATTTTCCAGTCTGGCATTCAATTGTTCTTTTAAGGAAGTGTAGCGCCTGTTTGTATCAAGTGTTCTTATTCCGCGAAAGAAAGCATGCTGTTCGCCACAAATTATTAGCGACTTCTTGCTTCTTGTTATCGCAGTATATAACAAATTTTTTCGAAGCATCCGATTATATGCAGATACGACCGGCATAATCACAATCGGAAATTCACTTCCCTGCGATTTATGGATCGAAATACAAAATGCATGCATGATATTCACATAATCTTTTTGCTCGTAAACTACTTCTTTCCCTTCAAAATCAATGACCAATTGTTCTACATGATCAACATTTTCGTCTTCTTCAAAGATAGCAACAACTTCACCAATATCACCATTAAAAACCCCATCTTCCGGCTGGTTGACCAGCTGCAGCACCCTGTCACCAATACGGAATACAGTATTATTCGCTTTCACTTCCCTTTTTGTGGTGGTTTTAGGGTTGACCAATGCCTGTAAATGCTTGTTTATAATCGTTATTCCAGCTTCTGACCGGTACATAGGCGCAAGTACTTGTATATCTTTTAAATCAATTCCTTTATCTTTTGCCTTATTAAAGACCTTTGTTATCACATCAATCATTTGAAATTCATTACATTGTAGGAAACTGAAATCCTTATCATTTTGTATTGAGTCTGCTTTACACTGATCATTTTTAATCAAATGTGCCAGCTGAATAATTTTTGACCCTTCTTTTTGACGATAAACTTCATTCAGACTCACATAAGGAATCAGATCACTGCTTAACAGATCAGCTAATACTTGACCTGGTCCAACAGATGGCAGCTGATCCTCATCACCAACCAATAAAACCTGCATGTCATCGGGAATTGCTTTGAAAAGACTGTTTGCCAGCCAAATATCAACCATGGAAAACTCATCAACAATTAAGTATTTCCCGGCTAATGGTTCATTCTCGTTTCGTTCAAAGCCGTTTTTTCCATCCCAACCCAACAGTCGGTGAATCGTCACTGCCGGAAGTCCTGTTGATTCCGTCAGGCGCTTGGAAGCTCTACCGGTAGGGGCTGTTAAAATAAACGGGAAATCTGTTTCCGAATCATAGTCTGCCGGGTCGATTGATAAGTTATGTATGGCTGCATAGGAATTCAATATTCCTTTAATTACTGTCGTTTTACCAGTCCCAGGTCCACCGGTAACAATCATAAGCTTCGATTGTAATGACTGATCGATTGCATCAAACTGTTCTTTTCCATAACTTAATACTTCTGATTCTTCAATATCACCTATTATTTTCAGCATTTCTGCCATGGTTGTTTTATGTTCGATAGGCTTGGTAATAAGACGCTTAATATTTGAAGCAAAACCATCCTCGGCATAATAGAGAGACGGTAAATAAACATTCCCGTCTTTGAGAATAATTTCCTTCTCTTTATTTAAATCCTCTAAACGATTGGAAATGGTTTCCACTGTAAGCGTCTGCTCTGGATTCAACAGTAAATCCAATACTTGTCTGGTACAAGTATCAACAGGTAAATAGACATGACCATCCTGGATATTTTTTTGTAATACATAAATACACCCAGCGCCGATTCGACTTGGGTGAGTTAAAGATAATCCGTTTTGGCGGGCAATCTGATCTGCTGTCTGGAATCCAAATCCTTCAATATCAAATACATATTGATATGGATCCTCTTCAAGGATATCAATGGCACCTTCCTTATATTCCTGATAAATCTTCTGTGCCATCTTCAGTCCAATTCCATATTTAGCAAGATACACAACAATATGTTCAAACCCTTGATTTTCCTGGAGTGTTTTTGTGAGCAGGTCAGCTTTATCCTTCTTTAATCCGTGAATATCCTGTAAAACATCGGGATTATTCAGGATTTTGGAAATTGCACTTTCTCCCAGTTTCTCAACGATTTTCGCAGCTGTCTTTTTTCCAATTCCATAAAACAAATCACTGGACAGATAACCAATCAAGCCATCTTTCGTTTCGGGAATAAAAGTTTGATAGGAGTTAACTTTGTATTGTAAACCGAATTTTACATGTTTTTCAAACGCCCCGTAAAAACGATACACAGTTGACTCTTGTAAATTGGAAAAATAGCCTTTTATAACAATATCTTTCTCATTATAATTCTCATTGGTATCGTGCACCTTAATTTTCGCAATCGAAAAATGTTCACTTTCATTTTGAAAGATCATATACAAAAGTTCGCCTTTTATATACCCCTGTTCTTGATCGGATTGATTATCTTGTCCCATAAAAACAACCCCGCCATTCTACATATCGGTACTATTCAATAATTGCTCTACCTGATCTTTGGCATTTGCAGCCAATGTGTGTTCCGGCTGAATTTCAAGTGCTTCATTAAAATGATTTAAGGCCTCAGTCAGGTCTTCATCATAAAGGGCAATAACCCCCAGATTATAATGCGTGTCACTGTGCTGTTTTTCCTGCTCCAGCACTTTTTCAAATATTGATTTTGCGTCTTTAATATGATCACTTTGCGCAAGTGTCAGTCCGTACTGAAACAGTAATTCTTCATCATCAGGATCAAGTTCTGTAGCTCGCAATAGATAAGGCAAGGCAAGCTTATAATGTTCCTGATGATAAAATGTCATACCGAGCATATAAAAAACATCTGATTCCACAAGACCAATATCTACTGCTTTTTGGAAGTTTTCCTGAGCTTTAGGGTATACGGATTCTTCATAATACATAGTTCCAAGTCCGTAATAAGCGGTGGCTGCGTGTTCATCGAGTTCAATCGCTCTTTCAAAAAAACGCTGTGACCGTTTTAAATCATTGAGATGGAGCAGCAGATTACCAAAATTAATATAGCCAATTGGATCATCCGGATTTTCCTCAATAATGTCATTGAACATCGCTGCCGCTTCTTCATATTTTTGATCTTGCATAAGTTTAATAGCTTCCTGATTTTTATCCATCTTTATCCACCTTACTTTAGCTTTGGATTGGTTTTAAGAAAATATATACTGTTAAACTGATTTGAAATACACGGTGCTTGTCGTACTTGGCAGTCTCACAATGCCCTGGTTCCCATCCATAAAACAAACTCAAATTGTAAACTGTGGCACACACGAAACGTTACTAATTATTGTCTTGACAACCCTGATGATCATAAAAGCTGTTTTCGGAGTGATTGTTTGCGCAAAAGATATATTATGTGCAGTAAATTTATATTAGCTCTGGTCTACCGCTGCGGAAATACACTCCGCTTTCCGTGGGCGGCTGATGAGCCTCCTTGCTCCTTCGTCGCTGCGTAGTCTCATCTAGGCCTCTGCTCCCACAGGAGTCTCCGTGTATTTCCTCCGCTAGGTTCTACGTCTATGAACTATTGGTTGGAGTAGGAAACGGGATAAAACACACAGGATAACACTTCACTAGTCCGGGTGAGCGGAGGGCGGTGACTCCTGCGGGAATAGCACGAGTCCGAAGACCCCGCAGAGTGACGAGCGAAACATCCACCGAATATGCTACGAGTTGCGAGGAGTGCTGCTTCTCTGAAAACACTCGCAACACGACGAGCACCCTTCTCGAGGAGGCTGAGGCCGTGCCCGCGGCTAAGAAGACACTGCGAAAAAAGAATTTTTGAGCAGATGTCGCCTTGGTACCCAGAGGTGTGAAAGCATCCGCCTGGAGCGATTCCGGACGGAGGGGCGAGAAGTCTTTATTTATATTCCAACAGTTACTGCGCATTATATATCAAATACGATGATAAATAATAAACTGTTAATCCAAAGTCAATTTGAGTGGTGCATCTCTATGCTTCTGCAATCTTTCAATGCTTAGTGTCCACTTCAAGCGACAAAAGCTTAATACACTATAAAACAATTAATAAGAAAATCATCCAACATACTCCAGCTGTTCTTCATCTTTTAATACTTCATCAATGGTGCCGCCGCCCAGGCATACTTCGCCATCGTAAAATACAACGGATTGTCCTGGGGTGATGGCACGCTGTGTTTCCTTGAATTCAACGTGTACTTTGCCGTTTTCCAATTTGGTTACTGTAACGGCACTGTCTTTTTGACGATATCGAAATTTTGCTGTGCATGTAATTGTTTTATCATCCGTTTCGTTAATCCAGTTGACATCAGTGGCTATCAGGCCATCAGAATACAATTTTTCATTTTCGAAGCCTTGTTCCACATACAGCACATTTTCATCAAGGTTTTTTCCGACAACAAACCATGGGTCACCGGCACCGCCAATTCCCAGTCCCTGGCGCTGTCCAATTGTGTAATACATAAGACCATCATGCTTACCTTTTTCAATGCCTGTTAATGTTTTCATCAGGCCTGGTTGTGCGGGAAGATACTCGCTCAGGAATTCCTTGAAGTTACGTTCACCAATAAAGCAAATGCCTGTACTGTCTTTTTTGGTTGCAGTTACAAGGCCGTGCTCGTATGCAATCTCCCGTACTTCTTTTTTATCCATATTGCCTAATGGAAACATGACTTTTTCAAGAACGTCTTCAGTCAGCTGGTTCAAAAAGTACGTTTGATCCTTGTTATCATCAACTCCACGCAACATTTCAACTTTTCCATCGTTAATTCGCACCTGTGCATAATGTCCAGTTGCAAGATAGTCCGCACCAAGTGACAGTGCATGCTCAAGAAATGCCTTGAATTTAATTTCTTTGTTACATACGACATCAGGATTTGGTGTTCTTCCTGCTTTATATTCATCCAAAAAGTAGGTGAATACTTTATCCCAGTATTGTTTCTCAAAGTTGACTGCAAAATAAGGGATATCAAGCTGGTTACATACCCGGACTACATCGTCATAATCCTCAGTAGCAGTACAAACACCAAATTCATCCGTATCATCCCAGTTCTTCATGAAAATCCCTACCACATCATAACCTTGTTCTTTTAGTAAGAGTGCGGCAACCGATGAATCAACACCACCGCTCATTCCAACAACCACGCGTGTATCTTTGTTGCTTTTCATTTCTTTCACCACCTTCTATGCTGTTAATCGTTTAACTATTTTTGTAACACGATCTGCTGCTTCTTTGACATTCTCTTCCGTATTAAATAATCCAAAGCTGAACCGTATTGAATTCTTCGTTCGTTCATTATTTTCACCATACATGGCTGATAATACATGTGATGGCTCCACAGAACCCGCAGTACAAGCACTCCCGCTTGAAGCGGCAATACCTTCCAAGTCAAAATTGGTTAATAATGACTCTACATTTGTTCCGGGAAAACTGATGTTTACGGTCGACGCAATCCCATAATGTGGATCACCGTTTAATTTAAAGTCAATGTTATTTTCAGTTAATCGTTCAATGAACTGTTCTTTAAAAGCCTGATACTTTTCGTTTCTTTGTGCCCTGTTCCCCACTGAAAGTTCAACAGCTTTTTGAAATCCGACAGCTCCGGCAACATTTTCGGTCCCGGCCCTGCGTTTCCTTTCCTGCTCACCGCCGAACTGCAGCGCCTCTATTTTTACGTCATTTGAAATATACAAGAAACCTATACCCTTTGGTCCGTTTATTTTATGTGAAGAGACAGTTAACAAATCGATACCTGATTCTTCGACATTAATATCTTTTAAGCCATAAGCCTGTACCGCGTCTGTATGAAAATAAGCCTGGTGACTTTTTAGCACCTGACCAATTTCTTCAATTGGCTGTACAACACCCGTTTCATTATTAACATACATGATTGATACAAGGATCGTTGAATCAGTCAATGCCGCTTTTAGGTCATCCACTGAAATTCTTCCGGTTTCGTCAACAGGCAAATAAGTAACATTAAATCCCTGCTGTTCAAGTTCTTCTGCAGTGTGAAGCGTTGCGTGATGCTCCTGTACTGTAGTGATAATATGGTTTCCTTTATTTTTATTGGCAAGAGCTGTTCCGATAAGCGCTAAGTTATCGGCTTCCGTTCCACCACTGGTAAAAACAATTTCTTTTTCATTTGCGTGAATACTTTTGGCCATTGTTCGTCTTGCTTCGTCCATCAACCGGCGTGCTTTTCTGCCAAATGAATGAATACTTGACGGGTTTCCAAAAACATCAGCAAATATCGGATTCATCACTTCGACTACTTGTTTGTCCACAGGTGTTGTAGCAGCATGATCCAGATAAATATGATCCATCTTTTACATTTCCTTCCTATTTGTTCATTAGATATAAAACATATATGCGTCCCGTTGCTGATCGTTCTCATGACGTTTCAAATCTTCAAGGGTCGTCGTGTCCAGTACATCTTTTACCGCATCTCTGATACGTATCCATAATGCTTGTTTTGCAGGTTCTTCATCCTCTATACCTTCCACCGGTGTAATCGGTCCTTCCAGTACACGGATGATGTCCCCGGCTTTAATTTCATCCGGTTCCTTTGCCAACACATATCCTCCATATGCTCCGCGGACACTCTTGATCAAACCGGCATTTCTAAGTGGTGATGCCAACTGCTCAAGATAATGCTCAGATAAATCTTTTTCACGGGCAATCTCCTTCAACGAAGTGGGACCCTCCCCATGTTTTCGTGCAAGTTCAATCATTATTGTTAAACCATAACGGCCTTTTGTCGATATCTTCATTATTAACACCTCTAAAAATTCATAAACCAGTCAAAATATACGTTGGTTCGTCTTAACTCATGTTATTATAGCATGAATAGAGTGTTTCTTGCATTTTATCAAAATCAGAATTACGATTTAATATACAACCTATTATTATATATAAAGGACGATAAAAATGAAACAAAAACCACTTGCATTTCGCATGAGACCTGAACATATTAATGACATTATCGGACAGGACCACCTGGTAGGCGAAGGAAAAATATTACATCGGATGATTGAAGCCGAACGACTGGCATCCATGATATTATTTGGACCGCCCGGAACCGGAAAGACGTCGATGGCCGTTGCACTGGGTAAAAGTCTGCAAATACCAGTAAAAATGCTGAATGCGGTTGTTGACAAAAAGAAAGATATGGAAATTGTCGTTGAAGAGGCCAAAATGACAGGTCATGCAGTATTAGTACTGGATGAAGTACATAGACTGGACAAAGCAAAACAGGATTTTTTGCTTCCACATATCGAGAGTAATATTGTAACACTAATCGGCTGTACGACCAGTAACCCATATCACTCCATCAATCCGGCAATCAGAAGTCGCTGTCATCTATTCGAAGTTCATCCATTGACAGTGGAAAACATTAAATCTGCTATTCTCAGAGCTGTAAACGATGATACAAATGGATTAGGATCACAACCAGTTGAATTAACTGATGAAGCACTGGACCATTTGGCCTTTGCTGCAAATGGAGATATGCGTTCTGCCCTGAATGGCCTTGAGCTTGCTGTATCTTCCACACCCAAAAATGACAATGGAAAGATTATCATATCACTGGATGCTGCTGAAGAATGCATGCAGAAAAAAAGCTTCTCACATGATAAAGATGGTGATGCCCATTATGATGTGTTATCCGCATTCCAGAAATCTATCCGGGGCAGTGATGCCAATGCCGCACTCCATTACCTTGGAAGATTGATTGAAGCAGGAGATCTTGATAGTATCGCCCGACGGATGATTGTTTGTGCGTATGAAGATATTGGTCTGGCAAATCCACAGGCGGGACCACGTGCAATCGCTGCAGTACAGGCGGCTGAACGATTAGGCTTTCCGGAGGCTAGAATACCTTTATCAGTCGCAATCATCGAACTTAGTTTATCACCTAAGTCAAATACAGCGTATAAGGCACTGGACAGTGCATTGGCCGATATACGTAGCGGCAGGAGCGGAGATGTTCCCGCACACCTTAAAGATTCACACTACCAGGGCGCCAAAAAAATGGGACGGGGAATCGACTATAAATATCCGCATAACTATCAGAATGGCTGGATTAACCAACAATATTTACCGGATAAACTAAAAAATGCAGATTACTATCAGCCTAAGGATTCCGGCAAATTTGAGCAGGCGTTAAAACAAGTTTATGAAAAAATACAGTCTGATAAAAAATAATACTAGATAATAGAGGTATAATTCCTTTTTCAAGCGGTCACAATAAGAATAAAGTTAAAAATCTATGTAATGGCTGTAATTGAAAAAGGAGTTGAATATATGGTTAAGGTAAGACAAGATGCCTGGTCACACGAAGATGACCTGCTGCTGGCTGAGACAGTTTTACGTCATATCAGAGAAGGCAGTACACAATTAAATGCATTTGAAGAAGTCGGTGATAAGCTGAATCGTACGTCAGCTGCATGCGGATTTCGTTGGAATGCTGAGGTAAGAGGGAAATATGATAATGCTATTGATCTTGCAAAGCGGCAGCGGAAAGAAAAGAAACGGGCAAATGTAGTAAAAACAGTGAAGGCAAAACAGCCTATGGCACCTGTACCTCAAAACTATGATGATAATTCACAATCATCGGAAGAACCATCTATTAATATGGATTCAGTCATCCAATTTTTAAAGCAAGTTAAAAAAGACTATTATGCTTCCAATCAATCAAAAGCATCGCTTGAACAAATACAAAACGAGAATACGATGCTGAAGGAACAGATAAACGAATTGGAAACAAAACTAGCCGACACTGAAAAGCAATTTGCAACAGTACAGGAAGATTACCAGGTATTTATGCAGATTATGGATCGTGCCCGAAAAATGACTGTACTTGATGATCAAGGGTCTATGAAGGCACCAGCATTCAGAATGGACAAGAATGGAAACCTGCAGCAGGTAGCAAACGGTTCCAGCCAATAACCAAAAGCTCGGGCGTATCCCGAGCTTTTGGTTTATTTTATAGTTTTGAAGCTCTTTCCACCAGTCAGTTATCACACAAAGGCCTTATTAGCCGGATGGACTTATCAATAAAAAATCGCATGTCAACATCACATGCGATTCTCTGCCATTCATTATGTATTCCATCAATCCCAATTGTGCCGCCTAATTGTAAGTTTTGATCCCGCTCTCGGCAGGTGGGTGCTCTGTTCCATATATTATTATACTTCCTCAATTGAGGCGTGTATGCAACATGGAAACTTTAGCAAGCTCCCAAGTATATAAATGTTCGGTCAAAACGTTTATATAAGACGAACACATCAGGATTGATGTATTGTTCATATTTTTTTATTGTATGGATAGAATACCATAATTTTAACTGTCATTCAATATTCATAAATATGAAGTATTGATTACATGTTTTACATTTCCACTACATTTTTCGTTTTCAGTCATATTTCTGTTTAATCTGAATGGCTAGTTCATCCAGCTGCTCGTCACTAACCTCGTCAGGAGCATCTGTTAACAGATCGGATGCTGAAGCAGTTTTTGGAAACAGAATTGTGTCCCTTAAGTTTGTTCTTCCTGCCAGCAGCATAATGATACGGTCCAATCCTAAAGCAATGCCACCATGTGGTGGAGCACCGTACTCCAGTGCTTCAAGCAGAAAACCAAACTGCTCGGCAGCTTCCTCTTTTGTAAAACCTAACACTTCAAACATTTTATCCTGAAGCTCTTTCTTGTGTATACGTAATGAGCCCCCGCCTAATTCATAGCCATTTAAAACGAGGTCATACGCCTTTGCACGAACTTCACCCGGATTTACAGTCAGTTTGTCAAAGTCTTCCTCAGCCGGCATTGTAAAAGGATGATGCGCTGCAAAATATCGACCCAAGTCTTCATCATACTCAAATAACGGCCAGTCTGTAACCCAAAGAAAATCAAACTTGTTCCCATCTATGAGTTGCAATTCTTTGCCAAGCTTTAACCGCAAAGCACCCAGACTGTCATAAACAATTGCCGCTTTATCCGAGCCAAACAATAATAAGTCACCATCTTCAGCATTTGCACGATTGATTAAGCCCGTTTTTTCCTCATCTGTTAAAAATTTGGATATTGGTCCCTTTAGATCTTCACCCTCTACTTTAAGCCAGGCTAATCCTTTGGCACCGTATACTTTTACAAATTCCGTTAGTTTGTCAATATCTTTTCGTGAGTAGTTGGCAGCCTGCCCTTTTACATTTAATAAACAAACTTTCCCACCTGCTTCAATTGCTCCCTGAAATACTTTAAATGAAGAATTTTGCAGAATGTCTGATACATGGATAAGCTCCATGTCAAACCTCGTGTCCGGCTTATCGGATCCAAAGCGTTCCATTGCTTCATCGTAAGGCATTCGCTTGAGCGGCAATGAGATATCGATATTTTTAACTTCTTTCATAACATATTTCATCATTTGTTCGGTCATTTCCATAATCTCATCACTTGTCAGAAAGGAAGTTTCAATATCAATCTGTGTAAATTCCGGTTGCCGGTCAGCTCTTAAATCTTCATCGCGGAAACAACGTGCGATTTGGTAATATTTCTCAAATCCACCCATCATAATCAGCTGTTTAAACAACTGAGGAGATTGCGGCAGTGCATAAAATTCACCATGATGGACGCGGCTTGGAACCAGATAGTCCCTTGCCCCTTCAGGCGTACTTTTTGTTAAAATTGGTGTTTCCATTTCCAAAAAGCCGTCGTCATTCAAAAAATTTCGTATTGCCTGTGTAGTCTGATGACGCAATTTAAACGTTTTTTGCAGCGCGCTTCTGCGCAAGTCTATATAACGGTATTTTAATCGCAGGTCCTCAGCAACATCTGTTTCATCCTGGATAAGAAAAGGCGGTGTCTTTGATTTATTTAAAATATCAACATCTGTTGCAATCACTTCGACCTTCCCTGTTTCCATTAACGGGTTGACGGTTGACTCATCACGCAAAACAACATTCCCTTTTACCTCAATGACATATTCGCTTCTGACATTCTCAGCTGTTTCCAGGGCTGTCTTGGAATGATCCGGATTAAAAACGACTTGAACAACGCCGGATTTATCACGTAAATCAATAAATATTAATCCACCCAAGTCACGGCGTTTTTGTACCCATCCTTTCAAAAGGACATTCTGATCTACGTTTTTTTCACCAATTGTTCCAGCTAAGATTCGCTCAGTCATGTTCATTACCTCCCAGAAGCTTCTCTCTCATGTATTTGGTTATTTGTGCAATAGGAACTTCCTCTTGCTCACCGGTTTTCATTTCCTTAACATTGATGACTTGCTGCTCCAGTTCATTGCCGCCTAGTATCATTACATATTTTGCCTGTAATCGATCTGCTGCTTTGAATTGTGCTTTCATTTTGCGTCCCTGATAATCCTTATCGACCTGAATGCCATTTTCTCGCAATTCATGTACAAGCTGAACGGCTTTTTCTTCTGTTTCATCCCCAACTGCAATCAGAAAACAGTCAAGGCGGTTATCGATCGGCATTTCCTTGTTTTCCGATTCAAGAGCCATTATTAATCGCTCCAATCCCATACCAAAGCCAATGCCTGGTGTATTTGGTCCACCCAATTCCTCGACAAGACCATTATATCTGCCGCCGCCTGCCAATGTAGTTATCGCACCGAAACCTTCTGCTTCACTCATAATTTCAAAGGCGGTATGGTTATAATAATCAAGACCGCGCACAAGGTTTTTATCAACTGTGAAATCAATTCCCATCATCGTTAGATAGTTCTTAACCTGCTCAAAATAGGCGCTTGATTCTTCATTTAAATAATCCAAAATCGATGGTGCGGTTTGCATTGCCGGATGGTCACGATCTGTTTTGCAATCCAAAATACGCATCGGATTTTGTTCTAAACGAGTTTGGCAGTCTTTACATAATTCATCCTTATGTGGTGTGAAGTGTTCAACCAGTGCGTCACGGTGATTTCTCCGGCTCTCATTATCACCCAGTGAATTTATAACCAGCTTCAGAGAATTTAACCCCAATTCCTTGTAACACGTCATGGCTAAATCAATTATCTCAGCATCTACAGCAGGATCTGCACTTCCCATTACTTCCACGCCAAATTGATTTAACTGGCGCATTCTTCCCTTCTGTGGCCGCTCATAGCGAAACATTTGTGCAAAATAATAAAGCTTAACAGGTTGATTCGGATTTCCAAATAACTTGTTTTCGACGAATGCCCGGACAACTGAAGCGGTTCCTTCAGGCCGTAATGTCAGGCTTCTCCCGCCCCGGTCCTCAAATGTATACATTTCTTTTTGAACAATATCCGTTGAATCCCCAACACCACGCTGAAACAGTTCCGTATGTTCAAACAACGGTGTTCGGATCTCATCATAATGAAATCTTTCACAAATATCTTTTAGTTGATTCTCAACAAACCGCCACTTTTTAGCTTCTTCCGGCAAAATATCTACAGTACCTCTTGGCGCCTTCATGTTCATTGCAATACCCCCTCTTTTTTAATAACATAAAAAAACCCTCATCCCCTATTAAAAAAGGGACGAGAGTTAACCCGCGTTGCCACCCTGGTTGACGCAATTATTGCATCCGCTCTTCACAGTTAACGCCTGCAAAACGTCTATACCTACAAACAATCTATTCGATATAGAGCCTAAGGAATGTCTTTCATCAGGGCAATGTGTGAAAATGTTTTCAGCCGATGACATTTTCTCTCTTTTCACATGCTGTCCGATTACTTTTTCCCTCACTGGTTCTTTTCCATCTGTCACTTTTAATTGATTATTGAGTGACTATTATCATAATGTTTCCCTTGAGTATTGTCAAGCACGAGTTATCTTTTTCTTCAACATTTTAACTTCACCAAGCGAAATGCCCAATTCTTCGGCAATTTCCATATGGTTGAACTGATCTTCCATTTCCATAAACCGGTGAAAATTCATCCCATAAATATCGTTGCTGGAATTCGCGTTCCAATGTTTATCATGTATTCGCATCTGCAACATTCCTCCCTCAGTTATTCTAGTTTTGCCTAATTGAAAACTTTTTATTAAAATAGAATCAATCTATTGTTTGGAGGAGGAACTTGATTGCATGTAAAGAAAACGGCGATATTATTTTTCAGCATTTTATTTCTGGCCTTTTCATCCACTGTAAATGCAAACGAAGCAATCATTACTACAGATAATCTGAACGTTCGGACTGGGCCGGGTACTGATTTTGAACAGATTGACCAGGTACATACCGATGAAATTTATCCGATATTGGAAGAGCAAAACAACTGGGTCAAAATTCAATTGGAAGACGGGACTGGCTGGGTCACAACCGACTATGTAAAAATCAGAAACACATCAGAATCAGAGAATACAACAACAACAAATAACAAAAGTCCTGTAAAACATATTACGATTCAACAGGACAATACGCATTTGCGTGAAGGACCATCTGCCACTTATGAAATTAGTGGATTTGCCGATAAAGGAACTGAATTTAATGTCCTATCCAAAGAATCCAACTGGTATAGGGTTGAGAACAAAGAAATGAGCGGCTATCTTTTAAAAGAATTCGTTGAGAAAAATAAATCATCAGCTGAACAGGGGATTAACAACAAGAAAATTGTTATTGATGCAGGTCACGGCGGACGTGATGTAGGGGCAATCGGTGCAAGTGGTACATATGAAAAGGACTTCACTTTTAAAACAATGCAGGAACTAAAACAGGAGCTGACTGCACTCGGCGCAGAAGTTGTTCTAACAAGGAAAAATGATGAATTTATTTCACTGGCAAGCAGAACAAGTCTTACCAATATAACCGATGCAGATGCTTTTATAAGTATTCACTACAACAGTGTTCCATCATTGCCGAATGTAACCGGAATCGGGGCATATTACTATGACGAGAGCAACCAAAAATTAGCCGAATATGTTCTGCAGGAAGTAACAAAAGAATCTGGTGCCAGGAATCGGGGTGCAGTGTTTGGAGATTTTCACGTAATAAGACAGAATTTCAAACCATCGATACTTGTCGAATTAGGTTTCATCTCCAATCTTAAAAAGGAGCAGATCCTGCAAACAAATGCTTATCAGAAAAAACTGGTTACAGGAATTGTAAACGGGTTAAATAAGTATTTCAAAAATAAATAGAATAGGCTGGGACAAAATTGTTTTATCAATAGAAAAATACGAATTAACTGGAAAACGGTGCGTGTAACCGCTCCGCTAAGTTCACATTTTTCATCTTCTGATACACATTTTTGTTTCGTCCCAACCTCTTCCTAACTACTTATCTTTACTATCCAAAATGATTGTTACCGGTCCCTGATTTGTTAACTGTACATTCATCATTTCACCAAATTTTCCTGTTTCAACACGGACATCCTGCTCTTCAATCAGCTGGTTGAAGTGGCGGTACATTTTGTCTGCATGATCCGGTTTAGCTGCTTCAAGAAAATTGGGCCGTCTCCCTTTTCGAGTGTCAGCAAACAGTGTGAATTGGGAGATGGACAAAACCTTTCCGGAAACATCTTTTAACGATAGGTTCATCTTCTCATTTTCATCTTCAAAAATGCGAAGATGAACCAGTTTATTAACCAGGTATAATGCATCTTCTTCCGTATCATCATGCGTTACACCAAGAAGGATAACAAATCCATGGTCAATTTCGCCAACTATTTCACCTTCTACCGATACACTGGAACTATTTGCGCGTTGAATAACAGCCTTCATATAAAAAGTACCCCTTTTTCTAGTGAATTGTTCGTGTTACCGTATAAACTTCTTTAATTTGTTTAATACGATCAACAATTTTCCTTAAGTGGTTCGTGTTATGAATCAAAATCGTTATATTGATAATAGCCATTTTATTACGGTCTGAACGTCCAGTAACATGGGTTATATTTGTTTTTGTTTCATTAACTGCCTGCAGAACTTCATTCAACAATCCACGACGATCATACCCGGATATTTCAAGGTCAACGTGATATTGTTTTCTGTCTATTTGACTGTTTTCCCATTCAACATGGAGACGCCGCTGTTTCGCTTCTTCTGTCTGAACGTTTGGACAATCAGCGCGGTGAACAGATACTCCCCTGCCCTTTGTAATATACCCAATAATATTATCTCCGGGTACCGGATTACAGCATTTTGACAGGCGTACCAACAGGTTATCTACGCCTTCCACTTTGACACCTGAATCTCGCTTCTGGATTTTTTTATTAGGTACGTCACTCTTAACTTCCTCAAGAGTCTCTTCCAGGTTTTGTTCTTTCATTTTTGTACGTCTGATTTCATCTGTCAGACGTGTCGCTATCAGGGCAGCTGTTATACCCTGATACCCAACAGCAGCATACATATCATCTTCATTTATAAAATTAAATTTCTCATAGATACGTTTTAAATTATCCTGGGTCAGAACTTCTTTCGGTTCAATTCCCAGTGCACGGATTTCTTTATCAACCGCTTCTTTCCCTTTGCTGATATTTTCTTCCCGCCGTTGTTTTTTGAAAAATTGTTTGATTTTATTTTTTGCCTGTGATGTTTGTGTAATTTTCAGCCAATCCTGTGATGGGCCATATGAATGCTTTGAGGTCATTACTTCAATAATGTCCCCATTTTTTAATTGATAATCGAGCGGCTCCATTTTGCCGTTAATTTTCGCACCAATAGTCTGGTTCCCGACTTCTGTATGAATCTTATAAGCAAAATCAAGTGGCACTGATCCGGATGGCAGTTCAATGACATCCCCTTTAGGTGTAAACACATAGACCATATCGGCAAATAAATCCACTTTAAGAGATTCCATGAATTCTTCCGCATCATGTGTCTCATTTTGCCATTCCAATATTTCCCTGAACCATGTCAACTTTTCCTCAAACGATTTTTTATCCTTGGATAATTGACGTCCTTCTTTATAAGCCCAATGTGCTGCGATTCCGTATTCGGCAATTTCATGCATATCTTTTGTTCGGATTTGTACCTCAAGCGGATCGCCTTTGGGGCCAATCACCGTTGTATGCAGTGATTGATACAAATTCGGTTTTGGCATCGCAATATAGTCCTTAAATCTGCCGGGCATCGGCTTCCAGCACGTATGAATAATTCCCAATACCGCATAACAGTCTTTAATACTATTAACAATTATACGGACTGCCAATAAATCATATATTTCATTAAACTGTTTATTTTGCTTCACCATTTTACGGTATATACTGTATAAGTGCTTAGGTCTTCCGGAAATATCCGCCTCGATGTTGACATCTTTCAGCTGGTCTGTAACCTCATTCATTACATCAGAAATATAAGTCTCGCGCTGTTCACGCTTTTGTTTCATCAGTTGAACAATACGATAATATTGCTGTGGATTTAAATAGCGTAATGCTGTATCTTCCAGTTCCCACTTAATCGTTGAAATACCTAATCGATGTGCCAGCGGGGAAAATATTTCCAGCGTTTCATTTGCTTTCAAGCGTTGTTTTTCAGGAGGCAAATGCTTGAGTGTCCGCATATTGTGCAAGCGATCAGCAAGCTTAATCAAAATAACCCGAATATCATTTGCCATTGCCACAAACATTTTCCGGTGATTTTCCGCCTGCAGTGCTTCCTTCGACTTGTATTTGATTTTCCCCAGCTTTGTAACTCCATCAACGAGCATTGCTACTTCATGGTTAAAGTGTTCTTCCAACTCTTCAAGACTAACATTTGTATCCTCTACGACATCATGTAAAAAACCACCGGCTATTGTCTCCGGATCCATTTCAAGTTCAACCAGAATCCCGGCAACCTGTACTGGATGAACAATATAAGACTCACCGGATTTTCGGAATTGGTCCTTATGTGCTGATTCTGCAAAATCATACGCACGACGAAGAAACAACGTGTCTTCTTCTGTAAGATAGCGGCGAGCCTTACCAAGTACGTCTTCAATTGTTAAGATATCTTCTTTTGCCATATAATCACCCGAATTCGTAGTAGAGAATACTTTCTAACAGTATTAAAAATTTTTGAATAAATGTAAAGAAAAAACTATTAAATATTTTAGACATTATATGTTATTTAATCGATCTGTGATATGAGTAGGTCTGACGAATAACACAAACAGCTTCGTCAGACCCAATTATATTTATTGAAAATCAATAACTCATCAAGGTTAGTACATCATAGCCTTCAAGTTTTTCCAATCCATTGAGATAGGAAAGTTCAATTAAAAATGCACAGCCGACAACAACTCCGCCGAGTTCTTCAACTAATTGAATCGTTGCCTCTATTGTACCACCAGTTGCAAGTAAATCATCCGTAATCAAAACGCGCTGTCCGGGTTTTATTGCATCTTTGTGGATGGTCAGCACATTTTTGCCATATTCCAGACCGTAATCCATTTTAATAACTTCTCTTGGCAATTTCCCTTCTTTTCTAACCGGAGCAAAGCCGATCTCCAACGCATATGAAACAGGGCAGCCTATGATAAATCCACGTGCTTCAGGTCCCACCACAAGGTCAATATCTTTTTCCTTTGCAAATTCAACGATCTCATCTACAGCAGATTTAAATGCTTTACCATTATCCATTAATGGAGTAATATCCTTAAACTGAATGCCTTCTTTTGGCCAGTCTTCAACAATTTTAATGTATTTTTTATAATCCATACGTCAGTTCCTCCTTGGGTGCTTGCCCATCTTGAATACAAGTTATAAACCAGTTTTTTAATTCTTCATATGTCGAATAATAAAGAACTTTTTCAATCTCAGCCTGATTAAGCCGTTCCTGATATAATTTTGAGTTAGCCAAATCCTGCTTAACAGGGTTTGGATTATATTTAATAATACCATTCTCTATTTTAACAAATTCCAATTCAAAAAACACGTTGGACATAAATAGTACCCTATCTTTTGTCCATGCTTTCGCATCCATAATCATTGGTAATTCTTTTTGCAGGTCGATTTGTCTGCGCTTGGCAACTAGTCCATACAACCATTTAAAATCTTCCCTGGATGGAAAAACTTTCATGAAAACACTATCTTCCAACTGAAAGCAAACATGAATATTAACCGGATTAATTGTTCTTACCAAATCCCGAAGATCCTCCAAATTACTTGGCAGCTCGTACAAATAAAGTGTATCAGCATGATCAAGCATACTAATGTCAGATTCATAGGTAATACATGTAACATGATCAGGAATCCCGCTTCGGTCATTCAGCACCGTATAATGCACAGCAATGTGGCTTGTATCCTGATTCACAAAAGGGGTAATATCAAATCCCTTTTTTCCACGATGATCAAAGAGCTGCTTGTCCTCAATTTTCATATCCTGAACAACGATTTGAACCTTCTTATTCCCGTTCCATTCATTAATACCAAGTTCACCAGCAACAGAGACAGGAGTCATCGGAGAAATATAATCATATAGATTTCCTAAGCCAAAAGCTATTCCATCAATATATGTATTGTCCTGTTTAAATTGCATTTTCAAATGTTTTTTCATATTTCCTATTTGTCGTACATCGGATGGGATGTGCTTCAAATGGAAAATCGGCTTTGGATTCGCCATACCGAATGGTGCCAGCTGGCTAATCTCGTTAACAATTTCTTCGTTAACTTCCGGAACAGCAATTGTCTTACTAACCTCAATTTCCTGTGCGAAATCTTCTTTCGATAGCTGCTGACTGATTATTTTGTTAAGCTCTGATTGCAGGGTATTCAAATTTTCCAGCGGCAAGGTCATACCTGCAGCCTGAGAATGCCCTCCAAAATGAGTGAAAACATCCCTTATTTTCATGCAATTTGCAAATAAATCAAATGCAGGAATACTTCTGGCGGACCCTTTTACCTGATTCGTTTCCGGTAATATACTGAGGACGATAGCTGGGCGATCATATTTCCGTACAAGGTTCGATGCTACAATACCAAGTACACCCTGGTTCCAGCCTTCTTTTGCAACGACAATTACTCCTTGTTCATCAATAGAACCAACCATCTTATCAGCTTCTTTTACAATATCACTGACTATTTTTTGACGCTCCTGATTTAATGATTGAACCATTTCAGCTATGTGATCTGCTTCCTCCTGATCATCGGCCAACATAAGCTGGACAGCCAGATCAGCGTCCTGTAATCGGCCAACCGCATTAATTCTTGGTCCTATTTTAAAACCAATATCCTCTTCATTTACATTGCCGGTAATATTACATACTTTTTTAAGTGCAATCAGCCCCGGTCGCCCGGTTGTTGATAAAGTCTTAAGTCCGTAATAAGCAAGTATCCTGTTCTCATTAACGAGTGGAACAAGATCGGCAATCGTTCCAATAGCTGCCAAATCAAGGAATTGTTTTGGAAAATAACCAAGCAAATGCTCAGCGAATTTAAATGCTACACCCACACCTGCCAGCTCTTTAAATAAATAGTCCGGTGAGCATTTTGGATGAATGATTGTATAAGCATCAGGCAGTTCTTCCTGTGGTTCATGATGATCCGTAATGATCAAGTCAATTCCCAGCTCTTTTGCAATGGTTGCTTCATGATCGGCCGCGATTCCGGTATCAACCGTAATGATTAAACTGAATCCATTTTCAGCTGCCGCTTTAAATGCATCCTCATTTGGTCCGTATCCTTCTGTAAATCGGTTTGGTATATAATACTCACAGTCGGCACCCAGTTCCTGTAATGCCTCTAACAAAACGGTTGTTGAAGAAACACCATCTGCATCATAATCACCGAAAACAAGGACTTTTTCTTTTTCGGCTATCGCTTTATGTACCCGATCTGTTGCCTTTTCGATTCCGCTTAGCCCTAAGGGATTATGTAAATTTGCCAAATCTGGTGACAAGAATTCTCGTGCTGCTTCCGAAGAATTAATTCCCCGCTGCACTAAAAGTTCTTTAACAAGTGGGGATATTTCATTCAAATCCCAAATTGATTCACTGTTTATATCTAAAAAATTCCATTTTGTCTTGCTCCGTAACATAACTTCACCCCTGACCAATCTATTATACTAGAGTAAGCCAAGGGTCGCAATCAGGTTATTTTTCTTCTGAATCATTAGCATCTTGATTATTGGTATCGACTTCATCCAACAACTGATGACTTTCTAAAGTATCTATTAACCGCTTGTTTTCAGCCAAAAGGGATTTTCGCTCCCGCTGCAGATGAATCATTCTCACTAACCCAACTGCTGCGGTTATTATTCCTCCCATTAGCACAGAGAATAGAATCACCAGTATTAATGGTGCTTCACCGCTGCCAAATAAATAGTTCACTTCAACAGGATCAACATTAATAACTGCAAAAATAGCAACAATAATGACGAAGATAAGCGCTAATATAACATAAGATTGACCTCGCAAATTTAATTCCTCCTCTTTAAAAATCTTTCGCTAACTAAAATACCCTTTTTTTCATATAACTAACCATTCAGAAAACCCCTGAAGCTTCTAAAGCAACAGGGGTTTAATTTTATTTATACCTGTGGTCCTTCGGTACGTTTCTTTTTAGCAAATACAACCGGTTTCTTCTTAATATTGTTCCCGCGCCATACTAACCAAAGTTGAGATGCCAGGAAAAGCGAAGAATAAGTACCAGCAATTAAACCAACCGCAAGTGCAATTGCAAATCCGGCTATTGATTGTGCACCGAGGAATAAAAATGCCAGAACCGCAATCAGCGTAGTAACTGTTGTATTGATACTTCGTGTTAATGTTTGTACTAGACTTCTATTAACTATTTTGGCAAGCTCACCGAATGACTTAACTCGTTTTTTCTTACGCAAATTCTCTCGTATTCGGTCAAAGGTTACAATTGTATCGTTAATCGAATACCCAATAATCGTCAAAATTGCTGCGACAATCGTTACATCAAATTCGAGACCGGTGATACTGAAAATAGCCAGTATGAAAAAGGTATCGTGAATCAACGCAATAATTGCTGTTATACCAAAGAACAGCTCAAATCGGAACGTAACATAAATAATCATACCGATTGTAGCAATCCCCAATGCATATAAAGCATTTTTGACAAGTTCTTCTCCGACTATTGGCGACACAATACTTACACTTGTGTCTGCATTAAAGTTCTCACCAAAATAGGATTGGATATCTGCAATTCGATCTTCATCAATTACTTTGTCATACCTGAGAACAGCACCCTCATTATTATTTCCTGTTAAAACAACTGATTTCGCTTCAAGATTCAGTTCTTCCAGACCATTTTCAATTTCCTCTGTGGTCAAACTCTGCTCTGCAGACAGTTGAATTCTTGAGCCTGCGGTAAAATCAATTCCCGGATTCAATTGGAATATTCCCAGAGAAATACCACCAATAATCACCATTAACGATGATGCAATGAAAAATTTCTTCCGATTTTTAACAATGTTAAGCTCACGGTTAAACACTTTAGGTTCATATTCGGTTGAATCCGCTATATCTTTAATATCTTTTTTCTTAATTCCAAACCAGCCCGGGCGATTTTTCAGTGCTTTGGTTCTCACCCAGAGTGACAATAGTAATCGTGTTCCATAAACGGCCGTTAAGAAACTTACTAAAATACTGAGAATCAGCATTGTCGCAAACCCTTTAACTGAGCTGGTACCGAATATAAACAGAACAATAGCTGCCAGTATTGTTGTAATATTTGCATCAACAATTGCCCGTAACGAGTTTGCTGTTCCGGCCTTAAACGAGGCAAATAGTGACTTACCTTCCCTGATCTCTTCCTTGATTCGTTCAAATGTGATGACATTGGCGTCCACTGCCATACCGACACCGAGGATCAATGCAGCAATCCCTTGTAAGGTTAGTACACCATTCATCAATTCAAAAACCAATAACACCAGGTAGATATAAATACTTAAATTAATCGCTGCAATCAATCCAGGAAAACGATACACTACAATCATAAATAAGAAAATTAAACTAATACCGACAATCCCGGCAAAAACTGTTTTGTCAAGTGCCTTCTCACCAAACTGTGCACCTACTGTGTTTGAATAAAGCTCTGTCATGTTGGCTGGCAATGAACCAGCATTAATGATATCCGCAAGACGCTGAGCAGACTCGACGGTGAAATTGCCTTCAATCATAACATTCGTTGTATTTAAAGTTTCATCAACACCAGCTGCCGAGACATACTTCGGATCTTCTTTCTTTACTTCCTCTTTAAATGAGTCACCTTTTTCGTAATCCATCCAAATGACAAGTAAATCTTCCCGTTGTGGAAAAGGAACAGTTGGGTCATATTTGGCAGCCAGTTTACTTGTTATTTCACGAAACTGTTCCGCACTCTTCAATTGTAATGTAACGATTGGCTCGTTAGTCTGTTGCGAAAAATCCTGTTTGGCACCACCTTCAACCAGAGCACTTCCATCCATCAACAGCTCATCATCAACATTCCTGAACGTCACACGAGCGGAAGTTGATAGAATTTCTCTTGCTTCTTCCGGATTATCTATACCGGCAAGTTGTACCCTAATCCTGTCCTCGCCTTCGATATTAATATTTGCTTCACTGATACCTAATTCATTTACACGTTCATTAAGTATACGTACTGTTGATTCGAGTAATTGTCGGTCGGTTTCCTTGTCTTCTTCAACTGGCTCTACTTTATACAAGATCTCAAAACCGCCCTGAAGGTCCAAACCTAAATTAATATCTTTTGTAATTCCTGTTATCGTTGTCCCAATTGTTCCCGCAAAAATTAATACAATCAGGAAAAAGGCAACGATTCTGCCTCTGTTTTTCATCTTGTCCAATTGCCTCCCTTTAAATCTGCCGCGTAAACACTATGTACATACATTTATTCTTCCGTGCTGCTCTCGGTCAAGGCAGCAATCGAAGCCATCAAATCATTATCCTGATGAGCGTTAACCGTCAAATAACCCATATATGTGTTTGATGCAAGGTGGAAAATATCCTGTACCACTTCATATAACCTTTTTGGAGGGTTACCCTTCCATACTTTTTCTTCTAAACATTTCCATATATCTTCATTTGTAGCCTGGTTATATCCCATGAGCTGGAATTCACTCACTTTGCTTTCCAGTGCCGGCAATAATTCCGGCTTCCACTGATTTACATTCCTTGCTTCTTCCACGACATTCCCCTCCCCCGAGGCTTTTAAGCGATATTATAATGCTTGTCATGCTTGGCCCACCTCATTGCATATATATCATTGTATATGAAAATTTATTTTTTGAGAAGGCAGGGCGGCAATATTGACCAAACAAACATTTTTACAAGGTACATTAATCTTAATAGCAGCCGGTATGATTACCAGGTTATTGGGTTTTATTAACCGCCTGGTAGTAGCCAGGCTAATGGGAGAAGAAGGTGTTGGCCTTTATATGATGGCAATCCCTACCCTTATTCTTGTTATTACGTTGACACAGCTTGGGCTGCCCGTAGCAATTTCCAAACGGGTTTCGGAAGCAGAAGCCAAAAACGACAAACGCAAGATTAAAAAAATTCTCGTTGTATCATTATTGGTCACAGGTATATCCAGTGTGATTTTTACAATTGGAATGATACTGGCCGCACCATTTATCGCCACCACACTGCTGACAGACGACCGGACAATGTACCCGCTGATTGCAATAAGTCCGATTGTGCCAATAATTGCGATATCCTCCGTTCTCAAAGGCTATTTTCAGGGACGCCAAAACATGAAACCACAAAGCTATGCATTGGTCATTGAACAAGTCGTCCGGATTACATGTGTTGCATTATTCGTTAAACTGTTACTGCCATACGGAATAGAATTTGCTGCAGCGGGGGCCATGTTCAGTGTGATTCTTGGCGAATTTGCATCACTGCTTTTTATGATTCATTTATTTCAACGGAAAAAAATCGTCAGCATCCGGCATCGCTTTTTTAAGTACATCAAAACGAGTAAAAATACGTTAAAAGAACTGTTTTCGATTGCTTTACCAAGTACAGGGAGTCGGTTGATTGGTTCATTTTCCTACTTCCTGGAACCGATAATCGTTGCGCAAAGCCTGTACATTGCCGGACTATCAAGTTCCATGGCAACAAAACAGTACGGTGAATTGACAGGATTTGTATTACCTTTACTGTTTTTGCCTACTTTTATTACAAATTCCCTGTCAATTGCTCTGGTCCCGTCCATTTCTGAAGCAGACGCACATATGAATAAACAACTCATTCATTACCGAATTCATCAGTCAATCAGAATTTCCTTTGCATCAGGAGGAATTGCAACCATTGTGCTCACTTTATTTTCTGTACCGATTTTGACCTATATGTATGGTACTGGGAATGCGAGCAATCTTCTGGTCTTAATGGCTCCATTCTTTATTTTACTTTATATTCAGGCACCTTTACAAGCAACTTTACAGGCACTTGACCTTGCAAAACCAGCGATGTGGAACAGCTTGATTGGTGCTGTATGCAAGTTCGTTGTTTTGTTTCTGTTAGCTTCCAATTCCAAGTTTGGCATTATTGGTGTAGCTCTTGCCATGTCGGTTGGTGTAGTGCTTGTGACCATGCTGCATCTGGCAAGTCTTCGTAAAGAAATCGGTTTTTCCATTCCCGCTGGTGATATAGGCAAAATGGTTTTACTGATAATTCTCACATGGATGAGCGGAGACTTCTTAAAAAATGTTTTTACAGGACTGGAATCAAATCTATTTCTGTTTATTTTCGTCATCTTAATTTTAACAGCTATATATATCGTTTTACTCTTTATATTAAAATTCATCACAAAAGAAGAATTAAAACAAATCCCATTCCTCCAAAAATGGGTACATTAAAAAGACATAACGCTGATGCAACGCGTTATGTCTTTTTATAAGGCTTTTGTCGTTTATATTGTTGTTTTAACACAAAAGATATATTATGTGCAGTAACTTTATATGAGCGCTGGCTACCGCTACGGTAGCTACGGTAATACACTCCGCTAGTTATACGTTTACTAAGATGGCTAGAATATCCTGATAAATAAAAAGCATTATACCACTTGACTAGTCCGGGTGAGCGAAGGACGGTGACTCCTGCGGGAATAGCACGATTCCGAAGACCCCGCAGAGTGACGAGCGAAACATCCACCGAATATGCTACGAGTTGCGAGGAGTGCTGCTTCTCTGAAAACACTCGCAACACGACGAGCACCCTTCTCTAGGAGGCTGAGGCCGTGCCCGCGGCTAAGAAGACACTGCGAAAAAGAATTTTGAGCAGATGTCGCCTTGGTACCCGGAGGTGTGAAAGCATCCGCCCGGAGCGATCCCGGACGGAGGGGCGAGAAGTCTTTATTTATATTCCAGCAGTTACTGCGCATTAAATAGCAACTACGAGGTTAAATAGCAATAAAATTTAAAAAATAGGCTTTTATATTGTATTTGTCATATATGGTATTAAGTATCTGACGAAAATATATACAGTGGATATAATAAGTGAAAACAGAACAAATGGTATCCCATAAAGCATAAACCTGATGAATGGAATTTTTTGTCCGGCACCTTCCGCTAATCCTGCAACAACAACATTTGCAGATGCGCCGACCAATGTTGCATTACCTCCCAGACAAGCACCTAAAGCAAGTGACCACCATATTGGATCCAAATAAACCATTCCATATCCCTCAAACTCTTCAACCACAGGAATCATCGCAGCAACAAACGGAATATTATCTACAATTCCTGAAAATAATCCGGAAATCCACAAAATTAGAATCGTAGTTTTTGCGTAATCCCCATCTGTTGAAAGAACAATTGCTCTGGCCATTTCATCAATTATACCAACTTCTTCGAGACCCCCGACTAAAGCAAACAGACCGATAAAGAAAAATAAAGTTACCCATTCCACTTTTGCAAAAATTTGCTCGGTATCAAGTTCTCTTTCAGTCAGCAGCAACAACAGAATTGCCCCGCTCAATGCAATAACAGTCAACTCAATATGCAGAATGGACTGCAGCAAAAATCCTGATAACGTAAGACTCAGAACGATAATGGATTGATACAGCATTGGTGTTTTTATAAGATACGAAGATGCATCAGTATCCAATAATTCTTTAACATTTGATTTATTGATGGTCAATGTACGTCTGAACAGAAGTAATAAAATCCCGAGCATGAACAGAAAGATGATAAATGCAAGTGGTGCGAGATGATTAATAAATGATAGAAACGTAAGATGATCAACAGCTTGTCCAATCATTATATTTGGGGGATCACCTATTAGTGTCGCTGTCCCCCCGATATTTGAACTGAAAATGATAGTCAGCAGGTATGGAAATGCAGGGAGATTTAATTGCTTTGTAATTTTCAGGATAATTGGAACAAAAATCAGGACCGTTGTAACATTATCCAATAGAGCTGACCCTATGGCGGTTAAAATACCTACTCCAATCAATAATGGAATTGGTGAACCACGAACTTTTTGGGCAAAACGAACTGCTATATAAGAGAACAATCCTGTCTTTTCTGTGATTGAGATTAACAACATCATTGAAAATAACAAAGCAATTGTATTCCAGTCTATATAATGCATAAACATATCATCCGCACTGTAAATCCCTGTCAGAAGCAGTAACACACCACCTGACATAACAACAACCGCACGATTAATTTTCTCGGTCATAATAAATATATAGCTGATTATAAAAATGACAGTTGCTAATACGACATCCATGCTACATCCTCTTTCGCCCTAAAGATAATCTCTTCTTAGAAATATATGCCGGAATCCGCAAAATATTTTCAGTCTATTTTTTATTTTCATGAATAGAATGACGGTAGATGGACAATCAATGGAAAGGGGGAAACACATCATGCGGAAACAACAATTTATTGCATTGATGTATGGATGGATCGTAGTACTTGGATTAATACTTCTATCAAGCATTATCCTGGCCTTTTTACTCCGCTTCACAACAATGGGAGAAAGCACATTATCCTGGGTCACATTGGCGGTTGGATTAATTTGTTTATTTATTGGCGGCATAGTTGCGGGCATTAAAGGAAAACAAAAAGGTTGGATTATCGGGTCTGCAACTGGGCTCGGATTCACACTGTTCACATTCCTTGTACAATATTTGGGGTATCAGCAGGTATTCACAATGGAACAGTCACTCCACCATCTTGGATTTATTGTGGCAGCACTTATTGGTGGTGTTCTTGGAGTTAACATGGGATCAGCAGCGGAAAATAATTAGAGATAATACGAAAAAGAAGTCAGTTCAAGATAAACTGACTTCTCTTTGTTTTCCTTTATGTATGATCATAAAGTTACTGTTACAGGTTATTCATTACTTTTTACTTCCCGGATTGCTGACCGGTCATACGTAAGTTTAGGTCCGTCACCTGCAGATTGAATGACTACTGTGTTTTCGTCAATTGCATGTACGACACCATGAAAACCACCGATTGTTACAACCGCATCTCCTTTTTGAAGATCTGATTGCATTTGTTTAACCTGCTTTTGCCGCTTTTGCTGTGGACGGATAAGCAGGAAATAAAAGATAACAAACATCAGAATAATCGGTGAGAGTGATATTAGCATGTCCATTGTTGTTTCCCCCCTTTACTAAAAGTTTTTGGCATTCGGTTGATTAAGACCATATTGTTCAAAGAATGCTTCTTTAAAATCACCAAGTCGATCCTCAGCAATAGAATCACGTACTTGCTTCATCAATTTTAACAGAAAATAGAGATTATGGTAAGTAGTAAGCCTGAATCCGAATGTTTCATTACATTTTATCAAATGACGGATATATGCACGCGTATAATTCCTGCATACATGACAATCGCAATTTTCATCAATTGGACTGAAATCCCTTGCATATTTAGCATTTCGGACAACCAGTCTGCCGACCGAGGTCATGCATGTCCCATTTCGTGCAATACGTGTTGGTAAAACACAATCAAACATATCTATCCCGCGTACAGCACCGTCAATCAATGAATCAGGTGAACCAACTCCCATTAAGTAGCGTGGCTTATTATCAGGTAAAAGTGGTGTTGTAAATTCAAGCACACGATTCATGACATCTTTTGGTTCTCCAACGGATAAACCGCCTATCGCATAGCCAGGAAAATCCAACGAGGTCAAGTCACTCGCACTCTGTTTTCGCAAATCTTCATATTCTCCACCCTGAACTATACCAAATAAGCCCTGTTCGGATGGTCGCTGGTGTGCATTTAAACAACGCTCCGCCCAGCGTGAAGTCCGTTCCACCGATGCCTTCATGTAATCATATGATGCAGGATATGGCGGACATTCATCAAAAGCCATCATGATATCTGATCCAAGTGCATTTTGGATTTCCATAGCCTTTTCCGGTGATAAAAACAGTTTTGCACCACTTATATGGTTGCGAAAGTGTACGCCCTCTTCCTTAATATCACGCATATCACTTAGGCTGAATACCTGGAATCCACCAGAGTCGGTCAGGATTGCACCATCCCAATTCATAAATTTATGAAGACCGCCAGCTTCTTTAATAATGTCCTCACCAGGTCTTAACCATAAATGATACGTATTGGACAGAATTATTTTCGCATTCATTCGATGCAAATCTTCGGGACTCATTGTTTTCACCGTTGCCAATGTACCGACAGGCATAAATGTCGGTGTATCAAATGATCCATGTGGTGTATGGACCTTTCCAAGTCTTGCACCAGTCTGTTTGCACGTTTTTATATGTTCATAGGTAATAGCTGTCATATTTTTTTCGTCCCTTTGTTATAAGATTAACATCGCATCACCAAAGCTGAAAAAGCGATACCTTTCTTTAACTGCCTCATTATATGCATGTAAAATACTTTCGCGGTCAGCAAGTGCGCTTACCAGCATAATCAGCGTTGATTTTGGCAAATGGAAATTTGTAATAAGTCCATCAACTGCCCGAAAGTCATATGGTGGATAAATAAAAATATCCGTCCATCCGCTCGACTCCACAAATTGTCCATCATTATCCCGGGCAATTGTCTCCAGTGTTCTTGTTGATGTTGTACCAACAGAAATGATTCTGTCGTTATTTTCCTTTACTTTTGAAAGAAGAGCAGCGGTTTCTTTCGACATATGGTAAAATTCAGCGTGCATCGTATGTTCTTCAATCGTATCCGAGCTGACAGGACGAAATGTTCCAAGTCCAACATGTAATGTAATAAATACAACTGTGACACCGAGCGCTTTTATTTCATTCAACAGTTCATTTGTAAAATGCAGGCCTGCAGTTGGAGCTGCTGCTGAACCTTCTTCCTTTGCAAAAACAGTCTGATAACGCTCTTTTTCCGGTAACTGTTCTTTAATATATGGCGGCAGAGGCATTTCACCTAACTCATCAAGAACTTCATAAAAAATACCTTCATACTCAAATTTCAATACACGGCCGCCATGGTCTTTCACATCCGTACACGTTGCACGAAGTTTCCCTTCACCAAATACCAGTGTTGAGCCGGATTTTATCTTCTTTGCAGGCTTTGCAAGTACTTCCCACGAATCCCCTTCCTGTTGATGAAGCAATAGCACCTCTATTTTTGCACCTGTATCCTCTTTCACCCCATAAAGTCTTGCCGGTAAGACACGCGTATCATTTAAGACAAGGCAGTCACCAGCTTTAAAATAGTTTTTAATATCTGTAAACGTTTTATGCTCCAATTTATTCGTATCACGATGCAAAACCAGCAAGCGTGATGAGGAACGATCTTTTAACGGTGTCTGTGCGATTAACTCCTCAGGCAAATTAAAATCAAAATCTTCTATGTTCATGGTGTTTCTCCTAACTGCTTTTAAAATGTTGTTCAAAAAGTCCGGTAAAAATGACACATCGAGTTTCTTCGTTGGCTTGAACTTCTCGGTCCTTATTATCCTCCTTTTTGAACACGCACTTAACGAAATTTACTAACTATGAAAAAAATCAGGGAAAGAATAATACTTACAACAATGGATGTCATGATTGGAAAATGAAACGAAAAATTTCCTTTTTTAAAACTAATATCCCCAGGCAGTTTCCCAAAAAATGTCCAGATGACACCAATTATTAAAAATATAATGCCAAGGACAATAAATAGTTTCCCTCCGGTCATTTTTCATCGTTTCCCTTCATTCCAAAATGCTGATATGCTTTAGGGGTTACAATGCGCCCTCTTGGTGTGCGCTGAATAAAACCGATTTGTAACAGAAATGGTTCATAAACGTCCTCAATCGTTTGAGACTCTTCACCTATGGTTGCAGCAATCGTATCCAAGCCAACTGGTCCACCCTGAAAGCCATTTATAATTCCTTTTAAGAGTTTATGATCAACATGATCAAGTCCAGCATCATCAACCTGAAGCATCTCCAGAGCATGTTCTGTAGTTTCCAGACTGATTTTGCTTTCTCCTTTTACCTGAGAAATATCACGAATTCGCTTCAACAGACGATTTGCAATTCGTGGTGTGCCCCTTGATCTCCTGGCAATCTCTCCTGCTGCATCTTTTGCAATATTCGTTTCAAAAATTTCTGCAGTGCGCTCAATAATGGCACATAAATCTTCCGTTTCATAAAACTCCAACCGGCTAAGTACACCAAAACGGTCGCGTAATGGTGCAGATAACAGGCCAGCTCTTGTTGTTGCACCCACCAGTGTAAATGGGGGTAAATCAATTCGGACAGACCTGGCACTTGGACCAGTACCGATGACGATGTCCAGGAAGAAATCTTCCATTGCAGGATACAGTACTTCTTCTACAGACCGTGGCAGCCGGTGTACTTCATCGATGAACAACACATCACCTGGTTCCAATGAAGACAGTATAGCGGCCAAATCACCTGCGCGTTCAATCGCAGGCCCGGAAGTGGACCGGAATTGAACACCCATTTCATTCGCAATAATTGCAGCCAATGTCGTTTTACCAAGGCCTGGAGGACCATATAACAGGACATGGTCAAGCGGTTCTTCGCGCATTCTGGCAGCCTGAATAAAAATACTTAAGTTTTCTTTAACCTTTCGCTGCCCGATATACTGGTTCAGGCTGGTGGGACGCAGACTTAATTCCACAGCAGAATCTTCATTTTGCAATTCACCTGTGACCATTCGCTCTTCCATCATTATCCCTCCCTTGTTAGTTCTTCATTAATAATGCTAATGCTTTTCGGATCATTTCATCCGTATTGGCGGTATCTTCAGTTTGTAATTGTGGAATGACTGTCTTAATTTCACGTTCGGTATAACCTAACGCTTTTAATGCCTCCTGTGCTTCCATCAATTCTTCGGATGTCCCCTGACTGCTTGGCTGATTTGAATCGCCTTCAGCTGATACAGTCACCATTGATGTCAATTTCCCTTTCAGATCAAGTATGATTTGCCGGGCAGTTTTCTTACCAACTCCCGGGAAACTGGTTAGAAACTTATCATCTTCCCGCTCAATTGCTTCGACGAATCCATTTACATCAACACTGCCCAGAATTGCTAACGCACCTTTTGGTCCAATCCCGGATACAGAGATTAATTTTATGAATAAGTATTTTACATCTTCATTTTTAAAACCGTATAGGACTTGTGTATCTTCCCGAACATAGTGATATGTATTAATTTTAATTTCGTTATTTAATTCGGCTTGAAATACAAATGGATTGGCACAAACAATTTCATAACCAACCCCCTGCACATCCACTATCACTGCATCATCCTGAATAGCTGTTAATATTCCTTTTATGTATGCTATCATCACTGACCTTCTCCTTTACATTCCTTGACCTATTTTAACATAACTATTCATTTCAATCATGAAAAATGGAAAACCTCCATCTCCTATCGTTGATAAAAAATGGAAGCTTTCATAAGAATTATTCCGATTCCTCTAAGTTATGATAAATGTCCTGAACATCCTCACTGTCTTCAAGCATGTCAATCAGGTTCAGCATTTTTTTCTCATCATCTTCAGAAGGAGAACTGTATGTTTGCGGGAATAGTGCAATTTCCGATTCCTCCAGTTCATACTCACTTCCGCGTAAATGATCACACACATCTGTAAAGTTTTCCGGTGCCGTATAGATTTCATAGTCCCCATCTTCCGTGATAATATCATCTGCTCCAGCTTCTATTGCCTCCAGCGAGATTTCATCCTCATCGATGGATCCATCTTCGTTTGTAATAACAATATAACCTTTTCGGTCAAACATGAATGAAACACTGCCGTTTTCTCCAAGATTACCGCCGTTCTTCTTGAACGCATGCCTTACTTCAGCTGCAGTTCTGTTCTTGTTGTCTGTCAAAACCTGAACAATTACTGCAACTCCGCCAGGTCCATATCCTTCATAGGTTATTTCTTCATAACTCGCTCCATCAAGCGTTCCGGTTGCTTTTTTAATGGCACGATCAATATTATCATTTGGCATGTTGTCCCCTTTGGCCTTGTCAACTGCCACCCTTAGTGCAGGATTTGTATCAGGGTCTCCTCCGCCTTCCTTTGCTGCCGTGTATATTTCTTTTGCATGTCGCATAAAGATTTTACCTTTTTTTGCATCCTGTGCATTTTTTCGTCTCTGTATATTCTTCCATTTAGAATGACCAGCCATAGGACATTCTCCTCTCTAATAATTTCCTTTTTAACTATACCAAAAATAGGCTAATCAATAAAGTGGCGGTTGTAATACTATAATCGAAGCTGAAACACAAAAAGTGTCATAAATATCCTGAAAAAAATTTCTGGATTTATGACACCAAATCGCTTTGGGAAACGATAGTAATATTGAGAAGGCAGAAAAAATCCCTTTTTGCAAAGATTTATTCTCTGGTTGTATTGAAAAATTCATTCAGAAATTCTTCCATATCACCGTTGAAATGATCCAGTTTTGAATCCTTATTTCGCATGCGGTCCCAATAAATATCGTCGGTATATACGTTGACTTTTTTGTTTGGTTTCATTTCCTGTACTTCTTTTTTAATCCTTTCCCGCATGTCTGCCGGAGCACTTTCGTTTAACATGACACCGACAACTACTTTATTATCAGTTAAAGCAACCTGAGACTGGATTACTTCTTTTTTCTTAGTAAGGTGATTAGCAATGGCTACGGATTCCTCATTTGTAAACAGATCACTTTGACCGCTTTCGTCACCATCATTCATCTCGGTCTGATCACTTTGCGGATATTCACCTTCTTTTCCGACACCAAAAGGATCATTTTTAGGATTATCTGCATCATACTTTGTCGGTTCTGGAAAATCATCCAGATCTTCCCGAAAAGCTTCATCATTATTGTTCGTACATCCGACAAGCAAGATTACCACTATTGCCAGACCTGCTATTTTAATCCACATTCAAAAACCTCCCTTATCTTTAGATTGGATAAGAGAGATTTTTTTAAACAGTTAAATAAAGGAATTACTATTTGGTTAGATGGAATTGATTTGCAGGATTTCGCTTATGTTCTGTACGCTGATGCATCTTTTCAATGACTTCTTTATCTTTCGCCGGGATTTTTTCTCCCTTTAAATATGCATCAATTTTATCGTATGTTGTACCCATTTCACCTTCATCCGTTTGACCTTCCCATAAATCTGCGCTTGGTTTTTTGTGGATAATTTCTTTAGGTACTCCTAAATATTCAGCCATTTCCCGCACTTCGGTTTTTGTAAAATCTACAAGCGGTAGGATATCCACGCCGCCATCACCGTATTTTGTAAAATAACCTGTATACCATTCGGCTGCATTATCTGTACCAGTAACAAGGTAATTATAATTGGCAGCTACTGCATACAGGGTGCTCATGCGCAAACGTGCCCTGAGATTAGCGCCTGCAAGTTGATCGTTATCTTCATTAAATTCATTTTGTTCCTTTATCTTTTGCTGAATTTGCGAATACATAACCTGATGAGTCTCTGTGAGGTCGATTGTAAGTTGATTTATTCCACAGCTTTCGATTACTTTATTTGCATGATCCATATCAGTAAGACTGCTGTTCAGCGGCATAATCACACCAAGCGAATTCTCTGGAAATGCACGCTTAATCAAGTGTGCCGCAACTGCTGAATCAAGTCCGCCACTTACACCTACCATTAATCCATTTACTCCAGCTTCTTTGACCTGCACTTGTAACCATCGCACGATTTTTTCTACTGTTTTTTCCACGAATTCCGCTCCTCTTCATCTGAAGTATGTTACCCTGCATTTATTTTAGCATTGATCTGACTTCTTTCAAAAAAGATTGACGTTTCATCCAGTTTGAATGCATTGTCTGCAAGTAGTTATGGACAGATCTTTCGGGTGTACGATACAAATAATTTATCCATTCCCTTAATATATCACTTGGAACAGAAATACCATATAACCATGGCTTAAGAAATTGTTCTTCTACCATTCGATAGGATAACAATTTATATAGATCAAAGTCTGTATAAGGCAGAAATCGCTGTCCAAGCTGAATGCAATCATAAAGCTGCGGTGCACATAACAACAAGTCAAAATCAATCATGTATAGCTGATTCCTGCCACGAATGAAGTTATGGGAAGCGACATCGCCATGAATCCATGTTCCATACGCAACAGCCTGCTGCTCCAATCGGTTCCAGGGATATTCGGAAATAATCTCCAAAGCGTGTTCAGTGGTTTGTACGATATCTTTATATAATGAATTAAATTGATATTCAATGAATATATATTCCGTTTTCCTGAAAGTCTGCAGTCTTTTATACCAACGCTTGTAAAACAGCTCTTTCTTCAAAGGTTCAGGTATCTTTAATCCGCTTGAATGTTCATGAAATGTCTGTAACGTTTGTAAAGTTTCCTGTCGATCTTCCTCATCAGCGTAATTCAACCTTTTTCCCTTTATATATTTGGAAATAGTCCAATACTGTCCATTATCTTTAATAAACCTCTTATGATTCGGAAAACGTTCAAATCCGATAACAACAGGCAGGTTTAATTTTTCAAAAAAAATCCATTGCTGTTCGACTTTTGCTTGATTACGATGTTTCTTTAAAATAAATTTTTCTTCACCTTTTGTTTCCAGATAAAAAACATTATTTTTTATGCTGGTTATACGAAGTATTTCCAACATTCCGGTATTATATAAAAAAGAAGAGAGACGATCAAAATTCATGTCGTCTCCTCGAACAAAACTATTCACCCTTTGAATCGTCCCCATCTTCGCGGAAATCAAACATTTGGTTTCCAGGGAATTCAGGTGGTGTTGGATAAGGCATTTTATTGTACGAATCATTTGCAAAATGCGGATGTGATTGTGGAGGTAACTGTTGTGGATGAAATCCCTGCTGCATTCCCATACTCTGTGGTGAAGCAGGTGTATTATATGGACTATAGTTATTATTTTGCATTCCATGCTTCATCGGCATTTCCATATTTGGTGATGACTCACTTGCCATATAACCGTATGGTTGCGGATTATACTTAGGCATTTGCTTAGGTCCACCGCATCCGCAATCCTTTTTTCCCATTGGCGGTAGATATCCGTGATGCATAGGAGGCGGCGGGCAACTCGGTTTAAAACAATGAGGGCAAATCATAACCATCTGCTGTGGCATGTGCTTTGGCTTTTCCTTTTGTGGCGCGTAGTAATCATATTCAAGATTAATTGTGGTGTCGTAGTCGTAATAATTTATTTCCTGTTCTGACGTTGGCATTTGGATTTGCGGCTGAACAGGCATCTTCGGTTGTTCAGGCATCTCTGGTTTAACTGGCATTTTCGGCTGCATCTTTACCGGTTTTTTATAGTCATCTTCTTTTACTACCGGCATTGGTTTTGGAGATGTGTCTTTGTATGGTTGTTTGGTAATAGGCTTTTGCGTTTCTTTTTTTACTGCAGTATTATCACTTTTGACCGGCTTTGATGTACTGGGTATTTTTATTTTCATTCCCGGCATTATCATATCCGGACTTGACAACTGTGGATTCAGCTCTTTAACCTTTTCAAAATCTACTCCATAATTATTCGCTATTTCCCATAATGTATCGCCTTTTTGTACGATATGGATCTTCAAATCAAACCATTCTCCTTTCATTTCAGTTTAAATCTGGGCAAATCACTCATTATCAACATATGCAATGAAATTGTAAATGTTGAAATAAATTTATAGTACATAAATAAATCCGTCTGCTTTATTAAAGTGCAGACGGATTATATTAAAGGTTCATTTGATAAACAGGGTATGTACCAAGAACTGTTACCTTACATCCCAAAGCCTCCAGTTCAGCCTGAACGCCCGGAAACAACACATCATCATATGGCTGGTTAACATCGACAATAAAAAAATAGTTTCCTAATCCTGTTTTCATTGGTCTTGATTCTATTTTGGAAAGATTCATTTTTCGCCAGGCAAATGCAGCAAGTACTTGATAAAGTGCACCTGAATAGTCACTTGGCAACATTATTAACACGCTTGTTTTTTCAGCATTTATTTCATGCTTTATGTTTACAGCATCTTTATTTTTGGCTAATACAACAAACCTTGTATGATTATTTGGATAATCATGAACATTTTGCTGATGAATGGTAAGTCCATATTCTTTTGCTGCCAGTTTATTGCCAATAGCAGCGATATTCCTGCTGCTATTACTTACAATCTCAGCAGCCTTACCGGTGGACGATGTGAAATTTATAGACGCATCCGGAATATGTTTATGAATAAATTGATGGCATTGAGCTATCGCATGACTATGTGAATGGACTTCCTCCAAATCTGTTAATTTACCATCGAAGTCCTGGTTTACAAGCAAGTGCTGTTGAATAGGTACTACAATTTCAGCAATAATCGGCAGCCGAACCTGATGAACCAAGTAGTCAACGGTTAATTGCACGGTACCTTCAATCGCATTCTCCAATGGTACTACACCAATGTCGATTTGATTATTATCAACAGCGTCGATACATTCCGGGATTGTATCAAAACTATGTTTATCCTCACCATTAAATGCGGTATCGACCGCTAATTTTGTAAATGTCCCTTTTGGACCCAAATAACCTATCTTTGTCATTTATTTCCCCTCTTTACTTTATGCTCTATTCAAAAGGCTCTACATAAATTTTGCTGCACTTGACCTTCACAGTTGATATAAAATGCGCAGTAACTGTTCGAATATAAATAAAGACTTCTCGCCCCTCCGTCCGGAATCGCTCCGGGCGGATGCTTTCACACCTCCGGGTACCAAGGCGACATCTGCTCAAAAATTCTTTTTTCGCAGTGTCTTCTTAGCCGCGGGCACGGCCTCAGCCTCCTCGAGAAGGGTACTCGTCGTGTTGCGAGTGTTTTCAGAGAAGCAGCACTCCTCGCAACTCGTAGCATATTCGGTGGATGTTTCGCTCGTCACTCTGCGGGGTCTTCGGACTCGTGCTGTTCCCGCAGGAGTCACCACCCTCCGCTCACCCGGACTAGTGAAGTGTTATCCTGTGTGTTTTATCCCGTTTCCTACTCCAACCAATAGTTCACAGACGTAGAACCTAGCGGAGGAAATACACGGAGACTCCTGTGGGAGCAGAGGCCTAGATGAGACTCCGCAGCGACGAAGGAGCAAGGAGGCTCATCAGCCGCCCACGGAAAGCGAAGTGTATTTCCGGAGCGGTGGTCTAACACTCATCTAAAGTTACTGCGCATTTTATATCTTTTACGCCTAAAACAATATATCTTTCCGATGAGATGGGTAAACACAGTCCCATTCTTTCAGAAACCAACTTTACAATTTAAATACCGGACTACTCAATAAATTCAAATTCAAAATCCAGTAATCTGATCGTATCGCCATCCTTGGCACCGCGTTTTCGTAATGCTTCGTCAACACCCATTCCCCGAAGTTGTCTCGAAAAACGCTGGACCGCTTCATCTTTTGTGAAATCAGTCATTTTAAACAATTTTTCTATTTTGGCACCTGTTAGAACAAAAGCACCGTCATCATCTCGGGTAATTGAAAATGCCGGATCTTCCTTTTTATATCTGTAAACAACTTCTTCCTCGAAGTCCTTCTCCAGCTCAGGGGTGTACTTAGGAATTTTATCCAATGTATCAGCTATTGCAAATAATATATCTCTTAATCCATCCCTGGTTAGTGCAGAAATGGAATAAACCTGCGTATCGTCGGTTAATTTCTTTTGAAACTCCTGCAGATTTTCTTCTGCTCCAGGCATGTCCATCTTATTGGCTGCAATAATTTGCGGCCGTTCCACCATTCGTGGGTCATATTCTTTTAACTCCTGGTTAATCTTCTGGAAATCATCGTATGGATCCCGGCCTTCTGTACTCGCCATATCAATCACGTGCAAAATAACACGGGTTCTTTCCACATGGCGCAGAAACTGATAGCCTAGTCCCACACCCTCATGTGCACCCTCGATTAAACCAGGTAAATCAGCCATGACGAAACTTCTTTGATCCGCTGTTTCAACAACGCCGAGATTAGGTGCCAGCGTTGTGAAATGATAATCAGCAATTTTCGGTTTGGCTGCGCTGACAACGGATAATAGGGTGGATTTGCCTACACTTGGAAAACCTACCAGTCCGACATCAGCAATCAGTTTTAACTCAACTGTAATATTTCGTTCCTGCCCAGGTTCTCCATTCTCAGCTAATTCCGGGGCAGGATTTTTCGGGGTTGCGAAACGGGAATTTCCACGACCGCCACGGCCGCCCTTGACGATTACCGCTTCCTGGCCTTCTGCTGTTAAATCCGCAATAACTTCTCCTGTTTCTTCATCTGTCACTGTCGTACCGGGCGGAACTGGAACAATTAGCGGATAGGTGTTTTTACCATGTTTATTTTGGCTCATCCCGCTTTCACCGCGTTTTGCTTTATAATGACGATTATACCGAAAGTCCATTAATGTATTAAGGCCTTCATCAACTTTAAATATAATATCTCCGCCATTGCCCCCATCACCGCCGGCAGGTCCCCCTTTTGGGACATATTTTTCTCTCCGGTATGCAACAAGACCGTTTCCGCCATCGCCGGCCTTTACATATACACTAACCTGATCTACAAACAAAAACTTCACCTCACTAAAATTGGACGTTACATGTGCATGTAATTCCGTCTGCTGTAATATCTGTATCTGCGTTAAACCTGTTATTTTTCAAACCTTCAAGCCGATTATCTGAGTCATAAAAGTTGCCAACGACAGCAAAATCAAGTTCTATCAAGGATTCTGAAGCAACTTCATTGATTTGTAAATGCACTTCATATAATTCATTTTCATCTGAAATATGTTCAATCTCTGCCATAATCTTCCGACAGCAGTCTATAAGCTCTCCATCAATATGTTGTAAATTTCTATTTTCTGTATGTATATCGTATGTTAAACGAAAATTCATATGTAGTGAATCAAATTGAATCAGGTACAATGCAAATAATGGTGCGTCGAAATTAACCAGTTTTCTTTCCTCGTTCAATCGCTGTATATAATCCTTTATTTTCGATTGAACCTTCTCTGTTTTTCCCATGCTCATATACCCTTGTACGATTTGCAGCTGATTCAATAAATCATGCCGGTATTGTCGTAATATTTGAATAACTTCCTTTTCTTCCACTATTCTCCCCCCCCTAATAGTAAGAAAAGTATAGCAGAAAAGCACGAAAATTTCATTTAATGCACGAAAAAACTCCAACCGGCTTCCGGCTGGAGTTTAAAGTCACTTGCATTTATATTATGCTTCCTGAGCTACTGGATAGACACTGACTTTTTTGCGGTCACGACCATAGCGTTCATATTTAACAACACCATCGATTTTAGCAAATAGTGTGTCGTCTCCACCGCGGCCCACGTTAAAACCAGGGTAAATTTTTGTTCCACGTTGACGGAACAAAATAGAACCACCCGTTACAGTTTGGCCATCAGCGCTTTTAGCACCAAGACGTTTGGATTCTGAATCACGACCGTTCTTCGTACTGCCGGCACCTTTTTTCTGTGAGAAAAACTGTAAATCTAGACGTAGCATACAGCTGCACCTCCTTAATTACTTTGAATGGTAATAAACTGGCTATATTCTCGTTCAATTGTTTTAAGTGAGATAAGCATACCATCAAATAAGAGTTGAATTTTTTCCATTACACGCTCATTCGATTGATCGGGAATGATAACCCTCAGGTATCCTCCTTTATCTCCCTGTTCAATGTCAAGGTCTGTTTGACACAATTCCATAACTGCATTTACAGAACCAAATGTTACTGCAGAAACCCCCGCACAGACTAAATCATAGCCGTATGGGCCGCTGTCTGCATGCCCTGACAATTCAAATCCGATGATTTGGTTATTCATTCGATACACAGTTACTTTAATCATAAGCCAAACCTTTATGCATTAATTTTTTCAACAACTAATTTAGTATATGGCTGACGATGACCTTGTTTACGATGGTAGTTCTTTCTTCTCTTATATTTGAAAACAGTAACCTTTTTCTGACGGCCATGTTTTTCAACTTTAGCAGTAACTGTTGCACCGCTAACGTATGGAGCACCAACTTTAACATCGTCTCCACCTACAAAAAGAACTTTGTCAAATGTAACAGCGTCATTTGCATCTGCTGTGACTTTTTCAACGTAAATTTCCTGTCCTTCTTCAACCTTTACTTGTTTACCGCCTGTTTCAATGATTGCGTACATACCTGCACCTCCTTAATTAACTAAGACTCGCCATTGCAGGTATCCGTTCCATCGAATTTAGAACCTGCTCTGCGCGGTTGTAGCACTGGTGCTACGATGAATAACGTATAGATGTTACCATGTTATATAAGTGTTTGTCAAGCTGTACTGTTGAATTTCATGGTATCTGACTGGCAATTTCACCAACTGACTTCATGTAATTTTGTTCATGAAAATAACTGTGAAGACAATCCATTTCATCAATCGACCGCCGAACACCTCCAGGAAATGCAATGTAGATCGGGTGTTTTTTTTCACGGTGAAAATGGCTGAATACATCCATTAGAAAGATGTGGTGCGGTACTTCTATTGGGCGAATTCCTTTTACATATGTTTCACCCTGATATCGCCGCAGCAAAAAACGAATAAATACATAATATCTCCTTTTCCAGTCACCCCTGTTCTCCATGAACAAAAACAGAAAAAGAACAAATGCACTTAACGTAAACGGTATAAAAAATAATTGTACAACTAATAAGATAACAATTGTACATATAGAAAATAGAATAACATAATTATAAGCCTTTCGATATGGAAGTATTGCAGAAAGTACCTGAAAAAGCAATTTTCCACCGTCAAGTGGCCAAATTGGCAATAAATTAAATACTAAAATGACAGTGTTGTAAAAAAGAACCGAATCAATGATGGACGAAGGTACTGCAGATGAATCCAGCGAAAAAAATAATATCAGCACATAAATAAATATATGCTGAATCGGACCTGCAACTGTAACGATCATTTCCTCATGCAGCGGCCTTGTACCGTGCTCATCAGTATCCATCACACCACCAAACACCCATAACATAATTCCTTTAATACGCCAATTAAACAATTTTGCTGCCATAAAATGACCAAGCTCATGGAACAGTACAATGCTTACTATAATCATGAGCTCTGTGAATGTACCAGTAAAAAACGAAATGATAATAAACACTAATAATATCGGATGAATGTGAATTGATGGTATAAATTTATGGAGAGTCATCAACTTTGATCACCTGAACAGGGTCCACATATGAATTATTTTTTTCAATCGCAAAATAAACGGTATCATTTTCAGCGGTTGGCTCAAAATCACCAAGTTTTTGATTCCCGTCAACAAACTGATATAAATGAACATCAATACTGCTCAAATGACCATAGACAGTCTTGCTGTTGTCGGCATGCTGAACAATCACAGTTCTGTCTGTCTCCCTGTCATTTCCAGCAAAAATTACCACACCATCCCGCAATGCCGTTACTCCTGTAGCTGATTCAGGAGATATCATGATACCAGTTCCATTTGTCTGAAATGTTTCAGAAACATCGCCGGATACAGGAAGTGCAAGTGGTTGTCCATCTCCAGTATCACTATCCTGATTTGGCGATAATCCCATTGGTGCTCCGAACGTTTCCTGGTACCATTGATTGACACTTGCAAACGGAAATTCTTCAGTCAATGCATTGCCTGTCCACTCTTTTGGTTTGGAAACCAATTCTGCTTCTGATTGAAACAGCAATGCCGCCCCCAGGAAGAGCATAACCGATAATATTCCTTTAACTGCAAATCCGGAAATTCGTTTGCTTCTGTCTTTAGATTGAACCGTACTATCGGTAAAAGTTGGAAAATAGCCGTGCTTTTCTTCTTCTTGAGGAAAGGATGGCCAAAATTGTTTTGATGTTGTTTCCTTTGAATTTAATCCCCTCAGTTTTTTCCGTTGATTAATAGATTTCCTTACTTTTTTAATTCCTTTGTTCATTATTTTCACAACCCTCATCACGCATTTGTACAAGTGTATGAGAGTTCCGGCAAAGATATGTTATCCAAAGGCTGCTTTCGCATATATAGTTTCTATTTGCTCCATTTCGAAACCCTACTTCACATTTTCCATTTAATGCGAACTACGGTTGAGTGCTATGACACCGCTCCGGAAATATACTCCGCTTTCCGCGGGAAGCTGGTGAGCCTCCGAATCGCTATCGCGTTTCGTAGTCTCACCTAGGCTTTTCTTCCCGCAGGAGTCTACGTATATTTCCTACGCTGGTTTCGTGCGTTGTTCGTTTTTACTGTTACACGTTTTCGTTATGTCCCAACCTTCTAGTTGACAAGGAAAGCTGGACAGTGGCACATCGCATAAAAAAGTGGTTTTACTTTTCGGGGAATTTCTCATATTCCAGCTGCTGGTTTGGTAAGTTTAAATATCTTACTCTAACCAGATGGTTAAAAGCAAAAACTTAGCGGAGGAAATACGCTGAGACTCCTGTGGGAGGAAAGGCCTAGATGAGACATCTGAGTGCGTAAGCACGAAGAGGGCCGGGCAGCCGCCCACGGAAAGCGAAGTGTATTTCCGCAGCGGTGTTTTTACTCTCAACTGTTTTTAAAGTAGTTCGCATTTTATGTCAACTGCTAACTAACAGCAACAACCTATACGAAAACAGCCAAAAAGACAATATTTAAGAAAACCGCCTAATAAAAAACATGCAGTAAGCCTGGATGTGGCTTACTGCGTGTTTTTTCACGGTATTCATGAACGCATGCCGAAAAACTTTTTTACTTTCTTAAACATCCCTTTTTCATCTTCCAATGATTGCAATGGAACTGTTTCACCCAATATTCTTCGTGCAATGTTACGGTATGCAATGGAAGCTTTGGAATTAGGCTGAAATGCAACAGGTTCCCCATGATTGGATGCTTTAATTACTTCATCGTCATCAATTACAATTCCAAGCAGGTCAATCGAAAGAATTTGGACGATATCTTCAATCTCAAGCATATCTCCATTTTTCATCATATGATTACGAATACGATTGATTAATAGTTTTGGAGGTTCAATATCCTCTTTTTCCAGTAATCCAACTATTCGGTCTGCATCTCTGACACTGGATTTTTCAGGTGTTGTCACCACAATAGCTTTATCCGCACCAGCAATCGCGTTTTGAAAGCCTTGTTCGATTCCTGCCGGGCAGTCAATAATAATATAATCATATTCCTGTTTCAGTTCATCAATGATTTTTTTCATCCCATCGGTTGTTACAGAAGATTTATCACTTGTCTGTGCTGCAGGTAAAAGTGTTAAGTACTCAAACCGCTTATCTTTAATCAACGCCTGTTTAAGCTTGCAGCGTTCCTCTATGACATCAACAATATCATAGATTATACGGTTCTCGAGACCCATAATTACGTCAAGATTCCGTAAACCTATGTCCGTGTCAATCAAACAAACCTTTTTGTCCATGAGAGCTAGTGCAGTACCGATATTTGCAGTCGAAGTAGTTTTGCCGACTCCCCCTTTTCCAGAAGTAACTACAATTGCTTCACCCATTATGCATTCTCCTTTCAAACCCGCTTAAATCGTTTCGTTTACGTGAAAGTACCTGCAGGCGATCAATGATAATTTTGTCCTGCGTTTCATCTATGAGGCCACATTCCATATAAACTCCGTCAGATTCATAATCCGGAGCACGGCTTATATAATCTGCTATTCGTAGCTGGCTGGGTTTCATGTAGGACGCAGCAATTATCGCCTTACGATCACCATTTGATCCAGCATGTGCAATTCCATGAAGATTTCCCATAATGAATATATTTCCTGTTGTAACTACTTTTCCCCCGGGATTCACATCACCTATCAGCAACAAATCCCCGACCACTTCCAAAACCTGACCGGATCTTACTATTCTATTAATCGCTTTAACGTCGCTGTCCGCTTTCCATGTTAATGCTTCATCTCTTCGAATAACATTGGAATCAAAAGATTGAATAGTAAAGCGATTTTTATGACCTATCAGCTCACTCAATTCGTCTTTTTGCTCGTCATTTAAATACCTGTCACCTAATTTCACTGTTACCGGAACGGCAGGCTCGTCCTGTCTTGGATTATTCTCTGCAAGTATTATACCAAGTTCAGCCAATACTTCATCAAAGGAACATTGATCATCAATAATCAGCGTCAGTCCATCTTTTGTTCCTTTAATCGTTATTTTTTGTCTTTTGTCAAGCACGATAAGTTCACCTCAATAATTCACCCTGACATCAAGCAATATTAAAAAGTGGTGTTTTTGGAAAATCGTTCATCTCCCCAGCTTGCAATCCGTCTTGTCATAAGCGGATACAATACGAGTAGAAACAATAAATTGGCAATCAATGTAGGGATCATTCGGTACAGCAAATAATCTTTCCAAACCATCTCGGTTATCCCAACTACTGAAAAAATAGTATTGATGGAAAGTTCGGTTAGTACCAAACCGGCAACTCCAAGTAATATGACTGCAAAGAAATTCGCATGCAGCATTTTTGTAAGACCATGTATGATATATATTATCACGGCATAAGAAAACATATAAACACCTAAAACACCCGTATAAACTATGTCAATCAGCAACCCAAACACTATACCGTACAAAACGGAAAGGTATGTGTTCTCTCTGTCATAAAAAATTGCCAGAAATAACAAAAATATAAAGACCCAATGAGGGACGATGATCAATTCATTCGTTACCAGGGAAGCCGGAAGCAATTCAAGTGCAACACCTTCCAGCACGAGAAAGAAAAATAGAATCAATGGTATATACAGCCGATTCATTGTTCTTCCTCCCCGGACTCATTTTTGGCTCCACTTTCCGTAACTGAACGATCAACAACTATAACATTATTTATTTCGTATAGGTCTGCTGCCGGTTCGACAAATGCGGTTCGGGTCAGCCCGTATTGATCGGGTTTAACCTCTTTTACAGTTCCAATTAATAACCCAGCAGGATAAACCCCGCCTTTACCGGAAGAAAAGACTAATTCACCCTTTTTAAGATCCTGATCAGACTCTTCAATTATTTTAAATAGTAAATGACCAGTTTCATCATCAAATTCCTGAATCAATCCAAAGATATCATTCCCTTCTTCCCTGGAAATGGATGCTGATATCCGATTAAATTGATCGAATCCGGAAAGAAGCTGAACAGTAGATGTAAACTGGGAGGCGATTTGGACCTTACCAACCATCCCTTCGGCTGTAATAACTGCCATATTTTCTTTAACACCGTCCTGCAGTCCTTTGTTTATGGTCACCTGCTCAATCCAGCGCTCAGGTGATCTGGACATAACCGTTGCCTGAATCGGATTATAATCCCGGATCGATTCAGTTTTCTCTAGCATTTTACGCAGTTCCTCATTTTCTTCTTTCATTTCCTGTAATTCATATATTTGACCTTTATATTGTGCCAATTTCTCTCGTAACACTTGATTCTCAGAATACGTATTCCGGATATCATTAATATTTGTAAAGATATTTGACACGTAATTAACTGGAGTGTGTATTACATTCTGAACCCATCCGACTGTATCTTTTATAAATTGTTCAGGCATCGTCAGGTTTTCCCGATCTCGCAGCGAATACCCGATCAATGCAACCAGAATGATAATTCCAATTAACAGGATGAATAATCTTTTTTTGCGGAACAGTAGCATGAAAACACCTACTTACTCAATGGTAGGACGAGATGATACATTCGGATGGGATCGGAAGTGCTGAATGTATTCCAATGATTTACCTGTCCCGATTGCTACACTATCCAATGGGTCTTCTGCAACAAATACAGGCATTTTCGTCTCATCACTAATTACTTGATCTAAATTTCGTAAAAGAGATCCGCCTCCAGACAAAACAATACCACGGTCCATTATGTCTGCAGCCAATTCCGGAGGGGTTTTCTCCAACGTATTTTTAACTGCATCAATAATGGATTCAACTGTATCCTTCAGTGAAACTGCAATTTCCTTTGCGGTAATCGTAATCGTTTTTGGTAAACCTGTAAGTAAATCACGACCTCTAATATCCATCTCCACATCATCTGCTGCTTCCCCGGCGGTAGCAATATCCATTTTGATCGATTCCGCAGACCGCTCACCGATCATTAAATTATAATGTTTACGGATATAGCTGGTAATTGCCTCATCCATATCATCACCGGCTGTACGAATCGATTGGCTTGTGACTATTCCACCAAGCGATATTACAGCAACTTCCGTAGTTCCTCCACCTATATCGACTATCATACTTCCAGTTGGTTCCCATACAGGGAGGCCGGCCCCAATCGCTGCTGCAAATGGTTCGGCAATAGGAAAAGCATCTTTCGCTCCTGCTTGCTTCGTAGCATCTATAACGGCACGTTCCTCAACCATCGTGATTCCTGATGGTACACAAATCATTACATTGGGTTTCTTAGCAAACATGGAACGATTTCTCATTGCTTTTTTAATATAATACTTCATCATTACTGCGGTCGTATCGTAATCTGCAATAACACCATCTTTCATTGGTCTTACTACAGAAATATTTCCGGGAGTTCGCCCAATCATGTTACGTGCTGAACTCCCAACTGCTTCAATATCCCCTGTTTCAATATTTTTAGCAACAACAGTAGGTTCGCGGACAACGACACCTTTTCCTTTAACGAACACAAGTGTATTTGCAGTACCTAAATCTATCCCCAAATCCTGTGAAAAACTGAATCCAGCCAAAAAAATCTTCCTTTCCAAATAGCAATTCATTGGTTGTATGTAGCTTTACTATACCTATTTATCTTATGTGTTGCAATTTAACTCTAACGCATAATTTTAAACTTTTTTCCCACTATAGTAAATAACAACATGTAAATTCCTAATAACAATAAGCGCCATTTTCAATAAAAAAAACGAAAACTGGCGCTGTCATGTTAGTTCTCTATATAATTATACGAAAAAAATAAAAAAATAGATAGTGTTTATAGGTATCCTTTTTCTTTTAATGAAACAAATTTACGATCACCGATGACTAAATGGTCCAATAATTCAATTCCAATCATTTTACCTGATTCAACTAACCTTCTTGTCACATGGATATCTTCCTGGGATGGGCTCGGGTCTCCGGAGGGGTGGTTGTGTGCACAGATGATTGAGGCAGCAGATCGCTTTACCGCCTCCCTGAACACTTCACGCGGGTGTACAATGGAAGCATTTAAACTGCCGATGAAAATAGTTTGACGGTGGATGATTTGGTTTTTTGTATTTAAGAATAATACAACGAAATGCTCCTGGTTCAGGCCTCGCATTTCCTCCATTACATAATCTGCTCCATCTTCGGGGGACCTGATAACGTATTTCTCATTTGGTTTGTATTGACTCAATCTCCGGCCTAATTCCAAAGCGGAAAGAAGTAATACACCTTTTGCAGTTCCAATCCCCTTGATGGCAGTCAGTTCTTCAATCGTAGCATCCTTCAGTAAATTCAGTCCTTCAAAATGCATCAAAACGCGATTGGATAATGTCATTACCGATTCGTCCTTTGTACCGCTTCCCAAAAGTATTGCAAGAAGCTCCTGGTTGGATAAATTTGATGAACCTAACTTAATTAAGCGTTCACGCGGCCGATCTTCTTTAGGTACGTCTTTAATCATAATAGTCGATGTTGTCATTAACAGTCCTCCCTTGTTAAGTTACATTCATATTAGCGGTTCAGCTTTATTTGAACAACTTAACAAAGATCTGTTTTGGCGGTTGGTTCATCGTCTGTTTTTTAAAAGTTTACCGGAGTAAAATGCTATTTTCGAATATATTTTGCCATTCAAAATACAAAAGCAATGATTTGTCCATTTTCATTAAACAGTGTATAGTTACTTCGCTGCCTTTTCATGTAATTGATACCACAAATTCAACAATATGCGTTGCTCCTGCCATTTACCTGCTTGTCCAATATTATTGAGTTCTTTTTTCAGAAAATCAGTAAAACCGGACAAACGATCTGATTTTTCGGGAGTTGAATCTATTACATTTTTCCAGTCTTCTTTTGAAATGGATTCCTCTTTACTCACAGCCACCAGCGATTCATTCCATTGCTTCTTGTAGGATTGAAGCCATTTTTTCTCATCATCATTCAATTGAAGCTCAAAAGACTCTGTAGTCCATTCTTTCACATATACTTCCAATTGTTGTTCACTGAATTCAGTGGTAAGCTGACTTGCCAGTTGTTTGGAATTAGCAATTCCGGCAAACACATAACTATAATTATCTTTAGTCCAGACCATTACTGAGAAACCAGATTGATTAAAAGTGTTTGCCATTTCTTTGGCATTCGCTTCATTCCCAAACTTTCCTGCCTGTAATACAAACGCATTTGTTGCATCCATTGTAACTGCAGAAACAGCCGTACTATCGGATTCTTTATTTTCATCTTCTTCCTTTTTATTATCCTCCTCGTCTATCATCGCCGGTAAATTATTATCCTGTTGGCTTAGGCTATTATCAATATCAACAAACATACTTAACATGAAAAGACCTAAAATGGATCCAATTATAATTGCAGAAACCGAAGCGAAAATTATTGGTTTAAATATGCTGAACCTGCCTTTTCGACCAAAAAATCTCTCATTCTCGTCGTCATGGCTGTAACTTCTGACAAACGCAGGAACTTCATTACTATTTGAATCCTCTAATGTGGCAGCTGCATCTTTTTTACTGAACTCTTTAATAGGATATGATTCATCAAAGTCGTCTTTTCGAGTTATCTTTGTTTTTTTGCCATTCATCCACACAGTAATCTTCTTATCTTTTGCCAACCGTTTCCCCTCCATATGCCAGTTTGTTTTACTCTAGCATATGACTAGCAAAAAGTAAGACGATTATTGTCACTCTCACAGAAAACCTTTCAACATAAAATTGTAATATCAAACAAATAACGAGGTTGGTACAAAAGTGTGGGAGTCTGCGTATATTCCCTCCGCTTAATTCGTGCATTATTCTTCTTTTGTGTTAAACGTTTTCGTTTTGTCACAGCCCCGTTCCGTCAGTTTGTTTTCAACTCTTCGTAAACTGCAACTCTGTTTCTGCCTTTTCTTTTTGCTCCAATATACATTGCCCGGTCTGCGTGACGAATTAGTTCATCAGGTGTTTCACAATGAATCGGGTACACGGAAACACCTATACTGACAGTTACAGAGATACTTACCTCATCATTATGGTCAAACATATGCTTATCAACAATAAATGGTTGCCCTGAGATTAAAGTCCTTATCTGTTCAGCAATTTGAGTTGATTCAAATTGACCGGAAAACGGAAGAAATACGATAAACTCTTCTCCTCCATACCTTGCAACTACTCCCTGATTACCAACCAGCATTTTAATGCGTTCAGATACCTGACAAAGCACCTCATTTCCGGCCTCATGCCCATATGTATCATTAACACTTTTAAAATAATCCAGGTCTAATAGCAGAACGGAGAAGTCGTTCATACTGCCGTTTTGAATTAATGATGTATAATGGTTCTCCAACAGATTTTCCATATATTTATAATTATATAATTGGGTTAACCCATCCTTCTCACTTTGAGACTTGGTTAATTCATAATTCTTCGCATTTTCAACTGCTACACCTAAATAATTTGTTAAAATATCCAGGATTTGAAAATGCAGTTTTTCAAAAGCTCTTTTCTTATTTGACTCAACCGTTACAACACCAATAGTATTATTACCATACTCCACTGGGTGAGACAGCACACTCTCGATATTATGATGTATTTTTCTGCTTCTTACCGTTGACCATTCCGAAGCCTGTTTGTATAAAAGCGGTTCGCCATCTGCCCAAACCTTTCCACTGAAGGCCTCATTTCGTTCAAGTGAGTCAAATAATGGATCAGACTTTTGCATTACATCATGAAATCTTTCCAACTGCAGTTTATCTCCATCAACAATATAGATATAGGCATAGTCAATTGGCATCAAATCACTGATTTCATGGATGAAAACATCATATACTTCATTCAGTACCATCCGTTTAGTCAATTGATGACCAATCTCACCTGTTTTTTCCAGAAAACGATTAATTTCCTGATAAGAATATAAAAGCATTAAAATAATCGATATAAACACAAATGGAATACCTAAATAGAAAATTCCTGCACGTCCGATCTCGGTATACAGAATAAATAGAACAAATCCAACGGGTATGATTAACAACGATGAAGTGAGTTCCCACCTCAGCCCTTCGTCAAATATTTTAACATCTCGATTATACAGGAATTTACCCAGCAATTTATTGAACAACGTATTTACTATAAAAATAGTTATTGCATATCCGAAGATTGCCAGAATTTGTTCTTCACTTTGGACACGTATTGATTCATGACTGCCATCAAGTAACCTGAAAACACCAGCTGCAGTCAAAGATACAACTGAAAACAATAACATATTCAAGGGATAGCGAAAACTATCTTTTTTGCCCACGCGTAATTTAAAAAATACAATAGTAATAGCAATTAGTGTTAACAATATTTCCACAAAAAGTCCAAATGCAAGAAAGACCGCGATACTAATTCCATTTACAAAGAAAATCGGATTATCTTTAATCGTAATTGGAAACCAGGCCACAATACCCATAAGCAACGCAAATAAAAATATATCTATTAGCTGCTGATTCACATTTAAATAATAATACTCATAAGAAAACCATAACACCAAAGGCCATCCGATAGCCCATAATACCCAAATCGCCACCTTTTTCCGCTTAGATACCATTTGTTAATACACCTCCTATCAGAAAAACTTTCCAATAAGGAAACAGTTTAAAGTATGACTAAAGACCTATGGAATTAAAAATTTCAGATAATTTTATCTTACTATACTTTATAGCTTGTTTCAAAGTATTTTCTAACTTTTGCAATAAAATTCAGTGATCCGGTTATAAAATAGCACACATCTTTATTTTGACAAGAGATTACCTTGACAGCATGTTCCCAATCATCAATTACGTTTGTATTCTGATGATTTGTTAATTTATGCAGTTCTTCACTGCTGGCTGCCCGGGGATGATCGAATGTCGTTAAAGTAATAGAAGAAAAAGTATTGTCTAATTGATTAAGCATTCGCTTCAGGTCCTTGTCTTTAAATGCAGCAAAAATAAGATGTTTTTCCATGTCTTTATAATTTGTCTCAACAGTTTCTACAAAGGCCTTTATACCAGCTGGATTGTGTGCACCATCTAAAATAATATCGGGATTTTTGTGAATAACTTCGAATCTACCGGGAATTTGCGTATGAAATAAACCTTGCTGAATTTTTTCCAGGCTTAAAATAAAACCATTACCCTGCAATAATTCAAGTGCCATCATTGCTATAGAGGCATTCTTTATTTGATGGCTGCCATTTGCCTGAATGGATATTTTTAAATTCTTCCCGGTACCTGATGCGGTACATACAAAGGTTTGGTGTTTATCACTTACTACTGAGTAATTAAAGGTTTTATTTAGTTCGTATAATGGGGCATTTTTCATAGAAGCTTCATGTGAGATAACTGCCCTGGCAGTTTCACTCATCTCCCCTATAATAGCCGGTCTGTTTGCTTTGATTATCCCTGCTTTGTGATGTGCAATCGATTCAAACGTATCACCTAAAAAAGCAATATGATCCCGCTCGACATTTGTTATAATAGATAATATAGGAAGGAAACAGTTCGTCGTGTCTTGTTTACCTCCCATTCCTGCTTCAATCAATGCAATATCAACATTTTCTGCAAAATACATAAATGCAATCGCAGTAATTATTTCAAATTCAGTAGGATGATTGTTTTCATCATCCAATAGTTGAATGCAGGGAGAGATTTCATTCATATATCTTAGAATATCGGTTTCCGTTATCGTGTTATTATCGATAAAAATATATCCATTTAGACCATCCAGACTGGGGGATGTGAAGACACCGGCACGGTAATTATTAAATAATAATGCATTTTTTATATATTGAATGGTAGATCCTTTTCCGTTTGTCCCGGCAACATGAATAGCTTTGACCTTTTTCTGCGGGTTATCAAGCATCTCAAGCAGTTTATGAATGCGATCCAAGCCGGGTTTCATCCCATGCTTTGTCCTGCTTTGGAAAAATGATTCTACCTGCTGAAAGTTTTCGAACATTCGCTACACCGCTTTTCTTTTAATTTAGCATCTAAATTAGTATATCAATAACAATCAGTAATTGGAATGAAAGGAAGTCGTAAATTGGACCTACATGGATGGATAATATATAACGGGTATTTACCAGGAAATAAATTTCTTGATTTTGCGGAATGGATCCAGGAAGCTGCACATAAGCGAAATATCTCAACATCAATCTATAAAAATAATGAACTTCTTCCCTTGCTGTCAACCGGGGAACTTGAACTACTTAATTCGCAGCAGACAAAGAAGCCTGATTTTGTTGTATTTACCGATAAGGATATCTATCTTGCAAAACAGCTTGAACTAATGGGGATTCCAGTATTTAACAATGCTGAATCAATTGAGAAAAGTGATGATAAAATTGCGACTTATCAAATGCTGGCGGCAGAAAAACTGCCCGTTCCTAAAACAATTATTGCACCAAAAATTTTTGCAAAAACATCACAATTCAATCCGAAAGACTTTCAAAATGCGACAGAGGACCTTGGTTTCCCGATGATTATTAAAGAAGCATTTGGTTCATTTGGTGAACAGGTTTATCTTGTACATACGATTGAAGAGATGTTTGCAAAAGTCCGTGAACTTCACGGAAAACCATTTATGCTGCAGGAGTATGTTCATTCAAGCCACGGAACGGATATGCGTCTGCATGTTGTTGGTAACCATGTAGTGGCAGCGATGACACGCCATGCCTCAAATGACTTCCGGGCAAATGTTACTGCCGGCGGAACGATGAAGAAATATCAGCCTTCCATCGAAGAAAAGAATATTGCTGTTGCTGCAGCAAAAGCAATTGGTACGGATTTTGCTGGCGTAGATTTACTATTTGGTCCAAACAACACGCCAATTATCTGTGAAGTGAATTCAAATGCTCACATACGAAATATGTTTGATTGTACAGGCATCAATGTGGCTGATTATATGATTGATTACATATTGAAAAAGATAGGAAAGTGAGGTCCATATGAATCAAAGAGGCTGGTTAATTTATAGCCGGGAAGATGCAGAAACGAACAAATCCTATATCGACTGGTTTATCGATGAGGCACGATTACAGGGCATTTCACTTGAACTGGTTTTACGGGAAGAACTGACAGTGGGGATTATACAAAACAAACAAACAATATTCCATAAAAATTTGATTGTTCAGCTTCCGGATTTTGCTGTTATCAGAACAATTGAACCATTGCTGAACAAATTGCTGGAATCAATGGGAATCTCTGTTTACAACTCGTCTTCCATCTCAAGCTTTTGCAATAATAAAGCATTAACACATTTTCACATAAATAAGCTTTCCATCCCCATGGTTGATACGATTTTTGTTAAAAGAAAAAATCTGTTGTTGACTCCTCCAATGGATTTTCCGTTCGTTGTTAAAGAAAATGACGGCAGGGGTGGCAACCAAGTATATTTAATCAACAATCAGCAGGAATGGAAAAAATATTTTGCTGATGTTTCCGCACAGGAATTAATTATTCAGTCAACGAAAAATGTGCAGCTTGGAAAGGATGTCAGAGTTTTTGTAGTAGGAAATAAGATAATCGGTGCTGTACTCAGGGAAAGCAAGTCTGATTTCCGTTCAAATTATAAATTGGGTGGTTCGGCAACATGGTACTCCCTAAATCATTGCGAAAAAAAATTGATAAATAGAATAATTCAGGAATTTGATTTTGGTATGGTCGGGGTTGACTTTCTGATTGATAACAATGGCGGGATGCTTTTTAATGAAATAGAAGATGTTGTTGGATCCAGAACATTGAGTGCTGTAAGTGATAAAAATATTTTAGCTGAATACGTTGCATATATAAAAAGGAGCGGGAATATGTAAACCTCGCTCCTTTTAGGCTCTTTTGTATAGTTTGTTGCTATCTGCCCCCGCAGCCCTTATACAGTTCGCTTTCCGGAGGCGGCTTGTGAGGGATTTTAAGCTTAAATATTTCTTCTCAAACCATAATCTTTTAGGAATCAAACTATATTTAAGACTTCAACTCTTCCAGACGTGCTTTAACTTTGGACTGTTTATCCAAATAGTCTTTCTCCTTCTGCTTTTCCTCGTCAACTACTGCTGCCGGAGCTTTATTCACAAAACCTTCATTGGCAAGCTTCTTCTGTACCCGCTCAACCTCTTTTGTCCATTTATCAAGTTCCTTTTCCAAACGATTGATTTCTTTATCAAAATCAATCAGGCCTTCTAGCGGCAGGAATAGCTCAGCTCCGGTTATAACCGCTGACATTGCTTTTTCCGGCACGTCAATATCCGTATCAATGATTAACTCACTCGGATTACAGAAGCGCTCAAGGTAGTTACGGTTATTTTCTAATTCAACAGTGATTTCTGCATTCTCGGTTTGTATTAAAAGCTTAACCTGTTTGGACATCGGTGTATCCACTTCAGCACGAATGTTTCGTACGGCCTTAATAATGGAAACAAGTCGCTTCATTTCAGCTGATGCTGATTCATCATGAAATTCCTGTCTTACCTGTGGCCAGGCTGCAACAGTGATGGACTCCCCTTTATGCGGAAGCTGCTGCCAGATTTCCTCCGTAATAAACGGCATATACGGATGAAGCATACGCATCGTCTGGTCCAAAACATGGGCAAGAACTGATCGTGTTGTTTGTTTCTGTTCCTCGTCTTCACCATATAAAGGAAGTTTTGCCATTTCGATATACCAGTCACACAGTTCATCCCAAATGAAGTTGTACAGATGGCGTCCCGCTTCACCAAACTCGTATTTATTCGTATTTCTGGTTACCTGTTCAATCGTTTCATTTAAACGAGTCAGAATCCACTTATCTGCCAGCGATTTTTCACGTGATAAATCAATATCTTCATAAGTAAATCCTTCCATGTTCATCAATGAAAAGCGTGATGCGTTCCACACCTTGTTTGCGAAATTCCATGTTGCTTCAACTTTTTCCCAATGGAACCGTAAATCCTGTCCTGGAGTAGAACCAGTCAATAGAAAATAGCGAAGTGAGTCAGCTCCGTATTTTTCAATAACATCCATTGGATCGACACCATTACCGAGTGACTTACTCATTTTGCGCCCCTCAGCATCCCGGATTAATCCATGAATTAACACATCTTTAAATGGCCGCTTATCAGTGAATTGTTTTGACTGAAATATCATGCGGGCAACCCAGAAAAAGATAATATCATAACCTGTTACCAATACATCAGTCGGGAAGTACCGCTTGAAATCCTCTGCATCAAGATCCGGCCATCCCATTGTTGAAAATGGCCATAATGCGGATGAGAACCATGTATCCAGAACATCTTCATCCTGCTCCCAGTTTTCGATATCAGCAGGTGCTTCCTTGCCTACATAGACTTCACCGGTTTCTTTATGATACCAGGCTGGGATGCGATGTCCCCACCACAGCTGTCTGGAAATACACCAGTCACGTATATTTTCCATCCAATGAAGATATGTCCTTTCAAACCGGTCAGGTACAAAATTTACTTTACCATCACTGTTTTGCAATTCGATTGATGCATCTGCAAGCGGCTGCATATTAACAAACCATTGTGTTGATAAATATGGTTCGACAACAGCTCCACTGCGCTCTGAATGGCCTACCTGATGCGTGTGATCTTCAATTTCAAATAAAACGCCCTGGTCCTGCAAATCTTTTACAATCTGCTTACGGCACTCAAAACGGTCCAGACCCTTGTATTTACCGGCGTTTTCATTCATTGAGCCGTCTTCATTCATAACGAGAATCCGTTCCAGATTATGCCGGTTGCCAATTTCAAAGTCGTTCGGGTCATGTGCTGGTGTAATTTTAACGGCACCAGAACCCATTTCCATGTCCACATACTCATCCGCTACAATTTCCATTTCACGGCCGACAATTGGAAGCACAACCGTTTTACCAATCAGATGTTTATAACGGTCATCTTCCGGATGAACTGCAACCGCAGTATCCCCAAGCATCGTTTCCGGACGGGTTGTTGCGATTTCAATCGTTTCATCACTATCTTTAATCGGATAGCGCATGTGATAAAATTTACCTTGCACCTCTTCATAAACAACTTCAATATCGGAAAGTGCAGTCTTTGTAGCAGGATCCCAGTTGATAATGTATTCGCCGCGATAAATTAATCCTTTTTCATATAATGTCACAAAAACTTCCCGAACAGCATCAGATAAGCCATCATCCATTGTAAAACGTTCACGGGAATAATCAAGTCCCAGGCCAAGCTTCTCCCATTGGGAACGAATAAAATCAGCATATTCTTCCTTCCAGTCCCAAACGGTATCAAGAAACTTTTCCCGGCCTAAATCATAACGGTTCTTGCCCTGTTCCTTCAATTTAGCTTCAACTTTTGCCTGTGTTGCAATCCCCGCGTGGTCCATTCCCGGCAGCCATAATACGTCATATCCCTGCATCCGTTTCATTCGGGAGATCGTATCCTGCATCGTTGTATCCCAAGCATGTCCTAAATGGAGTTTTCCGGTTACATTTGGTGGTGGAATCACAATCGTAAATGGTTCCTTTTCATCATCTCCGGTAGCTTCAAAAAACTTGCCATTGACCCAAAATCGATACCGGTCTTTCTCAATGTTCTGTGGATTGTATTTTGATGACATCGACAATTTAGATTCATCACTCATTTGTTTTTTCCTCCTTCTGTAAAAATTAAAAAAATCCTTTCCATCCAAAAAAGGACGAAAAGGATATTATTCCGTGGTACCACCTTTGTTCACAGATAGCGGTCTGTGCACTTCATTCATGGATAACGGCCAACAGCCGGCTCTCTCCTACTTTTTAAAACCAATGTTCAAAGAGGCTGCGTCAAGGGCGACCTTCCAAAATAATTTAACCTGGGAAACTTTCACCACGTGTTTCCCTCTCTCCTGAGGCAACTATTCTGTACTCTTCCCTCTCACTGCATTTTAATATTAATTATCATTTTATCGATAACGCCAAATAAAATCAACTATTAATTTATGAATTGCACAAAACACAGGTATATATACATACTATATTAAAAAAACAACTTTGAGGTGATAAGTATGGCCAGATACTACCGATACCGACTGCCTCCCTGGGCACGCAATTGTATTATTGTGATTGAAAAATGTACCTTGCCAATATTAATATTTCAATTAATTCGTACGTTATTATTCCCGACTTCATTGGATGTATTTCTCCTTGGGATACTCGTCGGAATATTTATTGCATTTTATTTGGAATGGATTTAACTTTCCTAATTATCTTCTGTGGATGATGAAATAAGTTCCTTTTCAATATAATCAGACCATTTAAGACCCATGTGCAGTTGGCGTGAAACTTGTTGCAACGCGATTGTCTGATTAATCATTGTATCGTTAGCAGGATTATCGGAATAAGCCTCGATTAAATTTATGTACGAAAACGGATCCAATAGATAAATTGCAAGAAGGTGGAGTTCACTTTTTGTCAGTTCATTCTTACTCATGTATGCCGAAAAGGCTTCAGTTAACTGTTCAGGTGTTCGGTCGTAATAGCGGACCTGCTGTTTCATAAATACCGATAGATCCATAACAGCATTATCAAATTTTGCCTTTTCCCAGTTGATTATATACGTGTAGTTATGTTGGATTAAATGAGATAAGTTCAGATTACCGTGACAGAGGCTGTAATTCCACTCATTTTCCTCAACCGCTTTAATAAATTGTTCAATATGGTTATTCAGCACGAAGAGAACCTGATCCATCAGTCTATATTGCGTACATGCCAGTAGTTCGAAGGGTGACATAAAACGATTTTTTTCAAATAACTCAACATAATATAACGATTGTGCCCGTAAATTTGCACAGGCCTTCTGATACTCGGTAAAGCTGTTTATTGCAGATTCTGTTTGGATGCTTTGTGTCCGCTTTGTATTAGCATGAATCCCGCCAATTGTATCATATAAAGTTTTAATTGCTTCCTTTTCACTTATTTCCATTGATGGGATCCATGGTGTCAAATAGTAATATGTCTGCTTATGAAATGTATATAAACGGGAATTCTTTGTTAAATATACTGGTAAAATACCTGTAAGATTCTGGGAATATGCCTGATGAAACACATACTCCCAGGCCTCCAATTCTTTTTCAGTAAGTTTGCTTTCTTTTAATGCATACTCATAGTTACCATCACTTACTCGAAAAACCCGTTTGGAAATCTGATCAACTTTAAATGGCCTGATTCCATACGCCCAAGCTATTTTATTTATCCTTTCCAACTGATTCACACCACCTTTTTTCCAGCAACTATTAGTAAAATGAACCCCTTACTGTTAGAGCAAGGGGTTTACTTGTCAGGCTATTGTTTTTTCTTGTATGGAATATATAATAATTGACCCTCTTCCAGGCTGTCGTTTGATAAATGATTCTGATTCACAAGTTGTAACGGTGATATTTCGTAACGGTCAGCAATCGACTCCACGGTATCCGAATCCTGAACGATGCATAAACGCATTTGTGCATAGCTTTCATCATCATCACTCCGGAACATGTCCGCTAAATACCGGACATCTTCCATTTGATTATCATCACTTTCATAATAATCAACAGATTCATAGTCGTTGTCGTAATCCTGCATTGATGGAGATTCCTCCTCAGGACTTTCTTCTGGTTTATCTTTAGCGAAAAATTCGGCGAGTGACTGTGACTTCTTAGTTTTCCACAGTACCCTTTCCTCCGATTCATCATCGTCTGATTCGTCATTACCGGTATCGATTTCCGGTGGCAGGACAGGTGTTATTTCCGGATTAACCATTTCATCTGTGTTCTGTGTTTCCTTTTCAGCTTTTACATCAAATGAAAAACTTTCCTCTCCCCTCGGCATAAATACAGTTTCATTATCTGCCCCTAATTCAGGTGTCACCTCAGACTGATCACTGATTCCGCTTATTTCAATAGTAGAACTCAGTTTCAGCTGACTCTGATTTGGTATTTCATAATCAAATGATTCAATGTTTACCGTTACATCATTTAAATCGGAAACACGATAAGTCGGAACAGATATCTCCACCGGGAACCGATGGATAAACTCTGATTGACCATTGTCCATTTCTAATACTTTTTCGACATACCGTCTTGAATGGTAATCATCAAAATCGAGTGTATCCTCATCATCCGGATTTGCAAACTGCTCCTTTTGATAAGTACCGCGGAGTTCAATAACTCCTCTAATTGAAATATAGTCATTGAATGGCTGGATAGAAATTTCCGGGTCCAATGAAATTCCTACCATTTCGGCAACTTCCTGTCCTCTTTCAAAATAAAGCGACTCATTCAAATCAAAACTGAACACTTCACGATCGTTGGACAAATGACTTCCTCCCCTCAACACATATTCCATTTATACGCCTTATTTCAACTATATGAAACACAAACAAAGGATATGCTTATACCATCTAAAAAAGCTATTCCTGTAATAACAGGAATAGCTTCAGAAATATTATTTATTACTTTTCAATTTTTGAAAAGGCAGTGCGCACTGCCTGAATTGTTTTTTCAATATCCTCGTCAGTGTGAGCAGTTGACATAAATACTCCCTCAAACTGGGATGGTGGCAAAAAGACACCTTCTTCAATCATTGCCCGATAATATTGTGCAAAATAATCGACATTCGCATTTTGCGCTGTTTCATAATTAATTACCGGCTCATTAGTGAAGAAAAAGCCGACCATCGAACCTGCACGATTTATCTGGAGTGGGATATCAAAATCAATTGCTGCTTGTTTGTATCCTTCCACGAGTTTATCCACTTTAGCATTAATATCTTCATATGAAGACTCATCCAATGCATTTAATGTTTCATATCCAGCTGTCATTGCCAGTGGATTACCGGACAATGTTCCAGCCTGATAAATTGACCCTGTTGGTGCGACCCGTTCCATAATTTCACGTTTTCCGCCATATGCACCTACTGGAAGGCCACCGCCAATTACTTTACCAAGACACGTTAAATCAGGAGTGACGCCGAAATAACCCTGTGCACAATTATAACCAACGCGGAACCCGGTCATAACTTCATCAAAAATAAGCACGGATGCATAATCATTTGTTAGTTGTCTTAATTCATGCAAGAAGTCTTCCTGCGGTGGTACAACACCCATATTTCCAGATACAGGTTCAACGATGACCGCAGCAATATCATTACCATAATTCTCAAATGCGTATCGTACACTTTCAACATCATTGTATGGTACGGTAATTGTATTTTGGGCAATCGATTCAGGAACTCCCGGACTGTCAGGAAGACCCAGAGTAGCAACACCGGATCCGGCTTTAATAAGCAATGAATCTCCATGCCCATGATAATTTCCTTCAAATTTTAATATTTTGTCCCGACCTGTATATCCGCGGGCAAGGCGTAACGCACTCATTGTAGCTTCTGTCCCTGAGTTGACCATACGTACCATTTCAATTGATGGGACCCGGTCAACAACCATTTGTGTTAACTTATTTTCCAATAATGTTGGTGCACCAAAACTTGTTCCTTTTGCTGCCGCTTCCTGTAAACTGGATACAACCCGATCATCAGCATGCCCAAGAATCAGAGGCCCCCAGCTCAGCACATAATCAATGTATTCATTGCCATCAATATCTGTAATTTTCGATCCTTTGCCGGACTCCATAAAAATTGGTGACATACCGACAGATTTGAATGCCCGGACAGGCGAGTTAACGCCACCTGGCATCAGGTCAACCGCTTCTTTGTACGCATCCTCTGACTTGTTAAAGTTTGCCACAATCAATCACCTCATCTTTAAAATTTATTCATTATGTTAAATCGAATAGATTAATGCCGTGAAATATACCTTTTTCATAAACTGCGAACCAGTATAATTTAGTAATGCTCTCTAACCACCGCAGCTGGTTTGGTGGTTAATATTCTTCAAGAAAAAAATGTTGTTAACTTACCAAAATATATCGTGCAATTCTCAGCGGAGGAAATACACGGAGACTCCTGTGGGAGCAGAGGCCTAGATGAGACTCCGCAGTGACGGAGGAGCAAGGAGGCTCATCAGCCGCCCACGGAAAGCGAAGTGTATTTCCGGAGCGGTGTTATTCCACTCAACCTTTTTCAGAATACTTCCAGTTTCCGTCAACTGCCCTTGTTAATGCTCATAACCGCTAAACAGTTTTGACATTTATTTTAAATCCTACTCATTAAGCCATCTTGCAACATCTTTGGCAAAATAGGAAATGATTAGGTCTGCTCCTGCGCGTTTCATTGCTGTAAGTTTTTCAAGTACTAATTCTTTTTCATTAATCCATCCGTTTTGTGCAGCTGCTTTTACCATGGAGTACTCACCACTTACATTATATGCGACTACAGGTGCTTTAAAATTATTCTTCACATCACGGACAATATCCAAATAGGACATCGCTGGTTTAACAATCAGGAAATCTGCACCTTCTTCAACATCCGATTCCGCTTCTCGCAAGGCTTCCATACGATTAGATGGATCCATCTGGTAGGTTTTACGGTCACCAAATTGTGGTGTGCTGTCAGCAGCATCACGGAATGGTCCGTAAAAGGCTGATGCATATTTGACTGCGTATGACATGATCGGGATATTCGTATACCCTGCTTCGTCCAGCGCTTGCCTGATAACCGCTACAAATCCGTCCATCATGTTGGATGGTGCGATAATATCTGCTCCCGCATCTGCCTGGGATACTGCAGTTTTAGCTAATAACTTTAGTGATTCATCATTATCGACGTCATGGTTATGAATAACTCCGCAATGACCATGGGACGTATATTCACACAGGCATGTATCTGCAACGACAAGCATTTCCGGTACTTCTTTCTTAATAAGGCGGGTTGCTTCCTGTACAATCCCGGTTTCAATGAAAGCGCCACTTCCTTGCTCATCTTTCTCATCAGGAACCCCGAAGACCATAACGGCTTTTATCCCGAGTGAAAGTAAATCTTCCATTTCTTTTTTTATATGGTCGAGTGAAATTTGAAAAACACCCGGCATGGAAGGAACTTCATTCTTTTTGTTTTCCCCTTCAACAATAAAGATCGGGTAAATGAAATCATCCATTCGAAGATGATTTTCACGTACCAGCGAGCGCATTGCCGCAGAAGAACGTAATCGGCGGTGTCGTTTAAAGTTCTGTCCAGCTTCCATAAATACCTACCCTCTTTCATTTAAGTAATTGCTTATTTCATTGAGCATCCCATCAATTGTAAAGTTTTCTGGTGTCAATGTATGTTTTATGCCAAGTTCAGCTGCTCGTTCACTTGTTGTCGTACCTATACAAACAAATTCCGGATAGCTTGTGATCTGATTTTTTTTCATTTCAAAAAATGCTTCGACGGTTGATGGGCTTGTAAATGTAATAAAGTCAAGCTTCTCGCGTTGTATTACCCGGTTTAATTCAGTCTCAGCCTGAAAATTATACGCTGTTTCATATACTTCCAATTGATCAAATGTAATTTCCAGTTCGTTAAACCAGACAGGAAGCACATCTCTGGATCTATTTCCACGGATAAGCAGAATCGGTTCTTCCATTTTGGAATGATTAGCGGTAAATTCATTTGCCATCACTTCAGCATTATACGTTGATGGAATAAAATGCGCTTCATATCCATGGTCGCTCAAACAGCTGGCAGTTTTATGGCCAACTGCAGCTAATTTGCATTCCGACAAAACGTCACTCGTACATTTGTATTTTTTGGCAAGCTTAAAAAAACATTCCACACCGTTTGCGCTTGTGAAAAACACCCATTTATACCGATGTAAATTCATAAAGACTTGTCTTTTATCGGGAATATCCTTACATGAAATTCGCAAAAGTGGTACTTCGACAGGTGTTCCACCGTATTGTAATACCTTTTCGGAAAATTCCTTTGCCTGCTTTTCCTCACGGGTAATCAGAATCTTTTTTCCATGTAAAGTGACTGACATCAGTCGTCTAACTCCTCTTTTACATCATCAACAATATCTTTTGCACCCTGATTAATCAATCGTTCGGCAGCTTCTGTACCAACTGCTTTCGAATCGTTGCCGCGTACGGTTTCTTTTAAAATGGTTTTACCGTCCGGTGTACCAACAAATGCAGTCAGCACAACTTCATCATTATCCAGATGGGCATAGCCGCCGATCGGAACCTGGCAGCCACCTTCAAGTAGATGCATAAATGTTCGCTCCGCAGTAACCGTTTTAGTTGTCCTGAGATCACTTATCTTATCCAATAAATTACGGAGTTCATGGTCATCCTCACGGCACTCGATGGCTAAAGCCCCCTGGCCTACTGCGGGAACACACACGTCAGGCTCCAAGTATTCTGTGATAAGTTCTTCACTTAACCCTACTCGCTTAAGTCCTGACACTGCCAAAATAATCGCATCATAATCTTCCTCGTTCAATTTTCGAATTCGTGTTTCAATATTTCCGCGAATCCATTTAATTTGAACGTCAGGACGTTCAGCTAATATTTGTGCTTTTCTGCGCAGACTGCTTGTACCAACAATAGCCCCTTCAGGCAAATCTTTTAAAGCAATATTGTTTTTGGCAATATAAGCATCCCGGTGATCTTCCCTATCAGGAATGGTGGAAATCACAAGTCCCTCTGGCATTTCTGAAGGCATGTCCTTCATACTATGTACAGCAAAGTCAATCTCTTTATCATACATTGCTTGTTCAATCTCTTTAACGAAGAGTCCCTTACCACCAACCTTTGATAAGGTTACATCAAGAATGCGGTCCCCTTTTGTCATGATTTTTTTTACTTCTATCTCATTTTCAAGACCAGCTTCTTTCAACTGGTCAATTACCCACTCTGTCTGGGTTAATGCGAGATTACTTTTTCTTGACCCAACAACAATTTTGCGCATTTTGGCATCCTCCTAAATATACTGTTAAAAATGAAAGTTTGATAATATGCTAAACAAAAAGAAATTAATCAGTAACACAAGAAAAGCAGCAATATTATAAACAGATATTGATTTTCCACTATAGCCTTTTACTAAACGCAACAGTAAATAAATGATATAAACGATTAATACAAGTATGGAACCAATCGTCTTCAAATCAAACCAATAAAACTCGGCATTGGCGGCATAGGCCCATACGACCCCCATTATAATTGCAATCGTTAATAATGGGACACCCAATGTAATTGTTTTAAAAGAATATAAATCAAGCTTATTTAAATCACCAAATCTCCAAATCCAGTCCAGTCCTTTTTTCTCTTTTAAAAATCGGTATTGAACGATATACATAATGGAAAAAAGAAAAGCAACGGTAAAGAAACCATAAGAAACTATCGCCAGCGTTATATGTGTTATCAATATTTCGTTTACCAATTGTATTCCCTGTCCATGAAGATGTTCCTGTGCCCCGGTTGAAATATACAGCAGCAGAATAAAGAAACCTACTAAATTGGTGAAAAAAAGAATAAAATGGATGCGAAAGAGTTTATTAATAATCAATGAAAAAGAAATCAGCACCCATGCATAGAAAGATAAGCCGTCATATAACGTTAATACCGGGAAACTTTTCTCAATAAATATCTGGTTCAGAATAAAAACGGTTTGGATAAGCCAGACCATACTAAGTAACCAGAAGGCGATTGCGTTTGCCCTCCGGTTACTCTGAATAAAATCAATGAAGTATCCAATCAGACTCAATCCATAGATAATAAGTATGATTTCATAAAGCCATTTCGCTTCAATCATAATAGAAATCCTTTCATCTTACTGTGGTGATGTTAAAGGAATGGATACTTTTTTATTTTTATTTTGTTTTGAGTTTGCTGCAGTCGGATTTTTTTTTGCCTGTTTTACCAACTCAGTCTGTACTTCACTTTCGATGCCAAATATATCAATAAACAGCTGAAGTGATTCCTCACTGTTTTCAACTGCTGCCAATTCTTTAACCTGTGTTATTGGCTCTTTTAAAAGTTGATTAATAATACTTTTCGTATGTTTATTAAGTACTTTCTTCTCACGAGCAGTCAGATCAGGCATCTTTCGTTCAATGCTCTTCATTGTTTCACCCTGAATGGAGAGCGCTTTTTGACGAAGTGCCGAAATAACCGGTACAACTCCAAGTGTTTGCAACCATTCGTTGAAAGTAACAATTTCACCTTCAAGCATTATTTCGATATTTTCAGCAGCTGCTTTTCTGGCTGACAGATTTTTATCAACAATGTGCTGCAGGTCATCAATATCATATAAGAAAACACTGTCCAATTCCTCTATTTTAGGGTCCAGGTCTCTCGGAACAGCAATATCCACAAGGAACAATGGACTGCCTTTACGTTTCTTTTGAATTGGTTCAAGTTTTTCTTTCGTCAATACAACTGAATCTGACCCGGTTGAACTGATGAGAATATCTGCTTCATGCAACAGATTATCCAGATGATCAATAGGTTCTGCTTTTGCCTGAAACGTTTCAGCGAGTTCTTCCGCTTTTTCATATGTGCGGTTTACAACCGTAATTTTCGATGCTCCTGAACCATGCAGGTTTTTAGCAGCAAGCTCTCCCATTTTACCGGCACCAAGTATGACAACATGTTTCTCTTCCAAATCGCCGAATATTTTTTTAGCAAGTTCAACAGCCGCATAGCTGACAGATACTGCATGCTCACCTATAGCTGTATCCTTATGTGCCCGTTTTGCAAAGGTGATTGCCTGCTTAAATAACTCATTAAACACAGTTCCGGTAGTTTGCATCTTCTGCGCTGTTGAAAATGACTGTTTCACCTGACCCAATATCTGTGTCTCACCTAAAATCATGGAATCAAGGCCGGTTGACACACGCAGTAAATGTTCTATCGCTCCGTCACTTTCAGCTATTCGCAAATAGGAAGAAAGATCTTCTTTATCGACCTGAAACCAGTCGGCAAGAAATTGTTTTATATAATAACGTCCCGTATGAACCTGATCAACCACCGCATATACTTCTGTACGATTACATGTCGAGACAATCACATTTTCCAGAATACTTTTCTTGTCTTTTAATTGAAACATGGCCTGATCAAGGCTATCCTCTGAAAAAGTAAGTTGTTCCCTTATTTCTAATGGGGTTGATTTATAATTCAATCCAACTTTCAGTATGTGCAAGGTAACTACCCCCAAGATGCTTTAAACATTCAGATTAATTATAACATGGACAAATCAGTACATTTTTTGAAAATGTGAACAGATTTTGAAACAATATTATAGGTTATTCGTATTATTGTATTATAACTCGTTTGTACTTTATCATACGAGTATGTAAGAAGCAAGAATTCAGCCCAATTCGTTGAATCATGAAAGAAGGGAAATTAGTGAAACGGCAAAATTCATTTGCAGCATATATTTTAATTGGAATTGGGGTTTATTTTCTGTTACGAGAATTGAAAATTCCCATTATAACTGATTTTTATTCATGGCCTACATTACTTATTATCATTGGACTCGCATTACTTATTCATAGTTACACATCAAAAGATTACCAGCACCTGTTTAGCGGTACAATTGTACTAGGTCTGGGAATTCATTTCCATGGACTGAGTCACTACGGCTTTTGGATTGACCATTGGGCGGTTTATCCGATGATTGTTGGGATTGCTTTTATTGTTCGTGGTCTTCGGACGAAGAAAGGCTTTCTTGCGGGAGTGCTGGTAACAGTGATTTCGATATTATTGATCTTTTCCGTCCGACTCCCCGCTACATTTAGCTGGATTTACGACTTAACCGCTCTTCTGGAAAGGTTTTGGCCGCTTATACTCATTGGAATAGGTATTTATTGGTTAAAAAGGAAAAAATAATCCTTCCTTTGTGGGAGGATTATTTTTTGCAGGTTGATTTCCAAAGATTCCTGCCATTTGCTTCAACTTAAAGAATAAAACTTTCAACAGTTTCTATAAAGTGCGACGCAACCGCAGGAATGCTTTTATACGTTCATTTCTCCCCCACCGTCCGGGATCGCTTCGGGCGGATGCTTTCACATCTCTGGGTAACAAGGCGACATCTGCTCAAAAAGTTCGTTTTCGCAGTGTCTTCTTAGCCGCGGGCGAGTACCGAGCCTCCTCAGCTCGTACCTCGCTCCCGAGTCTCGCCTAGCTTGTTCTTCCCGCAGGAGTCTCGCATATTCCAGCTCCTGTTTTTAATGATATTTTTATTTATTATGAGCAAAATACAGCGGAGGAAATACACGAAGACTCCTGTGGGAGGAAAGGCCTGGGTGAGACCATTGAGTGCGTAAGCACGAAGAGGGCCGGGCAGCCGTCCACGGAAAGCGAAGTGTATTTCCGCAGCGGTGTTATAGCACTCGATCTTCTTTTACTTCGCATTTTATATCAACTGCGGTGAGAAAACTAAAAAAAGATAATGTTCTTTATACTATAATATCGAACTCAAAAAAGCTTGTGTGCGTTCTTCTTTTGGATTATCAAACAGTTCACCAGGTGGTCCGTATTCGACTATCTTGCCATCATGCATATAAACTACTGAATCACCGACTTCACGCGCAAAGCCCATTTCATGCGTGACGACAACCATTGTCATCCCTTCATCTGCCAGCTCTTTCATCGTGGATAGTACTTCTCCGACAAGCTCAGGGTCAAGTGCTGACGTTGGTTCATCAAAAAGCATAACATCGGGTTTCATTGCCAATGCCCGGGCAATGGCAACGCGTTGTTTCTGGCCACCGGATAATGTCGATGGATATACATCATATTTATCACCTAAACCGACTTTGTCCAGTAATTCTTTTCCTTCTTTAATAGCCTGATCTTTTTTTATTCCTTTCACCTGTGTTGGTGCCTCGATAACATTTCCGATAACCGTTTTATGCGGGAAAAGGTTAAAATGCTGAAATACCATGCCGACACGTTCCCTTACTTTGTTTAAGTCATGGGTATCTGCCTCAATTTGTTCACCTTCAATAATAACGTTCCCGCTGTTTTTCATCTCCAGAAAGTTTAAACAACGAAGCAATGTACTCTTCCCGGATCCACTTGCACCGATCAGTACAACAACATCACTTTCATGAACAGTTAAGTCTATATCCTTTAAAACATGTAAATCACCAAATGATTTATTCAACTTCTCAACCCGGATCATTTCCTGGTTTTCACTCATGTTAAACCTCCTCGCTTAATCACTTTGAGCCAATTTCTTCTCAAGCATATTCACTAATAATGTAAGAATCAATACAATGAACAGGTAATAAACTGCTACGGTTAGATAATACGGAAGGTAGTCGAAGTTATTCGAGCCCTGGGTACTGGCAACACCGAATAATTCCTGCATACCGATGAATGAAACAAGTGAGGAGTCCTTAATACCAATAATAAATTGGTTACCAAGCGATGGTACCGCCCTTCGAAATGCCTGTGGCAAAATGATTCTTCGCATTGTAAGCCCTTTTGTCATCCCCAGCGTACGACCAGCCTCTCGCTGCCCTTTATCAATGGATTGAATTGCACCACGAATAATTTCGGCAATATAAGCACCACTATGAAATGCAAGTCCGGCTACTCCTGCCCAGAACATAGGAATAAGGACAATTTCCACCAGACCATAATACAGGACAAATATTTGCACAATCAACGGTGTTCCACGAACCAGCCAAATATATGCATCTGCTATCCATTCCAAAATTTTTATATTTGAGATTTTAAGTATCGCAAAAAACAGACCGATTATAAATGCAATTACCAATGAGGCGGCTGATAAAAGAAATGTCAGCCAAAGCCCATTTAAAAATAAATCAAAACTTCCCGTAAATACTTCAAAAAAATGTGTGATTGCAGACAATAAATTTCAACTCCTTTTAAGGCACAAATGTGCGCATAATGAGCGCACATTTGCATTTAATGTTTTGTCAGCTTCCGCAATTATTCGCTTGATTTTTCAGGATCTTTGGTGATGTCTGCACCAACGTATTCCATTGATAATTCCTCAAGCTTTCCACTTTCCTTCAATTCTTTTAGCGCTGTATTAATATCTTCAAGCAGTTTATCACTTTCTTTATTGACAGCAACCGCCTGCTTACTGACTCCAAGTTGTTCAACAGCTGCAATTTCCAGTCCATCCTCGATTGCAGTGCTTCCTGTAACAGAGTCGGTAATTACTGCATCATGATGACCTTTTGCCAATGACTGAAGTGCAACCACATCACTGTCAACCTGTGGAATATTGTCTGTATACTCTTTTGCCATTTCAACGTAGGTAGATCCTCTTGAAACAGATATTTCCTTTCCTTCCAGATCGTCCGCTGATTTAATATCACTGTCAGGTCTTGTATAAATTACAGGACCGGAATAATAGTACGGCTCAGAAAAGTCAACCTGTGCCAGGCGCTCCTCAGTTATGGTATGACTGGCAACAGCGATATCGTAGCGTCCCTGCTTTACACCAGTAACAATCCCGGAGAATTTTGCCTTATTGGCGACAGCTTCAAGTCCTAACTTTTCAGCAATGGCTTTTGCAACTGCAACATCGTATCCGTCCATTTCTCCGTTTTCCATATAGCTGAATGGCCTGAACTCACCTGACGAAGCAAAATTAAGCTTGCCTTCCTCAACTAGATTATAAGAACTTCCTTCACCATCACCGGATGAAGTATCACCATTCCCACTTTCGCTACTTCCACACGCTGCTAAAACAAGCACAATAATAGCGAAAAGTACTGTAATTTTCAGTTTTTTCATAAACGAAAAATCCTCCCCATTTCTTTTTTTTTTTGGAACTAATTAACCCACACCGCTTTATATTTACCGCGCACTTGTACATAAAATTATATCAAATACCCGGTGGATCACCGAATTACATTGAAGTTCAAATACGGTACAATACATACATTTAAACGAATGTGATGATAATATCTCTCACATACGTATATATGCAATATGATTCTTTTAAATACTCTTTAGTTCTTTCATTTTTCTGAAAACCCAGTAATTAAAAATGCTCTTTCATTACGAAAGAGCATTTCCTGTAATTTAATTTAAATAATTCCTGATAGTGCCCCACGCTTCATCTTTACCTTCACCGGTTTCAGCTGAAAAAGGAATGACAATGTCCCCTGACTCCACCTGCAGCGTTTGCTTTGTCCGCTTCAGATGTTTCGCACGTTTACCTTTTGGAACTTTATCCAATTTGGTTGCGATGACGATCACCGGTAATTCGAAGTACTTTAAAAACTCATACATTTGCACATCATCAGCCGTTGGTTCATGCCGTATATCAGTAATTAACATTACTGCCTTAAGCGAATCTCGTGTTTCAAAATACTCTTCCATCATTGTTCCCCATTTTTCCCGTTCCTTTTTGGAAACTTTGGCATATCCATACCCGGGAACATCAACAAAATAGAAGGCTTCATTAATTTTATAGAAATTTAATGTCTGTGTCTTGCCTGGTTTTGATGATGTACGGGCAAGATTTTTCCGATGGATAAGTTTGTTGATAAACGATGATTTACCAACATTGGAACGGCCAGCCAGGGCGATTTCAGGAAGCCTGTCACCCGGGTATTGCTTTTTACTGACCGCACTGATTACAATTTCTGCATTATTTACCTTCATTAGCTTCAGCCACCAGTGCATGTTTTAAAACTTGATCAAGATGATTTACTTTAATAAAGGTAAGGTCTTCACGAACACTTTTTGGTATATCCTCAATATCTTTTTCATTCTCTTCAGGAATGATAATGGTTGTTATTCCAGCACGGTGTGCACTCAATGATTTTTCCTTCAAGCCACCTATCGGCAGGACACGTCCACGTAACGTAATTTCCCCCGTCATTCCAACTTCTTTTTTCACAGCTCTGCCCGTTAATGCAGATACAAGTGCGGTTGCCATCGTAATCCCCGCTGAAGGTCCGTCTTTCGGTGTCGCACCTTCTGGGACGTGAATATGGATGTCATATTTTTCATGGAAATCAGGGTCAATATTTAACTCTTCAGCTCGTGAGCGAATATAACTGAAAGCTGCCTGTGCTGACTCCTGCATGACATCACCCAATTTACCGGTTAAGGTTAACTTTCCTTTACCAGGATAATGGGAAACTTCGATTGAAAGCGTATCCCCGCCGGCTGCAGTGTAAGCAAGTCCTGTAGCTGCACCAATCTGATTTTCATCCTCCATTTGACCATATCGAAACAAAGGTTTACCCAATAACTCTTCAATATTCTTTTCGGTAACAACAACCCGTTTTCTATCCTCGGAAATGATAATCTTAGCTGCTTTCCGGCAAAGTGTGGCAAGCTGCCGCTCCAATCCGCGCACACCTGCTTCTCTTGTATACGTGCGAATCAGTTTCAGCAATGCCTCATCACGAACCTGCAAGTTACCTTTTTGCAGTCCATTTTCCTTAAGTTGTTTTGACAGCAGATGTTCTTTCGCAATATGCAACTTCTCAACTTCAGTATACCCGGCAATCGATATTAGTTCCATACGATCCAGCAGTGGTCCCGGAATGTTATTTACATAGTTGGCTGTTGCTATAAAAAGTACATTCGATAAATCGTATGTTTCTTCAATAAAGTGGTCACTGAAATTGCTGTTCTGCTCAGGATCCAAAACTTCAAGCATTGCTGAAGATGGATCTCCCCGAAAATCACTGGCCATTTTATCAATCTCATCCAATAAAAATACCGGATTTATTGATTTCGCTTTTTTCATCCCTTGAATGATCCGACCTGGCATTGCACCGATATATGTGCGCCTGTGACCGCGAATTTCCGCCTCATCTCTTATTCCGCCTAAAGACATGCGGACAAAATTCCGGTTAATCGAACGGGCAATTGACTTGGCAAGCGATGTTTTACCAACTCCGGGTGGTCCGACTAGACATAAAATTGGACCTTTTATAGATTGAGTCAGTTTTTGTACAGCCAGATATTCCAGGATTCGTTCCTTTACTTTTTCGAGCCCGTAGTGATCTTCATCCAGTATCTGCTGCGCATTATCTATTTCAATTGTATCCTGTGTCTTATTTGTCCATGGGAGTGCCAGAAGCCATTCAATATAATTTCGGATTACTGAGCTTTCCGCAGAACTTTGCGGTACTTTTTCATACCTGTCCAGCTCCTTCATAGCTACTTCCACAATCCGCTCAGGCATGTCCGAATTCTCAACTTTTTCTTTCAGCTGTCCTACTTCACCTGATTTACCGTCTTTTTCACCAAGTTCTTTTTGAATCGCCTTTAATTGTTCACGTAAATAGTATTCCTTTTGTGTTTTCTCCATTGACGTTTTGACACGCTGACCGATTTTCTTCTCAAGGTCCAATACTTTTTTCTCATTGGAAATAAGCTTAATCAGCTGCTGCAGGCGTTCCTTTACATTGATAGTCTCAAGCAGGTCCTGTTTATCTTTAATTTTCAACGATAAATGGGATGTTACTAAATCGGCAAGTCTGCTTGGCTCATCAATATCAGATACCGTTGCCAATGTCTCTTTTGTTATCTTTTGTGAAACTTTTATATATTGCTCAAATTGTCGCAGTAATGAGCGCATGAGTGCTTCTTCTTCGTTCTGCTCGGCATGCTCGTCTTCAAGCTCTTTTACCTCTACATTAAATTCATCTTTTTCATCAATAAAACGGATTATTTCCCCACGCTGCAAGCCCTCAACAAGTACACGAATTGTTCCATTCGGGAGCTTCAGCATTTGCTTAACTTTTGCCAACGTACCTACACGATAGATGTCCTGTGGCTCGGGATCGTCCAAACTAACTTTCTTTTGGGCAGCCAGAAAAATGGTATGATCATCCATCATTGCTTTTTCCAATGCTGTTACTGATTTATCACGACCAACATCCAAATGCAGTACCATGGATGGGAAAACAAGTAATCCGCGCAGTGGTAGGAGGGGTAGTTGATTCGTTTCTTTTGTCATAGTATGTACCTCCGATAAATACTGGAATTTTTATGTATTTCTTTACTGGTTAAAGTTTATATAATTCTTGCCCGTTTGTAAAAGAATATTGCTTTTAGTATTACCTGATGATTTAAAACTAAACACTGCCAACATAGAAAGAGACTGACAATGGCTTTTATTTCCCCTTAAAGAAACACATGCACAAAAAGGAGTTTCCACCTTTGTCAGTCTCAGATTATTTTATTTACATCATCATAAATTATGCACTTTCTTTAGGAAGCTTTTCATTGCCTTCTTTTACAGTTCCATCTCTAAACACGAGTTTAGGACTGCCATTTTCCTTGGCCACTGTATCTTTGGTAATAATACACTTCTCAATATCCTCGCGTGAAGGAAGTTCAAACATTACATCAAGCATGATGCTTTCAATAATGGAACGCAATCCGCGAGCACCTGTTTTTCGTTCAATCGCCTTCTTAGAGATTTCTACTAATGCCTCTTCTTCAAATTCAAGTTCGACATCATCTATTTCAAACAGTTTCTCGTACTGTTTGACAAGTGCATTTTTCGGTTTCGTTAAAATTTCAACCAATGCATCTTCATCCAATGGTGTCAGGCTGCCTACAACAGGAATTCTGCCGATGAACTCAGGGATCAGGCCATAACGCAATAAGTCTTCAGGCAATACTTTTTGCAGAAGTTCGCCTTTATCCAGATCCTGTTGTTTTTCGTCATTTGAACCAAAGCCAATAACTTTCTTGCCAAGACGACGCTTAATTATTTGGTCAATACCATCAAAGGCACCACCAACGATAAATAAAACGTTGGTCGTATCAATTTGGATGAATTCCTGATGTGGATGTTTACGCCCGCCTTGAGGAGGTACACTTGCTACCGTTCCCTCAAGGATTTTCAATAGGGCTTGCTGTACGCCTTCACCAGATACATCACGTGTGATTGAAGGGTTTTCTGATTTACGGGCAACTTTATCGATTTCATCAATGTAAATAATCCCTTTTTCAGCTTTTTCCACATCATAATCTGCTGCCTGGATCAGCTTCAATAAAATATTCTCCACATCTTCACCGACATAACCTGCCTCAGTTAATGATGTAGCATCTGCCATTGCAAAGGGAACATTCAGGATTCTTGCAAGTGTTTGAGCAAGTAATGTTTTACCGCTGCCGGTTGGTCCAAGCATGGCAATATTACTTTTTGCCAGTTCCACATCATCTGAATTTTTTGGTGTATTAATCCGCTTGTAATGATTATATACCGCAACAGATAAATTCTTTTTTGCCTTATCCTGACCGATAACATAATCATTCAGAGTATCACAGATTTCCTTTGGTTTTGGAATTTCCTTATATTCAGTTTCCTCTTCGGTTCCTAACTCTTCTTCTACAATTTCTGTACAAAGTTCTATACATTCATCACATATATAAACGCCCGGCCCGGCTACTAACTTCCGTACTTGTTCCTGACCTTTTCCGCAAAATGAACACTTTAATTGTCCTTTTTCTTCATTAAATTTAAACACTGCATTTCACCCCTAAAAGTTTAAATCTGCTTTTCAACTTACGCGTATTTGTTTTTAACTTTCATTGTCATCATACCAAATCAAAATTGGAAAACAAAACAATAACCACTCATTCATTCAGGCTCTCTTCGTATGTTTTTTTTGCAATCTCCTCCCGCAGCCCGTATACACTTTACTTTCGCTGCTTGTAAGAAATTGCAATCAAAAATATCAACATTTTTAAAAACAGCCTTCATTTATCAATTAATTATGGAGGACTTTGTGAAAAAGTCAAATGATAACTACTTATACTATATGCCAGATTGTTCTAGATAATCGTTCCAAGAAATAACTTATTTTGACTAGTCCTCTATTAGCGTATGTAAATTGGTGAATATAGATAACAACTTTGTCTGCTTTTAAAAATAAGTTTATTGTACAGAAGTTTAAAACAAGGTGCGAATTGTTCGCACCTTGTTTTATAATTATCTTCATTTAAGATTAACCAAAGCGGTTATACCGTTTTACTGTTTTCATCAAGGAACTCAATTGCTTTTCTGAATTTAAGGTCTTCCTTAATTGCGTCTGCATTTCCACCGAGCATCTGCTTAAGTTGCTCCACTTCTGTTCCATACATGGAAGCCATATTTTCAAGTTCTTTATCAACGTCTTCATCAGTTACTTCAAGATTTTCTTCATTATAAATAGCTTCCAATGTTAAATTGGTTTTCACACGCTTTTCAGCATCTTCTTTCATTTGTTCCTTCAATGCATTTTCATCCTGACCGGAGAACTGGAAGTACATCTCCATTGTCATTCCCTGCATTTGCAGGCGTTGTTCAAATTCCTGCATCATACGATCCAATTCCGTGTTTACCATTGCTTCCGGAATATCAACATTTGCGTTGTCTGAAGCTTGTTCAACTAATGATTCACGCTTCTGATTTTCAGCATCCTGTTTCTTTTGCGCTTCCATTTCTTCTTTTTTCTTAGTTTTTAGTTCTTCAAGTGTTTCTACTTCTTCATCGACATCTTTGGCAAATTCATCATCAAGTTCAGGTAATTCTTTCGCTTTTACTTCATGAATTTTTACTTTGAAAGTTGCTTTTTGACCAGCTAAATTTTCAGCATGATAATCTTCAGGGAATGTTACTTCAATTTCTGTTTCCTCACCAGGTTTTTTACCAACCATTTGTTCTTCAAATCCCGGAATGAATTGTCCGGACCCAATTTCCAATGAATGGTCTTCACCTTTTCCACCTTCAAATGGCTCGTCACCAAGGAAACCTTCAAAGTCCATTACAACCGTGTCGCCTTCTTCCACACTGCCTTCTTCTTTTACAGTAAGCTCTGCGTGGTGTTCACGTTGATGTTCTATTTCATGATCAACATCTTCATCGGTAACTTCAACAGATTGTTCTTCCACTTCCAGGCCTTTGTAGTCACCAAGTTCAACTTCCGGTTTCACCTGAACTTTTGCAGTGAAAATAAGATCTTTACCCTGTTCAATTTCTTCGATGTCAACTTCCGGCTGTTCGATAGGTTCAATACCAGTCTCTTCTACAGCTTTTACGTAAGCATCAGGTAAAATGATGTCTACTGCATCCTGGTATAAAGACTCTACACCAAAACGGTTTTCAAAGATTTTACGCGGAACTTTTCCTTTACGGAAACCTGGAATTTGAACATCTTTAACTACCTTTTTGAACGCTTGATCTAATCCGCGGTCAAATTCCTCTGCGCTTACCTCTATCGTAAGTACTCCTTCATTACCTTCTTGTTTTTCCCATTTTGCTGACATAAATTTCCCTCCAAAATCTACTATTCCTGTGATTTTCACTTTAAAAAGAATAATTTTTAAGTGTATTCAAGTATAAGAAAAGCCAGGTTTTCTAACACGTTCATTAATTACATAATGATCATATTTACAACCATCTCATTATAACATACTTACTGGTCCTTTCAACCATTATGGTGCTTGAATTCCTACGATTCAATAATTGTTGAATACAGCACTTCACACATTTTAATTTCTTCCATATAACGGGTTACCTGATTCTCAATACTTTCATTTTGCATTGTATGTATATCCAAATATTCTTTACCCAACTGTATCAGAGCATTGGCAATATGTATTATTTCACCGTCATCTGGCAAAACCGGGTATCTTACATAAATATACCGGTACAACAATTTATCAACTATTTGGAATAATGTTGGATCCTTCTGTTCCAATTCCCCTATTATTAAAACCAGCTGTTTCATTGTCGGGTGTGATCTGATGTCAGGAATATTAACTGGTGTAATAGTCATCTGTGTGTCAAGTTTTCTTATCGCTACCTCATCTGAAACATTTTTCTCCTTAAACCACTTTAAAATTGCAGTTTTTGTTACCGGATGAACATTTTCATTGGTTAACAGTGGTTTCACGGTCTTCGTTGGATCGGCATTTATCTGACGCATACGTTCAACCAGTCGCCACTGCTCTGCATGATTCTGTTGATTTACTGCCTCCTGTAATTCACTTATATATTCGGAAGATCTTTCATATGTAATTTCATTTTGCATTTCTTTGCTCATATCGTACAGCTGTTGGAACTGCTCGAGAATAATATCCGGAACATTTCCCGTTTCAAATTCTAACTCAACCTGCTCCATCAAGTGTTCATACTGGCTGGTTTGAAACAAAATCGTTAAATAAATATGTACATAATGATAATAATTCCCGTCATACTTATGTGTAATTAATGTTTCACATAGATCCTGCGCCTCGTCGTAACGATCCAGTTCCATAAGACACATTAATTTTCCCATAATAATCTCATGATTATCAACGTGGTAGCTTAACAGCTCATCCAGCTTTGTAAGAGCTTCTTCATACTTTTTTTCTTTAAGTGCAAGCAAGCTTTCTTCCTCTAATTTAGTACGCCATTTCGGGAAAAGTATTACATTGTCTTGTTCATTCAGCATTTATACACTCCTTTCTTCTTTTTAATATTTCCCATAATAACTATACATACCCGGAAATTAAAAAAATAAACCTCATCAGCGTTACAAAATTTATTCTTCCTGACGATATGAAAAAAGAAACCTATGAATCAGTAATAGGTTTCTCCAGATGACGTCCCAGGCAGGATTCGAACCTGCGACCCACAGCTTAGAAGGCTGTTGCTCTATCCTGCTGAGCTACTGGGACACTATTATATTATGTATGGAGCGGGTGATGGGAATCGAACCCACGACATCAGCTTGGAAGGCTGAGGTTTTACCACTAAACTACACCCGCATGTTAAATAGTTAGATTTCTTTTATTATCCTCACGAAATGGTGCTCGTCGTGTTGCAAGTAATTTCGGTGAAGAAGCACTCCTCGCAACTCGCAGCTTACTCGGTGGATGTATTGCTCGTGGCTGAGGTTTTACCACTAAACTACACCCGCAAGTAAATTGTTCAAGAACCAACTTTTGCTCGTCACAAATTTAACGGACAAAAATTATTATATGCACTTTGAAAATATTTGTCAATGGTTTGGTAAACAATTGCTTTTCATTAGAGTGTCCTGTGCTCTAATGAAAAGCAGAATAATTACCCCTTCAACGATGTTTTAATTGATAAATCCTCTACATGTTCTCCTTCAACCGTATAAAAATCAACATGTACATCATCAACTGTATTCCATTCCATCAATGCGTAGGTCTGTTCATTCCTGACCCTGGGCAATAGGGTGCTTCCGGGGTTGATCAGTAATTGATTGCCAACCTTCTCTGCTCCGGCAATATGTGTATGACCAAAACAAATAACCTGCGCACCTTCCTCTTCAGCACGGTATGCAACTGTTAATAGGTTGGACTTAACCTGATGGCGATGTCCATGCGCAAAAAAGAAATGCAGATCTTCAATTAAACTTCCTTGTTCTTGCGAAAATCTGGTGTCAAAGTCACAGTTGCCCGCCACTTTTAAAAATCCTTCCAATTCCGGTGCATCCATATCCAGTTCTGAATCTCCGCAATGTATCATAAACTCGACCGAGTGACGTGCTTTAATTTGTTTAAGCTCTTCTGTTGATCCATGACTGTCACTTATAACTAAAACTTTGGGCATCGTATCACCTCACAATGATTGCTGCACATCTTTTATCCATGATTCCAGCTGTGTAATTGCATTTTTACGGTGGCTGATTTTGTTTTTTTCATCAGAAGACAACTGAGCCATCGTTTTCGAATAACCATCAGGTATAAAAATCGGATCATATCCAAATCCATTCGAGCCATCAGGATCATTTGAAATTTTACCTTCACAATGTCCCTTTTTAAAAATCGTATCTTTACCTGGAATGGCTACAGCCAGAACACATACAAAACGAGCTGTACGGTCAGTATCGGGAACATTCTGTAACTCTTTCAACACTTTTTCCAAATTTGCCTTATCATTCTTTGGTTCTCCCGCATATCTGGCAGAGTAGATTCCAGGTCTTCCATCCAACGCATCAATTACCAGTCCGGAGTCATCAGCCAACACGGGCGTTTCAAACAGATTTGCTATTTGTTCTGCTTTTAGTGCCGCATTTTCTTCAAAAGTCGTTCCTGTTTCTTCTATGTCTTCAACTGACTCAGACAAATCCAGCAACGAAATTGCTTTTATGTTATATTCCGAGAAAAACGCTTGAAATTCTTTTGCCTTTCCGGGATTTTTAGTTGCAATTATAATTTCATTCATTTAGAATCTTCCTTACTGGAGTTTGTTTCTCCTATTCGGTCGGCAAGTTCACCAAGGATATTTTTTTGCACTTCATTAATTTGAGTGATCCCATCGGCAGCCAGTCCAAGCATGGTTTGTAATTGTTTGTTCGTAAACGTTGCCTCTTCACCAGTACCCTGTATTTCAACGAACTGTCCATTACCTGTCATCACAATATTCATATCTACTTGCGCATCTGAATCCTCACCATAATTTAAATCAAGCACTTCACTGCCATCCGGTAAAACTCCTACCGATATCGCCGCTAAAAAATCAGTTACAGGCATTTTCACAATTGTATTGTCTTTAAGTAATTTATTTAAAGCTAAAACAACTGCAACAAATGCACCAGTTATAGACGCCGTTCTTGTGCCGCCATCAGCCTGAATCACATCACAATCAACCCAGACTGTACGTTCACCTATCTTGTCCAAATCTACAACAGAACGGAGTGACCGGCCGATTAATCGTTGTATTTCCATTGTACGTCCGCTTACTTTTCCTTTTGAGGATTCACGAATATTACGCTGATCAGTTGCCCTCGGCAGCATAGCATATTCAGCAGTTATCCATCCTTTACCCTGTCCGCGCATAAAAGGAGGTACTCTATCTTCAATACTTGCATTGCAAATTACTTTGGTATCCCCAACTTGAATAAGTACAGAGCCTTCCGGATGTTTAACAAATTCGGGGATAATTGTTATTGGACGTAAATCATTAAAATTTCTTTGATCATTTCTCACTGAAACATACTCCTCCTTATTTCTAATCCTGAATCCACGATAGCATTATCCTAACATATTTTGTACGAAAGAAACACGAAAATACAAATCAAAAGCTTTAGGGCCGTATCCTATTATTTGCAACAAATCATTCATAAAACAAACCTTCGATAAAACAAAAAAGGCTGCATTTCACAGCCCTTTTCGTTACAATTTTTCAGTTGAAGTAAATGTTTGTGTTGTCACCGGTTCTGTATAGGCTTCCCCGTTTTCATTAAATAATGTTTCTATGTTTTCCACTTTCACTTCTACGGCCTCGACATTTTTGTCCACCGACAAGCTTCGTACCAACGTTTCCATGACTTCATCGGATATTACTGCTTTCTCGCTGTTTTTTAATACTTCCTGATTGAAAACTACCTCAAGTACGCCACTTCGTAAACTTGGGTTGTTTACAAGTTCCGTTTTACTATTAAAAACATGTTGTAAATTACTATTAAAAACAGGTCCATCCAAGAGTGTCTGAACAATGGAACTATATAAATCATCATTTTGAACGTCAATATATTGGGTTACTGGTACAAAGTAGTGATTGTCATCATGGACCGATGGATAGTATAAGGTTACAGGTTTACTTGCCAGCAAGTCTACACTGCCGGAGTCACTAATGTTTATCCCGTTTACCCTTGAATATCCTTCACCGATAGGAGTTCCGTTAACAGGCATCTCACTTTGCGGATTTCCATTAATCCGCAGTTTTACATTTTCTACGGAATCAAATTGTGTCATCGTATATGTCATTGCCTGCAGTACTTCAAGTTCATTACTTGCTTTGTAATTTTTAAACTCCTTTGACAAGTCTACAACTAACGTTCCATTATCCTGTATATTCAGGCTAAGTACTTGTGTTCCGGCCGGTAAAACTGCCTGAAAACCATTTGGCAATAATTGTGAAACCGGACCTCCCTTTACCAGGTATTCCATTGCCTGTTTTGCGACCTCTTTGGACTCAATCTGGGGCAATTGCAAGGTTTGGGGTGCCACCATACCATTCGAATCAAGTAAATATAAGGTCCTTGCATTCGTATTAGCCTCTGTTTCACCTTCAGCATTTTCATCAGTTGATTCAGTATCTTCTGATTCACCCTCTAAATCGTTTACTGCTTCAGCGTTCTGTGGTGGATCCATTTCTTCCTGGTCATTCAATGACTGTTCTCCCTGGAAACATCCAGTCAATATAATGGAAAGGCACACCGTTATAGTCAATAGTAATATACCGCGCTTCTGCATGTTATTCCCTCCTACGATGGTTTGTACTATTATATATACGAGCACATCGTAAATTTAGACCAACCTATGGACAAAAAAATCAGAACCCTTTTAAATTTGCAAGGTTCCAATTATTGAATAACAGCTTTTTCTATTGTTACCGACTGAAAATTATCAACCAATTTTGTAAAGACACTGGCCGCAATTTTTTTAAAGATATCCAAATCACCAGTAGTATAAAATTGATGTTTCGGCGTATGGTTACTTCTATTTAATTGGTTATGAAATTCCAGTATGGCACTTGCATCCCGAGCGGTTTCTTCACTTGATGAAATAATTGTAACATGATCTCCAATAATCATTTGGATCGTTTCTTTTATAAGCGGGTAATGTGTACAGCCAAGAATTAACGTATCAATGTGATTATTTCTTTTTAACGGTAATAGTGATTCGCCAACTACTTCTTCTGCTTGCTTTCCAGATAAAATCCCCTGTTCAACCATTGGAACAAATAATGGACATGGCAAAGCATTAACATGAACGTCGGGTTTTATGCTTTTCAGTGCACTTGTATAAGCTTCACTTCGAATCGTTCCCTCTGTCCCGATAACCCCGATATGACTATTTTGTGTAAAATTTATAGCTGCCCGCGCTCCAGGCTGAATTACTCCGATAACCGGGATGTCTAAATTATCCTGCAGATCGGCGAGCGTAAAAGCTGTTGCAGTATTACACGCAACAACAAGCATTTTAATATCTTCTTTAAGCAGAAAATCAACCATTTCCCATGTGAATTTTTTCACTTCTTCTTTTGACCTTGGTCCATATGGACATCGTAATGTGTCACCCAGGTACACTAATCTTTCTTTTGGCAGCTGACGCATAAGTTCGTGTGCCACTGTTAAGCCGCCAACACCTGAATCGATAACACCTATTGCCTGATTCAACAAAATCGCCTCTTCTGAGATGTTATTTTTTATTAACATGTTGCATTTGTTCATACAAAAAGGATAGTAAATTATTTAATGTATCGGTCTGTTCAGTCGAGAAATTTGACAGAACTTCACCAAGATATTCCTGCCGTTTCTGAATAACCTCCTGAATAATTGTCTTACCTTTTTCAAGAACATGAATCCTTACTACACGCCGGTCATTACCATCACGAACTCTTTCGACAAGCTTATTTTTTTCCATACGGTCGACAAGATCTGTCGTGGTACTGAATGCCAGCCCGTTTTTATTCGACAGCTCCCCAATGGTTAAGTCACCTTCTTCAATTAACCATTGAAGTGCAACAAACTGTGGAGATGTGATCGGGTAATTATTTAAAATTTTGCGCCCGTTCTGTTTAACCATTCCTGCAATTTTACGAAGTCTTTTTTCTAAGTCTGCTATCGCTGTATCAGTTAATATATCATTATTCAAGCAGGTAACCCCCTCAAATTAATTCCTCATTCTAAAGATATTTTAACATAACTTGACAGGAAAGCTGATAATTTCCTACATTACGGCAATTTATTCTGCGGCAACAGTGTCCTCTTCCAATACATTTCTGAGCTTCTGCTTGCTCTTTCTTGAAACCAAAATATAGAGAGTATCGTTTTCCTTAATAACTGTTTGACCGTTCGGTGTAAGAATCTCGTTGTTTCGTATAATAGCGTTGATCAACGCTTTATCGGGTAATTCAATATCCTCAATTTTTTCTCCGATAATTTTGTTATTGCTTGAGACATTATATTCAACCATCTCCGTATTCGTTTTGCCAATGGAAATCAATTCAAGGGAATGTATCGGTTTTTCCTTAGCCTCACCTTCCAATCCCAATTTAGAAGCCATATATGTTATTGTCGAACCCTGTACAAGCGTTGAGGTTAAAACAACAAAAAAAACAACGTTGAACATAATTTGGCTGCCTTCCACTTCTGCCAGCATTGGAAATATTGCCAGCACAATTGGAACTGCCCCGCGTAATCCGGCCCATGATAAAAATATTTTTTCCTTACCTGTGTATGGAGATTTAAACAGGTTCAGAAATACTGCCACAGGTCTGGCCACTAACATTAATACTAGTGATATCAGCATGCCGCTAATTATATAATTCCATTGAAACAATTCTGCAGGGAAAACAAATAATCCTAATATAACGAACATGACAATTTGTGCCATCCATGCAAATCCTTCATTAAACCGAAGAATGGAGTGGCGGTAAGTCAATTCGGAATTTCCGATAACCAAAGCAGCAACATATACGGCAAGTAGCCCGCTGGCATCCGCAAGTGAAGTAATACTGTATGCCAGAAATGCGAATGCAAGTCCAAATAGCGGATATAAGCCACTTGAATCAAGATTGATTCGGTTAATGGATGAACTTCCCATTTTTCCAATTATTAATCCACACAAAAGCCCTATCCCCATTTGCCAGAAAAATGTCCATATCAGTGAACCAAGACCTGTCTGATCCTGGGTAATTAATTGTATAAAAGAAAGTGTTAAGAACATTGCCATCGGATCGTTTGAGCCTGATTCAGCCTCAAGTGTCGATTTAATATTTCCCTTAATATTTTTATCCTTTAACACAGCAAATACGGCTGCGGCATCGGTAGACCCAACAATGGATCCCAACAAAAAACCTTCCAGCCAGGAAATATCAAGCATATATTTAGCGGCAACTGCTACAACAACTGTAGTTATAAGTACACCCGCTGTTGCCAGAATAACAGCTGAAGGCAGAACAGGTTTAATGGTAGCCCATTTCGTTTGCAAACCACCTTCAAACAAAATGATAACAAGTGCTATAACACCAATTAGCTGGGCAATTGTTGCATTATCAAAATAGATAATATTTAAGCCATCGCTGCCGACCAGCATGCCCACTCCGATAAACAGAACAAGCGATGGGACACCTAATCGTGTGGAAAACTTTGTGACAAGAACACTAATAATCAATAATAGCGCCATCAAAAGGATAAATTGATTTGATTCCAGTATTTCATTTATCATACATGGCCTCCAACTATGAAAAAAATCCTGCTGCTAATAAAGGAATTTAGTCAAACGTATAAGATACCTAATTCATATTATAGCAAATAAAACATTTTTTATATAAAAAAGGCCAGCCCAACACGATGCCGGTAATAAAAATCAGCAGAATTGTGCTCACCGTTTATATATATTTTCATAAGCTATAGTGACTAAATAATTCCCTTCAATCTGCAGCTTTATGACAGCAAGGAGGGGTTAACATTTGAAGGACAACGAGTACAAACCGAAGCAATTATTAACCAGACGTGAAAAAGAAGTATTCGAACTCTTAGTACAAGACAAAACAACAAAAGAAATTGCCCAGGAACTATTTATATCTGAGAAAACTGTCCGTAACCATATTTCAAATGCTATGCAAAAATTAGGAGTCAAGGGGCGATCACAAGCTGTAGTAGAGCTCCTTCGCATGGGGGAATTAAAGCTCTAAGGATAGTGAAGCTTCTAATAGTGTGGGATAACATTCCCACACTATTAGTTAGTCAAAATCAGAACTTTACAGTAGCGTTCCCAATATGTTTCGCCATCAGCTTTTCCTTCATGGTCTTACTCAGTGGGACAGGTTTACCTGTTTCCGGGTTAATATAAACCATCCGTCCACGTCCTGTTAAACATAGCTCATCCTTCTGATTCAATGCCATATAATGAATATCAAGCGAAGTATTCCCGATATGATTTACCTTAACATATAAGTTGATTTTCTCGTTAAAAAACATTTGCTTATGATAATCACATTGTAAGTCTGCAACAATTGGCATCCCATCATCATTGTTAGTATTATTAAAAAGACCTGCAGACTGAAGAAATTCGATCCGTGCCTGCTCGAAATAAATAAATGGAGATACGTTATTCACATGTCCAAACATATCTGTCTCTGAAAATCTCACGTTTATTGGCACAAAAAACGAGAATTCAGATCGCCATTTCTCCATGTTCTCTATATATGATACCTTTATCAAACAAATCCACTCCCATTATTTAAAGTTGTTTTCAAAAAGTTTGTTGCTATTTGCGTCATGCCAGAGAAAAGAACACTGCTAAACCATTTCCGTAAACTGCGAACTAAATCCGGCTAGTACATTTAGTGATGCTTTCTAACCCCGCAGCTGGAATAGACTCGCTTTCCGCGGGAAGCTGGTGAGCCTCGTAGTGCGATAGCACGAAGAGGCTCAACAGCCGCCCACGGAAAGCGAAGTGTATTTCCGCAGCGGTATTTTTACTCTCAACTTTTTTCAAAGTAGTTCGCATTTTACGTCACTTGCGTAATAACAGCAACACTTTATCGAAAACAGCCTTATTTTAAAAATGACCCTTACCATTAAAGGGTAAGGGTCATGGTATTTTCATTGATTAATAGATTTAGTGCGCATTGTCGCTTCCAAAGAAGTTCTTGAATGATTGTATGTTAGTCGCACGATTCATTGCTGCAATTGATGTTGTCAATGGAATACCTTTTGGACATACCTGCACACAGTTCTGTGCGTTACTGCAGCCCGAGATACCTCCATCTTCCATCAATCCTTCTAATCTTTCACTTGCATTCATTTCACCTGTTGGGTGTGCATTAAACAAGCGTGCCTGTGAAAGTGCAGCCGGGCCAATAAAGTCTGACTTATCGTTAACATTTGGGCATGCTTCCAAACATACGCCGCAAGTCATACATTTTGAAAGTTCATAAGCCCACTGACGTTTTTTCTCAGGCATACGTGGCCCAGGCCCAAGATCATGGGTTCCATCAATTGGAACCCATGCTTTAATTTGTTTTAATGCGTCAAACATTTGCTCGCGATCGACGATCAAATCGCGGACAACAGGAAATGTGCTCATGGGCTCCAGTCTGATAGGTTGTTCCAATTTATCCACCAATGCAGCACATGATTGACGTGCTGTCCCGTTAATAACCATCGAACAGGCTCCGCAAACTTCTTCAAGACAGTTCATATCCCAATATACCGGTGCAGTTTTTTCCCCTTTGGCATTTACCGGATTTTGACGAATTTCCATTAAGCCGGAAATAACGTTCATATTCTTTTTGTAAGGAACATCAAATTCTTCCTCATAAGGATCAGAATCCGGGTTGTCTTGACGGGTTATAATAAATCTGACAGTTTCTTGTTCAGCCATGCTTATCTTTCTCCCCTCAATTTTTTTGTGTATAGTCTCTCAATCTCGGCTCAATCAATGATGTATCAACTTCTTCATATGATATTTCTGGTGCATTTTTCTCTTTATCGAATGTTGCAATGGTTGTCTTTAACCATTCCTCATCATTACGATAAGGGTAATCAGGTTTATAGTGCGCACCGCGACTTTCATTTCGGTTATATGCTCCCATTGTAATAACACGTGCTAAATGCAGCATGTTTTCCAGTTGACGGGTAAACATAACACCCTGGTTGCTCCAACGTGAAGTGTCGTTGATGTTAATTTGCTTCCAACGTTCCTGAAGTTCCTGTATTTTTTCGTCTGTTTTCAGCAGGTTGTCGTTATCGCGCACAACAGTTACATTATCTGTCATCCATTCCCCAAGTTCTTTATGAATCTGGTAGGCATTTTCATCACCTTCCATCTTCATAAACGCTTCAAATTTATCCTGCTCTTCTTTTTCTTTGCTGTCAAATAATTCTGATGACATATCTTCAACGTGTTTATCAAGACCTTCAATATAGTTAATAGCATTCGGACCTGCAACAGAACCACCGTAAATTGCAGATAACAGGGAATTCGCACCAAGTCGGTTTCCGCCATGTTGTGAATAATCACATTCACCACATGCAAAGATTCCCGGGATACTTGTCATTTGATCATAGTCAACCCAAAGTCCACCCATTGAATAGTGAACAGCAGGGAAGATTTTCATCGGAACTTTACGAGGGTCTTCCCCAACAAATTTCTCATAAATTTCGATGATACCACCAAGTTTGACGTCCAGTTCTTTTGGATCTTTATGAGACAGGTCAAGGTAAACCATATTTTCTCCATTAATACCAAGCTTTTGATTTACACAGACATCAAAAATCTCACGCGTTGCAATATCACGTGTTACAAGGTTTCCATAAGCAGGGTATTTTTCTTCAAGGAAATACCAAGGCTCACCGTCCTTATATGTCCAAATACGGCCACCTTCACCACGTGCTGATTCACTCATCAACCGCAGTTTATCGTCACCAGGAATTGCAGTCGGATGAATTTGGATAAATTCTCCGTTTGCGTATTTTGCACCTTGCTGATACAAAATACTTGCTGCTGAACCTGTGTTAATCATTGAGTTAGTTGATTTACCAAAGATGATTCCCGGTCCGCCGGTAGCCATTATTGTTGCATCAGATGGATAGGATTTAATTTCATGTGTCGTAATATCTTGTGCAACAATACCTTTTCCGACACCATCGTCATCAAGAATGGCTCCGAGGAATTCCCAGCTTTCATATTTCGTTACTAACCCTTCCACTTCATACCGACGAACTTGTTCGTCTAAAGCATATAGTAATTGTTGTCCAGTAGTTGCTCCTGCGTATGCCGTACGATGAACAGATGTTCCGCCAAAACGCCGGAAATCCAAGAGACCTTCCGGAGTACGGTTAAACATAACACCCATTCTGTCAAGTAAATTTATAATACCCGGTGCTGCTTCACACATTGCTTTTACCGGCGGCTGATTCGCAAGGAAGTCACCGCCGTATACAGTGTCATCAAAATGTTTCCAGGGAGAGTCCCCTTCACCTTTTGTGTTAACTGCACCGTTTATTCCACCTTGGGCACATACAGAGTGAGAGCGTTTAACTGGGACAATTGAAAATAAATCTACATTCACACCGGCTTCAGCTGCTTTGATGGTTGCCATAAGACCAGCCAAGCCGCCGCCTACAACAATGACTTTTTTGTTACTCATTATTATGACTCACTCCCGCTTTCCAAAGATTAAACTCCATAAGCAAATTTAATTAAAGCTCGAACTCCGATATAGCTAATCGCTATGAAGACAATTAGCGACGCATATGTAACAATCTTCTGAGATCTTGGTGATTGTGTGAATCCCCATGATACCAGGAAGCTCCATAGACCATTACTGAAATGGAAAGTAGTTGAAATTACTCCCAAAACGTAAAACCAGAACATTACAGGACTTGCCAGAATGTTTTCCATTAAGCTATAGTTCAACTCTTCATTTCCTAACCCGATTTGCACACGAGTTTCCCAAACATGCCATGCAATAAAAACAAATGTAATGATCCCTGTAATCCGTTGCAAATAAAACATCCAGTTTCGGAAATATCCGTAACGTCTTGTGTTGTTTTTCGTAACAAAAACAATGTAAACCCCTAAAATCGCATGAAATAATATAGGCAGGAAAATGATAACTATTTCCAATACTATCCTGAATGGCAAATCATGCATAAATCCTGCTGCTTTGTTGAAACTTTCTTCACCATACACAGCAAAATGGTTTACAACCAAATGCTGAATCAAAAAGATTCCAATTGGTATTACGCCTAACAAGGAATGGAGTCTTCTGTAAAAGAACTCACGATGCTCTGTCATGTGTTACCCCCCTCAGTAATTAAGTTGTGTAAAATTTGGTAATGTACACGTTTCTTATGACAATAAAGCACATCTTATTTATTGCCCAAAAAATGTACAATTTATGACATATTTATTGTACTTCTAACTATATAAGGCGTCAAGAAAAGGGCTAACATATTTTATTTATGTGATTTTCCTCATGTTTTTCATGGATTTCTTCCAAAAAATTCGTTAGGAAGCTTGCACATTGACTGGATTATATAGATAATAAGACTAGTAAACTTCAAAGAAAATCTCGAACATCGTGACCAGTGCTTTGTGAATTGGTTACTGACAGGAAAGGATGACATCAATGGCAAAGGATCAGGAATCCATGTCTGTTGCACTTTTGGATGACCTTCATACATCTGGTGCTGGGTATGACATACTCCGGTATATAAGTTTACCTGAATTATTAGGAACGGAATCAAATACGCTATTATACTTCATGGGCAAGAATCTTGCTAGAAAATTAGAGATACAGACAATATCAGATATTATTTATTCATTCGATAAATTGGGTTGGGGCAGGCTTGAACTTGTGAAAGAAAAGAAGAAAGTACTGACCTTTCACTTAATGGCAGACGCTGTCGTATATCGTTTAAGTGCTCCCTTTGATACGGAATTTCGTCTGGAGGCAGGCTTTTTGGCCGAGGCACTCCAATCCATTAAAAGCAGGCCTTGCGAGTGTACCGAGGAAATAAATAAAAAAATACATCAAGTGGAATTTTCGGTTGTTTATACGGATTAAAATAAGAAGCGAAACAAATGAATGGTTGTTTCGCTTCTTATTTTTCATTATTCAGATGTTCCAATACAACCTCGGCTATGTTTATCGGTATGCCAAGTTTGGTGATATCGCGCAACGATGCTTTTTTTATTTCATTCACCGATTTGAAATGTGTCAGTAATAACCTTCTGCGCTTTTCCCCGACACCCGGAATTTTATCCAGCTCTGATTGAAATAAACTTTTCCCGCGCAGCTGCCGGTGAAATGAAATCGCAAATCGATGAACCTCATCCTGAATCCGTTGCACCAGATAAAATTCCTGCGATTTTCTGGACAACGGTATAATGGTCGGCGGTACCCCATACAAAAGTTCACTCGTCTTGTGTTTATCATCTTTTGCCAGTCCACATAATGGGATATCCAGACCAAGTTCATTTTCCAGAACATCAAGAGCCGCACTCATTTGTCCTTTACCACCGTCCACAATAATCAAATCCGGTAATGGGAGGTTATCTTTCAGCACCCTCGTATAGCGGCGGCGGATAACTTCACGCATCGTTTCATAATCATCAGGACCTTGTACATCCCTGATCTTATATTTACGATACTCCTTTTTGTTCGGACGTCCATCTGTAAAAACAACCATTGCCGAAACGGGATCTGCCCCTTGAATATTTGAGTTATCAAATGCTTCAATACGGTGCGGCATTTCGATATGAAGAGCTTCGCCAAGCTTTTCCACTGCCGAAATGGTTCGCTCCTCGTCCCGTTCAATAATCGAAAATTTCTCCTTTAGTGCAATAGATGCATTTTTTTCTGCTAATTCCACGAGTTCTTTTTTACGTCCTCTGAATGGTGTATGCACATTAATTTCCAACAGTTTACTCAATATATCCGTATCCGTACCAATCGGCACAAGTAATTGTTTCGGCTTCAAATGGTGATGATGCAAATAAAACCTGCCGATAAAGCTGATAAACGTATCAGCAGGATCATCAAAAAATGGAAATATGGAAACATCACGTTCAATTAATTTCCCCTGTCTTACAAAAAAGACCTGTATACACATCCAGCCCTTATCATAACTGTATCCAAAAATATCACGATTAATTTGGTCATTTAATGTCATCCGCTGCTGCTCCATTACCACTTCAATATGCTGTATTTGGTCACGAAATTCTTTAGCCCGTTCAAAGTTCAGGTTTTCACTTGCTTCATGCATTTTTGCGGATAAATCAGCTTTTATTTCCTTATGTCCACCATGTAAAAAAGATGTTATACTCTGGACGATTTCTTTATATGTCTCTTCGGATGCAGGTTTTTCACTGCATGCAAGACATTGCCCCATATGATAATACAGGCATACACGCCCTGGTGGGTTATTGCATTTTCTTAGTGGATATAACCGGTCAAGCAGTTTTTTGGTTTCCTTGGCTGCAAGAACATTTGGATAAGGACCAAAATATTTCCCTTTATCCTTTTTGACTTTACGTGTTATTAACAATCGCGGATGTCTTTCAGCTGTTATCTTCAAATACGGATATGATTTGTCATCCTTTAATAACACATTATATTTGGGATCATATTTTTTAATTAAATTCATTTCCAGAATAAGTGCTTCTATTTCAGAAGTTGTTACAATATATTCAAAATCTACTATTTCCTGTACCAGCCGTTGTGTTTTTTTATCATTCGCACCTGTAAAATAAGAACGTACCCGGTTTCGCAATAACTTGGATTTTCCGACATATATCACGGTGCTGTTCTTATCTTTCATTAAATAACATCCAGGCTGTGATGGAAGAACGGCTAATTTTTCTTTGATTTGCTGATTCATAGATAACTCATCCCTTAATTTCTCAATACACATCACTTATGTACTTCATACTATAAGAATCCCTTGTTACGATAAGCAACAAGGGATTGAAATTCTAGTTCACTATACTATTATAACACTTGTTTATGCGTGTTTGTTAATTAAATCAACAAGCGCTTCTTTTGGTTGGAAACCAACAACCTGATCGACAACATTGCCGTCTTTAAATAGTAACAATGTCGGAATACTCATTACACCGAATTTACCGGCTGTTTCCTGGTTTTCATCTACATCAAGTTTTACGATTTGTACTTTTTCTTCCATTTCACCATCTATTTCTTCTAAAACAGGTGCAATCATTTTACAAGGTCCGCACCATGGTGCCCAAAAGTCAGCTAATACAAGACCTTCAGAAGTTTCTTTGGTAAAATTTTGATCTGTTACATGAGTAATTGCCATTTCATTTCCCTCCTCAATCAAGCTTTAAACCGAGTATATCACCGTTAGTATATCCTTGCTAATACTTTGCTTATTCATTTTAAGTAAAACAGTTTTAGTGAGGAACTATTTGAATACATTAATGCTTTTCAACAGTTGACGTAAACTGCGAACTAAATTGAAAAAAAGTTAAGCGCAATAACACCGCTGCGGAAATACACTTCGCTTTCACGCCTCCGGGTACCAAGGCGACATCTGCTCAAAAAGTGAGTTTTCGCAGTGTCTTCTTAGCCGTGGGCGGCTGATGAGCCTCTCCGTGTTGTCACACTACGAGTCTCACCTAGGACTCTGCTCCCACAGGAGTCTCCGTGTATTTCCTCCGCTGGTTTTTACTTTAATAAATGTAAGGATATTTCAATATTATTAAACCATTAAAACCAGCAGCTGGAATATGCGTGACTCCTGCGGGAAGAAAAGCCTAGGTGAGACTTCGAAGCGCGACAGCGATTCGTAGGCTCACCAGCTGCCCGCGGAAAGCGAGTATATTCCAGCTGCGGTATCAGTGAGCATTAATAGATTTTAGTTCGCAGTTTAAGCAACTTTTCAAGTAAAATTTAACGCTTATAAAATAATGTAAACTGCAAAAAACCTATACAATAGAAAGCTAAAATATTACTGTAAAAGACCTGGTCAAATCGACCAGGTCTTTAAAGGGTTATTTTACTTTCTTAATTTCTTCAATCAATGTCGGAATCACGTCAAACAAGTCTCCAACAATTCCATAATCGGCAACATTAAATATGTTTGATTCCGGATCTTTGTTGATTGCAACAATTACTTTTGAGTTGGACATACCGGCCAAGTGCTGGATTGCACCTGAAATACCTACTGCAATATATAAGTCCGGTGTTACAACTTTACCTGTTTGCCCGATTTGAAGTGAATAATCACAATAATCTGCATCACAGGCACCACGTGATGCACCAACAGCACCGCCCAATACGTCAGCTAGTTCATATAAAGGTTTGAACCCGTCTGCACTTTTGACACCGCGGCCACCCGCTACAATAACGTTTGCTTCTGATAAATCCACACCTTCAGAAGCCTTTCTGATTACATCTTTAATTACTGTACGGAGGTCTGCAACATCTACGTCTTTTGATGTTACATCACCTGTACGTGAATCATCACGGTCTAATGCAGGAATGTTGTTTGGACGGATCGTAGCAAATGTTAACCCGCTTGTAATAACTTTCTTTTCAAATGCTTTCCCGGAATAGATCGGTCTGATGAAAGCTGCTTTATCTCCATCAACATCTATGTCCGTTGCATCCGAAATCAGTCCAGTTTCCAGTTTACTTGCAAGCTTTGGAGTCAGATCCTTCCCAATTGCTGTATGTCCCATAATGATTCCATCTGGTGATTCGTCATCGATAACTGCAAGTACCGCCTGACCATATCCCTCTGAAGTATATGTTTTTAAATTATCATGCTGAACAGTTACAACCCGGTCTGCACCATAATAAATCATTTCCTGTGCCTGGTCATTCAGGTCACTGTCACTGCAAATAACGCCTACAATTTCACCATTAGAATTTATTTTTTTAGCAGCTGCAATTGCTTCAAATGTTACATTACGCAATGCGCCATCTCTTGCTTCGCCAATTACCAGTAGTTTATCACTCATGAGAGTTTCTCCTTTCTGTAATAAGGTTTACAGTACTTTTGCGTCATTTTTAAGCAAAGAAACCAATTCCTTAACTTGATCGCCAATTTCACCTTCGAGAACCCGTCCTGCTTCTTTTTCCGGTGGCAGGTAAATATCAACTGTTTCTGTTTTTGCTTCTACATCATCTTCATCAAGATCTAAATCATCTATTTCCAGTTCTTCCAATGGTTTTTTCTTGGCTTTCATAATACCTGGAAGTGAAGGATATCTGGGATCATTCAGACCCTGTTGGCAAGTAACAAGTACTGGAAGGCTTGTTTCCACCTTCTCTACGTCACCTTCAACGTCTTTATCTATTTTCACTGTTTCCCCGTCAATTTCCAAAGCAGTAATAGTAGTAACATATGGAATATCAAGGCTTTCCGCAAGTCTCGGTCCAACCTGGCCGCTTGCTTCGTCAATGGCAACATTTCCTGCCAGAATTAAATCTGCTTCTTTATCTTCAAAATAAGCATGCAGAATTTTAGCTGTTGTATACTGATCACCGTCTTCAAGGTCATCTTCGGTATTAATTAAAACAGCTTTATCAGCACCCATTGCCAGAGCCGTACGCAATTGTTTTTCAGAGTCTTCATCTCCAACTGTGACAACCGTAACTTCACCACCGTGTGCATCGCGTTGGTTAATCGCTTCTTCCACGGCATACTCATCGTACGGATTGATAATAAATTCCGCACCATCATCTTCAATTTGACCATTTGAAACGTTAATTTTTTCTTCTGTATCAAATGTTCTTTTCAGCAATACATATATGTTCATAAATGATATCCTCCTTTAGTCTACTTATCCTGAAAGTTAGGCTTCCTTTTCTCGATAAAGGCCTGAACGCCTTCTTTCGCGTCATCGGAACCAAATATTTTTCCAAATGCCTCCGATTCTTTTTTAACTCCTTCAGCAAACTGTTTCGTTTTTGCATAAGGAATCAACTGCATTATATGGTTAATCGATAGTTTACTTTTTGCCGCAATCGTATCAGCAAGATTAAATGCTGTATCAAAAACTTCTTCTTCCTTTACAGCATGGTTTGCCAAACCGAAAGACGCAGCTTCCCCGCCGCTGATAGGCTTACCTGTAAGAATCATTTCATATGCTTTTGCTGTGCCAACATATTGCGGTAAACGCTGGGTGCCGGCAAATCCGGGGATAATACCAAGTGTCAGCTCAGGTAATCCCAGTTTGGCATTCTCTGAAACGATCCGAATATGGCAAGACATCGCAAGCTCCAATCCACCACCTAATGCGGCACCATGGATAGCAGCAATAACCGGAATTGAAAAATGCTCGATTCGGTCAAATAAATCCTGACCTCTTCCTGCCAGAGATTCGTAATCGGATGCATTTTGTAACGAAGTAAATTCTTTAATATCAGCCCCGGCTGAGAAAAATTTCCCTTCTCCTTTTATGACGATTGATTTAATATTATTGTTATCGTTTTCAATTTCGTCAAGCCTTTTTTCCAGGTCCTCTAATAGATTACTAGATAGTGCGTTTGCCGGTGGACTTTGAATCGTCAATATGGCAACCTGGTCTTTTACTTCATATGCTAATGTTCCCAAATCAATCCCCCTCCACTATTTTTTAACGGAAAGACCGTTTGTAATTAATGCGTGAACAGTCGGTGCCTGCTCTTCAAGGTCATATCTCCGTTCTTTCATTACCCAGTTTGTAACCGTTTCATCCAGCGTGCCGAAAATCATTTGTCTGACAAGAGGGATATTTAAATCATCGAAAAATAGTTTTTCATTGATTCCCTCTTTTATAATATCATCAATTACAACCAAATACGGCTTTAAAACGTTATTAATTTTCAAACGCAATTCTGTATTTGACTGTCTTAATTCCAATTGCGTGACTACAGCTAAGTGATGATCACTGGCAAGCTGGTGAAAATGCATTTCAATTAACGTAAGCAGTTTTTCGTCGGCATTTTGTTTCTGATTGATGCTGTGGGCAATCTGTTCGATAAACTGTCCCATTTTTTCCTCGAAAACGGATACTAGTATATCTTCTTTATTTTTAAAATAAAGATAGATTGTGCCGTCAGCAACTCCAGCCTTTTTCGCGATTTTCGATACTTGTGAAGCATGATAACCATTATCCGCGATTACTTCAACTGCTGCCTCGATAATTTGTTTGAATTTTGGTTTGTTTTTTTTCATGATAATCTCCTTAGCATGTACCTATAGCCCACAAACTGAATGAATAGTCATTCATATTTTTATTTTACAAAGACAAATTAAAATTGTCAATACTGGGCCTGTCCTTTTCCATTTTAAAAAAAGAATGCTGTGCTTACACGGTAGTGGTGTTATTCTCCATTTTTTCTTTTTCTTCATCAACCAATTTCCTTCGTAATATCTTCCCAACTGCTGTTTTTGGAAGTTCATCACGGAATTCGTAAATTTTAGGTGCTTTGTATGCCGCTAAATTTTTTCTGCAGTACGCGTTCAATTCTTCTTCCCCAAGCTCCTGACCGGATTTCAGCACGACATATGCTTTGACTGTTTCACCACGGTATGGATCGGGAATTCCGGCAACTACAGCTTCCTGTACTGCTTCATGCTCATATAAAACTTCTTCCACTTCTCTTGGATAAATGTTATATCCACCAGCGATAATCATATCTTTTTTACGGTCAACAATGTAAAAATATCCATCCTCATCCATATATCCCATATCACCGGTAAACAGCCAACCGTCCTTTAATACATTATCTGTCTCTTCCTGGTTATTCCAATAGCCTTTCATAATCTGTGGCCCACTGACTGCTAATTCCCCTACTTCTCCAACATCAGCAGCTTCCATGGATTCCATTTTGAATACCTGTGCGTCTGTATTCGGCCATGGTAATCCGATACTTCCGTTGACCCGTTTTGTCCAGACAAAATTAGCATGCGTAACCGGTGATGATTCACTTAATCCATACCCCTCCACCAAGCGTCCGCCTGTAACTTTCTCAAATTGTTCCTGAACTTCCGATGGTAAAGGAGCAGATCCACTGATACAGGCTTCAACCGACGATAAATCATATTTTTTCAGGTCGGGATGATTCAATAAACCTATATAAATAGTCGGCGCTCCCGGAAATAGTGTTGGCTTTTGTTTATGAATCGTTTTAAGTACTTCCTCCGCATCAAATTTCGGAAGCAATACCATTTTGGAACCAAACATCACCGACATATTCATTACGGTGGTCATTCCATACACGTGAAAAAAAGGTAATACGCCTAACACTGTTTCTTCCCCGGGTTTAGTCTTGTATAACCAAGCCTGACACATTTGTACATTGGAAACAAGATTATAGTGTGTAAGCATGACACCTTTTGGATGGCCCGTGGTACCGCCAGTATATTGAAGTAATGCCAGATCCTCTTTTGGATCAATTTCAATTGGGTTATACTCCTCGTTGCCATTCTCAATAATCGTTTGCCACACATGTGTATCTTCTGATTCTTCCACTTTTACAACCATATTGTACTGTTTCTTCTGGATAAACGGGTAAATCAGGTTTTTCGGAAATGGCAAATAATCTTTAATACCTGTTACGATTGTATGCTCAATTGATGTATTTCCCCTGACATTGGTAACTCTCGGCAATAAAATGTCCAGGCAGACAATAATAGTTGCTCCGGAATCATTTAATTGGTATTCCAGTTCCCTTTCCATGTATAAAGGGTTTGTCTGTACAACAATTGCACCTGCCATTAATGCTCCGTAATAACTGATAACTGATTGCGGGCAGTTAGGCAGCATGATGGCAACCCTGTCACCTTTTTCTACCCCTAATGATTGAAGATAGTTTGCCATCTTCCTTGCTTGTGAATACAGTTCCGAAAATGTCATTTCCTTTCCCATAAAATGAAGCGCTTTCTTTTTTGCGTATTTTTCAGCAGAGTCTGCCAAGAAAGATTGCAGCGATATTTCATCATATGCTATTGTAGTTGGAATCTCTGCCGGATAATGGACATGCCAGCGTTTTTCCTCCATCATATTTCTCCTCCTTTTTTACTATGGCTATTTTCATTATACCGATTAATTAGTATTTTTTGAAATTTTATTTATTATTTTAGTAAAAAGAATTTGTTAAATTAAATATATGATGCCTACAATAACAAAAATAACAGCAACAACAATTAAAATTTTAGCCAGCCTATCCAGAATCAATATCCTCGCCCCTTATCCAATACTTGCACCGATAACAAATGCCAATCCAATGGAAATTATCATCGATATCAAACCGACTGCATTATTTCCTTTACCAATTTCCTCATCCACGTTTATCGTTGGTGTCAAAAATTCAAAAATTATGTACCCAAGCAATAATAAGATGAAACCGAAAACTCCCCAGCCAATACTCTCAAACAGTGTATCATTGTGTTCAATCGAATAGCGGAAGATGGTGGCAATACCAAATATTTTGCCACCTGTTGCCATTGCTACAGCGAAATTACCGTGCTTGATTTCCTGCCAATTACGATATGATGTTACAAGTTCAAACAGCGACAGAAAGACGATCGTGCAAAGAATAACCACACTGTATCTGGCAGCTGTTTCCACAAAAATATTCTCCCAAAAACCGGTCATTGTTCATACTCCCCTTCACCACTTCCATTTAGCGCAGTTCAAGTACAGTAACACCACTGCCACCTTCACCTGCTGCGCCAGGTCTTGCATCGGAAATCCTTGGATGTTTCTGCGCAAATTCTTTTACACCTTTTCGTAATGCGCCAGTACCTTTCCCGTGAATAATCGATACTTTTGGATAACCTGCAAGCAGTGCATCATCAAGGTATTTTTCCAACTTAGATAACGCATCTTCAAACCGTTCGCCGCGTAAGTCCAGTTCAGTTTTAACATGGTAGTTGGAACCTTTAACTGTTGTTAGTGGTTTTTCTGTATAGGTACTCTTTTTGCTGACAAGCTGCAGGTCTTCCCTTTTTACTTTTACTTTCATCACGCCGACCTGCACAAGATATTCCTTATCACTGGCTTTTTCAAGAATGGTTCCGTGTTGATTCACTGTAAGTAATTTTATTTCATCACCAGGTTGTAACTGCTGATTGGAAGCAGATTTCTTTTTAGGAGTGTCTTTTTTCTTTACAGACAGGTCGGGTTGGGCCTCTTCTAGCATTTTCCGGGCTTCAATCCATTCATGTTCTTTAAGTTGTGCATCGGTTTTCATATTACGGATCTCATCTACAATCGCTTCAGCTTCAACGCGCGCTTTCTGCAGAGCTTTTTCAGCTTTTTCCTCCGCCTTTTTATATAGCCCTTCACGTTTTTCTTCAAACTGTTTCCATTCTTTCACGATATCATTGCGCAATTGTTCACTTTCCACTAATATTTCATGCGCATTTTGATATTCGGATTCTGCCTGTCTTTGCGACTTTTCCAGGGAAGCTATCATATTCTCGACACTTTTGGAATCGATGCCAATATGACTTTTTGCCTGATTAATAATTGTTTCATCCAGACCAAGCCTTTTAGAAATTTCAAATGCATTACTGCGACCGGGAACACCTATCAGTAATCGATAGGTTGGTTTTAATGTCTCAACATCAAACTCTACCGACGCATTGACAACATTATCCCGATTGTACCCATAAGCTTTTAATTCGGGATAGTGAGTGGTTGCGATTACCCGGGCACCGCGGGAAATCACTTCATCCAGAAGCGACATTGCCAGAGCAGCACCTTCCTGGGGGTCTGTGCCTGCGCCAAGTTCGTCAAAAAGTACCAGCGAATTATGATTAACTTGTTTAAGGATGGAAACAATGTTTGTCATATGTGATGAAAACGTACTTAAGTTTTGTTCAATTGATTGTTCATCACCAATATCTGCAAAAACATCTTCAAATACAGCCATTTCACAACCATCAAGTGCTGGAACCCCAAGACCGGACTGTGCCATCACCGTACATAACCCGATCATTTTTAATGTAACTGTTTTACCGCCTGTATTTGGTCCGGTTATCACAATCGACGTGTAGTTTTCCCCGATTTCAACATCATTTGCAATTGCTTCATCCATTTCAAGCAATGGATGACGAGCCTGTTGCATTTTTATAATGCCTTTATTATTTATTTTCGGCATGGCAGCTTTCATTTGCACACCTAATTTTGCTCTCGCTGTAATAAAATCTATTTTAGCCAGCACGTCAACATTTTCATAAAGTGCCGCTTCGTTGGCCGCTATATGCCCGCTTAATTCCCGCAGTACCCGGTCAATCTCCTGCCGCTCTTTTACTTTTGCTTCCTGCAATTGATTGTTCATATCAACTACAGACTTTGGCTCCATAAACAATGTTGACCCTGATGCGGACTGATCATGGACAATTCCGCCGATTGTCCCGCGGTATTCCTGTTTAACCGGCAGAACATACCGATCGTTACGGATTGTTATAATCGCATCAGAAAGCATTTTACTTTTCGATTTTGTATAGCTGTCCAATTTATCACGTACTCTGCTTTCATACGTTCTTATTGAGGAACGGATGCTGCGCAGTTTATCAGAAGCACTGTCCATCACCTGTCCATTATCATCAACACAGCTGTTTATATGGATTTCCAACTCTCGTAACGCAACAATCTGCTGTGCAAATTCTTTTAAAATAGGTAAATCCTCTTCTATTTTTTCAAGAAATCCTTTTACCTGACGACCGCCATATAATGTATTGGCAACATCCAGACATTCCCCGGCATTTAGTACACCACCAATAACACTCCGTTTAATGCTTGGACGGATATCAGAAATTCCGCCTAAAGGTATCGCTTTGTTTAATCGGAGAATTTGACTGGCCTCGTCAGTTTCATCATGCAAGCTTTTCACTTCTTCTATATTTACGGAAGGTTTTAAGCTGGAACATAAGTCCTTGCCAATCATTGTAGCTGCATGGCTATTCAATTGTTCGATTATTTTATTGAATTCAAGTACACGGAGAATTCGATCATTCATTCTGACTTGCTCCTTTTAACGGTAACCTTATTACTTATTACGATTCATAAAGTCAATTAGTTTCGATTTGGACCATGTATTAAGTACAGTTTCCTTTTTAATCCAGCCTTTGCGGGCAACTCCAACACCATATTTCATATGTTCCAGCATGTAATAATCGTGAGCATCCGTATTAATGGCAATTCGCACACCTGCATCCTGCGCTTTCCGTACCCATTCAGCAGACAGATCAAGACGGTTTGGATTAGCGTTAATTTCCAAAGCCGTACCTGTTTCCCTGGCTCGTTCAATCAGCTTGTCAACATCCACTTTGTATCCATTACGGCGGCCAATAAGTCTGCCTGTTGGATGTGCAATCAACGATACATATGGGTTTTCCAATGCAGCATCCAATCTTGCCATTATTTTTTCCTCGGATTGATTAAAGCTGGAATGAATCGCACCAATTACAAAGTCCATTTCTTTTAAAAATTCATTATCAAAATTTAATGTTCCATCGGGTAAAATATCCATTTCAACACCGGCAAAAATATGGATATCGTTATATTTTTCATTCAGCTTTTCTATCTCTTTACGTTGTTTGCGAAGCCTTGTTTCATTTAAACCGTTTGCAACCTGCAAAAACTTGGAATGATCTGTAATGGTTATATAATCATACCCTTTTTCACGCGCACGATTCACCATCTCTTCTAAAGATTGTGCGCCATCACTCCATGTCGTATGCATATGAAGGTCCCCACGGATATCGTCCAATTCAATCAACGGAACATGTTCGTTGAAAGATTCCACCTCACCGGTATTTTCACGAACTTCAGGCGGAATGAATTGTAACCCGAAATGTTCAAAAAACTGTTGTTCATTCTCAAATGTCAGGTTTTCGCCGGTTTCTTCAATTTCAACTCCATATTCATTAATTTTTTCACCTTTTTCTTTGGCGAGCTGGCGCATAGCTACATTATGGTCTTTGGATCCGGTAAAATGATGCAATGTTGATGCAAATTCATTCGGAGCAACAATCCGAAAATCAACATTCACATCATAGGCATCTTCCAATGTAACCGAAACTTTTGTATCACCTTTTGCAATAACTTCTTTAATGTTTTCTATTTCCAGCAGCGCATCACGAACTGCGGCAGGATTTTCAGACGCAATAATGAAATCAATATCTTTTATCGTTTCACGCATCCTCCGTAAACTTCCTGCACGGGAATATTCATAAATGTCCGGTACAGCACTTAAATAGGACTCAATCCATTCAGCAATTGGCAGCATGAATGCAATCGGCAAACGTTCAGGGCGACTGTTTGCATCTTCCAGCGCCGCAACTATTTTTTCTGCCGTTTTTTTCCCAAATCCTTCAAGACTTTCCACTTTCCTACTCTGACAGGCCTGTTTTAGAGTTTCTGCATCTTTCACACCAAGCTCCTGGTACAGTTTCGCCAGTTTTTTACCACCAAGTCCCGGCAAATTTAAAAGTGGAATCAGCCCCTTTGGAATTTCATCTTCCAGTTGTGTCAGTGTTTCAGAAGTTCCATTCTCGACATATTCCTCAATTACCGCACTTGTTCCCTTTCCAATTCCTTTTATTTTGGTAAAGCTTTCGATATCCGTCAGAGATCGATCATCACGTTCAAGCGCCTGCGCTGCCTTTCGATAAGCAGATATCTTAAATGGATTTTCACCTTTAAGTTCCAAATATATAGCGATTTTTTCAAGTAATTTAATAACATCTTTTTTATTTACAGTCATCAAAATTCACCTGTTTCTTTTAAACTTTTATCGTATTTTTGTTACCCTTTCCCTCACAGTTGATATAAAATGCGCCTTAATCGCCGCGTATGATTTCCGCTCCGGGTAGTCGCTTTCACACCTCCAGGTACCAGGGCGCGGGCAATGTTTCAGCCGTTGCTTTTCCCGCAGGAGTCAACTCCCCTCCGCACCAATCATACTCTGGTACAGTGCAAAGAAACGCATTATAGCATAGTGTTGCCTTTACAACAGTACCAAAGTAAAGTGAACTAAACCCAGCGGAGGAAATACATGCCCCTGCATCAGGGGTATGCCGACGTTGGCCGACAAGGCCGGTTTTAGTCGGCCTTCCTTCTTACGGGAGCAGAGGCCTAGATGAGACTCGTAGTGCGACTAGCACGGAGAGGCTCATCAGCCGCCCACGGCTAAGAAGACACTGCGAAAACTCACTTTTTGAGCAGATGTCGCCTTGGTACCCGGAGGCGTGAAAGCGAAGTGTATTTCCGCAGCGGTGTTATAGCACTCAATCTTTTTTAACAATTTCCGACGCAGTTTATATCTTATGTGTCAATATCAATAAATTTTTTAATAACAGTTTACTTTTATAATCTAAAAAGACTGATTCACAGTAAGGTTATTCTTATTGTACATGACAATAAGTATCCCCTCAATTCTTTGAATCAGCCCTCGTTGTTTAGTTGGAATTAAGCAAATCATCAACATGTGTAAACCATAATGACCTGATTTCCTCTGATAGAAATGGTGTTTTTTCTATGATAAACAGTGCCACGGATGAATCGTTTATCCATGTCTGAATTCCACCTAATGGTGTTAATGCCAATATGTACAAGACTATGAAAATCAAAAGATAGACTTCCACAAAACCTAAAATTGCACCAAGCAGTTTATTAACCGAATGCAAAATAGGAAGATCAGCTACAAAGTCCAGCATGGAAGCAATGATTTGCAAAATTATTTTTGCCGCGAAAAAGATAATTGCAAAAGCGATTGCATTATAAAAGGCTCCCTCAAGGGGCAATGCTTCCAGAAAGTCAGCCCATGCACTATTATTCTCCAATTCAGGATATGGAATCCATAACGCAAGCCGAGGTGATAACTGATCATAATATAAAGCAGCAAGTATGAATGCTGCGATAAATCCAAGTAAATGAAAGGCCTGTAACACAAACCCTCTTTTTAATCCAACGAAGAATCCAAATAATAATAAAATAACTAAGATAAAATCTACCATATGATACTATTCCTCTTTCTTATTTAGTGATCCCAGCAATTCTGCATACTCCTCTTTTAGTTTCATATAATCGTTCATTGTATTAACAGCGGTCAGTACTGCCAATTCCGTTGTTGTCAGTTGCTGATTCAGTTCATGAATTTCACGCATTTTCTGATCTACGAGACTTGCAACCAGTCGTACATGCTGTGGTTTTTCTGTTCCAACAATCGTATAAGGTCTATTATGTATATCAACTGTTACACGTGTTTTGTCATCTTGGGTCACACGAATACCCCCCTAATAGAAAATAGTTCACTTTATATTAACACAAAGACTACCAATCAGGAAACTGTTCTTCATAATAAAAACAAACATTTCAATTATTTCGTTCGTTTGCTATAGTAAAATGAGATAAGAATTGGAGGATTGTCATGCCACAGAAAGTATACGTTTTAAATCAAGCTATAATTGAACAAATGAAGCAAAGCTATACAGATAAATTGCAGCCTGCACCACAGGGAGCTGTTTTTCGTGCCAAAACAGCCAACGCGGTGATAACTGCCTATAAATCAGGAAAGGTTATGTTTCAGGGAAGTACTCCTGAAATGGAAGCGAAAAATTGGATTAATGAGTCAACGAAGGAATCGGTAAAACCGACAAAGCCTAAGAAAAAAACAACGACTGCCTTTTCACCACCGGACTCACTTTTTACTTCCAGTCATATTGGTTCAGATGAAGCAGGGACAGGTGATTATTTTGGACCGATAACAGTGGCTGCTGTTTTCGTTAAAAAAGACCAAATGGAATTGCTGAAAGAATTGGGAGTACGTGATTCCAAAAACCTGTCAGATACTTCCATCCGAAAAATAGCCAAAGATATTCTCCATCTTGATTTACCTTATTCCCTAATGGTGTTGCGGAATGAGAAGTATAATAGCTTACAAAAAAGAGGCTGGTCACAGGGAAAAATGAAAGCTATGCTGCATCATCACGCAATAAACAATTTACGTCAAAATATAGAATCACAACAGGTGGATGGTATTTTAATCGATCAATTTTGTGACCCTGAAATTTATAAAAAGCATATTGGTTCCGAACAGCAAACACTTGCAGATAAAACCTATTTTATGACAAAAGCAGAAAGTTACTCCATCGCGGTTGCGGCAGGTTCCATTATCGCGAGGGCCAGCTTTTTAAAAGAGATGGATAAGCTGTCTGAGAAAACAGGATTCACACTGCCAAAAGGGGCTTCAGCAAAGGTCGACCAGACAGTCGCCAGGTTTATAAAAGCAAAGGGTAAAGATATGCTGAACAAATGTGCGAAAACCCATTTCGCAAATACGAAGAAGGCACAAAAATATATTTAAAAATATCGCAGTCACCTTTGAAAGGTGGCTGCGACTTTATTAATTATGATCTTACATATGCATTATACTTCTCATTAACCTTACCAACAATTTCCTGATACGATTCTTCTACCTCATCATCTTTTAATGTTTTTTCAGGGTCCTGGTAAAGCAGACTGTAAGCAACTGATTTTTTTCCTTCTGGTAAATGTTCCCCTTTATACACATCGAATATCTGAACATTTTGTACCACTGGTGCACCAATTTCTTCAATCATTTCTTTTATATCCCCTGCCTGAACGTCCGCATCCACGATAAACGCTATATCCCTTGTAACAGATGGATATTTTGGAATTGGTTTATATGCTGGTACATTTTTATAGGCCGCCAATACTGCCTCCATATCGATATCAAAGACATATGTCTCTTTAATTTCCATTGTCTTTTCAAGTTTTGGATGAACTTGCCCGATAAATCCAACTACACGATTATCAACCTGAATCGTTGCACATCGTCCTGGATGCATTGCCGGAAGTTTTGCCTGCGCAAATGAAACAGGAATATTTAAAAAGTCAAACAGTCCTTCAACAATACCTTTCACAAGGTAGAAGTCAACTTGTTTTTTCTCCTGCTGCCACTGGTGCGTCACCCATGAACCGGTTAGTGCGCCGGATAAGCGTAACTTTTCATCCGGTTGTTTTGAGAGTACTTTTTCCCCAGAAATAAATATATTGCCAAGCTCAAAGTACGCCATATTTGCTTGGTTACGTGCACGGTTATACGCTAATGACTGCAATAATCCAGGGAGCATGCTCAAACGTAAATATTTATGATCTTCACTCATCGGCATTGCCAGTTGAACGGGATTAATGTCTGTTTCATGCAGTTCAGGACTCAGAAGCATTTTCACGTTTGCGTCACTGGTTAGGGAATATGTGATTGTTTCCATTAAACCCGCACTTTGCAGATAGCTTTTCACTTCCCGTTTTAGAAGCTGTCTTTTGGTTAATCCGCCAGCTTGTGATGATCCTTCAGGCAATGTAAACGGTAAATTATCATATCCGTATAGACGGGCAACTTCCTCAAGCATATCCTCGAAGATTGTAATATCTCCGCGACGTGTCGGAACATTTATGGTAAATCGCTCATTATCCTGTTCATATGAAAAACAAAGCTTGTTTAAAATCTCTCCTATTTCCGTAGTGCTGATTTGTGTTCCCAGACGTCTGTTAATTTCTGTTGCGTCAATTTCCACCACTTTTTCTGAACGGTCCAATTCATCAAAAGTCACAACATCAGCTAAAACAGTTGCCCCGGCATATTTTTCAAGCAAATGACATGCGCGGAGACCAGCTTGTTTTACACGATTCGGGTCTACTCCCTTTTCAAAACGTGTACTTGATTCGCTGCGCAGACCTGTATCGAGTACTGCTTTTCGAACTACAGAAGGGGCAAAATATGCTGCTTCCAGTAAAACGGTCGTTGTTTGGTCATTTACTTCTGTACTTGCTCCGCCCATCACACCTGCCATCGCTACAGGTTCTTTTCCATTTGTAATGACAAGATGATCGTTCGAAAGGTTTCTTTCTTCATCATCAAGTGTAACAAGCTTTTCATCCTGTTCGGCGCGGCGGACCAGGATTTTCTCGGAATTCAGTAAATCATAATCAAACGCATGAAGCGGCTGACCATATTCTAATAATACATAGTTCGTAATATCAACCACATTATTAATCGGCCGAATACCTGCTGCCATCAGTGCATTTCGCATCCATAACGGTGAAGGCTTTATTTCAACATCCTTAACAACAAATGCTCCATAAAATGGATTTAATTCAGGGTCATCCACCTCAACAGATATATAATTCTCTGCTTTTTCATCGCTCTTACTTACATCTTCACTTGGGAGGTTGATATCTGTATCCAGAATCGCGGCTACTTCATAGGCAACACCAAGCATACTCAGGCAATCAGCACGGTTTGGTGTTAAATCAAATTCCAGTACAGCATCATTTAAATTCAGTAATGGTTCAACACTTTCTCCAACTGTTACTTCCTCAGGGAAAACAAAGATTCCTTCTGCGATATCTTTCGGCACATACTTATCTTCAATACCCAGTTCCTGGAGTGAACAGATCATGCCATTTGATTCAACACCGCGGAGTTTAACCTTTTTAATTTTAAAGTTTCCCGGTAATACTGCGCCAGGTTTGGCAACTGCCACTTTTTGACCTTGCCTTACGTTTGGTGCACCACAAATAATCTGTAACTTTTCATCTCCAACGTCCACCTGACAAAGATTTAATTTATCTGCGTTTGGATGTTTTTCACAGGATTCTACATACCCAACAACTACACCTTTGCTTTGTTCGGCGATATATTCGATTCCATCTACCTCAATGCCTGTTTTTGTAATTTTTTCTGCTAGTTCTTCAGGAGAAATTGATCCAATATCCACGTAATTTTTTAACCAGTTTAATGATACTAACACTACATTGTACCCCCTTTTGCATGGTGATATTGACTTAAGAACCGGACATCATTTGTATAGAATTGACGTATATCATCGATCCCGTATTTCAGCATGGCAATTCGTTCAGGGCCCATTCCAAAAGCAAAGCCTGTATATTTTTTCGAATCATACCCAGCCATCTCCAGAACTCTCGGATGAACCATTCCACCGCCTAATATTTCTATCCAGCCACTCTGTTTACAAACGGAACAGCCCTCACCATTACACACCTTACATGAAATATCCATTTCAACTGATGGTTCAGTGAATGGGAAAAAGCTTGGACGGAGACGTATTTCCCGGGTCTGGCCAAACATTTTCTTTGCAAATCGGTCCAGTGTTCCTTTCAAATCACTCATGCGGACATTTTCATCAACATATAGCCCTTCAATCTGTGTGAACTGATGGGAGTGTGTTGCGTCATCCGTGTCACGACGATAAACTTTTCCGGGGCAAATCATTTTAACTCCCTGCTTCCCCTTATATTGCAGCATTGTCCTAGCCTGAACCGGTGATGTGTGTGTACGCAGCAATAATTCATTTGTAATATAAAATGTATCCTGCATATCACGTGCCGGGTGGCCTTTCGGTAAATTCAACGCCTCAAAGTTATAGTAGTCAGTTTCAACTTCAGGGCCTTCCCTTACTTCAAATCCCATGCCAATAAATAAATCCTCTATTTCCTCGACTATGCTTGTTAATAAATGAGCACCGCCAAGCTGAACAGGACGGCCGGGCAATGTCACATCAAGTGCTTCTTTTTCAAGTTGCTCTTCTAAAGCAGCCTGCTCAAGAACCTCACTTTTTTGTTCGATCTCGCCTGTTATGGACTCGCGAACTTTATTGGCAATCTCACCAACGACAGGACGTTCTTCTTTGGACAGTTTACCCATCCCGCGCAATACGCTGGTAAGTGAGCCTTTTTTACCTAAATAAGTTACTTTAATATCCTGAAGCTCTTTTAAATCGGTTGCCTGTTTGATTTTATCCAGTGCTTCAGCCTGAATAGCCTCCAATTGCTCTTTCATTTATATTCCTCCTTAAAATATAAAAAGCCCCATCCCTGAAAAGGGACGAGGCTGTTGTTTCGCGGTACCACCCTTGTTGACACAATTATCGTGTCCAACTTAACTTGATAACGGATATATCATCCGGAACATCTTTACTTGCTTGATGCAAGGTCCAAATGTCAGCTCCAGAGTGAAACAGCAACAATTCACCGGTAGAAATGCTTCCAGTCTATGACATTTCTTCCCTTTACCGACTCGTTTATTGTTACCAGGCTCTTTCTCAGCTTCCTGTTTAAATTTCTTTTATTATAGATAATTTGTGGAAAGGTTTCAACTTCTACCTCTTAATATAATACATTAATATTCCCGCTGCAACACTTACGTTAAGCGATTCCGCCTTTCCATATATCGGAATCCTAACATTGTAATCCGCCATATTGACAACTTTCTCATGGATTCCTGCACCTTCATTCCCGACAATTAATGCCGTTTTATCCCCTGGATCAGCCTCTTCATAGGAAACAGCATTGGATAAAGAAGATGCCCAGACATTAAATCCGCTTTTCTTTAATTTCAGTATTTGATCAATAATATCCACTTGTAAAATAGGCAAATGAAACAATGACCCTTGCGTTGACCGGATAACCTTGTCATTATACATGTCCACTGTTTTCTCGCCAAGCATAACAGCATCAAATCCAGCCGCATCAGCGGTTCTAATAATCGTTCCTAAATTTCCGGGATCCTGAATTGAATCAATTAACAGAACGGCTGAAGCATCAGTTATCTCACTGCTGACTTTCATTTTCACAATTGCCGCTATACCTTGAGGTGTTTTTGTACAGGATATATGCTGTGAAACGTTCTCACCAACAAACGTAACAGGAAAATCATTGCACCAAGATGGATATTCTGCCCCTTCCTGCACGATTATTTCAACAAATTCCCAGTTACTGTTAAAAGCTTCTTCGATTAAATGAAAGCCTTCAATAAAAAAAGTACCTGTTTGTTCACGGCCTTTACGCTTGTGCAGTTTATTCCATTTTTTCACCTTATCATTTTGTACCGATGTAATCATTTATTGTTCATTCCTATTCAAACATATTTATTGTTACATCATACATATTTTGTCCTGTTCCGGTCAAACTATCGTTAGTTTAAATAATTGTGTGAGGTGTTCTTATGGATATGAATTTAAGAAAGGCAATATTATCCAATATTGCTTCAAATGACCAGGAGCAACTGGAAGCAACCATTGTTGATGCGATTCAAAATGGTGAAGAGAAAATGCTTCCAGGTTTAGGTGTATTGTTTGAACTGATCTGGAATCAATCGGATGAACAGGATAAACAAGACATGGTTAACGCGTTGGAACAGGGTGTAAAACAAGCGTCTGACTAAATTTAAATTAATACTTCCCAAAGTTACAAGAGATGGATGCATTTGCATCTGTCTTTTTATTTTTTATATTTTCAACTAAATAGTACCTTGTTTTTCCAAACTGACTACAATCATAAACATTTATGGTAAAATAATATGAACATCATACATATATTCAAATAGGGAGATACATAAGGGGAGGAGAATACGATGAATGGAACGAAAGTGTTATCAAAAAGGGCTATCATAATATCATTAGTTGTCATTCTTATTGCCGGTGGGAGCGTTGCTGCATATGTTCTGCTTGATTTATCTGCTAAGCAGCAATATTTTCTTGCAGAAAAAAGTTCAATTGAATATGTAGCCGATAAAGTAAAAGAACGCTATGAACCGGAATTAAATTGGTACAAGCATACTGAAGAAAATCCTACCGAAACAACTTTAGAGTTTTCCGGAAAATACAACGATCCAAATGCAATGAACAATTTTGGAGTAATGGGGCCGGCACAAATTATAAATAATTCGACACTTACCATTACTACTGCAATGGATAAAAATAAAAAACATATGGCCACACAAATAAACGCCAGTATGGGGACAATCGAGGTTGGTGACATTAATCTATACTTAACAGCAGATAAAGTCATGCTAGGCTTGCCTTTTCTCGATGAACTACTTCAATTAAATGGTGACGACCTTGGGAAATTATTGAAGGAAGTTGACCCCCAGAAATTTACAGGAGAAGAAAAACTTGATTTTAATGCCTTTTTTGAAGGATCAAACGGCTTTATCAATAAAGAGGATCAGGAATATATCAAAAAAGAGTATCTGGAAATGATCTATGATGAGTTACCTGAGAAATCATTTGAACTGACAGAGGAAACAGTAAATGTAAACTCAAAGGCAATAGATACCGAAAAAATTTCAATGCATCTCTCTGAAAAACAATTGAAGAATCTTGTGTCAACTGTATTAGAAAAAATGGAAAGTGACGAAAAGCTGAAAGAAATAATCGGCGAACAAATGGTTGTTCAGCAATTTGGAGCCGGTATCACTTCTTCAAGCCTGACCCCTGAAATGCAGGACCAGGTTGATCAGCTGATTAGTGATTTTGAAACAGCAATCAAGGATGCCCAGGATGGCCTGAGAAAACTGCAAATTCCTGACGGCCTCAAGTCAACGATATGGGTTAACAACGATCTAATCGTAAAACGTGATTTTTCTGTGAAGTATGGTCTGACGGATGAAAATATGATTACGTTATCTGTTATCGGGACCCAAATGCTTGAAGATACAAGCCAGACTTTTAATTATGAGTTTGGGGCATCTGACCCAACAGGTGACTATACCATGACACTAAACGGCGAATTAGGATCGAAGGATAACGAAGTATCTGATTCTATTAAACTTGCATTTGGTGAAACTGAACTTTCCTATGAAGGTTCGGAAACACTGAACGATGGCGAGCGAGAGTTTGAACGCGTATTTTCCTATAGTGATGCTACAGGTGGAGGCAGTCTCAAATGGTCCGGAAATGCATCCTACAACAATGATCAAATGACGTCAGAGCACGATCTTTCCGTTGAAGCACCAGGAATAAGTCAGGATATGTTTGGACTTCATATTGAAAAAAGTGCCAAAACAATAAAATCCGTTGATCTTAATAACGATAAGGAAATTAAAAATATCGGTGACATGAGTATGGAAGAAATAAATCAATATATCGAAATGAAACTAAAGCCGCAGTTTCAGCAATGGATCTTTGGACTGATGGGCACCGGTGGCAGCATGAATGGGCTATAAAGGCTTCTTATGAAATTTGATATTTTCCAACGCTGTTGACATAAATTGTGAGCTAGTTTGAATAAAGTTGAGTGCAATAACACCGCTGCGGAAATACACTTCGCTTTCCGGGGGCGGCTGCTGAGCCCCCTTCGTGCTAAAGCACTCAGTGGTCTCACCGATGCCTTTCCTCCCCCAGGAGTCTCAGTGTATTTCCTCCGCTGGATATTGTTCTATCTTGAATATTAACGGTGAAAAAAATATAACCAGCAGCTGGAATATGCGAGACTCCTGCGGGAAGAACAAGCTAGGCTAGACTCGGAAGTGAGGTACGAGCTGTAGAGGCTCGGCACTTGCCCGCGGCTAAGAAGACACTGCGAAAACGAACTTTTTGAGCAGATGTCGCCTTGGTACCCGGAGGTGTGAAAGCGAGTATATTCCGGCTGCGGTGTCAGAGAACACTACTAAATGGTGATAGCAGGATCTTCTAAGTTACGTCGCATTTTATAGAAATTGTTAATTAGAAAATTGTCTTGAAATAGAATGGATGGGAATGTATGCATTTCATAAAACATCTGCTTTTATTCACACAAAATAACATCAGACAATTAAAGAGGAAGTGGCTCTCACTTCCTCTTATCATACTTTTTCCTATCATTTTGGCAGCATTATGTGCAATAATTGCTGTTTCTATTTTAATGCCTGATGAGCAAGATCCAATCCAAATAGGCCTGGTTGACAAGGATAAATCGAAAGAAACGAAAATGGTTGTCGATTTAATCGAAAGCTCATCCCAATTAGGCAGTTACATACAAATTAATAAATTGACAAATAAGCAGGCTGAGAGGCAAATAGACAATCAGCTGAGTGCCTTTGTAACTTTCCCCGAAGGTTTTACGGAAAATCTCTATAATGGAAACTCGGTCACATTACATATTACAGGCAATCCGAACAAACGAACAGAAAGCTTTGTTATCAAGGAACTTTTGGACAGCATTGCCAGGCACATTCGCACCGCACAGGCAAATATCCTGACTATTAACTACTATGCAAAGCAATTGGATATTGATAAAGAAGAGCGGACCGACATGCTGTTTAACCAATTTACCAATTTTGTTTTCTACACAGTTGGCAAGGACAAAATTATCGATGAAGAGGAAGTAACCAATAACGCCACCGGTTCAACCGTTCACTATTATGGACTCGCAGCCTGGTTTATTATTACTTCTGTATGGCTCTTAGCATTTTATTCTTTTTTTACAAAAGATGAAGAGCTTCGCATGAAACATCGAATGCGTTTATACGGCGTAACGCAAATCAGACAAATACTGGCTAAAATATTATCTGCCTTTGCAGTAAGCCTTATTTGTACAAGTATTACTTTTATTGCATACATAAAGGCAATGGACATTTCATTATATATGGAAGACTATATCCGTACAGCAACCATCATTAGTTTATACGGCATCACTTTTCTGATGGGATTAGCTGTACTCGAAACAATTTTTTCCGGACAAAAAATTCGCCTGCTTATGCAGTCTTTATTTACCTTTATAGTGATTTTATTAAGTGGTGCACTAATACCGACGCTATATTTCCCTTTATATGTACAAAATATTTTGCCCTACAGTTTTTCAAGTATTGGATTCCATTGGCTCAAGGAAATCATTTTAAATGGCAGGGTTTATGCTGATTATTTACCAATGGTCCTTCTTATGACAGCAGGTACCTTTGTTTTTATTGGATTGTCGATGTGGAAGGAGCGTGTTTCCCAATGAAACGTATAATTACAACACGCTTCATGCATTGGAAGAAGCAGGGCATCAGTCTTACCTTTTGGCTGCTCTTCCCGCTTCTGGCAACGATAAGCATTACAATGTTAACAAACACTTTACAGGAAGATTCAAAAGTTCCGGGAGGGCTTGTTTTGGAAGAAAAATCAGAACCCTCCAGTGAACTGGTGCAGGAAATAGAATCCACCCCTTTTGTCAGGGTACAAATGCTTACTGAAGATAACGCACTTTATTATTTGAAAAAACATGAGCTGGACAGCGTATTCGTTATCAATGAAGGTTTTGAGGAAAATATTCGTGAAGATAACCGTAATCAATTAATTACCGGTTATCAATCCGATCTGTCTTTTGCCTACTCACCGGTTAAGGAAATGATTTTGTCATATATTCAGCAGGAAACCGGCAGATCTAAAGCAGTATTTACTGTAAAAGAACTTGAACAGCAGTACAGTCAAAATAAAGGATGGACATATAACGAGATAGTAACGAAGAGTAAAGAAATACAGGATGATGAAAATCTTCTGGAAACAGCTTTTTCGTTTAGTGGTTCACCTGTAAGCAATAAAGAAAATAAGCGAATGTTTTCGATTTGGGGTTTATGGGCTGTTTTTAGCATCCTCGCAACTTTGCTTTTGTTTGACTGGGTTATCAGGGAAAGACACTCGAAGGCGATTATACGATTAGCTTTTACACACGTTGCATTAAAGTCATATTTGCTGCAGAACTTTATCATTTATACGATTCTGCTGTTTGCTGTTGATCTTTTTACTATCAGCCTGTTCTATTTTATTTTTGGAGAATGGATCAGCGTTATAAATCTCGTTATCTACCGGATTTTAATAAATCTGACTGCATTTTTACTTGCACATTTATTTAAAAATACCTTTTTATATTACACGGTTTCGTTTGGATTAACACTGTTCATTATCATAAGCAGTGGTGCCGTATTGCCATCGGGAATGCTTACAGATGTATCGTGGTTTGATTTGTTTAACCCGCTTCTTCCACTGCTTAAAGGAGAATTTTTCAGTTTATGGACCATATGCATCATTTTCTTTGCTATCTTGTGGCTTTTCGGAAAGGAGAGATATCATGCTTAATGTCGATTCATTAACAAAATCATATGGTAAAAAATTAATCCTGGATTCTATTTCTTTTACAGTAAAGCCGGGAGAAATAATCGGTCTCGTCGGAGAAAATGGTGCAGGAAAATCAACTATACTAAAGATTTTAGCAACCTTATCCAGGCCATCTTCAGGAAACATCTCATTAAATAATGAGTCATACAAACAAAACAGGAAATCCATTCGTAAAGAAATTGGCTATGTCGCACAGGATATTGCCGTTTGGGATGAATTTACTGTTAAAGAGAATATGATTTTTTTCGAAAAGCTTTCCTGGAAAAACAAAACGAAGGATGAACTTAGACAGATCTGCAGGGATATGAAGTTGGAAAAATGGGAGGAACCTGTTACTACACTCTCCGGAGGAATGAAGCGTAAGCTGAATCTGGCAATCAGTTTAATCCATGATCCTATGTTATTACTTTTGGATGAACCAACCGTCGGAATCGATTTAAAATCGAGAAAAGAAATTGGAGGATACCTTTATAATCAGGCAAGGAACCACGGTAAGATGATTCTTTATACTTCACACGACATGGATGAAATCGATAATTTATGTGATCGTATCCTCTGTATTGGTGAAGACCCTTTTTATCAACAAGTATTAAAGGAAAGCGGCAAGGAGCCGATATTACTATAGATGGATATTGTGCTAACAGACATTTAAAGGTAAAATATAAATAAAGAAAAAGCAGGGGGTTTTATGATGGATATACGGTATATGCAATCTTTAATTCAACAGCAGGCCATGTCAATTTTAATGTCATCCAATTCAAATTCTTTTAATTATAATTCCCCTATGATTGATTTGGCATTTAAGCAATTGCTGCAGCAGCAAATAAATAACAGCAGTCCGGTTGAAAACACGAATAATTTGGTCCAAGGATACTCACAACATCAACCAGCGGTGAATAGTGCTGTTCAGGTTACCAGCAATGAAGCTCCCGGTAAGTTTGAAGCACAAATTACAAATGCTGCCGAAAAGTACGGAGTTGCCCCTAAACTGATTCATTCTGTGATAAATGCTGAATCCAATTATAATACATATGCCAAAAGCAGTGCCGGGGCACAAGGCTTAATGCAACTGATGCCTGCAACCGCTAGAGGACTCGGTGTTACAAACCCATTCGATCCCGCACAAAATATCAATGGCGGAACGAAATATTTAAGTCAAATGCTGGACAGGTATAACGGCAACCTCGAGCTTGCATTAGCCGCCTACAATGCGGGTCCGGGTAATGTGGACAAGTACCAGGGTATTCCTCCATTTGAAGAAACACAAATCTATGTTAATAAGGTAATGAATTCATATTTAGCATAAAAAAAGCGTCAGACTTTTAACCCGTCTGACGCTTTTTGATTAAGCTAATATAATTTCCTTCACTTTATCATTGTCCAACTTTTTAATCGTTTCAACAATCAGTTTCACCGCATTTTCAAAATCATCACGATGCAGAATTGCTGCATGTGAATGAATATAACGGGTAGCAATCGTGATTGACAGGGAAGGTACTCCGTTTGCAGTTAAATGAATAGAACCTGAATCAGTGCCTCCACCGGCAATGGACGCATATTGAAATGGAATATTATTCGCTTCAGCTGTATCCACTACTAATTCACGCAAACCTTTATGTGATACCATTGATGCATCATAAATGATGAGTTGCGGACCTTCTCCAAGCTTGCTGTCGGCGTCCTTATCGGAAACGCCCGGCATATCTCCTGCAATTCCGACATCAACTGCAAACCCGATATCAGGCTCTATTTTATGTGCCGATGTTTTTGCGCCACGCAGACCTACTTCTTCCTGTATGGTCCCAACCCCATAAACGATATTCGGATGTTTTTCATCTTTCAATTGTTTTAATACCTCAATTGCAATGGCACAGCCAATCCGGTTATCCCATGCTTTTGCAAGCAGCATTTTTTCATTTTTAAGTTGGGTAAATTCAAAATAAGGTACAACGGAATTCCCTGGCTGCACACCAAATTTCTCAGCTTCTTCTTTACTTGCAGCACCAATATCGATAAACATGTCTTTAATTTCAATTGGCTTTTTCCGTGCTTCAGCAGAAAGGATATGTGGCGGTTTTGAACCGATTACACCTGTTACATCACCTTTACTTGTCATGATCGTTACACGCTGTGCCAGCATAACCTGGCTCCACCATCCTCCAACTGTCTGAAAATAAACAAAGCCTTTATCATCAACGCGGGTTACCATAAAGCCAACCTCGTCCAAATGTCCGGCAACCATGATTTTCGGGCCATTTGCATCACCGGTTTTTTCACCGATCAGACTTCCCAGGTTATCGGTGTATACCTCATCAGCATACGGAGCAAGGTATTTTTCCATTACTTCTCTTACTTCTTTTTCATTACCAGGAATTCCTCTGGCATCTGTCAGGTCTTTTAACATTGTGTTTGTTTCGTCCAATTTAGCCATATGTAAAAATCCTCCTTCATATTATCCTCTTTCATTATAACTGTAATTGTTAGCATAACAAAATAATACTATTTAATACCCCTGGTTTTGCCGGTCATAATTGATCTCGTTCTTTTTAAAGTATGCACCTTGAACTGATGCTTCATCAAAACCAAGCAATTCTCCCAACTGCAGGTAAATTTCAAACATGGATTGATAATTTTGCTCTGTTGGCTGCAGTTTAAAAGAATTACAGGCTTCGAATACAAGATTAAATTGTTGAGTCTCTGTATTTTCAGTAGTTCCAATAGTATCTCCGGTATATTGATAGCCTTTCTCAAGTCCTAATGACATTATAAAATGAATCCCATCAACATACTCTTCCAGGATGACTTCTTTATCATTCCGGGATTTCGTGCTCCAAAATTTGAAGCACCGTGTTTCATTTGCCAGCTCCCCCAATTCAACGAGCAATGCCAAATATTTTTCCTGAAATAAATCCTTGTTGGCTAATTCATGCTGTGATTCAATATAATCATCCAAACTCTTTTGCATAGAATACAGTTCAGACCAATCCATTTACTTTCCCTCATTTCACTTTTTATGCAATTTTAACATGAATTTTCATAAATAGTGAAACCTGATTATATCCAGAAACGTACAAGATGATATCAACACGTAAGGAGACGGTTAAATATGATAGTAATACTGTTTCGAATCCTTATTCTCATAGCACTCGTTCTCCTGGTTTACACGATATTTCAATATTTTCGTAATCCGGAACGAAAGCTTCAAATAGCGAAGGCCAATAATGTCTTTTATATGATTGACGAATCTTCAAACAGCAAGAAAAATATTCAGCTTGTCTACAAAAACTGCTCATTTGAAGGGGAAAAATATCTCGGTACAACGGAACATTCATTTGAAGTGGTTGACATCCATGTGTTTGCACGTAATCCCGGTGAACTCGGCGGCATAACGAGGGATGATCTATATTTTATTGAAAAAGAATTATTAATCCGTTATCCTTATGCAAAAATCGAGTGGAAACACCCAATCAATAAATTGCTCATAACGAGTATTGACTAAAAAATGCGCACCTTCAACAGGATGCGCATTTTTTATGTCCAGCTCCGCTAAACGGGCGCTTGCATTTTTCTTATGTGCTGGGCTGAAAAAAATCGTTCCATTTTATAATAATTTCTTTTCTTCTTAAAACGTATATAAACGGCAATAATGCAAGTAAAAATACGAGGATATATAAAGGGGATAAACTTGAAATCCATTTACCAACAGATGTATACACAAATGCCAGTGGGATGTTTGATAACAGGGAAGATCTGGCATACTCCTTAAAACCGGCTGAAATTTCGATCAAACATAATGACAGCAGGTGAAAATGGATAAAAGGTACAAGACGCAGCAAGGTAATTTGTGATGTGGTAAATTCACTGTCCCTGCCCATTATTTTCTGTTTCATATTGACAAGCCGACTAAACGTTTTAGGCATCCACCGAATAACACCATAGAACATGACACTTGATAAGGTGATTCCGATAACAGAATACAGTGTACCGGCAACCGCTCCAAAAAGAACCCCACCTGAAATACATATAAACACAACTGGAAGAAAAAATAATGGCCGTAACAGATGGCAGCTGATAAAAAGAATAGGTGCAAACAATCCGCCTGTTTCAATAAACGCCATTAAGTAATTGCCAAACAGCTCCATACCCAGCCTCCTTTGTCAGAGCATGCTTTTGGTGATTATATATCTTTTTGTACATGTATATGACAAGAGACGAGCCTTTATGACATTAAAAAAATAAATACACTGCTAAAATAATCTGAGTGATGACCAGCAATGGCATTCCCCATACAAATGAACGATGCTTCGTTTTATGCCGAAACTGTTTCATACCAATTACTGCACCAACCGCTCCTCCTAAAACAGCCACTACCCATAATGTTCTCTCACGAATGCGAAATTTTTGTTTTTTTGCCTTATGCTTGTCTACTGCCATTAAAATAAATGCAATGATGTTTATACTTGCAAGATAAATAATAATAATGATTAATTCGTTCAATATAATTTCTCCTCTTATTAAAAAGTGCTTTCTCATATGTTGTAGTCATATTTCGGAGTTGACGTAAAATGCGAACTACTTTGAAAAAAGTTGAGAGTAAAAATACCGCTGCGGAAATACACTTCGCTTTCCGTGGGAATGCGAGTCTATTCCAGCTGCGGGGTTAGAAAGCATCACTAAATGTACTAGCCGGATTTAGTTCGCAGTTTATGAAAATTGTTAATCAGGGCTTTCTTTCTCTAAAATGAAGCAGATAGTAACAATCACTTAGAAAACATCCTATAAAAATGACCAAACCTGAATATGGTTTGGTCATTTTTTAATCAATTTATTTTAGTGCAGCTTTAGCTTTTTCTGCTAATTGTGCGAAGCCTTGCTCATCATTGATAGCAAGATCTGACAGCATTTTACGGTTTACTTCAATTCCGGCTACTTTCAAACCGTGCATCAATTTGCTGTATGAAATATCGTTCATGCGTGCAGCAGCATTAATACGAGTGATCCAAAGTTTACGGAAATCGCGTTTCTTCTGTCTGCGGTCACGATATGCATACTGACCTGATTTCATTACTTGCTGTTTCGCTGTTTTAAATAACGTTCTTTTCGAACCGTAATAACCTTTTGCTAATTTTAATACGCGTTTACGACGTCTGCGCGTAACTGTTCCACCTTTTACACGTGGCATAATAATTCCCTCCTAATACAAATAAAAATGGTTGTAGTGGTTAATCTATCGTGATTCAATGCTTATTTGTACGGAAGCATTGTTTTAATACGTTTGAAATCTCCTGAAGAAACGATTGCTGATTTACGCAGTTTACGCTTTTGCTTTTGAGATTTATGAGCGAACATATGGCTTGTGTAAGCATGTGCACGCTTCAGTTTTCCAGTACCTGTTTTTCTGAATCGTTTTTGAGAACCTTTATGGGTTTTCATCTTAGGCATAGTTATTTCCTCCTTGTGTGCATATCTATTTTTCTTTTGTTGGAGCAAGCATCATAAACATGTTACGGCCTTCCATTTTCGCTTTGGATTCAACCGTAGCCACATCTTTTACTTCATCAGCCAGACGATCAAGAACTTCGCGTCCAAGATCTTTGTGCGTAATCGCACGTCCGCGGAAACGAACCGATGCTTTTACTTTATCGCCCTTATCCAGAAATTTTCTGGCGTTCTTTAATTTTGTGTTAAAATCATGTTCGCCAATTCCCGGAGTAAAACGGACTTCTTTTACATTGATAACTTTTTGTTTTTTGCGTGCTTCTTTTTCTTTTTTCTGTTGTTCATAACGATATTTTCCATAGTCCATGATTCGACATACTGGTGGTTTAGCATTTGGTGCAACTAACACCAAATCCAGATTTCTAGTTGAAGCAATATCAAGCGCTTCATTACGTGATTTTACCCCAAGCTGATCACCATTTGAGTCGATAAGACGTACTTCTCGAGCACGAATTTTTTCATTGACATTCATATCTTTGCTAATAGCCAGCCACCTCCAAATATTTTTAGTGTTTTGATCAGACAAGCGACTTTTTATAAAATAAAAAAGTGTCGGTACATATATGCACCCACACGTCTCCAATAGTCTATTGAAAGAATTCAGAACCAGTCAACTGCACATATGCGTCGAACAGGTGAGAAGCGGGTGCTTCTACTTGTCTTTAGATCATTTTATTTTATTCAACTTTCATAGGATAGCATGTATCTCATATTGTGTCAACAATATTCAGCCGGAACTGCTATCTACAAATCTTATTGTATCATACCGGTTGACCAACTGAAAGCCCAAGGATAGAGTTCTGAGCCAACTTTAACATTTAGCCCTTGGGCAAAAATCTCTGTGTTGGTGGACATATTTTCCCTTATCTCCGAAGAATCATACTGAATTAATGTTTTGGAGGACATATTTTCCTTTACTCAGTTAGATTTGCAGGGAATTGCTTGTTTTTTAATGCTATAACGGAATAAATGTCCGTGAACAATCAAAATATCCTGCTTTTTCTACAAATTGAGGAAAATATGTCCGCATAATATGTATATGCGCTATTTAGTAAAGTAGCATACCACCGACTACTTGGCATGCTACTTCATTTGTTAATCCAGATTCTATCCTGGGGACATACTATTTTTTCCTTAATTCCTTGTTTGCTATTTCTTTCTTAATCATTGCCTGAAAATCTTCATAAGCGATTGTTTCAGACTGTTTTTCTCCATAGCGACGGACATTTACTGCATTATCCTCAATTTCTTTGTCCCCCAGAACCAATGCATATGGCACTTTTTGAGTTTGGGCTTCGCGGATTTTATAGCCGATTTTTTCATCGCGTTCATCCACTTCAACTCGCACACCTTCAAACCTCAGTTTATCGGCTGCTTCTTTAGCATAATCCAGATGTACCTGTGGTGATACCGGGATAACTTTAGCCTGCACGGGTGCCAGCCACGTTGGAAATGCCCCTTTATATTCTTCAATCAGGAATGCAACAAATCGTTCCATAGTCGAGACAACTCCGCGGTGAATAACTACTGGACGATGTTCTTTACCGTCTTCACCGATGTATGTCAGGTCAAATCGTTCAGGCAGTTGATAGTCAAGCTGAACTGTGGACAGTGTTTCATCTTTTCCTAGAGCAGTTTTTACCTGTACATCAAGCTTCGGACCATAGAATGCTGCTTCTCCCTCAGCCTCGACATATTCAACATTCATTTCTTCCATTGTTTCTTTGAGCATTGCCTGTGCTTTTTCCCACATTTCATCATTATCGATATATTTCTCTTTGTCTTCCGGGTCACGATAGGAAAGACGGAAATAATAATCGTTGATACCGAAGTCTTGATATACTTTTTGAACAAGCTCCACAACCCTGATAAATTCATCCTTCAACTGATCCGGACGGGCAAAAATATGTGCATCATTTAAAGTCATGGCACGAACCCGTTGCAAGCCTGCCAGTGCTCCAGACATTTCATGGCGGTGCATTGTTCCCAGCTCTGCGATACGAACAGGTAAATTACGGTAACTCCATAATTGGTTTTTATATACCATCATATGGTGTGGGCAGTTCATCGGACGTAATACCAGATCCTCGTTATCCATTTCCATTACCGGAAACATGTCATCCTGATAATGATCCCAGTGTCCGCTTGTTTTATACAAATCAACACTGCCCAACACAGGAGTATATACATGGTCATAACCTAAACGTTCTTCAAGGTCAACAATATATCTTTCAATATTACGGCGGATTGTTGCCCCTTTTGGAAGCCACAAAGGCAATCCTTGTCCAACCTTTTGTGATACATTAAAAATTTCAAGCTCCTTGCCCAGTTTACGATGATCACGCTCTTTTCTTTCTTCAAGAATGCGCATGTGTTCATCAAGCTGTCCCTGCTTCTCAAAAGCTGTTCCGTAAATACGCTGCAGCTGTTGATTATTGCTGTCACCGCGCCAATATGCTCCGGATATACTTAACAGTTTAAAAGCCTTGATTTTACTTGTTGATGGGACATGAATTCCGCGGCATAAATCAAAAAATTCACCCTGCTTATAAATGGTTACCTGTTCACCTTCTGGGATTGCATCGATTAATTCAAGCTTCAAATCATCGCCAATTTCCATGAACATGTTTTTCGCTTCTTCACGGGAAACTTCAATCCGTTTTATCTCCAGGTTTTCATCAACAATTTTTTTCATTTCTTTTTCAATCTTGGGAAGGTCTTCAGGTGTTAATGAGTGGTCCAAATCCATATCGTAATAAAAACCTTCGTCAATCACCGGGCCAACCCCGAACTGAACATTATCGAACAAACGAGTGACCGCCTGAGCCAATAAATGTGCTGTTGAGTGTCTCATGATTTCAATGCCTTCATCATTTTTATATGTAATGATCTCTACGGCACCACCATGAGGCAGTTCACGTCTGAGATCAAACAACTCACCATCAATTTTAACTGCCAACGCCTGTTTTTTTAATCCTGAAGAAATAGAGCCTGCGATGTCTTCTCCGGTACTTCCCTGAGGAAACTGTTTACTTGCTCCGTCCGGGAATGTAATAGTAATTTCTGCCATATCGTATCGCTCCTTTATTAAAATGGTGTGTACAAATAAAAAACGCCCATCCCTCTGCTTATAGCAAAGGGACGAGCGTTGGTCACGTCGTGGTTCCACCCTAGTTTCCGTAATTACTTACGGCTTCATCCATCTTTAACGCAGATGACACGCTGCTACTTACTCTATGTTCAATAGCAAAGTTTAAAGGTGGTAATCATTTGCAGGGTCAGAGGAAGTTCTCAGCCTGTGACTTCCCTCTCTGAATCTGTCCAAAACCAAATGATCATGTCCTTATCGTTACTTTTGAATGATAAGATTATATATAAATCGTATTATAGCTTGTGTTAAGTATAAAATCAAGCTTAATTAATTATTTTTTAAGTAATATGGAAAAGGAAACCTGCTGTATGGTTCAAACTCAACTTTTTCCTGAAATACATTAATAACTGTTAATGTTTTCGGTTCTGATGGATCGTCACCATAGATTTTTATTTTGTTTGGAGCCATCGCAATTAATGGTGCGAGATTTAATTCATCAGCATCCAATCCAACAATATAAAGCGGCTCTTTTTGCATAAGCACACGCATTTCCATCTTGGTAAATCGTTTCCCGTTCGGCTTGAAAAATGAAAATGGATTCCCCTGCAATATATGAATGGTGCTGTAGGAAGCTTCTCTTTTAGCAATATATTCGCGCAGCATATCAACAAATGCCTGATGGTCCTCTTCCCGTTTAATTTCATCAATCGCAAGGCCAACATAATGTATGAGCTGATCCTTAAATACTTTCAATTGGAAATTAACAATCGAATCAAAATGAATTGTTTCGGTATTTTCTATGTTAGCTGTAAATAATGACTGCAATAACTGGCTTGGATCCTTGTTGTTACGTACGATTTGGCTGTCGTCATCATCTCCTGAAAATATCCAGTGTGTAATGTCCATAATTCGTTCTATTTCATCGGTGTTGGTATAATAATAATACGTTTCAATAATTCCATTAATCATGCTTGTCAATCGATGCAATATGAATACATCAGTCATTGATTTGGCGATTGCCTCCGCAGTGTCACCGTTAGATACCTGATAATCGAGTTGTAAATGATTCCCCCATTCTTTATCTGTTTTCCAATGCAATTCAATTTGTTTATTATATCGGAATAAATGTTCACAAAAACTGATTGCTTCTTTATCCGATTCAAAAAATACCTCCAGCAAAAACATCACCCTCATCCGACCAAACTGTTACATTATATGGACATACATGTGAAAAAATGTATAATCCCGTGAAACTAGTAAAGTTATCTGGAAACTGGAGTCGAGATAGGGTGGAAAAATGTTTTATCTTCAATACTATAATCGTATGCCGGACGAAAAAAGTGGCACATAATTTTTGAAAATTATGTGCCACCAAAGCATTATGAGAAACGATAATAGTAATGAGAGAGCATATTATTCATCCCTGCGATTGTCTCCATTGAGCGGGATTTCCCTGCTTACTTGTTTAATTCGTTCGATGATTCTGCCAGCTTTAACTGTTTCAACGCCTCCGCGGTTGGATTTACCCAATTGAACTTCCAATTGTTCCAAACTGTAGTTGGATGTAAAGAATACCGGTAACTGCTCCATCATGCGGTATTGTAAGATAGATCCAAGTATTTCATCCCTGAACCAGGCCGATTGCGTTTCGGCACCTATATCGTCGAGCATCAGTACATCCGTGTTCTTAAAATAATTAATTTTATCATTGATGGAATCATCTTTGATGGAACTTTTCATTTCCCGTACAAATTCCGGCATATAAATCAATGTTGAAGAGATATTATTATTCTTTAACTCGTTTGCAAGCGCTCCGAGAAAATATGTTTTTCCAACACCAAACGGACCGTAAAAATAGATGCCCTTTTGCGGTAGACCAGATTTTGTATTTTCCAGGAAAAGAAGCAATTCCCTGATACCTTTGTTTCTGTCAGCATCATGGTCTATCTTGTCTATCGCTGCATTCATTATTTCCTTTGGCATATATAAACTTTTGACTAACTCCCGCTGCTGCTTTTTCTTCTCATAATCAAGCCGGAGATGGCATTTTTCATAGGATAGGTGAATTTCATTATTTTCCACATGTAATACAGGAGAATAACCTTGCAGCATGTTTCTGCATTTCTCAAAGGACTCACATTGATCACACTGTTTGGACTGACTCTTGTACTCATATAATTTTATCAGATTTTTTTCAATTTCTTTTTCCGGCAAATTGGGATGTAGCGATAAAAATTCTTTGATTTCAGGATCATTCAAGACTTCCTGCTTAATTCGAACATAGTTTTCTTCAAAATTTTTATTTTCCTGCATCCATTTTTTCAATGCTGATTGTACCGGCTTCATGTTTATCATCCTTATAAATGATTATTCTTTTTAGCGTATTTTTGCAGCAGTGTTGCTGTTTCTTCCCATTCTTTTTCCGTATCATGTGGACTTGAATGATCCTGCTGCTTTTTCTTTTTCCGCTGTTTAAACCAATCGGGAACAACCTCATTGGACTGAAACTTGTTATAATTCTGTTTCTTAGATTTACCTTTTTGGTATCGGTCTTTTTCTTTCTTGGCAAATGTCATTGCTTCTTTAGCTGTTTTCAGATTGGATCGTGACCAGTGGCCGGCGATTTTCTCAAGGTAAGCTCTGGACAATTTCATGTTTGATTGCAGTAAAACATAGTGGATAAGCACATTCATTACTGGTGAAGGAAGCCCCTGTGAAGTCATTACTTCGCTTATTAACTTCATATCCTGTGCAGAGGCCTGCCCCCCACTTGATAAGTCTTCAAGCAGTTGTTTTGGCGAAATCCTTTCCAATTCTGCAACAAGTTGCTCTTCTTTCGTTAATGGCTTGGAATCCAATGTTTTTTCAGTTCGTTGTTCCATTTTCTCAGTAAGTCTGATAGTTGTCCTGTTATGTTTACTCTTGAATAAATCGTGACAGGCTTCCTTAAATTCTTTCCTGTCAAGTTCATTTTCATCGGTTAATGCCCAAAGCACAGACTTTTCCATCTCAATCGATTCCAGGTCGTATAAAGTCATCAATTGGGAAATCAGCTTCCTGTTTGCTGGAGTCAACACTTTTTTGGCAGGAATCATACGCTGCTTCAGCATTTGTTCCATCCAGGAAAAATCAATAGCGGTTTCATCGCTATCTAGTTCAGTTGAGGTTTGCTCAGCCAAATCCGTATCTTCCAAATGTGGTTGAAATGTTTGAAAAACGTCACTGAAAGAAGCTGTAACATCTGTTCCCGCTCTTCTCTGATGGGTTACATAATGGTCTTTCAGTAATTCAAACTTGTTTTTTCCAATATGATGGTATAACAACTGTGTCAGCATTTCATCAGTAAAAAAACTTGCTGGAGCAAACGGACTTTGCAGTTCGTAAGTATATGTGTTTTGCCCTTCCTGTTGTTCCTGATATGTTTTTAAGAGACCAATACCTTCTAGTTTTAGTCTGGCCCGATAAATAACATCCAATGGCAGATTCATATAGTTCATTAATGTATGATGTGTCTGCACTGTTGAACCGGTCTGGAAGTCCAGCTCATGCAACAGCGTTTGATATAATGACACGGCGTGTATACCAATTAATGGCTGGTACAAGTGTGTTAATGATTTTGTATAATCGATAGGAAGATTCCCTTTAAGTTCCACGTGATAGCCTTCAATTGGGAGTACTTTTCCGATATGGTTCATCATTTTAGACCCTTTCTCTCTTTACAAATGGCTCTTTTGTTTAGGCTGTTTTCGCACAGATTGTTGTTTTGGATACAAAAGATATAAACTCGCAATAGATTGGTTTGTATCATTCAACGAGACTATCTAACGCCGCAGTTGGAATATACTCGCTTTCGGGGTCTCGCCTAACTTGTATTTCCCACAGGAGTCTCGCATATTCCAGCTGCTGGTTTTATAAAAACTTACTTATACTCCGTCACAATAAATATAAGTGAACAATATTCAGCAAAGTGTATTTCCGGAGCGACAGTTATGGACTATCACCTCGGACTGTGTCACATTAATACAATCTAATATTTCCGAATCAGGTATTATCTTTATCTGCTTTGATCAATTCTTTTAATTCATCCAAAAATACAGTAATATCCTTAAACTGGCGGTAAACGGATGCAAACCGGACGTAGGCAACTTCATCAACATCAGAGAGCTGCTCCATAACCATTTCACCAATTTGATTACTGTCTATTTCGGAAACACCTGCATTACGGAGTTCCTTCTCAACTTCAATTGCAATTCCTTCCGTTTTCTCAAGTGGTACAGGCCGTTTTTCACACGCTCTGATTAATCCCCGCATTAATTTTTCACGACTGAACTCCTGCCTTGTTCCATCTTTTTTCACAACGATTAACGGCACTTCTTCAATTCGTTCAAATGTTGTAAAGCGAAATCCACACGCTTCACATTCCCGTCGTCTGCGAATCGAACGTGCATCTTCAATCGGTCTTGAATCCAAAACTTTTGTACTTTTATTGTGGCAATTTGAACATCTCATCTGGACCAACCCCATTCATATTCTGCTATCATCAGCTGACACTTTCAATCCTGGTCAGTTCATTATTGGCCTTACCGTACAATTGATGGATTACTTTTGTGCTGTATCCAAAATCAAAGGGGAAAGCCGACTCGGTTGTAACTGAAAAATCTATTGCTGTTTTATATGGTCCAACCATTATAACAGTTCCGACAATGAATGCCTTTTTCCCTTTAACAATATTTGCACTTAGTTCTCCATGTTCTTTGGAAAAAGCAATTATTTCATATCTATCATCATATTGAAAAAGATTTTCCAGCATGGCTAATCCTTTGTCTTTCGTTGTTTTATAATAGTGGGTTCGAAGGGATGGATCAATATGTTTTTCATTAGTTTCTGCATGGTTACCAAAGTATTTTGCAATCGTTTGACGGAACGACATTTTTGCTACACCTCATCCGAAATTTATGTATCAATAACTCAACGAATTCTATACTTCTTTATATTTTAACATATTTAGACGTTATTGTTTCATTAAAAAAACTACTTTTCAAAGAGGTTTTTTTGTACACATAAGATATATAATGCGCAGTAACTGTTGGAATATAAATAAAGACTTCTCGCCCCTCCGTCCGGAATCGCTCCAGGCGGATGCTTTCACACCTCCGGGTACCAAGGCGACATCTGCTCAAAAATTCTTTTTTCGCAGTGTCTTATTAGCCGCGGGCACGGCCTCAGCCTCCTCGAGAAGGGTGCTCGTCGTGTTGCGAGTGTTTTCAGAGAAGCAGCACTCCTCGCAACTCGTAGCATATTCGGTGGATGTTTCGCTCGTCACTCTGCGGGGTCTTCGGACTCGTGCTGTTCCCACAGGAGTCACCGTCCTCAGCTCACCCGGACTAGTGAAGTGTTATCCTGTGTGTTTTATCCCGTTTCCTACTCCAACCAATAGTTCATAGACGTAGAACCTAGCGGAGGAAATACACGGAGACTCCTGTGGGAGCAGAGGCCTAGATGAGACTACGCAGCGACGAAGGAGCAAGGAGGCTCATCAGCCGCCCACGGAAAGCGGAGTGTATTTCCGCAACGGTAGACCAGAGCTAATATAAATTTACTGCACATAATATATCAAATACGATCATAAAACAAACCGTTAATCTAAAAGCCAACTGCAATTTATTTTATCAAATTACTTTAGAAACAGCCCAAAAAAAATTGACCCACTCCATATCTGAAGCGGATCAATCTTGTAATCTTTTATGAAACTTTTACCTGTTCCTGATTAATATAGTTTCCAACATATTTGGCCAAATCAACAACTCGTTTGGAGTAGCCCCACTCATTATCATACCAGGCCAGGACTTTGATCTTGTTATCATCCATGACCATTGTTGATATACCATCAATAATTGCGGAATAATCTGTTGTTGTATAGTCAATAGAAACGAGTGGTTCCTCACTATATTTAATAATACCATTATATTCATTTTCAGAAGCATTTCTAAGTGCCTCATTAACAGTCTCTATGGACACTGCTTCTTCTACATCAATAACCAAATCAATTAATGAAACATTTGGTGTAGGTACGCGCAGTGCCATACCGTGCAGTTTACCGGTCAAATGCGGCAGGACTTCTCCCAAAGCTTTGGCAGCACCCGTTGAAGTCGGTATAATTGATTGTGTGCACCCTCTTGCTCTGCGCAAATCTTTGTGCGGGTTATCAAGATTCTTCTGATCATTTGTAAAAGCATGAACAGTCGTCATTAATCCGTTTAAAATTGAAAAATTGTCATCAAGCACTTTTACTACCGGAGCCAAACAATTGGTCGTGCAGGATGCATTTGAAATGACGTTATCCTCATCAGCTTTATACGTGTCCTGATTCACTCCCATTACAATTGTTTTATCAACTTGCTTGCCAGGAGCGGTAATAACTACTTTTTTGGCCCCTGCTTTAATGTGGAGACCTGCATCTTCTTTTGTTTTGAATTTCCCTGTAGCTTCTATTACTACGTCAATCGCCAGTTCTTTCCATGGCAGTTCCTCCGGGTTGCGGGAGGCGACAATTTCAACTTTTTTCCCATCTATCTCCAACCCATCCTGAAGCGCTTTCACCTCACCATCAAAAATACCATGAATACTATCATACTTTATTAAATGTGCAAGTGTTTCTGGAGGATAGCTGGCATTAATTGCGATGACCTCGATTTTGTTATCAGTAATTGCCTGACGAAAGACCATGCGTCCAATTCGTCCAAATCCATTAATTGCAATTCGGGTTTTACTCATTTGTAGTCCTCCTGTATATGTTATACTCATTTACTTCTTTTTCATAAATAGTATAACATAATTAAAAGGAAATGTGCTTAAAAGTTTTAAAAAGCCTGGAAAAATGATTCATTCCAGGCTAAATACGTTATTCTATTACATTCCACTTGCTTAATAATGTTTCGAGTTGCCGATAGGAATCATTTTTTGAACCGTTATTATCGATGACGGCATCAGCCAGTTCCGCTTTTTCCTTCACAGAAATTTGCGCATTGATTCGCTGGTACGCTTCTTCTTCAGTAAACCCATCACGATCCATCAGGCGCTGCAATTGAACCTTTTCATCTACATATACAACGATTGTTTTATCAACGAAATGCGTTAACTTGCTTTCGAACAATAAAGGAATATCCAGCACCACACATTTTGCACCGGAGTTGGCATAAGCATCCCGTTTTTCCAACATTTTTTCTCTGACTGCCGGATGTACAATGCCGTTCAACTCCTCGCGTTTTGTTTCGTCGGCAAAAATTATTGCCCCGAGCCTCTTTCGGTCTATTGTTTTGTCATCAAATAATATTTCACGTCCGAATGTATTAACTATTTGCTCATATGCCTTTTCACCCGGCATGACAACTTCACGTGCTATTTTATCGGCATCAACAACCGGAATATCAAAGTCATCAAACATTAGGGAAACGGTACTCTTTCCACTTGCGATACTCCCTGTTAAGCCTATTATTAGTGCCATCAGTATACCTCGCTTAGTTTTTTTGACAAGATAGGCAGACGTGTGTTCCACGACCGCCAACTTTCATTTTGACGATTAGTTTTCCGCATTTTTTGCATGGTTTATCCTCTTGACCATAGACAAACAATTCCTGCTGAAACATCCCCATGTCTCCCTGTCCATTTACATAGGAACGAATCGTTGTTCCACCTTGGGAAACGGCTTCCTCGAGCGTTAGGATTGCCTGTTCACGTATTGCTTTAACATCTTTTTTTGTCAGTTTGTTTGCTTTCTTTAATGGGTGGACATTTGCTCTGAATAATGTTTCATCCACGTAAATATTCCCAAGGCCGGTCACAATACTCTGATCCAATAATGCTGCTTTAATTACACGCTCGGTCTTTTTAAGTTTTTTGTAAAAGTAGTCCAGTGTAAAGGCTTCATCAAACGGATCTGGTCCCAGCTGATTCAGTGGCTTTTGTGTAAATTCCTTCCCTTTATCAAAAACATGCATGGTTCCAAATTTACGTACATCATTATAACGAAGCTCATCACCATCCGTAAAAGCAAAAATCACATGTGTATGCTTTTTCACTGGTTCTGTTGAAGGATGAACACTATATTTTCCCTCCATCCGTAAATGGGAGACAATTACAGAGTCATCCAATTGGAATAACAGAAATTTGCCTTTTCGGGTAATATCATGAATGGTCTGTCCGACTAAAATCTGCTTAAATTGTTCCACATCGTCCGGATTTTTTATGATCTTTGGCCAGAATATGGATATATCTGCTATCGTTTTTTCAGTGACAAATCGTTTTAATGTATTTTTTATCGTTTCGACTTCTGGTAGTTCCGGCATTCTCACTGATTCCCCTTATTTCGCATCAAACCAGCTATCACCATATTCATAATCGACTTTAAGCGGTACGGATAAGTCAACGGTATTTTCCATAACAGCTGGTACTATGTCTTTTAATTTTTCAATTTCATGCTTTGGTGCTTCCAAAATTAGTTCATCGTGTACCTGCAAAAGCATTCGTGCCTCAAGTTTTTCATCCAGCAGTTTCTCGTGCAGGTCTATCATCGCTTTTTTAATAATATCGGCAGCACTGCCTTGAATAGGTGTATTCATTGCAGTTCGCTCGGCAAACGAACGAAGATTAAAGTTTCTGCTCGTTATGTCAGGCAGATATCTTCTTCGTTTCATTAGCGTTGAAACATATCCCTGATGTTTGGCTTCCTGGACAATTTCATCCATATACTTCTTAACACCCGGATAGCTTTCAAAATAACGTTCGATAAATTGCTTTGCCTCTTTACGGGAAATTCCCAGACTTTGAGAAAGTCCATAATCACTAATTCCATAAACAATTCCGAAGTTTACAGCCTTGGCTTGTCTGCGCATATTTGCTGTAACATCCTCTTTATCTACATGGAATACATCCATTGCAGTCTGTGTATGGATATCCAAATTATCTTTAAAGGCTGCAATCAGTTTATCATCCCCGGCTATATGTGCAAGTACTCGCAACTCAATCTGAGAGTAATCGGAAGCAAACATAATCCAGTCTTTATTGGAAGGGACAAACGCCTGACGAATCTTCCGTCCTTCCTCAAGCCGAATTGGAATGTTTTGCAGATTTGGGTCAATCGAGCTCAACCGGCCCGTTTGTGTTAATGCCTGATTAAACCGGGTGTGAATTTTTTTCGTATCACGGTCAACCACTTTCAATAGTCCCTCAATATACGTGGATTGCAGTTTTCCAAGCTGTCGGAACAGCAGAAGCTTTGGAATGATTTCATGTTCGTTTTCCAGCTGCTCCAATACATTTGCTGCAGTGGAGTAACCTGTCTTCGTTTTTTTAATTACAGGAAGTTTCAGCTTTTCAAATAGTATAGGTCCCAATTGTTTAGGAGAGTTTAAATTAAATTCCTCACCGGCGAGTTCATGGATTTCTTTTTCAAGTTCACCTAATCGCTGCCTCAGGTCATCGCCCATTTCCTCCAACCGTTCCACATCAACTAATACACCAGTGTGCTCCATTTCACCTAAAATAAGTGCAAGCGGCATTTCCAGTTCTTTAAGTAATTCATATTGTTCATTATTTTTCAGTTGTTCTTCCATTTTATCTTTCAGTCGAAACAATACACTTGTTTTACGTACAACATGCTCGGCCAGTACATCCTGTTCCGGAACTTTGGTCTTTGCACCCTTGCCATATACCTCTTCATCGTATAATACATCTGTTTCCCCGGTTCTGTGCGCTATTGCCGGAATATCATGATTATTTTCAGATGGATTCAGTAAATAAGATGTTAGCAGCATATCAAATGTAATACCTTTGATATAAATGTCATGTCTTAACAATGCTACGAGTGTTTTTTTCGCATCAAAGACAACTTTGGATTTATTCCGATCCTCTGCCCATGTTTTAAAATCCGCTGATTTTAATGCCAATTCGGTTGGAATAAAGTATGAACTATTTTCATTAACCAGACCAAATCCTTCAATGGCAGCCTGATGATAATTGTCGCCAAGCATCTCTACAACCAGTGCCGATTCATCCGTGAACAGATCTGCTGTCACCTTATCAGGAATTGTATAGCTGATTTCACTGAGTGCTTCCGATTGATCTCCTTCATCAGTTGACTCACCTTTCAACCGGTTTAGCAAGGATTGAAATCCTAAATCTTTAAATATAGTACTTACATCTGCTTGCTGATACCCGTCATATGTAATTTCATCTGTTGTAATTTCAATTGGCGAGTCGCGATTGATCGTAACCAGTTGTTTGCTCATAAACGCATCAGATTTATGGTTTTCCAGCTTTTCTTTTAATTTCTTACCACTCACGTCTCCAATGTTGTCATATACTTCTTCCAGCGTCGGATATTGCTTTAACAGCTTGGTAGCAGTCTTCTGCCCTACCCCCGGTACACCTGGAATGTTGTCTGAGCTGTCACCCATCAACGCTTTCAGGTGGATTATCTGATCCGGATTTATTTCCATTTTTTCTTTCATAAATGCTGGAGTATAGGATTCAACATCACTGATGCCCTTTTTGGTTAGGTTGACTGTTACTTTATCAGATGCAAGCTGCAGCAAATCCTTATCACCGGAAATAACTGTTACATCCCATTTGTCCGCTTCTGCTTTGGTTGCCAGCGTTCCAATAATATCATCCGCTTCGTATTGTTCAAGTTGATAATGAGGAATCCCAAATGCATCAAGGACTTCTTTGAGCAGCGGGAACTGTTCCGAAAGCTCCGGGGGTGTTTTTTGACGGCCACCTTTGTATTCTTTATACGTTTTATGCCGAAATGTCGTTTTTCCAGCATCAAACGCAACTAACATGTGTGTCGGCTTTTCATCTTCCAGAATTTTTAGCAGCATCGTTGTGAATCCGTAAACAGCGTTCGTGTAGACGCCCTTATCGTTGTTCAACAATGGCAATGCAAAAAAAGCCCGGTAAATAATACTGTTTCCATCGATTAAAACAAGTTTGTTGGACATGTTTTTATTTCCTCCAATCACCGTTATCATATAAACATATTTTATCACTGAACGCACATAAAGGAAAAAATTATCTTTCTCTAACTGATCAAGTATAACAAAACATCCCCAGTTTGAGGATGTTTAGTTTTTCGGTATATATATATGAAACGTTGAACCTTTATTTAATTCACTTTCCACCTTAATGTCACCTTCGTGTACCTCTACAATATGTTTAACGATTGCCAGTCCAAGCCCCGTTCCACCGGTGTTTCTGCTTCGTGCCTTATCAACTCTGTAAAAGCGTTCAAAGACCCTTGGAATAGCGTCCTCATCCATACCAATCCCTGTATCTGACACTTGAATATGAATGTTGTCGCCAGTATCCGTGACCATTAGATTAACCTGGCCATTTTCCGGAGTATAATTTATCGCATTTGCCAATAAATTAATCAGCACTTGCTTAACTCTTTCACGATCAGCATGCAATGAAAGTTTTTCACCGATATCGGCTGTTAAAGATATAATTTTTTGTTCAGCAGACTGCTTCATAATTGGCAGCACTTCGTCGACCAATTCATTCACATTTACTTTTGTTTTTACTAACTTAAATTCATCTTTTTCAAGTCTGGATAATGTCAGCAGATCCTCGATTAACCCTTGAAGACGGGCACTCTCATCATTAATGATTTCCAGGAAATTTTGAAGTGTTTCTTTATCATTCATCGCCCCATCCAAAAGTGTTTCGGCAAATCCCTTAATTGAGGTGATTGGTGTTTTCAATTCATGGGACACATTTGCAACAAAATCCTTCCGCATCAACTCAAGCTTCTTCAAATCAGTTATATCATAAAATACCAGAACAGCACCTTTTAGTATCTTTCGTTCATTGAATATCGGTGCGCCCACAATTTCCATGTATTTTGTGTCCAACCCGACAAATTGCGTAAACGATTCTTTTACATTTTCTTCATACAAAAAAGCTTTTTGTACGGTATTATGAATGTTTTCATTTCCAAGTACTTCATAATATAGATATCCATTATAATCTCGCGAAGCTCCGCCAAAAGTGGAAAGAAATTTTCGGTTGACAAGGTGAATGTAACCTTTTTCATCCAGCAGCACCAACCCGCTTTGTGTATTATCAATTACAGTGGAAAGTTGCTTTTCGTGCATCTTCCCCTGAATTGCGAATTCACTCAGATTTCTTGCCAATATATTTATTTTTTCGTTCAGTTCAGCAACGGCACCGCCCGAAGTATGGTGAATTCGCGCACGGTAATTTCCTTTTACGAGTTCATCAACCGTTTTCGATGCCTTTTTGACTGGTCTCATATATTTCTCATATACGTGCAGCATAATCATTATTAGAATAATATAAGTAATAAGCAATACAGACCAAAGGATAATATATTCGTCTGTCAGCTGACTTAATATAATCCCCGTAACTACTATCAGGAAAAACAGCCCGCTTATATAGGAAAATAATGGTCTGGAAAATAAGGCGTGCATTATTTCGGTTCCTCCAATTTATAGCCCAGTCCCCGAACTGTTTTGATATATGATGGCCTTTTAGTGTCCGGTTCAATCTTCTCACGTAAATGACTGACATGTACATCCACTATTCGTGTATCACCAACGAAATCGTAGTTCCAAACTGCACTTAACAGCTGGTCTCTTGCCAAAACCTTTCCTTTATGTGCAGCAAGATAATGTAAAAGTTCAAATTCCTTTCGCGTAAACGTTAATGTCGTCCCGTTCATTTCAGCCTCATAACGGTCGGGATATATTGCTAAATCCCCTATTGCAAGTGATTTTCCAAGTGCTTCTTCGGTTTTTTTTGACCGTCTTAAAATAGCCTTTACACGTGCAACGACTTCTTTGGGACTGAATGGTTTGGTTAAGTAATCATCAGCTCCAAGTTCCAAACCAAGTATTTTATCAAATTCGTCATCCTTTGCCGTCAGCATTAAAATCGGTGTATCGATTTTGTTCATCCGCAAATGTTTACAGACATCGGTCCCGTCCATCTCAGGAAGCATTAAATCTAGTATAATAAGATCATAATCGATACCCTCTGCTTTTTGAACAGCTTCTTTGCCATCGTATGCCACATCTGTTTCAAATCCTGCTTGTTCCACATTGAATTTCAGCAGTGTCACGATTGACTTTTCATCATCAACGATAAGAATTTTCTTCCCCATGTGAAGCCCCCATTTCTATGAAAAAGCATAGTATATCTACATCTTACATCTAAGATGGGGTTATGTGAATACGTTCGCATGTAAAGAAAAATTTACAATTCGATTATCTTTGCAGTTTAAGTCATTCGTTTGAAAAGATTTTACTTTTAAACCGCAGTTTCTATAAAATGTGACGTAACCTTATGTGAGTGTTAGTCCATCGCTCCGGAAATACACTTCGCTTTCACACCTCCGGGTACCAAGGCAACATCTGCTCAAAAAGTTCGTTTTCGCAGTGTCTTCTTAGCCGCGGGCGGCTGATGAGCCTCCTTGCTCCTACGTCGCTGCGGAGTCTCATCTAGGCCTCTGCTGCCGTAAGAAGGAAGTCCGACTAAAACCGGCCTTGTCGGCCAACGTCGGCATACCCCTGATGAAGGGCATGTATTTCCTCCGCTGGATATTACTCAAATGTCTTGGTAAAATAGCGAAATTATCATTGTAATGGATAAAGCGGAACTTTTATACTAGTAGTTGTAATATGCGAGACTCCTACGGGAAGAACAAGCTAGGCATATGATTAATGAATGTGTAAAACCGGTTTTCAATATAATTCATATTAAAACATTCAAAAATAAAAATACTACCACCAATTTCGGTGATAGTATCGCAGGATTATTAAAAGAAGTTTTCCAATGAAGCCCCTGTTATCGATTCCGGTTCATATGCTGGACATACATTAAGCTTACCCTGTAATACTTCATCCCCATCTTTGTCATAACCTACCACAGACAATGTGACCCGATGATTTTCCTGGTCAATATTAATGATTTCAATTGTGAATTTTACCTCAGAGTAGTGAAAAACGGGTTTAGGGAAAGTCATCTCGTGCTGTGTGATGTGACTTCCCGGTCCAGGCAAATGCATGGAGACAATCGAAGATACCATCCCGAATAACATGACAGATGGAACAATCGGCTGCTTATAAGGGGTCTGAGATGCATAGTCATGTTGAATATACAACGGATTTGCATCATTTGTTAAGCCTAAATATAATAACAAATCTTTGTCCTCGATGATTTTTGATGCTGTGTATGAATCCCCTATTTGCAGATCATTAATTTTCTTTCCAAGCTTTCTTTTTTTGCCAATCACGGTTTCCACCTCCATATATGTAAGCGTTTACTATTATATCAGAAAAATAAGTTTATCACTAATTAATTTTCAGGTGAAATTGATTTTTTCAATCTTATTTAATAAAAAACTTCTTTCCACCAATATCGGCGAAAAGAAGTCTTTAATTACTTTAATACATTCAATACATTTTTCACTGAATCTGCTGATTTGTCCAATGCTGCTTTTTCATCGTCGTTTAAATCAAGTTCGATAATTTCTTCCAGACCATTTCCGCCAATTACTGTTGGAACACCGAGATAAATATCGCTGTATCCATATTCTCCTTCAAGGTATGCGATTGAAGGAAGTACGCGGCGCTGATCTTTCAGGATTGCTTCAGCCATAACAGTTAAGGAAGCGGCTGGTGCGTAGTATGCACTGCCATTACCCAGTAGACCAACGATTTCCCCTCCACCTTTACGGGTTCGCTCAACGATCTCGTCAAGCCGGTCTTTGGAAATCAGATTTTCTAGCGGAATTCCGCCGGCATAGGAATAACGGATTAATGGAACCATATCATCACCGTGTCCGCCAAGAACAAATCCGGTAATATCTTTAACTGACAGATTCAATTCCTCAGCAACAAATGTGCGGAACCGTGCTGTATCCAGTACACCGGATTGACCGATGACCCGTTCTTTAGGGAACCCGGACGCTTTAAATACGGTGTATGTCATGGCATCAACCGGATTGGTCAATACGACAATCGTTGTTTCCGGTGAATATTTCACAATATCCTGTGTAACAGTTTTCATGATTTTAGCGTTTGTTTTTACTAAATCATCACGGCTCATACCAGGCTTACGAGCAATTCCGGCAGTAATAATGACTAGATCGGAGTCTTTTGTGTCTTCGTAGTTGGCAGTCCCGGTGACATTAGCATCAAAACCCTGAACAGGACTTGCTTCTTTCATATCCAAAGCTTTTCCTTTTGTCGGGTCTTCATTATCCGGAATATCAACCAGTACAATATCTCCAAGTTCCTTTTGCGCCATCATTAATGCTGTTGTAGCACCAGTGAAACCGGAGCCGATTACGGAAATTTTCTTACGTTTAATTGCCATGTCCATTCTCCTTCCAATGGCGGAAAAATTAAATTGCCGTATTTAAGTAATATTAATCCCTTGCGTATGCCAATACAGGCGTTGCCACATACTGCAGCAACGCCTGTAAGAGCATTAATCCATATTTTTAATTAGCTCATCGCCGAATTCGGACGTTTTTACTTCTGTTGCACCGTCCATCATGCGTGCGAAGTCATACGTAACAACTTTGGAAGCAATCGTTTTATCCATTGCCTTCGTGATCAGATTTGCTGCTTCTCTCCACTCGAGATGTTCGAGCATTAATACTGCTGAAAGAATTACGGATGATGGATTTACTTTATCCATACCAGCATATTTAGGAGCAGTACCGTGTGTTGCTTCGAAAATTGCATGGCCAGTGTCATAGTTGATGTTTGCTCCTGGCGCAATTCCGATTCCGCCTACCTGTGCAGCAAGCGCATCTGAAATATAGTCACCATTCAGGTTCATCGTTGCAACAACATCAAATTCCTTAGGACGAGTCAGAATCTGCTGCAGGAAGATGTCAGCAATTGCATCTTTTACAAGAAGTTTCCCTGCTGCCAATGCTTCATCCTGTGCTTTATTTGCTTCCTCTTTTCCGTCTTTTTCTACGATACGGTCGTATTCAGCCCATGTAAACACTTTGTCACCGTATTCCTGTTCAGCAACTTCATATCCCCACGCTTTGAATGAACCTTCCGTAAATTTCATGATGTTACCTTTATGTACTAGAGTAACATTACGGCGACCTTCATTTAGTGCATACTCAATTGCAGAACGTACAAGACGCTTCGTACCTTCCTCAGATACCGGCTTAACGCCGATTCCGGAAGTTTCAGGGAAACGGATATTATTAACGTTCATTTCATTTTTCAAAAAGTCGATTACTTTCTTCACTTCATCAGAGCCTTTTTGCCACTCGATACCTGCATAAATATCCTCTGTATTTTCACGGAAAATAACCATGTCAACATCTTCCGGATGCTTAACCGGGGATGGAACGCCGCTGAAATAGCGAACAGGACGCAAGCAAGTGAACAGATCCAATTCCTGACGCAGTGCAACGTTTAAGGAACGAATTCCCCCACCGATTGGTGTTGTTAATGGTCCTTTAATTGCAATTTTATATTTGTCGATCATATCAAGTGTATCCTGAGGCAGCCACTCACCTGTTTTATCATAAGCTTTCTGGCCTGCATATACTTCAGTCCACTGAATTTCCTTTTCACCGTTATATGCTTTCTCGACTGCAGCTTCAATTACGTTACGCGCAGAAGCCCAAATATCCGGACCAGTTCCATCTCCTTCAATGAATGGAACGATTGGCTTATTTGGAACGGTCATTTTACCATTCTCAACTGTGATTTTTTCTCCTTGAGTCATAAATATACCTCCTAGTCATCTTCTTGCATAGTTATTTTATCATAATATTGATTTTACTGATAACCCGCAGTTGACAAACACCTGCCATCGTAGTATCCGGGGTTACCGGCATTATGACTTAGCGATTTTCGATTTTTACATATTCCTGTGTTTTAGGTCCGACATATTCGGCACGTGGACGAATTAAGCGGTTGTTATCATATTGTTCCAGGATATGTGCCAACCAGCCTGATACACGGCTTGTTGCAAAAATTGGCGTGAACAAATCATGGTCAATACCAAGACTGTGGTAAACGGATGCTGAATAAAAATCAACGTTGGCCGGAAGACCCTTTTCCTCTTTGATGAACTCTTCAATTTTAACGGACATATTATACCACTTTGATTGCCCGGATGTTTCCGTTAACTCCTTGGACATGCGTTTTAAATGTTTAGCACGAGGATCGCCATTTTTATAAACACGGTGTCCCATACCCATTATTTTTTCTTTGTTAGCTATTTTTTCTTTAATGTACGGAATGGCATTTTCTTCCTCGCCAATCTCTGTCAGCATTGCCATAACACGCTCGTTGGCGCCACCGTGCAATGGACCTTTCAATGCACCGATTGCAGCGGTTACACCGGAATAAACATCTGAGAGTGTAGCAACACATACACGTGCCGTGAATGTTGACGCATTCAATTCATGGTCAGCATGAAGCACAAGCGCTTTATTGATTGCTTCAATTTCAACATCTTTTGCTTCTTCGCCGTTTAACATGTAAAGGAAGTTCGCAGCAAAACTTAAGTCTTTCTTCGGTTTAACCGGATCTTTCCCTTTGCGGATACGTGCAAAAGCGGTAACTATTGTTGCAATTTTCGCTTGCAGACGGATGGCCTTTCGCTTATTTGCTTCTGTTTCCATCACATCTGCCTCTTCATCATACAGTCCGAGGATGGAAACTGCAGAACGCAATGCAGCCATTGGATGTACAGTTGATAAATCATAGGAACGCAAATGATCAATAACAGCCTCAGGCAACTCCATATTGGATGCCAGGTCTGCTTTAAATGCGTCCAATTCCTGTTTTGCAGGAAGTTTTAAATTCCACAATAAATAAACTACCTCTTCAAAACTTGAATTCTCTGCTAAATCATCAATTGTATAACCAACATATGTAAGTTGATCATCAATAATAGAACTAATTGACGACTGAGTTGCGACAACCCCTTCAAGACCTTTAGTTGTTGCCATAACAAACCCTCTCCTTTTTCTATAAATTGTTCATTAACTTAGAATAAATTAATTGGTAATTACATTTGACAATATTCTGTAAAAAATAACATTGCCATCTCCATCAACAATTATAAAGTATTATGAACATAATGTGAATTGAAACCGATTAAATTCAGCAATATTTTTATTTCGGAAATACCATCAATATTTAAATTATTCTGCTTTACTGCAAGAATTTTCTAACTCATGTCTATTTTTTCCTCACTCGTCATATATAAATAGTACAAGCTTGAAATGGCAGGCGTGGGGGGTTCTGTTTGTATAAGCAAAGGTTATATCAGGTGTTAAGGTTCTTTGTCATTGTGGTTAGTCTTGTTTTTATTTATTTTATTTTACAAAATACCTTTTCATATATTTACCCGTTTGTACTCGCGGTTATTCTTTCATTGTTTCTTAACCCGATCGTCACATTCCTGGAAGAAAAAATAAAAGTTCCAAGAGTACTGGCAACCATTTTGGTAATGATTGTTGCATTACTATTATTTATCGGATTGGTTATCTTTATTATTGCTGAATTAGTTCAGGGTACAACATATCTGGCGGAAAAAATACCTGCCCATTTTCAAACAATTGTATTTATTGCAGAAGATTTGATAGATGAACATCTCCTTCCACTATATCATAAACTTACTTCATTTTTTAATACATTGAGTCCCGGACAGCAGGAAGCTATCAGTGAAAACCTGAAACAAATCCTGGAACAATTCAGATCATTTGGCACAAATTTTCTGCAGCATATTCTGCTGCAGATTCCAGTTGCATTAACTTTGCTTCCTGAATCATTTACAGTCCTGATATTTATTATTCTGGGTACGTTTATTATTACAAACGACTGGCATGGACTCGTTGAAAGTGTAAAAAAAATAATCCCTCAATCGGTTCATGAAACCGGCAAAGCTGTTTGGGATCATTTAAAAAAAGCTGTTTTTGGTTTTTTTAAGGCACAGTTAGTACTCATTTTACTTACCGCAATTACTATTTTTACAGGACTGGTTATTTTCAAAGTGGATCATGCCCTTACAATTACAATATTTGCTGCACTGGTCGATGTCCTGCCTTTATTGGGAACCGGAATTATTTTTATTCCGTGGATTCTCTATTTGTTTTTGACTGGCGACTATTCCATGACTATCTCAATATCCATTTTATATATGATTGTTGTAATTCAGCGACAATTGCTTGAACCGAAAATAGTATCCAGTAATATTGGTTTGAACCCGCTTGCAGCATTGATCGCATTATTCGCCGGGGTTCAAATCTGGGGGGTACTCGGTTTGTTTTTTGGTCCAATGGTGCTAATATTTGGGAACGCGTTGTACAAAGCAGGCGTTTTTCATCATATATGGTATTTTATTAGGGGAACATAGTACTACCATCTGCGGTAAATAATTTTCCCTTTATTTATCCGGTCTTTTATAAATCGCTGAAGCATTAATTTGAATGGCCCCCTGGTAACTGGCAACACTAAAATAAAACCTGCCGTATCTGTGATGAACCCAGGCGAAAATAGAAATACTGCTCCGACAAATATACATATTCCGTCCACAATTTCGGCAGCAGGTACCTGTCCGTAGTTCATCGATTGCTGTGCACGGCGCCAAGTCTCCAGTCCCTGATTTCTGGCAATTGTTACGCCCAGGGCACCGGTAAATAATATTAAACCAACAACCCACCACGGGCCAATGATACCACCAATCCAAATAAAGACGCCGATTTCCATAGCAGGTAAAACTAAAAGTGCGAGTAATAACCAGCGCATAACGCTTCCCCCCCTTTTCAAAAAAGAAGGGAATTCCCTTCTTTTTTTATCTATTTATCAATTACTCAACTTTCGCATCAATAAAATAGTTTTTTCTGATTAATGTGGCATACATGGAACGTTTCTAATCGTTTCCTTGACAACCTAGTAGACATAAAAGCTGTATTGGAAAAGATTGTTTTTGCACAAAAGATATAAAATGCGCAGTAACTGTTGGAATATAAATAAAGACTTCTCGCCCCTACGTCCGGAATCGCTCCGGGCGGATGCTTTCACACCTCCGGGTACCAAGGCGACATCTGCTCAAAAATTCTTTTTTCGCAGTGTCTTATTAGCCGCGGGCACGGCCTCAGCCTCCTCGAGAAGGGTGCTCGTCGTGTTGCGAGTGTTTTCAGAGAAGCAGCACTCCTCGCAACTCGTAGCATATTCGGTGGATGTTTCGCTCGTCACTCTGCGGGGTCTTCGGACTCGTGCTGTTCCCACAGGAGTCACCGCCCTCCGCTCACCCGGACTAGTGAAGTGTTATCCTGTGTGTTTTATCCCGTTTCCTACTCCAACCAATAGTTCATAGACGTAGAACCTAGCGGAGGAAATACACGGAGACTCCTGTGGGAGCAGAGGCCTAGATGAGACTCCGCAGCGACGAAGGAGCAAGGAGGCTCATCAGCCGCCCACGGAAAGCGAAGTGTATTTCCGGAGCGGTGGTCTAACACTCATCTAAAGTTACTGCGCATTATATATCAAATACGTAATAAAACAATGAACCGTTAATCCAAAGTCAACTTGGGTAGTGTATCTCCAACCTTCTTTACTTTCAAGACTTGTGTGTCCATTTCACGCTGCGAAAGTTTAATCAATTATAATACACTTGCATGTCCTTTATAAATATCACCTTTGGCTCCATCAATGGTAATATCTTCTCCATCGTTAATAAGATCAAATACATTTTTCACACCGACTACTACCGGGATTCCAAGGCTCAGTCCGACCACTGCCGCATGGGATGTCAGGCCGCCTTCCTCGGTTACAATACCTGCAGCCTTTTCTATCGCAGGCATCATGTCACGGTCCGTACCATATGTTACTAGAATATCTTCTTCCTTAACTTTTTCCAGTGCTTCTCTCGTATTTTTGGCAACGACCGCCTTACCATAAGCGCTCCTGCGGCCAATACCTTGTCCTTTTGCCATAACATCGCCTATCACATGCACTTTCATCAGATTAGTTGTTCCACTTTCGCCAACCGGAACACCTGCCGTTATAAGAACCCTGCTGCCACGCTCAAAAAGATTTGTGCTTAGGCCACTGTCAACAGCTATATCCAGCATTTCATCGGTTGAGTGTGCCTCCTCACCCATTGTGGCGTGAACACCCCAAACCAATGCCAGTTGACGGTTAACCTGTTCGGAAAAAGTGACTGCAACAATTGGTGCCTTTGGACGGTACTTGGCAATCATACGGGCTGTATGTCCACTTTCTGTTGGTGTTAAAATGGCGTTGACAGACAGGTTCATTGCCGTATGGGTGACTGACTGGCTGATTGCCTCCGTAATCGTCATATCAACGGTTTTGGAACGATTAGTCAAAATCATTTTATGATCAAGGCCGGTTTCTGCCTTTAACGCGATGCTGCTCATTGTCTGTACAGATTCCACCGGATAATTTCCTGCTGCGGTTTCACCTGAGAGCATGATAGCATCTGTTCCGTCAAAAATGGCGTTTGCCACGTCAGATGCCTCAGCACGTGTTGGCCGTGGATTACGCTGCATCGAATCTAACATTTGCGTAGCGGTAATAACTGGTTTTCCAACTTCATTACACTTTGCTATTAGTTTCTTTTGAACTAATGGAACGTCTTCAGCTGGAATTTCCACACCAAGGTCTCCACGAGCAACCATCAGACCATCGCTGACTTCTAAAATAGATTCAATATTGTCAACGCCTTCCTGGTTTTCTATTTTAGGGACAATTCGAATATGTGTAGCATTATGTTTTTCCAATAATTCTTTAATTTCCAGAATATCTGATGGACGGCGAACAAACGAGGCAGCAATAAAGTCTACACCCTGTTCAATTCCAAATTCGATATCTTTTGCGTCCTTTTCTGTAATACCGGGTAAATTAACACTTACATTTGGTACATTAACACCTTTTTTGTTCTTAATCGTACCAGAGTTTAATGCCTTTGTTTTAATTTCATTGTTTATATTGTCAACTTCCAATACTTCCAATTCAATTAAACCATCATCCAAAAGTATTTTTGAGCCTTCATGAATATCATTAATTAGTCCTTTATACGTAATGGAAAAACGTTCAGCAGTGCCTTCCACTTCATCCATTGCTACATATACAATGCTGTCCTGGGTTAATTCGGCTTCACCATTTTTAAAAGAACCCGTTCGTATTTCAGGCCCTTTTGTATCCAACAGAATAGCTACCGTTTTACCCATTCTGTCTGCCGCTTCTTTTATATTTTTGATTCGGCCGCCGTGCTCTTCAAAATCACCGTGTGAAAAATTCAGGCGTGCAACGTTCATTCCCGATTCAATTAATTGCTCCAAAACTTCAATAGATTCAGAAGCAGGACCAATCGTACAAACGATTTTAGTTTTTCGCACTTTCTTCCTCCTCTTTCCTGTTTATATAGATAATTCTTTTGATAGTTGGTACATTTCCTGATTAATTGTATGTTCTTTCGATAAGATTTCCAAAATATTGTGATCAACAAGCTGGTTATTTTGAATTCCTACCATTCTGCCTTCCCTGCCTGATATCAATAAATCCACTGCTTTCGCACCAAAACGGCTCGCCAATACACGGTCAGAGGCAGTTGGAGAACCACCGCGCTGAATATGTCCTAAAACAGTCACTCTGGTTTCCAGATTTGTTGCTTCCTGAATTTTTTCCCCATACGAAAATCCACTGCCAACACCCTCAGCCAGAATGATAATACTGTGTTTTTTTCCTCGTTCATGCCCGCGCTTCAGACGTTCAACTACATCCTGAAAGTCATCCTGTTTTTCGGGAATGAGAATACTCTCTGCCCCATCTGCAAGTCCTGCCCAAAGTGCAAGGTCGCCGGCGTCTCTCCCCATCACTTCAATAACGTATGTACGTTCATGAGACGTCGCAGTATCACGAATTTTATCAATTGCTTCGATAATTGTATTTAATGCCGTATCAAAACCAATCGTAAAATCAGTTCCGGAAATATCGTTGTCAATCGTACCGGGAATACCGATACACGGGTATCCCTTTTCAGTCAGTTTCTGTGCACCACGGAAACTGCCGTCTCCACCAATTACAATTAACCCTTCGATCCCTTTCTTTTTCAACTGTTCAATACCCTGCTGCTGACCTTCATCTGTTTTGAAAGCTTCACAACGTGCAGAACGCAATATTGTTCCGCCACGCTGGATGATATCACCAACAGATCCGATATCCATTTTTTCTATATTACCGTCAATCAGACCTTGAAAACCATTTTTAACTGCATAAACTTCCATACCGTGGTAGATAGCTTTTCTGACGACGGCACGTATTGCTGCATTCATTCCGGGTGCATCGCCACCGCTGGTCAAAACACCAATTTTCTCCATACTTTCACCTCGTATCCTACATTATTTCTATTACAAAGATAATTGGAATCAGCAAAAATATCAATTATTTAAACATCTGTATAACGACCAAGAGGCTGACAATAGTCAACCTCATTTACGATTATATCTCCTTATATTCCCCTATTTCCTTATATTTTTCCCATCTCTTTTCAAGTAATTCATCAGATGGCACTAAGTCAAAGTGGTTTAATGATTTATCCAATACAGCCTTTATATTTTCAGCCTGCTGCTTTACATCACGATGTGCTCCGCCTTTTGGCTCCGGAATAATCTGATCCACAACACCTAATTCTTTCAGATCATATGAAGTAATTTTCATCGTTTCTGCCGCTTGTTGGGCCTGACCTGAATCTTTCCACAGTAAAGCTGCAGCACCCTCTGGTGAGATAACAGAATACGTGGAGTTTTCCAGCATGTGAATATGATCACCAACACCTAAAGCGAGCGCACCACCGCTTCCGCCTTCACCAATAACAATACAAATAATCGGAACCGTCAATCCGGCCATTTCCATTAAGTTCCTGGCAATTGCTTCACTCTGACCTCGTTCTTCAGCAGCTTTACCGGGGTATGCCCCCTTCGTATCAATAAAACATATAATCGGGCGATTAAACTTCTCTGCCTGGCGCATATGCCGTAATGCTTTTCGATAGCCTTCAGGGTGTGGCATGCCAAAGTTTCTCCGGATGTTTTCTTTTGTATCCTTACCACGCTGATGGCCGATTACCGTTACAGGTTTATCCTGATAAAAAGCAACCCCGGATACAATAGCAGCATCATCACCGTAAAGCCGGTCACCATGAAATTCAATGAAGTCTGTAAATAATTCCTCAATATAATCCAATGTGGTTGGACGTTCCTGATGCCTTGCCATTTGTACACGATTCCAAGGGCTTAAGTTTCCGTAAATATCATCTTCCAATGCCTCGAGGCGTTTTTCAAGCGTACTGATTTCTTCCGTTAAATCAATATCACTATCACTTGTAAATTTCTTTAATTCCGTAATTTTCTCCTTGAGATTAACAATTGGTTTTTCAAAATCCATTACTTGCTTCACGAGATTCCCCCACCCTTCTGATGGATTGAAAGTAAACGGCATAGAAGAGTTTTCATCTCATGCCGATGAACAACTTTGTCCAATTGGCCGTGTTTCAGCAAAAACTCTGCCGTTTGGAAATCCTCAGGAAGCTTTTCCCGAATGGTTTGTTCAATAATACGCCGTCCGGCAAAACCAATTAAAGCACCAGGTTCAGCAAAGTTATAGTCACCTAGTGAAGCAAAGCTTGCCGAAACCCCCCCGGTAGTCGGGTGAGTCATTACTGAAATCATCAATCCACCTGCTTCAGAAAAACGTTTTATCGCAACCGACGTTTTTGTCATTTGCATTAAACTCAGGACACCTTCCTGCATTCTTGCACCACCAGAAGCAGTGAAAATAATAAATGGCAGTGACTCCATCTTAGCTTTTTCAATTGCTCGGGCAATCTTTTCACCCATTACGGATCCCATACTGCCCATACGAAAGCTTGCATCCATTACTGCAAAAGCAGTTTGCTGCCCTTCAATAGAACCTTTACCAGTCACTACACCTTCATTGAGTCCTGTCTTTTTACGGTCTTTTTCCACTTTTTCTTCATACCCGGGAAATCCCAATGGGTTGGTAGTTGCCAATTGCTTGTCCCATTCAACAAAGGTGCCCTCATCAAATAGACCATTAATACGTTCCCAGGCCGTTAATGGATGATGGTAATCACAATTCGGGCATACATTTACATTTTTATTCATTTCTTTTCGATAATAAATCTTATGGCAATGATTACATTTCTTCATTAAACCTTCTGGTACATCCAGTTTACCTTGTTCACTCGGAATGGATGCGTATTTCTTTTTCTTGCCAAAAAAATCCTTAAGCAAGGTGATTCCTCCTTTTCCTACAAACCAAACCCATACAACAAACAGGAAATAAAACCTCAAGTTGCCTTTATATACTATACCGAAGCCCAAATGAAAAAGGTGTCAAAATATGTCTGGATGATTAAATTATTATCGTGTTGGTACGTTTTCAAATAACCCCTCTATCATTTCAAAATTCCTTGTTTTATAGAGTTGGATTAATTTCAAGTAGAAAGTATCTTCATAACTCAATTTAGTAATCGTGTTGGAGAATTCATCCATTAGTTCCCATATTTTAGTGAGCAACAGATTTTCAGCTTTCTTAAATAAATATTGAAAAAATACAACATGACGTTCATTTGGATTCATGTCCCGGTCATGGATAACGGAAAGCAGACTGTTTATGTCATTCTTATTCACATGATTATATGCCATTTTTGCCGCTTCTTTTTCCATGATTCGCTTAGCCAGCATCAAGTCGTTTCTTGTATTGTTTTCCCTCAAAATGAACGATGCCAGTAATTCAACTGTCTGGTATGGGCGATACGTACTTAAATACGTTCCCTCACCATGCCTTGTTTCAATTAACCCTAAAAGTTCCATCGCACGTAATGCTTCCCGAATTGACGATCTTCCAGCCTGCAGTCTTTCGGACAATTCACGTTCTGACGGCAGTTTATCCCCAGGTACCAAATCATTACTGTCAATAAACTTCCGAAGCTCCTGTAAGACGCCTTGATATACCTTCTGTTTAGGTGACATGGACACAGCCATGTTTCACTCCTTTAAACTTGTCATTATTCATCCTCAATGTTTGTCAGCATTCGTGTTTTTTCAGCGACACTTTCAGGGTCAACCTCAATTCTTGCCACACCTGATTCCATGGCAGCCTTTGCAACACTTTTAGCCACAAGCGGGGCAACCCTTGAATCAAACGGGGCCGGAATCACGTAATCTTCATTTAATTCCGCATCAGTAATAAGAGAGGCAATTCCTTCTGCAGCAGCAACCTTCATCTTCTCGTTAATCCGTGTTGCCCGCACATCTAATGCACCGCGAAAAATTCCCGGAAAGGCCAATACATTATTCACCTGGTTAGGAAAGTCCGAACGCCCTGTTCCAATAACTTTTGCTCCTGCTGCTTTAGCATCATCAGGCATAATCTCAGGATCCGGGTTAGCCATAGCAAAAATAATAGGATCATCATTCATTTTTTCGACCATATCTTTTGATAACAGACCTCCAACAGAAACACCGATAAATACATCTGCACCTTCGAGTATCTCTTCCAGTGATCCTTCTTTGTTATCTTTATTTGTCATTTTGGCAACCTGATCTTTCACATCATTCATGCCGTATGGTCTGCCTTCGAATATGGCTCCTTTTGAATCACACATGATCATATCACGCACGCCGAAGCTGTATAATAATTTTATAATAGCAATACCTGCTGCTCCTGCACCATTTGCCACAACTTTAATGTCAGAAAATGATTTCCCGGTTACTTTTAATGCATTAATTAATCCGGCTACAGTAACGATAGCTGTTCCGTGCTGATCATCATGAAAAATAGGAATGTTCGTTTCTTTTTTCAAACGTTCTTCAATAATAAAACAATTAGGTGCAGCTATATCTTCTAAATTAACTCCACCAAAAGTTGGTTCCATCAGTTTTACGGTTTGTACAATTTCTTCTACTTCGTGAGTCTGTAGACATATAGGAAAAGAGTCTACTCCTGCAAAACTTTTGAATAGAACCGATTTTCCTTCCATTACAGGCAGTGCCGCTTCAGCTCCAATATTACCCAGGCCAAGTACTGCAGAACCATCACTGACAACAGCAACCATGTTACCTTTCATTGTGTAATCATAGACAGTTTCCTTACGATCATGTATCTCTTTGCAAGGCTCAGCAACACCTGGAGAGTATGCCAGACTTAAATCCCGTGCATTACGCACCGGTACCTTCGACTCTGTAGATATTTTCCCTTTATTTAATTTATGCATATGCAATGCTTCGTCTCTTAAATTGGACACACTGCTCACTCCTTTATGTAGTAGAAATTGCATGTATTTCCTTACGGTGGTCTGACCACTTAACTATTTAATTATAACAGATGGGAAACATGTGTAAAGGAGAAACAAAAGCTAAGGCGACTGATCAGAAACCGTAGCTGGATGAAACAAAAGTGACAGATATCCGATCACTTTTAATCTTCCAATACTACATTATCATCACCAAAATGTTTCTTTAACACCTGTAAACAATCATTATCCGGATTTATCAGGTAATCCTGTGATAATTGATAAGTAGCTCTGTTCTCCTGATAGTACACAATGACAGGTGAATCACCTTTATGGCTCGTTACCGTTTCTTTAATAAAAGATAAGGCATTTTCATTATTCTGCTCAGTCAGCTTTATAAATAACCGTTGTTTCTTATTCTGGTCCCATTCATCATGATTGAAAGCCTTAATCTCTGAAAAAAGCCACTGACTTTGATTATTTCTTGCTTCAATGTTACCGCTGAAGGTAATAATCATGCCTTCTTCCAGCCACCTGTGAACATTCCGAAACAAATCAGGAAAAATAACTCCTTCCATATCCCCGGTTTCATCACCAATCGTGACGAAGGCCATTGGGTCACCTCGTTTTGTACGGATTTTCTTCATAGCCTGTACAATACCGGCACTTTTAACTTTTTTCTTCCCTATCATTTTTAGTGCCTTAGCCATCGATACATACCCACTATTAATCAAGGAACTGCGATAATTTGCTAATGGATGACTGGATATGTAAATACCGAGCAAATCCTTTTCATCACTAAGTTTTTTTGTCAGACTGAAATCTTCTATATCGACATATTCTGTTTCCATATCGAGCATATCCTGAAAAAGACTTGCCTGGTCTGTAAATTCCTTAAACAACTCCCCCTGCTCGAGAGCCCGGTCAATTGATGCCAGAAGACTGGCGCGGTTTTCATGTAATTCGTCAAATGATCCTGCCATAATAAGTATTTCCAGTGCTTGACGATTTACTACTTTCAGGGAAACGCGAAGGCAAAAGTCAAATAAACTCTTGAACGGACCATCTTTTCTCGTTTGAATTATTTCTTTAACTACCTGATTACCAATGCCTTTTATAGACATCAGTCCCATTCGAATGTTATCTTTCTCCACCGAATATTTGCCATAGCTTTTGTTGATTGACGGTGGTGCCAGCGTTATACCAAGCTCCTTCAATTCCTTAATATATGCATGCACTTTCTCCTGCTGGCTGGCAAAAGAACTTAATAACTCCGCAAAAAAGCCAGCGGGGAAATGTGCTTTTAAATAGGCAAGCTGATAGGATATCATACTGTATGCCACGGCATGGCTCCGGTTAAATCCATAGTTTGAAAACTTTACAATCCAATTAAATATTTCCTCTGCAGTATTTTCAGGATAACCATTTTGTAGACAACCTTGGATAAATGACTCTTTTTGCTCTTCCATAACTTGTTGTTGTTTTTTACTGACTGCCCGCCGTAAAATATCTGCTTCACCAAGTGAGAATCCGGCTATTTTATGGGCTATTTGCATAATTTGTTCCTGATAAATCAATACACCATATGTTTTTTCCAGAATTGGCTTCAGGTCAGGATGCGGGTATTCAACCTTTTCCTGCCCATGTTTACGGCTAATATAAACTGGAATATTCTCCATTGGGCCGGGACGAAATAAAGCATTCACAGCGACAATATCTTCAAACGTCGTCGGTTTAAGTCTTGTCAGAACCTGCTTCATCCCCTGTGACTCAAGCTGAAATACGCCATTCGTATTACCTTTTTGTAATAGTCTATATGTCTTTGAATCTTCTGCCGGAATTTCAGTTAAGTTTATTTGCTGTTTTGTTGAATATTCAATTGTTCGGATAATGCGCTCAAGTAAAGTCAAATTACGCAACCCGAGAAAATCCATTTTTAGTAGACCGATTGCTTCCAGGTCATTCATCGGAAATTGTGTTAAGTAAGTTTCATTTGCCCCAATTGTTAATGGCACATATTCGGTCAAGGACTTGTCACTTATCACAACACCGGCGGCATGGGTTGAGATATGTCTTGGCAGTCCTTCCAATTTTGCAGCTACCGCAAACAGTGCCTTCAATGGTGCAGATTGCTTGATATACTGCTGCAGGTCATTAGATTCTTTTACAAATTCGGTGATTGACTTCTTCGCCTGAACAGGTATTTCTTTTAAAATAAAATTGGCATCCTGCTGGTCAATTCCGATAGTTTTAATTAATTCCCGTAACAGGGAACGGGCTGCGAACGTACCAAACGTTATAATTTGTGCTACATGTTCATCCCCATATTTATGTCGGACGTATTCAATGACCTCATCACGTCGATGGTCGGAAAAATCAATGTCAATATCAGGCATTGTTACACGTTCAGGGTTAAGAAAACGTTCAAACAATAAATCATATTGGATTGGGTCAACTTCGGTAATTCCGAGTACATAGGAGACCAATGATCCCGCTGCAGACCCGCGCCCAGGTCCCACCAGTATTTTGTTTTCTTTTGCATAAGCAATAAAATCCCATACAATCAAAAAATAGTCACTGAACTGCATGGATTGAATAATATTAAGCTCATATGTTAACCGGTTGGCTATTTCTTCAGTAATATGTTCATATTTCTGCTCCAGATTTGTCCAGCATAATTTCTCCAAATATGTATGAGCGTCAAGTTGATCCGGAACAGGATAAGATGGCAGCATTCGTTTTTCAAAATCAAAGATTACATGACACTGATTTTTTATTTTTTCCGTGTTGCTAATCGCTTCTGGCCAATAAGCATGAAACACCTCTTCCATTTCCGCAGTCGAACGTAAATGACGCTGCCTAATAGACGGATCGGTGATTTTAAGTGACCATTTTTTGTCCTGCTTCATTGCACGCAAACAATCATACGCAATATCATCTTTTTCATTTAAATATCTGACATCATTCCAGGCTACTGCTGGTACTTGGTATATTTCATGAAATGCTTTAACCGAATTGTTAACTTTTCTTTCCGTTTCCAGTCCATGATTCTGAATTCCTAAATAGAAATCTCCCTGCTGAAACATTCCCCATGATGTGTCGAGGTATGCTTTTATTTTGTCGTGTGTTTCTGTCAGTAACAGTGTTTCCATTTTTGTATCAATTGTTGCCAGGATACAAATTAAATGAGAACTGTATTTTTCCAGTTCGGATAACTCGATACTGTTTTTTTGGGATAATTGAATGCGAGTACTGATCTTAATAAGATTTTTATACCCATCATTATTTTTAGCCAATAGAATGCAGGCTTCTGTTTCCTCATTAACAGTTACATCTGCGGACATGCCAATAATCGGTTTGATTCCATTTGCTTTACATGCTTTGTAAAAAGGGATAGCACCGTAAAGAACATGTTCATCTGTTAATGCAATTGCGTCAAAATTTAGTTCACGCGCTTTATCGGCTAATTTATCAATTGTGATGGTGCTGTTCATAAGGCTGTAGCCGCTGCGTACCTGTAAATGTGTAAATGACATACTACCCCTCCTTCATATACTTCTAACTAATATTATAGCTAAACTGTATAACAACTGCATTATATTACCCTCTTCCTATCGTGCATCATAACATATCTTGTCCATTTTAATCATAGAATGAAAGGAGTATTCTCATAAGGAGCGTAAATAATGGAGGAACGATTTATAGCTCATTTTATTCATTGTTTTTTTATCGCCTTTGGGGTCGTTATTGGTGGTGCAATCATCGGTAGTATCGGATCATTTGCAACAGGGGATGCCCCGTTCACATCCATGAGCCGGATAGCCAGAAGCTTAAGGATCTGGGCAATTGTGGCCGCAATTGGCGGTACATTCGATGCAATCGCCAATTTTGAAAAGGGAATCTATGACGGGTCCACTCTTGATCTGGTTAAACAAATACTACTTATTTTATCTGCAATGGGTGGAGTAAAAACAGCATTACTTCTGATTGGATGGCTGATACAGGAGGATGTTGGCTGATGCATATCCCTCCATATCACAAAAAATCAACGTGGCAGCGCTTTTTTATCGGTGCGTTTCTTGGTGCTGTTATTGCTTATTTAATCTTTATTTACATGCATGGAAATATGTATGAACATTTGCTTGAGGAAAATAAAGATTTAAAATCGAAGGTGACTGAACTGGAAAATCAGAATGAAGCTTTATCAGAAGATAAGAAAGATTTAGATGAGAAATCCAAGGAGCCATTCACAATTGAATCGATTGAAGTAACTATCACCAATAACGAGGAACTTCGTCTAGATAGACTAATTATACATGACTTGGAGGAACTAATAAAGAAAGAAATAAATGATATTATTGGTAAAGAAGTAAGTATCATAGCCAAAAGTGATGAACTTTTAAAATCAACCATTGAAAATAAAGAATTCCCACTTGATGAATTCACTTATAAGTTTGATGTAACAACACTGACAATTACGGAAACTGTAAAAGTTTCGGTAGAGGCTGAAATTTCCAGCTCCATGTGAACGTTTCATGAAAATTAGTGCATTTCTGTAGTAAAAATGGAAGAAATTTTATACAATTTTAGTAGACAATACAATTTTTTTTATCTTTTTCATATACTGATTCTGTTGAAAGGAGCTGGTTTTACCATGCTGATTATGCATCCAAGACATCTTCGTGATGAAAAAATCGCACAATTAAAACGGGGTCGTTCGGCATATGCTGAATCCACGGAACTTATCAGACTAATGAAACGCTCCATAGACCGAAATAATATACATGTACTATACGATCACACAAACACAGGCTGCTGGTTTATACCGATGGATGAACGACAAAGCAGCTAACGAAAAGTGCTAACTTCCTTTGAGGAATTAGCACTTTTAAACTTTTTGGATGTTTGCATACTCTGTATTTTTAGTTGCATTTTACTTAAATTGTGAACTAAATTTGATTAGTACCATTAAAAGAGGCTCTGTGACCACGCAGCTGGAATACACTTGTTTTCCTAAGGTCTTATGCAGAGTCTACTCAGCCCCTGCCTCGCTTCCGAGTCCCACCTTGGGAAAACATTTTACAGAGGATTCTGTTTTCTTTTAGTCTTCGTATTCGTGATGAAGGACATTTCATTGAATTTTTTTCTTCCTTTTATCTTTATACCTTGATGAAGGGCTTTTGGTCGGAGTTTTGCTTCCTTTTGCCCTTCATAACCCCGATGAACCACTTTTCGGCGGCGTTTTCGATCCCTTTTGCTCTTCATAACCCTGGTGAACCACTTTTCGACGGCGTTTTCGACTCCTTTTGCTTTTCATAACCCTGATGAACCACTTTTCAGCGAAGTTTTCGACTCCTTTTGCTCTTCATAACCTTGTCTTTCTCGCAGGAGTTTAAAACTAGTTCGCAGTTTATAAAAATTACGAAGTAGAATTCATTCTCTAAAATGAAACAAATGGAAACAATCTTTATTATTGAAAAAAACTGATAATCTGCATTATTGCTATAATGTTGATTGAAGCGGAAAGTGACGAGTGAATCAACCAGTGATTAAACTTTTATTCATCGTATGCCAAACATGCTTCCTGCAAATCTTTAATCACGTTTTCTGTTTCTTCCCATGATTTCACCGATGCACCGGCTGCCATTGGATGACCGCCACCATCGTATTTTGCTGCAATCTCATTAATCACCGGACCCTTTGAACGTAAGCGCACCCGGATCAAGTCTGTTTCTTCAATGAAAAACACCCATGCTTTAATGCCTTCAATATCACCAAGGACCCCCACTAATTGACCGGTATCTGTTGGGTTAACATTGAACTTTTCCATAATATCCTTCGTCAGTTTTATCGTACTCATTCCTGAGGGTAAAAGCTTAAAATTTTGCAGGATATAGCCTCGCATTCTGGCAATGTTGTCCTGTATATTATAAATCCCATCATAAAGACTTGAGCGATCGAAGTTATACGTAACAAGTTCAGCGGCATGCTGGAATGTTTTTTTTGAAGTACTCGGGAATAAAAACCTTCCCGTGTCACCGACGATGCCGGCATACAACAGCCGTGCCGCTTCATCATTCAACTTCCATCCATCATTTTTTCCATACAAATACAAGTCATAAATCATTTCACTGGTTGAACTCGAGGTAGTGTCAACCCACATTAAGTCCCCATATTCATCAACATTTGGATGATGATCGATTTTTATCAGTTTCTTGCCCAAATTATATCGCTGGTCACAAATTCTTGCTGCATTTGCAGTATCACAAACAATAACAAGTGCTTCTTGGTAAAGCTCGTCATCAATCTCTTCCATTTTAGCCAGGAATTCCAGAGAAGGATCCGCTTCTCCCACTATTTTTACGTTTTTATGTGGGAATGTTTCTACGATCAGCTCTTTCAAGCCTGCCTGGGACCCGTATGCGTCCGGGTCAGGTCGAACATGGCGATGGATAATGATCGTGTCGTAGTTTTTTATTGTGTTTATTATTTTTTCTATATTCATTTCCTTACCCCTTACTTTGTCACATATTTTTAACTTCTCCTGCTGGTAAAATTCTTATTAACAAGCTACAATGTAACAGGTAGCGATATTTTATACAGGAGTAGATTACATGATTATTTTCCCAATAATAATTACCCTCTCACTCGTTTTTTGGCTTTACTATAAAGTAGCTATATTGAAGAGTAAGGATGGATTAACGCAACGATATTTTAATGCTAAATCACGGATTTGTCTTGGAAGCTTTATATTCTTTTTTGCAATTAATCAATATTTATTTTATCAAACCCAAATTTCATTATTTATCGGGATTGTATTACTTATTTTCGGAGTCCTTCAGCTAAATCGCGGCTTGAAGGAAACCAATCATTACCGAAAAGAATGGAAACGACTGAACCAGGTGGAAGCCGACTGACGAAAGGCCGGCTTCCGTTTTTGGTTTTACCGATCAATTAATTGAGCCATCAATAGTCCTTTTCCAACCATTTTCTTGCCATTAAAGACTTCTATATCAATCTTGGCATAAATACGCCCAACGTCTAACAACTTTGGTTTAATAACTAATTTACTATCTATTTGTACCGGCTTTATGAAATAAACCGTCAGATTCTCAACAACCAATTCCCCTTTTTTATGATGCAGCAACACTCTGCTGCTTGCCTCGGTCATTAAAGCGGTAAACACTCCATTTGAAAGTGTTCCCAGCTGATTGGTCATTTGCGGAGTTACCTGAACCTGAAAAACAGTTTGATCTTCTTCGACTGCCTCCAGATTTCGTGAAACAATATCATCAATTGTTTCTCCTACTTGCGGCTGCCGCTGAATTTGCTGCAGGGCTTTTAGAACATCCTGACGGGATACTACACCTTTAAGTTTATGTGATGGATCAACAACCGGAACAACTTCAATTCCTTCCCAGACCATCATATGAGCAACATATGCCAACGACGTTTTCTCCTGGACAGCAATCGGGTTTTTCGTCATTACTTTTTCAACGAGTAAATTTCTATCCTTTCCGATTACATCTTTAGCTGTAATCATCCCGGCCACTCGTTGTCTTTCATCCACGACGGGATATCTCGTATGGGTTGACTGCTCATTTAATTCATACCAGCGATCAAGGTTGTCCTTCGCATATAGAAAATACGAGTGATCATATGGTGTAAAAATATCACCTACAAAGACAATTTCCTTCTTAATCAATTGATCATAGATTGCTCTGTTAATCATAGCCGCAACCGTGAAAGTATCATAACTTGTCGACATAACCGGCAATTGTTTTTCATCTGCCAGCTGTTTAATCTCATCATTTGTATCAAAGCCACCTGTTATTAACACCGCTGCACCTTCATTTAAAGCCAATTCATGGGCTTTCACCCGGTTCCCCACAATTAACAGCGAACCAGCTTCGGTATAGCGCATCATGGCCTCCAGCTGCATTGCTCCAATAACAAATTTATTAAGTGTTTTATGCAGCCCCTCACGTCCGCCTAATACTTGTCCATCAACAATATTGATTACTTCAGCAAATGTCAGACGCTCAAAGTTCTCTTTCTTTTTACGTTCAATCCGAACTGTTCCAACTCGTTCAATGGTACTTACGATACCCTGATTTTCAGCTTCTTTTATCGCCCGGTAAGCCGTTCCTTCACTAACGTTCAATGTTTTGGCTATCCGTCTGACAGATATTTTATGTCCGACTTCCAATGATAAAATATGCTGCAGTATTTGTTCGTGCTTAGTTGGCATTTTCAATCCACCGACTTTCAACTGTACTAGTCATTATACTTACTGTTTATTATACAGTTGATACACCGAAACCTCAATGGTTAAGCGTTTGTCGCTGCCTTGAACGTTCCTGTTCCATAACTGGCGGAGAAGTCATCTGTAAAAGTGTTGCAAAATTGGATCCAACAACCAGGACAAAGAAAGCCAGCCATACTCCCCAGAAAATGGCCTCTGCCTGCGAAGCTGCTCCCGGAATACTTGGCCAGGCAAAATATAAGAAAAAGCCAGCTAATAATAACCGTAAAATTGCGTAGTGGCGCATACGTATCTCCCTCCTTCATAATACATTATGAAAAAAGAGATTTATAAAGAACTTTTAAGGTATAAAAAAAGAGGTTTGGACAAAATGGAAATGATAAGACAAAAGACAAACAATGCACAAAACAAGCGAAGGAAATATACGCAGACTCCTGCGGGAGGAAAGGCCTAGGTGAGACTCGCAGTGCGAAAGCACGGAGAGGCTCATCAGCCGCCCGTGGAAAGCGGAGTATATTTCCATAGCGGTTACATGCACTATTCTGCAAAATAGATTTTAAATGTAATTGTTAAAAATACTTGATCCGCATCTTGTTGAACATGAACGGTATCAATAATCATTAATCGGTCGCTTTCAACAATGCCCTCCAGAAAAGCATTCATATCTTTCAATTTTGATGAGGTTGCATCTAATTTGTACGTTGTCTCATTTATCTTTGATGATGATTCTTCCTGCTCCTGCTGTCTTTCCACTTCTTTCAGATGATTTATTGTCAGATTTGATGAGCTCGCAATGTTTTGTATATTTATTAAAAGATTGTCTGGTGATTTTGTTGATGGCACCCGTAATTCAATAGATGAAAGTGTGTCATCTGGTATATTTTCCTTAGACTGATCAATTATTTTTTCATATTGTGTTTCATACATGGAAACTTGCTTTGCCAAGGAGTCGACTTCTGCTTTCATTGGATTAATAATTCTAAAATAAGAAATTCCATAGACAATAAGTGCGGCAATGATAACTCCAACTAGAATATACGTATGTTTTTTTGTCCAGTTTTTAATCATTATTACCAAGCTCCTTTTTCAACATCCCACTATCGAAACGTACAGTTAAGGTTGCTTGAAATGATGTTCCATTGTTATTCACACTTGTTAATTGAGTCCCCTGAATATAGTTTAGTTCCAACAATTCAGTTACATAGTTTGCGACGTCTTTTAATGATGCGAATTCTGCATTGAAGATAAGCTGATTTTCATTTGTGAACTCATAACTAATTAACTTATCAGGCGAGGATAAATAACCAAGTAATCTATTGTACAATTTCACATGAGGTACAGACCCTGCCTGTATCGTCCCTATGTCCTGCTGTAATTGTTGAAACTGCTGCCTATTGGTAAATTCATTCTGATGATCAGATAGTAATATTTTCACTTGAGAAAGTTGATTTTCCTCTGCTTCAATTCGATTCTCATAAATATTTTTCTGAAACAGCAGTAACCCGATTGCAAGGGCAAGCAATAAAAGGAACACAATACCACATATTAAGGAAGCACTATACTTTTTTTGTTCTTTTTCGAGTAAGTTAATTTCAGTATTCATAATAGCTCCCCTTTACGAATCCTGCTTTAATGCTAAACCAAGGGCATCGATAAATTTTACAGGCAGTTCTTCGTCTTCAAAACTGTATAAAGGTATCGTTAATGTTTCCAAAAGATTCGTTTTGGCAGAAGATAAAAATGGAAAATCTCCAGATAAAAGTAATTGATCGATCTTTGACGCACCTTTTGTAATCGAATACTGGTAAAAATCAATAATCCGGTTGATTTCAATCATAAGCTCATCAATCATTTTCATTGCAGATTCTTCAATTATTTTTTCTTCACTCACGTCTATTTTCATATATCTGGTGAAAATGGCCTTATGGTTTTGAAACGCTGTCAGAACAAGAGCACTGTGATTCCAATGAATAAGTAAGACATTGTCCTTTTCCTCGGATTTCGTTAAAAAGTAATATCGATAAACAGATAACGACGTAAGGTCAGCAGCAGCAGGTTTAAGTCCCGCCTCTTTAAAAACTTCTTCAAATGCTGAAATCTTCTCTCTCGGATAGGCAAATAAAAGAATATTTCTATTTTCCTGATCCGCATCCAAAAATTCAAGCGCGATTACCGGGTCAGCAAACGGTAAATAAAAGCTGTTGCCGATCTGTGTTCTTACATACCCCTTAGCTTCCTCTTTGGATAATGATACTGGAATTTGCAATTGACGTATAACGACTGTGTCATCCGGAACTGCAAAAAAAAGCTTCTTACGCTTCCACTTATGTTTTTGAACCAGCTGCTTAATAACCTCCAAAAGAACGGGTTTATTCACTATTGTCCCATCCTTAATTGTATCCTTTGGCAAATCTACTTCTCCATAGGCAACCGGATCATCGATGGAAGAACTTTTATGATAGGTATACCGTAAAACAAGATTTGTAACAACTATACTCACTTTGCCATTATTCATAATACCCATGCTGTCACCTGCTTTATAATAGATAAGTAAAATACCAGTCTAATAGAAAATCACCGTAAAAATATGTAATAAGTGTTGCTGCTACGATGTATGGACCAAACGGAACCGGCTGTTTCCTGCCGATTACCTTAAATAATAGCAGCATCATGCCAATAAGTGCCCCAATCACACAGGATAGAAAAAAAGCTAATAACACATTTTCTATTCCCAGTACAATTCCTAAAACTCCAAATAGCTTCATGTCCCCGCCGCCCATACCACCACGGCTTATTAAGATAATTACGGAAAGAAGAACGACCCCGATTACAGCACCTAAAATTGATGACCACCAAGGGTTAAGAGGAGAGAGCAAACGCATGATAATGAACAACGGGAGGAAAAACAGCAATACTTTATTAGGTATGAGCATGTATTTGATGTCGGACACCAGAATAATCATAAGCATAGAGACTAATAGTAATGCTGTGAGCAGTTCCAGATTTAATCCAATAATAGTATAGCTTAAAGCAAATAAAACTCCTGTAAATAACTCAATTGCCGGGTATATAAATGAAATCTTTTCGCCGCAATGCCGACATTTAGCATTCTGGATAACAAAAGAAAGAAGTGGTATGTTTTCATACCAGGACAGTTGCTGTTGACAATGAGGACAAATCGAACGATCGTTTACGAAGGGTATGTTTTTTGGCAGGCGCAATCCGACTACATTGAAAAATGAGCCGAAGACTAGACCGAGTATGAAGAAAAATAGTATTAGTAGAGTATTCATTAGTGTGGCTCCTTGTTAGTTTGTAAAAAGTCAGATGAAGAAAACGCCCTGCAGTTTAATAGAGTACAGGGCGTTGTAACTTACAAATATGCCAATATTTATTTATCTTAGCTTTCATCAGAATATGCTTCATAAACAGCTATTGAATTTTCAACAGTTATATTATGCCCTTCCCGATATTCATAGTCACCTACATTTTCTGGAATGTCCTCTAGATAACCGCCTTCTTCAAGTTGCTTCAAGGTAAACGTGGTGGAAGTTTTTCCTTCTGAAATAGCAGCCATTTTCGCGGCATTTTCAACCAATTCAACATTTGCCTTATGTGCTTTATCTTCAGAATCACTTATCACATTTCCAATCGATGGCACTGCAATCACAACAATAATAGCCAAAATTGCAATTACCGCCAATAACTCAACAAGCGTAAATCCACTGTCCTTCTTAAATAACTTTTTCATGCGTTTTAGCATAAAAAACCCCCGCCTCTCTAATATGTAAATCTATTAAATTCAGTCGGCCGGTTGCACTACTTGCTAAGACTACCCAAGTGCCCAAATACAAGTAACCTATCATCGCATCCTACTTTTTACCTACATTCAATATAATATATTACCTGACAAATGTCTACAATATTATTGAAAGTTTTCAAACATAGAAAACATCGGAATTACTACTGCAGTGATAATGCTGCCAATAATAACGGTTAGTACTATAATCATCAGCGGTTCGATTAATGTTTTGATTCGATTCGATAATTGTTCCACTTCTTCCTCGTAAAATTCAGCAGCTTTTGAAAGCATATGATCTAACGTACCGGTCTTTTCACCAATTTGAATCATTTGAACAACTAAAGCAGGAAATGCCCAATGACCTTTCATCGGCTTTGTCATGGATTCTCCTGTTTCCAGCGATTTCCTTGATTGCATAAGAATCTTCTGAATCACGCGATTTCCAACAACTTTTTCGGTGATTTCAACCGACTTCAGAATAGGAACAGAACTGTTAACCAATGTACTTAATGTTTGTGTCATACGAACCAATACACTCTTATGAACAAGAACGCCCAAAAAAGGAAATTTCATTTTAACTTTATCCATTCTGTAAACGAACCGATTATTTTGCATAAGGTATTTATAGATTGCTATACCCATTACAACAAAAATTACGAGTATCCACCAAAATGTGCCAATCCAATCACTGATGCTCAATATAAATTGAGTATATGCCGGAACCTCCGAACCCATAGAATGGAACATACTGACGAAGCGCGGGACAATAAACACGAGTAAAAAAATACTAAGTAAGACTGTAATTACCCCAACTACACTCGGATACATTAAAGCCGAAACTACTTTTTGTTTGTTTCGGTAAGCTTTTTCATAGTAATCAGCCATTTGATTCAGGATTTCATCCAACTTCCCACTGGCCTCTCCAGCCTGGATCATGTTGACCAGTAATGCGGGAAAAACTTTTGGATGATTTTCCGCAGCCGTTGACAGTGCCTGTCCCTGTTCAAGCTGTTTGTCAATATCTGAAAGTGCGTTTTTCAATGCATGATTATCTGTTTGTTTCACCATCGTCTTTGTTGCATCTGAAATGGAAATTCCCGCGTGAATCAAAGTGGAATATTGTCTAAGGAAAATAACAAAATCCTTATTCTTCACCTTTTTATTTATCGTAATATCCTTATTCCATGACCTCGTTTCGTCAATATCGATAATAATAAGACCGCTTTTTTCCAATTCTGACAGCGCACCCTTTTTAGAGTCAGCTTCAATTCTGCCTTTGATCTTTTGTCCTGTTTTTTTCTTTCCAATGTATTGATAATTCATCCATTATAAACTCCTTTCCTGCAAAAAAGGAGCCGCAGTTTCATACGCAAGTTGATCTTCCTGCAAGAGTCGTTTAAGATCCATTTCAAGTGTGTGCATTCCCTGTTCCTTTGATGTTTGCAACACATTTTGAATTTGATGCAGTTTTTCATTGCGAATTAAATTTTTCACCGCAGATGTGTTAAGAAGTACTTCTGTTGCAACCCGACGATCCAAATTATCTTTCGTAATCAGTAACCGTTGAGAAATAACTGCCTTTAATATGGTTGAAAGCTGGATGCGTATTTGGGTTTGCTGTTCAGCCGGAAAAACATCAATAATTCGTTCAATTGTTGATACAGCATCCGTCGTATGCAGTGTACCCAATACCAGATGTCCTGTTTCAGCAGCAGTAATCGCTGTTGAAATCGTTTCTAAATCACGCATTTCCCCAACTAAAATGACATCTGGGTCCTGTCGTAAACTTGCTCTGAGTCCATTCACGAAACTATTCGTATCAAAGCCGACTTCCCGTTGATCAATAACAGACCGATTATGTGAATGCATATATTCAATTGGATCTTCCAGGGTAATGATATGCTTTTGCATGGTCTGATTCATATAATCAATCATCGAAGCGAGTGTCGTACTTTTCCCGCTGCCGGTTGGACCAGTGACAAGGACAAGTCCCTGTGGGTGGCGAACGATTTCCTTAGCAATCCCTGGTAAATATAACTCTTCAAGTGATGGAATCCTTGTTGGAACAATTCGAATTGCCAGTGACAACTCACCGCGCTGATAAAATGCATTGATTCGAAATCTTGAAACTCCGCTTATACCATAGGAAAAATCCAATTCACTCTTTGCTTCCAGCTGCTGCCAAAGATCGTTAGGGATTATTTCCTTGAGAATTTCGCTGGTATCTGATGGTGCTAGTTTTGCTTCATCCTGTTCGATTAAGTTACCATTTATCCGAAAAATAGGGGCTTTTCCTATTGTTAAATGAACATCCGATGCTTTCTTGTGGTATGCATCGGTAAGCCAACTTTTAAATTTTTTATCCATTTGAATCCCCCTAGACATGAATTGAGACCTGCATAATTTCTTCCATGGAAGTCAATCCTTCTTTCATTTTCTTTAATCCATCATGTATTAAGAAGTCCATGCCTTGTTCAGTTGCATAAGAACGAATTTCTGCAATCGATTTATTATTAAGCAGCATACTTTTTATCGTATCATCAACTACCAGTACTTCCTGTACCGCAATTCTTCCGTGATATCCCTGATGATGACAAGCACTGCAACCTTTCCCATAGTACACGTGTTCAGCTTCAATTCCATTTTTTTTAAATATTTCCTTTTCCATTTTCGTTGGCTTTCTTTCAGTCAAACAATCGCGGCATAATTTACGCACTAACCGTTGTGCAACAACGCCTGACAGCGAAGAAACAACCAAATACGGCTCAATACCCATATCAATTAATCGTGGTATCGTGTCAATTGCACTGTTTGTATGGACCGTACTGAACACGAGATGGCCTGTCAGCGAAGACCGGATAGCAATTTCTGCTGTTTCCTGATCACGGATCTCACCAACCATTATTACATTCGGATCCTGTCTTAAGATAGAACGTAATCCGTTGGCAAATGTGAGACCCACCGAACTGTTCACCTGCACTTGATTAATCCCTTCGAGCTGAAATTCCACTGGATCTTCAACGGTAATTATATTCACACTTTCTGAATTCAATTGGTTGATGGATGCGTACAATGTCGATGTTTTACCGGAGCCTGTTGGTCCCGTCAACAATACCAGACCTGTTGGTTGTGTAATTAACTGCTTGTATTTTTTATAATTTTCCCCGGAAAAATTTAATTCACTTAATTGCATAAGTGCATTGGTCAAATCCAAAATACGTATTACAATCTTTTCACCGTGAACAGTTGGCAGACATGATATTCGTAAATCAACCGGTGTAACACCAACAGTTGTTTTTATTCTGCCGTCCTGAGGCAGTCTTGTTTCAGTAATATTCAAGTCGGCGAGAATTTTAATACGGGAAATCAACGAATTCTGCATTTGTTTTGGTATTATTTTTTCAGTCTTTAATCGTCCATCAATACGATACCGGACTTGAACATTTGCCTCTTGTGGATCAATATGTATGTCACTGGCCTTTAATTGAATGCCTGTATTCAATAACTGGTTAAGTACGCTGATTATTGATCCTTCATCCCCATCATTCGTACCTTCTATTGTCATTTCAGATTCATTTTTAAAATAATATTTATTGATTGCATATAAAATATCATCTTTTGCCGCAATCACTGGTGAAATACTGAATCCTGTCGCCATTTCTAAATCATCAATAATGTAATAATCCATTGGGTCTTTCATTGCCAGTAACAACTCATTATCTTGAAACTTTAGTGGCAAAATGTAGTTTTGCTGTGCCATTTCCTTTGGCACATACCCAAGAACATTCCTATCTATTGGATAGCGATATAAAGACACATGTGGAATTCCAAGCTGAAACTCCAATACTTCAATTAACTGCCGTTCCGTAATAAATCCCCGCTCAAGTAATGCATCTCCAAGCTTCTGGTTTTCCTTTTTATTTTGCAGTGTTTCATTAATTTGATCTTCCGATACAAGGCCGGCATCCTGAAGCAGGTCTCCGAGACGTTTACGTGCAATCATTGGGCTCCCCCGCTTTCAAAAGTAATTTCAATCGTGTCTTCAATCTTTTTTTCTTTGCCAAAGGCAGTACCAATACTGGTATAGGTAAATTCAATCGGTTCGTTTGAATTTTCATCGATGTTAATTCCTTCGGGTGGCAGAACAATTTTTAAAAATCTGTTTGAGGAATCGATTAGTACCTTCTCAGCAGGTAATTCATTTATTAAATAATCCTCAAGTGAAGACTTTTCATTATGTTCATAGTTATCTACTAAAGTTCTAACATAATCAATTCCCATATCAGCCATGTGCTCTGCCTGAATATTTTTCTCCATTGTCGTTACCTGTTTTGTCGTATTGGTTACCATGTAAAATAATGTAAGTACTGATAGCATTAGAAGTATAATAATAAATAAAGTCATTACCAGAGCCGCACCACGTTCGCCGGATAATCTATTCATCGGCCACACCCTCTTGGCTAAGGTATGAATATGTATCGCTCAACTCCGTGCCATTCTGTGAAATAATTGTAATATGAACCCGCTGCAATCCCAAGTCTGCTTCATCACCTGTTTGACTTAATTCAACAGTTACGTTATATGTCTCATTGTTTAAGGTATAGTCAAGTTCCGGTATCGTTCCCGTCTTTTTATAGTTTTCTTTTATATCATGAACAGCCTGACCCAGTAGATTACTTGCCACCAGTTCGTCATCTGTCTTTTCATTCCAGGAAAGAATCTGTGGAAAAATCGGTAAAAAAACAGTGATAACCATTCCTAAAATGGCAATTGATGCTATAATTTCTATTAGAGTGAATCCTTTATTATTTATTATATTTAATT